>JAEUTI010000084.1 GCA_016788065.1 Bacteroidia bacterium | reverse complement strand
CGTATGCATGGACAGCCCCAGCGGGAGTAACGATCACTTCGGGTCAAGGTACCAACTCGGTAACGGTAAGTGTAGCACCAGGCTTTAATATCGGCAACCTTTGCGTAACGGGAACATCGAACTGCGGTGTAACTTCAGCAGCACGTTGTAAAACAGTGAGCAGTACATTGCCAGTTACACCGGGTAATATCTCCGGAATAAGTAATGGGGTTTGTAATTCAACGGTTACTTATTCAGTTCCGGCAGTTAGCGGCGTAACGGCGTATAACTGGACTGCACCATCGGGTGCAACGATTGTATCTGGACAAGGAACCAACACAGTAGAAGTAAGTTATCCAAATGGCTTCAATAATGGTCAATTGTGTGTAACGGCACAAAACGGTTGTGGAACCAGTTCAGCACGTTGTATCAATGTTAAAGGAGTACCTGCATCACCGGGAGTAATCAGTGGACCAATCACGGTTTGTACCGGTGAACAAGGTTTGAACTATAGCATAGCAACGATGTTTGGTGCAAGCAACTATACATGGGTTGTGCCAACAGGTACTACCATAATAGCTGGTCAGGGCACACCAAGTATTTTTGTAGACTGGGGCACAACAGGTGGTTTGGTAACAGTAACAGCAACGAACAGTTGTGGTGTATCGGGAACCAGAACCCTGAATGTAATAGTTAACTGTAAATTGTCAGGCAATGAAATCCCTGGAGTAAAGGTGAATGCTTATCCAAATCCGGTGGCCAGTGAACTGACAATAGAAGTAACAGCAGAAACATCGAATACCTATGCACTTGAGATGACAGATGTATCAGGACGTGTGGTGTATACCGGACAAATGAACACAACAGGTGGCATGAAAACAACCACTGTAGATGTGAGCAAGTTGTCGAAAGGTATGTATATGCTAACAGTTCGCAGCAATGATGGATTTAGCAATCAGATCCGAATTGCAGTGCAATAGATAAATATTAAGTAAAAAGATTCCTTCACCGGAATCAATCAAAAGCCCTCATCTTCGGATGGGGGCTTTTTTTGTTTGCAATGATTCTGAATTGCCCTTTTTAGTAAGCAAATCTTACAAATGCATCAAATTTGTGTTTTTTAAACATTTAATTTGCTTTGTCTGCTTAATTTGTAACGACCCATAAATTCTATCCAATGAAAAACTTATTGTTACTTACCGGAGTATTAATTGCTTCAATTAACTCCTATGCAGCAACGTACTATGTTTCACAAAATGGAAATAATAGCAACAATGGGCTCAGCAGTTTAACTGCTTTTTCTACAATTCAGCATGCATCAGAATTGATTGTTGCAGGAGACTCAGTAATTGTAATGCCCGGAACTTATCAAGGGTTTGATTTTATGAATGTGAATGGAACACAGTCAAATCCGGTTGTATTTATGGCATCTTCTTCAGGAGTTATCATAGACTCACCTTGCAGTTATAACAATGTAGATGGAGTAAATATTGAAAATGCTGACTATGTTGTCGTGAACGGATTTCATGTCGAAGGTATGCCACGGGCCGGCATAAGAGTTGCATTGAGTAGTCATGTAACAATCAGCAATAACAAATGTACAGATAATTTCAAATGGGGAATATTTACGGGGTTTGCAGATTATATCACTATCGAAAATAATGAATGTAGTTACAGTGCTGATGAACATGGGATTTATCATAGTAACAGTGCGGATCATGCGATTATCAGAAATAATATTTCGCATCACAATAACAGATGTGGAATTCACATGAATGGTGATGTGAGCATGGGTGGTGATGGTGTGCTAAGCGACGCCAAAGTTTATGGAAATATTATTTATGAAAATGGTGCAGCAGGAGGGAGTGGGATAAATTGTGATGGCGTTGTAAATTCTCAAATTTTCAATAATCTTTTATATGAAAATCATGCCAGCGGCATCAGTTTATACCAAATAGATGCTGGCGCACCAAGTACCGGAAATAAGGTTTATAACAATACCGTGGTTAATGCCTCCAATGGCAGGTGGTGCTTAAATATTACCGATGACTGCACTGCAAATCAAGTTCTGAATAATATTTTTATAAACAAACATTCCTGGAGAGGAAGTATTGTAATTGCTGCTTCAGCATTGCAGGGTTTTGTGAGTGATTATAATGTTTTAACCAATGTGCTTTCTCCCGATGGGGATGCAACAATTTTGAACTTAAATCAATGGCAAGGCCTGGGGTATGATTTGCATTCAACTGTTGCAGGGTCTGTAAATTCTATATTCCAGAATCCTGCTTCTGCTAATTTTCATCCATTAAATTCCGCTGTTGCAATAATCGACGCCGGATCATCAGCAGTGAGTTCAATTGTTACAATCGATTTAGATGGAAATTCCAGGCCTTCCGGAAATGGCTATGATATTGGTGCATATGAATGGCAAACACTGTCTGAAGTTTTAGAAACTGTAAATCAGGAAATACTTCAGGTGCATGATGCGGGAACAGAATTTGTAATAACCGGAATGAATGCCGGAGATCATTTCATTTTATGCGATATGAACGGTAAGTTGATCAGTTCGGCAGATGTTAAGAGCATTCAACTGGTTTTGCAAAAGCAGAATTTACCTTCGGGAATTTCAATTCTAAGAGTCAATTCGAAAAACAGAATTCAATATAAGTCAGTCAAAATATTGAATTTATAATGAACTGATCATGGGTTCATTTTCAGATAATTTATAATGAGATTAGTGGCGCCTTTGTTGTTGTTGATATAACGAGTATTAATCTCTTTAATTTTGTCAATACGGCCGGGTTCATGAATAAGTTCAAAAACTTTATCTCTTAGCCCACGTTCATTATTAATCGAAAATGCACCTTTCCAATGCACCAATTCATCGGCTTCTCTGAACTTTTTATACTTGGGTCCGAATATTATAGGTGTGCCATAAACTGCAGCTTCCAGAATGTTATGAATACCTTTTCCAAACCCACCACCAATATAAACCAGATCCGCATACTGATAAATTGAAGCTAACATTCCCATGTTATCTATGATCAAAATTCGGGCAGAGGTTTGCTTTTTATCCCATTCCGTATAACGAATAGCTTCATTACCTAATAAGATCTTGAGTTTAGAAATTTTTGTTTCTTTTATTTCATGAGGAACTACAATAATCTTGTAATCACTCTCTAAATCCGGTATCAATGCTGCTACCAATTGCTCATCGGCACCCCAGGTGCTTCCTGCAACAAAAAGTTTATGCTTTCCTTTGAAAGTTTCAATTTCAGGCAGCGGTTTGGGATGCTGACTTGCTTCAAAAACACGATCGAATCTCGTGTCACCTGTTACAGTAACCTGTGGGATGGAATTTTTGTATAGCAATTCCAGTGATCCCTGATTCTGCACAAAAAAATGAGTTACCCTACGCAGCATTTTATCAAAGAATTTTCCATACCACTGAAAGAAAATCTGCGTTGGTCTGAATATAGATGAAACAAAATATACCGGAATTTTTTTGTCCTTGAATGTCTTGATATAATAATGCCAGAAATCATATTTAACAAAAAATGCCATTTCAGGCTGAATCAATTCAATGAAATTTTTAGAATTGAATGGACCATCTACCGGAAGGTAAAAAACGTAATCAGCAAGCGGATCATTTTTTTTATTTTCATATCCGGATGGTGAGAAAAAAGTTAGCACAATTTTGTGTTGTGGATAGTGATTCTTGAGCGCTTCGAGTACCGGTTTCCCCTGTTCAAATTCACCAAATGAAGCACAATGAAATAGTAATCTTTTCTCCCCCGGCTTAAGTACAGATGCAATTTTTGACTTCCAGTTTTTTCGTCCGGAAACCCATTGCGCTGCTTTTTTATTGAATAAAGAAGCAATTACAATAGCAAATGCATACAATTTAACCGCAACGAGGTAGAGTAAAGTCATATCTAATAGAAATAATACGAAGCAGGTTTCTTTTTATACAATGGTAATATCCATCCAACCTTAAAACCATAAAGCAAATCGGTTCGATTTTCGTTGTCTTTCAATTCAGGTGTATCGAAATTATAATCCCTCCGGCTTTGAGTAAAAGCCTGTATAAACTCCATTCCGGCATAAAAATTCACCAACTGGTGGTTGCTGAAATAAACATACCCAACAAATTCCCGCATCATTAAACCATTGGTGAGCCGGTCATATCCTTTCAAATATTCTTTCGTCAACTGAGGAGCCGTATTTCCTACATTTTCAATGCGGATCTTATGCTGCATAAATCCCGGTCCACCGATAACAATAATTCCACTATTGGGATTTGGTTTTTTAAAAGCGAAAATTTTCCCGAAAGTCCCACTAAACTGATAGCCTCTTTCAAAAATTCTAACATCTGCATACAACCCATCATAACCTATAATCTGTTCATTTTGAGTGTATATAGACTTCAAAAGATCCGGTTCTTTGACTTTATCGCCAAACATAAATCCCCCAGAAAACCCGAAAAGCAGATTTTTTTTGCTCTTGAATAAAACGTCTCCCGATAACATGGAAGTCACCCCAAAACGGTCAGAAAGATCCCCTCCGGGTTGATATATGCCATAACTGACTCCCACAAACGGGAACCTGATTATGGAATCTTTTACTCCGCTTTGGGAATAAGATCTTGAAAAACAGGAAACTATAATAATCAAAGTAAGTATAACACGCTTCATAAACAGTCTTTGAGTCTGCCAAATTACACAATATTTGATTAAGGCTCACAAGTTATGTATATAATTGATAATTAGGCATTTGGATACTTTTTAAGTTTACCCTGCCCGGGAAGTATCTTACGTATGGTTTCGTTGTATTTTGCTTAGAAAATGATGGTATAAGTCGTATCTTTGCCGCCTTATTAAAAGAAAAATGAGAAAGTTAGCCATGGTTGACCTAGTCAGCCAATACGAAAAAATAAAACCTGAAATCGATAAAGCTGTCCTTGACGTAATCGCATCGTCGGCATTCATAAATGGTCCTGAAGTGAAATCTTTTCAGGCGGAACTTGAAAAATATCTTGGTGCCAAACATGTAATTCCATGTGCAAATGGTACTGATGCGCTTCAAATTGCTATGATGGCGCTTAATTTACAACCTGGTGATGAAGTTATCACCGGAAATTTTACCTACGTGGCTACAGCCGAAGTAATTGCGCTACTGAAATTAAAGCCAGTATTGGTGGATGTTTTTGAAGATACTTTTACCATTGATCCCGCTGCTGTAGAAAAAGCAATCACTCCAAAAACAAAAGCAATTGTCCCTGTGCATTTATTCGGACAGTGTGCCAAAATGGATGAAATTATGGCAATAGCCAAAAAACATAATTTGTATGTTATTGAGGATGTTGCTCAGGCAATTGGAGCTGATTACACTTTTGCTGATGGAAGCAAAAAGAAAGCCGGAACAATAGGTGATATCGGTTGCACTTCTTTTTTCCCTTCAAAAAATCTGGGATGCTATGGAGATGGCGGAGCAATTTTCACGGAAAATGATGATATCGCAAAAAAAATAAGAATGGTTGCCAATCATGGGCAATCTGTTCAATATTATCACGATGAGATTGGTGTAAATTCCCGCCTCGATTCCATGCAGGCTGCCATTCTGCGAATTAAATTGCGTCACCTCGATGAATATGCCGCAGCACGAAATAAAGTTGCTGCTTACTATGATAAATCTTTCGCAAATCATCCGAAAGTTAAAATACCGGTCAGAGATCCAAAGTCAACGCATGTGTTCCATCAGTACACGCTTGTTTTAAATGGTGTCGACAGAACAGCAATGCGGGATTTTCTGGCTGCTAAAGGGATACCTTCCATGATTTATTATCCCGTTCCTTTGCATTTACAAAAAGCATATATGGACCCCCGTTATAAAGAAGGGGACTTCCCGGTTACCGAACACCTGTGCAAAAATGTTATTTCTCTGCCCATGCACACGGAGATGTCGGAAGCCGATATGGAGTTTATAGTTTCAGGTGTGCTGGAGTACTTGAATAAATAAACATTAACAAATTAAAAAAAAATTTGAACAAGCTATGAACATTGCTGTTGTTGGTACAGGTTACGTTGGGCTAGTAACCGGAACATGTTTTGCCGAAATGGGTAATCATGTAATTTGCGTTGATATTGATGCGAATAAAGTTGCATCTATGAAGGCGGGTAAAATTCCTATTTACGAACCGCATCTGGATGTGCTTTTTGAAAGAAATCTGAAACAGGGAAGATTGAATTTTACAACTGATCTTGCTTCTGCAGTTAAAGATGCTTCTATTATATTTCTCGCATTGCCAACACCTCCGGGTGAAGATGGCTCTGCTGACTTAAGTTATATTCTTGGTGTTGCCGATCAGTTAGGTAAATTAATTACCGATTATAAAGTGGTAATTAATAAATCAACAGTTCCTGTTGGAACAGCTGAAAAAGTTGATGCAGCAATTAAGAAGAACTGTACAACGCCTTTCGATGTAGTTTCTAATCCTGAATTTTTACGTGAAGGATTTGCAGTGGATGATTTTATGAAGCCTGATCGCGTTGTGATTGGTACCGATTCTGAAAAAGCACGCAAAATTATGGCTGATCTCTATGCGCCATTTGTGCGTCAGGGAAATCCGATTTATTATATGGATGCACGCTCTTCTGAACTTACCAAGTATGCCGCTAATGCTTTCCTGGCAACTAAAATTACTTTCATGAATGAAATAGCAAACCTTTGCGAGAAGGTAGGTGCTAATGTTGATATGATTCGTATTGGTATCGGTTCTGATAGTCGTATCGGTAAACGTTTCCTCTTCGCAGGAATCGGTTATGGCGGAAGTTGTTTCCCTAAAGATGTTCAGGCGCTTGCCAAAACATCCGAAGATTATAACTACAATTTCAAAGTGCTCTCATCTGTTATGGATGTGAACTATGCTCAACGTACAATCATTGTTGAGAAGATCAGAAATTATTTTAATAATGATCTTAAAGGAAAGAAAATCGCAGTCTGGGGTCTTGCATTTAAACCCGATACCGATGATATCAGAGAGGCACCTGCATTGTTTATTATTGATCAGCTTCTGAAAGATGACGCTACAGTTTCTGCTTTCGATCCGGAAGCAATGAATAATGTGAAGAAGGTAGTTGGCGATAAAATTACGTATTGCGATGATGCTTATTCAACTGTTAAAGGTGCCGATGCATTGCTGATTGCTACCGAATGGTCTGTGTTCCGTACTCCGGAGTTCGATAAAATGGCAAGCCTTATGAATGACAAAGTTATATTCGATGGCAGAAATTTATATGACCCGGTGAAAATGAAAGAGCTTGGTTTCTATTATAATTCAATGGGACGTTCAGCAGTAACTCAATAAACGAAATTTTATGTCAGCAAATAAGGGAAAAAGAGTTTTGATTACAGGTGCCGCCGGTTTCCTGGGCTCTCATTTATGCGACCGCTTTATAAAAGAAGGTTATGATGTCGTTGGTATGGATAATCTGATCACAGGTGATCTTGCAAATATCCAGCATCTTTTCAAACTTAAAGAATTTGAATTCTATCATCATGATGTTTCCAAGTTCGTTTTTGTTCCCGGTAAACTCGATTATATCCTGCACTTCGCAAGTCCTGCAAGTCCTATCGATTACCTGAAAATTCCAATTCAGACACTTAAAGTTGGCTCGTTAGGAACACATAATTTATTGGGACTGGCAAAAGCTAAAAATGCACGCATTCTTGTTGCTTCCACTTCCGAAGTTTATGGCGATCCAACGGTACACCCACAGACTGAAGAGTATTGGGGAAATGTAAATCCTGTTGGACCTCGTGGTGTATATGATGAAGCAAAGCGTTTCCAGGAAGCTATCACCATGGCTTACCATACGTATCACGGACTCGAAACCAGAATTGTAAGAATCTTTAATACCTACGGACCAAGGATGCGACTGAATGATGGTCGTGTATTGCCGGCTTTTATCGGACAAGCACTGCGTGGTGAAGATCTTACCGTTTTCGGTGATGGAAGTCAAACACGTTCGTTTTGCTACGTCGATGATTTGGTTGAAGGAATTTACCGTTTATTGCTAAGCAATTATGCGCATCCCGTTAATATTGGTAACCCTTCTGAAATTACCATGTGTGAATTCGGTGAAGAAATATTGAAGCTTACAGGCTCTTCTGTAAAGATGGTATTCAAACCACTCCCACAGGATGATCCTAAACAACGTCAGCCTGATATTTCTAAAGCGCGCGAAATTTTAGGTTGGGAACCTAAAGTAAGCAGAGCTGAAGGATTGAAAAGGACTTATGAATATTTCAAAAGTCTACCCCCGGAAGAGCTTACAAAATCGGCTCACCGGTTTAGTTGATTATTTAATTTAATATATGGATTACTACGTTCACGACTCTGCCATCGTTGATGAAGGCTGCAAAATAGGAAAAGGTACTAAAGTCTGGCACTTCTCGCATATCATGCCTAATTGTGTGATTGGTGAGAATTGCAATATCGGACAGAATGTTGTTGTTTCCCCGGATGTTGTTTTGGGAAATAATGTAAAAGTTCAGAACAATGTTTCCATTTATACCGGAGTAATCTGTGAAGATGATGTGTTTCTTGGACCCAGCATGGTTTTTACCAATGTAATGAATCCCCGAAGCGCTATCAACAGACGTGGACAATATCTTAAAACGGTAGTAAAAAAAGGCGCTTCAATTGGTGCTAATGCAACAATCGTTTGTGGACATGACATAGGTGAGTATGCTTTCATTGGTGCCGGAACCGTTGTTACCAAAGATGTTCCTGCATACGCACTCATGGTCGGTAATCCGGCTCGTCAAACCGGTTGGATGAGTGAGTATGGTCACAAATTGAAATTTGTGGATGGTGTTGCTGAATGCCCCGAAAGTCACGACAAGTATCGTCTGGAAAATAATAAAGTTTCAAAAATCGCATAATGTACAGATCGATTTCAGGACCGGTTAAATTTGCCGTAATTGGTAGCGGACACATTGGTAAACGTCATGCCGAAATGGTGCGTCGTCACCCCGAAGCACAGTTGGTTGCCATGTGCGATATTCTGCCTCCTGAAACAACAGGAGCAGATGCCTTTCAGGTTCCTTGTTTTACCAAGGCTGAAGATATGTTCGCTTCAGGAATTGAAATTGATGTAGTGAATGTGTGTTCTCCAAATGGCTTACATGCAGAACATGCTCTGATTGCACTCGAGAATTTTAAGCATGTGGTTTGTGAAAAACCTATGGCTCTGAATAAAGCCGATTGCGAGAAAATTATTTTTAAAGCATTACAGGTTCATAAAAACGTTTTCTGTGTAATGCAGAACCGTTACTCTCCGCCAAGTCAATGGCTCAAGTCAATTGTGCAGGATCAGATTTTGGGAGAAATTTTCATGGTTCAGTTAACATGTTACTGGAATCGTGACGATCGTTATTACAAGAAAGGTAACTGGAAAGGTACAGCTGATCTTGATGGTGGAACTTTATTTACACAATTCTCGCACTTCATTGATATTATGTACTGGATTTTCGGCGATATCGTAGATATTCAGGCGAAATTCGATGACTTTACTCACGAACATAGTACCGCTTTCGAAGATTCCGGATTTGTAAATTTCCGATTCAATAATGGCGGAATGGGTTGTATCAATTACACTACAGCCGTGTGGGATTCCAATATGGAAAGCTCAATTTCTGTGGTAGGAAGCAAAGGCAGTGTGAAGATCGGTGGCCAGTATATGAATGAAGTTGAGTATTGCCATATCGACAATTATTCAATGCCGAAATTAGATCCGGTTAGTCCCGCCAACGATTATGGTGCTTACAAAGGATCAGCAGCGAATCACCACTTTATTATCGAAAATGTTATCGATACTTTAAAAGGAAGAACATCCATTACTACCAATGCTCTTGAAGGATTGAAAGTAGTTGAAATTATAGAAAGAATTTACGCATTAAGAAATCTCAAAAAAAAGTAAAATAAACAGCATGTATCAGGACATCATCAGTAAAAAGAAAAAAATTGCAGTAATCGGACTGGGCTACGTTGGTTTGCCTATCGCTCTCGAATTCGCCCGCAAAGTATCGGTTATTGGTTTTGATATCAATAAAGGTCGTGTGGATCTTATGAAAAATGGTATTGACCCCAGCGGTGAACTCGATTCCGAGGCTTTTGTTGGTTGCGATATCGTGTTCACTGATTCACTCGATGAACTCAAGGAGGCTTCATTCTTTATTGTTGCTGTTCCAACTCCAATCGATGAACATAACCTGCCCGATCTGAAACCTATTTTATCTGCTTCCCGAACCATCGGAAAAGTGCTTAAGAAAGGTGATTATGTTGTTTATGAATCTACCGTTTATCCCGGTTGCACCGAAGAAGATTGTATTCCCGTACTGGAAGAAGTATCCGGATTGAAATTCATGGAGGATTTTAAAATCGGATATTCTCCTGAAAGAATAAATCCCGGTGATAAAGAACATACACTGGCTAAAATCATGAAAGTGGTTTCCGGTTGTTCACCAGAATCACTTGAAGAAATTGCCAAAACATACCAGATTGTTGTACAAGCCGGTGTTCATAAAGCAAGCTCTATTAAAGTGGCTGAAGCAGCTAAAATTATTGAGAACACACAGCGTGATGTGAATATTGCACTGATGAACGAGCTTTCTATTATCTTCAATAAAATGGGGATCAATACTTATGAAGTTCTTGAAGCTGCCGGTACTAAATGGAATTTCCTGAAATTTATGCCGGGACTCGTTGGTGGCCACTGTATCGGTGTCGATCCATATTATCTGACTTACAAAGCTCAGGAACTTGGTTATCATGCTCAGGTTATTAATTCAGGACGTTATGTGAATGACTCCATGGGCTTTTATGTGGCGAAACAAACAGTGAAGAAGCTAATCGCACTTGGAAAAGATATTAATAAGGCCAGAGTGCTTGTAATGGGTGCTACCTTTAAAGAAGATGTGGAAGATATCCGTAATTCTAAAGTTGCCGATGTTATTAATGAGTTCAAGTCTTATGGCGTGAAAACCGAAGTTACCGATCCGCATGCCGATTCTAAAGAATTGCACCATGAGTATGGGTTTGAACTTGTTGAAAAAATTGGTACCGGATACGATGCTGTTGTTATAGCAGTGAATCATAAAGAATACCTCAATGTAGATGAAAAATACCTGCTCACTATTTGTAATCCCGATGCAGTGATTGTCGATTTGAAAGGTATTCTAAGAGGTAAAATTCACCAATTAAAATACTGGAGTTTGTAATTTTTCGCAGATTACAAACAACATTCGCAGATGAGTGATAAAAGAAAAATTCTGGTAACAGGAGGGACCGGGTTCATCGGTTCTCATACTGTGGTGGAATTAATCAGCAAAGGTTACGACGTAATTATCGCTGATGATCTTTCCAACTCCAGACTCGAAGTTGTAGATGCCATTCGTGTTATTTCAAATGGTATTCAACCACTTTTTATCAAGATGGATCTCTGTGACCGCAATGCAACACTTGAGCTTTTTCAGAAACATAAACCGCATGCGGTTATTCACTTCGCTGCAAAAAAATTAGTTGGCGAATCAGTCAGTAATCCGCTGCTTTACTACAGAAATAATATCGATTCACTCCTGAATGTTATCGAAGGAGCCATGAGTATCGGTTGTTACGACCTGGTTTTTTCCTCATCATGCACCGTTTATGGCCAACCCGATGTACTTCCGGTAAATGAATTCGCGCCACTTAAAAAGGCAGAATCGCCTTACGGGAATACCAAGAAAATCGCTGAAGATATTCTTGCTGATACTGTTCAGGCTACCACAATGAAAGTGATTTCTTTACGTTACTTTAATCCGGTTGGCGCCCATCATTCTGCTTTGATAGGAGAGTATCCTCAGGGAGCTCCCGCTAATCTGATGCCAATTATTACTCAGGTGGCTATTGGTAAACGCGAATCATTCAGTGTATTTGGCACCGATTATAATACTCCCGATGGAACTTGTGTCCGTGATTACATCCATGTAGTAGATGTTGCCAAAGCACATGTTGCAGCAATTGAACGACTTCATTCAGCCGGCTCTCCGGAACGTTTCGAGGTGTTTAATTTGGGGACAGGAATAGGTATTTCTGTATTTGGAATGATCAATGCCTTTGAAAGAGTGAATGCCTTAAAGTTAAATTATAAAATTACCGATCGCAGACCGGGAGATGTTGAGCAGGTGTGGGCAGATACAAGTCTTGCAAATAAAGTGCTCAACTGGAAAGCTGAAAAATCACTCGATGAAATGGTTGCCAGCGCATGGGCCTGGGAAAAAGCACTCGATAAAAAAACTAATTCTCAAACATCCGAAAAGGGATTCGTGAAGTCATGAAATTATTAATCACCGGAGGAGCAGGTTTCATTGGTTCGCATGTTGTGCGACGCTTTGTTCTGAACTACCCTCAGTATCTGATTTATAATCTCGATAATCTCACTTACGCAGGTAATCTGGAAAATATTCGTGACATTGAAGATGCCGCAAATTATAAGTTTATAAAAGGTGATATTGCTGATGAAGCATTCATAAGAAATCTTTTTCAGGAAAATCAGTTTGACGCAATTATTCATCTAGCTGCCGAATCTCATGTCGATAGAAGTATCACCAATCCACTGGAGTTTGTAAAAACCAATGTGCTGGGTACTGCTAATTTACTCAATGCCTCCAGAATGCTCTGGCGTGATGGTAATGATGAAAATAATAAACATCGCTTTTATCACATTTCAACAGATGAAGTTTATGGTTCATTAGGTAGCACAGGTCACTTTACCGAGACCACACCTTACGACCCCAGAAGCCCTTATTCTGCATCTAAAGCATCCTCCGACCATTTAGTTCGTGCCTATTATCATACTTTCAAATTGCCCGTGGTGATTTCAAATTGCTCGAATAACTACGGCGCTTATCAGTTTCCTGAGAAGTTAATTCCTCTCATGATTCATAATATCAAAAACAATAAACCTTTACCTGTTTACGGAAAAGGTGAGAATGTGCGCGATTGGCTTTGGGTGAATGATCATGCTGCTGCCATTGATACTATTTTCCATAAAGGAGTTATTGGCGAAACCTATAATATTGGCGGAAACAATGAATGGAAAAACATTGACCTGGTGATGTATTTGTGCAGGTTGATGGATCAAAAGTTGAATCGGGAGCCGGGAACTTCTGCCAA
This sequence comes from Bacteroidia bacterium, assembly GCA_016788065.1. GTDB lineage: Bacteria > Bacteroidota > Bacteroidia > AKYH767-A > OLB10 > JADKJB01. The sequence continues at coordinate 32,736 of JAEUTI010000084.1, read as the reverse complement.
ATTGATAACCTTTGTAAAAGATCGTGCAGGTCATGACCTGCGATATGCAATCGATTCTTCCAAACTTAAACGAGAGCTTAACTGGGAACCATCAATCACTTTTGAAACAGGTCTTGAATTAACAGTCGACTGGTATCTGAATAATCAGGAATGGCTCGACGAAGTGACTTCAGGAAATTACTTAAAATACTACCAAAACCAATATATGAACAGGTAACGGTTTACCGTTCCTCAATTTTTACTGCAGATGACGCAATTAACCAAAGGTATCTTTCACACACCCGACATCACTGGAAAAGCGGTTTTAATTACCGGTGGCGCAGGATTTATCGGATCTAATATTGTTGAGTACCTTCTTAATAATGGTGCACGTAAAGTCAGAGTCCTCGATAATTTATCGAATGGCTTCAAACGAAATGTGGAGCCCTATCTCAATAATCCTGCATTTGAATTTCTGGAAGGTGATATCACCAGTCCGGAAACATGTGCTAAGGCGTGTGAAGGAATTAACCTGGTGAGTCATCAGGCTGCACTTGGTTCAGTGCCCCGCTCAATTGCCTTCCCGCAGCAAACTCATGCTGCAAATGCGACCGGATTTCTGAATATGTTGGTTGCTGCCCGCGATGCAAATGTGGAGCGCTTTGTCTACGCTTCATCTTCCTCCGTTTATGGTGATCTTACCGATTCGCCCAAAGTTGAGTCCAAAATCGGAAAATCCCTTTCTCCCTATGCAGTCTCTAAATATACCAATGAGTTGTATGCCGGAGTTTTTGCCCTCAATTATAATATGAAAGTTATTGGTCTTCGATATTTTAATGTCTTTGGCCCTCGTCAGGATCCAAATGGCCCGTATGCTGCTGCTATTCCATTGTTTATGGATGCTCTGCTGAATGATAAAGATGCCTGGTTGAATGGAGATGGTGAACAAACCCGTGACTTTACTTTTGTCCAAAATGCTGTTCAGGCAAATGTGAGAGCATTCTTTACTCCGCATCCCGATGCTTTTAATAAAGTGTATAATGTGGCTGTTGGCGAAAACATATCTGTGAAAGAACTGTTTCATATGTTAGCTGATATTGCCGGTGTGCCTGCTAAACCTAAACACCGCGAAGAAAGACCGGGTGATATTAAAAATTCATTGGCAGATATTTCTCTTGCAAGAAAATTCTTAGGCTATGAACCGGAAGTGAAGTTGAAAGAAGGTCTCGCAGTTACTTTCGATTGGTTTAGTAAGAATTTTAAATAGGTTAGTAATTCTATATGTTGAAATCGTTGTTTGGTGGATTTGGTAAGAAGGAAGAGCCTTTGGCAGACTTTTCTTTTCTAGGGACTGATATGCATTCCCACCTGATTCCCGGTATCGATGATGGAGCAAAGACTATAGAAGATTCCATCACATTAATCAAAGAATTATATAGTCTCGGTTTCAAGAAATTATATACGACTCCTCATATTATGAGCGATTATTTCAGAAACACTCCTGAAATAATTAATGCTGGTCTCGAAGATGTTCGTGCCGCCATTAAAGCTGAGGGAATTCCTGTTGAAATCAGTGCAGCTGCCGAATATTATTTTGATGATGGTTTTGTAAGGAAACTCGAGAATGAGAAATTGATGACAATTGGTTCGAATTACCTCCTTTTTGAAATTTCTTATATTAATTGTCCCGAAAATATTTCAGATATGATTTTCAGAATGCAGATTCTGGGATATAAACCTATTCTGGCTCACCCTGAAAGATACCCTTTCTGGCACAATAATTTTGATCAATACAAAACGTTTCGTGATCAGGGCGTCCTGCTTCAGGTGAACCTGAATTCTTTAGGTGGCTATTATGGCCATGATGCAAAACGTATTGCTGAAAAAATGGTGAATGAAAATATTGTGGATCTCCTGGGAACCGATTGTCACCACATGAAGCATGTTGCAGGATTGCAGCGAACTCTCAAGGAGAAAACGCTGAAAAAATTACTCGATATCAATTTGTTGAATAAACACCTTTGATCTTTTTTTGATTTTCGAAATTTTGAAAACCTTTTTTGGCATTTTTGCTGACGCTTCAATGACAATTTTCTCATTTTTCCAACCCTCTTAATTCCCATATCAGTTCCCACCCTAATCAATTAGCTGCCTTTTGCGGGATTCTTTGTCGATTGATATCATAGCAGGATTGATTTTATTAATCGGATATTAATATGATTTCATTACCTCAATTTGGCTAAAATTACAAGTCTGACAGGATCAGAGTTTGGCAATTTTTAACCATTTATGTTGTACCTGTTAAATTCTTGTGTATATTGAAGTGAAATTCAACCGGTGACTTAATTGACGGGAATTCAATTGATTTGATTTGAAAAGAATAAGAATATAAACCCGTCAATTTGAATTATACCGGTTTAAAACTGAAGAATTAAACTACAAAAAATATTGAAAAATTAACATGTCAAAGCAGTCGTCAGATCAGGTTTTCAGGTTAATTAAATCATTAACATCCGCTGAAAAGCGATATTTCAAAATATTTGCCAGCCGACATACTATTGGTGATAAAAATGAATATGTAAGCCTTTTTGATGCAATCGATAAACAGGAGGTATACAATGAGGGCAAGCTTTTGGTACAATTTACCAACTCCACTTTTGCCCATACTCCTGCCATCGCTAAAAATCGTCTTTACGAAACTATCCTGAAAAGCCTGCATGCTTTTCATGCCGATTCTTCAGTTGAGGTGGAGTTGCAGCGCCTGCTTCATTACACAGAAATCCTTTTCAAGAAATCTCTTTACGACGAAAGTAAAAAAACACTCGCCCGTGCTTTTAAACTGGCAACCAGATTCGAAAAGCATTTTACTTTGCTCGAAATTCAGAAGTGGGAAAAACGTCTCATGGAAAAGGATTCATATGCTTCAAATAATATTGAGGATATTACCAATATGCTGCAGCAGGATGAGGAGATTTTAGGCAAGCTGAAAAATTATACCGATTTCTGGTATATTAAAAGCAGACTATTTTTATTGCTCAATAAGAAAGGTAAAGTAAGAGATAGTAATGAGCTGAATAATTTTAAAACTATTATCGATAATACCCTGCTTAAGAATGAAGATAAAGCGCTATCATACGAATCGCGCTATCTGTACTATCACATTTACAGTGCATACTATTTTGGAATCGGTGATTATAAAAATTCGTACATCTATATTCGTAAACATCTGGAGCTAATTGAACAAAATGCGGAGTTGTTTGATGAAGAGCCCAATAAATATTTTGCAGTGTTGAGCAACATGATTTATTTGTGCACCCAACTCCGGAAGTTCGATGAAATACCTGTTTATCTGGGTAAACTTAAAGCCATTCCTCACAGTAATGTTCGCAAGATGAATGAGGATATGGAGATCAAATTATTTAGCAGCACATTCAGCGCTGAACTTAGTCTCTATATTCAAACCGGAGAATTTGATATGGCTCTCGATTTGGTTGATGACATAGAATCTGGTTTAAAGAAGTATAAAAGTAAACTGAGTAAAATTCGTGTCGCCTATTTTTATTTTAATCTCTCCATTGTTTATTTTGCTTTGGGCGATTATTCCGGAGCACTAAAATGGATTAATCAATTGCTGAATGATAGTGACATCGATTCAAGTCAGGATATTCATTGCATGGGTCGTATTCTGAATCTGATTATTCACCTCGAAATGGGAAACAGCGATCTGATTCCGTACACTTTCCGCTCTACTCAACGCTATTTATCGAAACGTAAAAGAATCTATAGGTTCGAATCCGTTTTTCTGAATTTTATAAACCGACTTTCAAAAGCCGATACTACTGCTGAAATTAAAAATTGTTATCAGGTACTTCGACCTGAATTACAAAACTTATCGAAAGATCCATTTGAAAAAAGTGTTTTTGAATACTTTGATTTCATTACCTGGGTAGAAGGAAAATTCCTGAATGTGCCTTTTCGGAAAATGGTGCGCCAAAAAATTGAACAGGGGAATCTGAAGGAATTGTTGAATTGATTAAGTTTAATTACTGCCTGAATACTGGCCGTCACGTTTCCACTTTACCGCTCATTTTTCCTGATTATTCAAATATTTTACAGTCTGATCTGGCAACTATTTGATTTACAGAAATATGCAGTTTTGTATTTACAGATTTTTTCCCCGAATTTTGCAGTATTGCATTCAGCTTCCCAAACCATACCGGAACCTGTTTCAAAAAGAACCGGGATTCCGGATGTTTTATTTATAAAAAAAATCTCATGAAAATTGACAAGAACAAAGTGGTTTCGGTTACTTACCGGTTGGAAGCAAATCCTGCAGGAGCTGAAAAAAAACACATTGAAACTGCTGGTGCCGATCGCCCATTAACCTTTCTGTTTGGTTCCGGGGGACTAATTCCTGCTTTTGAAGAAAATTTAGCAGGTCTGGTAGTAGGAAATAATTTTGCATTCAGTATTGATGCTGCAAATGCTTATGGTGAATTGGAGCCTGAAGCATTGGTTGATATCCCTATGGATGTTTTTAAAGTTGATGGTGTAATCGATATGTCGATGCTCGTTGTAGGAAATGTTATTCCAATGAGTGACCGTGATGGAAATCGTTTGGATGGTCGCGTAAGTGGCATTTCTGGTGACTCGGTAAAAATGGATTTCAATCATCCGTTAGCCGGACATCAGCTACACTTTAGTGGTGAGGTTATTGAAGTGCGTGAAGCATCTGAAGAAGAGTTAGCTCACGGACATGCTCACACACCGGGAATGCACGGTCACTAATAAAATAGTTGAAACTGAATTAAAGCCCGGAATTTTTTCGGGCTTTTTTATTTAAAGATCATACTCATCACTACGCCTGCAAGCACCAATCCGATTCCCGCAAGTGTGCCCCAGCCATAGTGTTCCCCAAACAATAAGAAGCCTGCAGCTATGGCATAAATTACACCGGTGTAATTTATAATCGAAACATTGGCAACCCGGTCTTGCTGCAATGCTCTGGTCATGTTAAGTTGGCCAAGTTGTGTGAATATTCCAATGATTAATAAATACAGCCATTCTATTCCAACAGGCATTTCAAATACCGGAACAGAAAATACCATCCCCGATAAAGTTCCTATTAGCTGGAAGTGAAATACAACAATTAATGGATGCTCTTTTTCTTTTAGTGAGCGAATAGTGATGTAAACAAATGCTGAGGTGATTGCCGAAAATAAACCAATCAGCAAATAGATCAATTCTATCCTTTCATCAAATTCTTTCATCAGAAAAACTCCGGCAAAAGATATAATAAAAAATAGCCATTGAATTGGTTTTACATATTCTTTAAGTATGAAAATCGCCAAAATAGTAGTGAAAATCGGAGAGAGGTACTGAATGATTACGGCAGTACCTAATGGCATGTGTGAAATGGTTATGAAATACGTGTACAAAGCAATAGTGCCTAAAACGCCACGCAAAATCAATAATTTCCGGTTGGTACCTTTCCAGTCGAGTGATTCTTTCTTCAACTGATAAAAACAAATCAACAACGAAACACCGCATCTGAAAAATACAATTTCTATTGCCGGTAAATGACTCACCGCCTTGATGAAAATGTTCATGATGGCAAAATAAAAAGTTGCCAGCAACATCGATTTGGCTCCTTCACTCATCGGTAATATAGTGGGTAATGATCTCACGGGTTGTTATTTTAGAATCACCGGTATTTCCATTTTAATATTTTCGGCTAGCATAGCTATCTATTTATTTGTCTTGTTTTTCTGAGCCAATTTCCAAAGAGGTATGGCAGATAATAGAACAAAAGTGCCGCAAATGAAATAAGTCCATTTTACATTCGAGCCTTCACTGAACCATGCAATTGAAAACAATAACAGAAAAAGAGAACGCAACAGAATGTTGATGACACTGAATACGGAATTAGTCCGGCCAATAACATCATTTGAAATATGACTAAACAGATATGTAGTACGCAATACCCTGGCTCCCGCATTGGTAATTCCAATAAGGAAGGAAAATAAGTAGAATATAACAATCGATTTTGTGAATGCTACCCAATAAAAAATAGCAGCAGTTAAAAGCATTAAAACTATAATGGAGTTAATGGTATTACTATTTCTAAACACCCATCTGATAAAAATACCTGCAAGCATTGCTCCCAAAGCGTAGAATATTTCTGCTGAAGCATAAACATCGCTGCCACTCTGCAAATGCTTGTCCACATACAATGGTAAAAGCAGGAATACTTCCACCATCAATACCACAAAAATGGAGTAGGAGTAATTTCCGAAACTAAAAAGTGCCGGATTTTTTCTAAGAAAAGCAAGTCCTGCTTTAATCCGTTGTGGTATGCTTTCGGAAAGTATAGATACTTTTTTGAGTGGCTCATAGCGGATCATGCTCACCAGTAAAATAGAAGCGCCATAGGTTGCAGCGTCCATCAGGAATATAGATTCCAGGTTCCATTTAGGAAAAGAGAAAGGTAATTCAAAAACTATACCTGCCATATTTATGGTCTTGCCCGATTCTACTCCGGTAAGAAGCAATGCAGCAAAGGCACCACTCAAAACTGATGTTGCCTGATTCTGTATTTCCAGATAACTGCTGATCTTTCCATATCTGGAAGGATCTGACAATTCCTGACCAAAGGCATATAAAGCACTGTAATGGATGTTGTAATTGAACATGGTGGTGATGAACACTACTGCAACAAGTGCCAGTGGAACAGCACCGGTCATAAAACCGTAAGCAGAAACCCCTCCAAGGATAGTTCCGCAAACCAGACTTACATAAATGAAAATGGTTTTTCTGGGATAGCTGTCGATGAGAGTGCCTGCATATAAATTCCAAAACAGACTTACAAATGTAGTTCCGGCATATATTGCACCAAATAAGGAGGCTTCATTTGCGATGGTCAGAAAATACCAGGGAATTGCAAGCATGCTGATTCCGGTTGCAAAACCCGATATAATATTTGCCGCCAGTAAAAGCCGGAGTGCACTCTTATTTTTCATGTGCTAAAGCAGGTTTCAGATGGAATCCCTAATTTTGATGCATGGGTGCAAAGGAAACGCCGGCAAAAATACATACTTTATCAACGGCACTCGATAAAGTCAGAAAATACTGTGCCTATCAGGAACGATCCCAGCAGGAGGTAAGGGATAAATTCTATGACCTGGGCCTGCATAGCAAAGAGGTTGAACAGGGAATTGTTATTTTAATTGAAGAAGGGTTCATTAATGAAGAACGTTTTGCCATGAGCTTTGCAGGCGGCAAGTTCCGCATGAAGCAGTGGGGACGCGATAAAATCAAAGCCGCACTCCGGCAAAAGAAGGTCTCCGATTATTGTATCCGTAAAGCCCTGAATGCCATACCTGAAGGCGATTATCTCCGAACCCTGGAGACTATCCTGATTAAAAAAAGCAAAGAAATAAAGGAGAAAAATGGCATTCGAAAAAATTACCTCCTTGCCCGTTATGCCATGAGCCGCGGATTTGAAGGAAATCTGGTTTGGGAAGTACTTAAAGCCGATCCGGAAGGATGAACTTTTTCTTAAAATAAGGAACTTTTTACTACTTTTGTGGCACTATGACAACCGACCAATTAGCAGAGTTAAGGGACCGAATCAATGCCCTGAGGAGGCACCTTTGACATCGATAAAAAGCTGCAGCTGTTAACCGAGGAGGAACGGCTGACACACGCTCCCGACTTTTGGAATGATCCCAAAAGAGCCGAGCGGATCCTCAAACAAATTAAGGAAAAGAAAACCTGGACCGACCTTTTCAAAGAAAACGAAACAGCTGTTGAAGATGCTGCTGTTTTATTGGAGTTTTTTAAAGCAGGTGATATCCCCGAAACAGAAGTAGATGCCCAATATAAAAAAGCGGTGTCTATGATCGAAGATCTTGAATTTAAAAATATGCTCAGCGGAGAGGAAGACAACCTCGATGCTGTGCTTACTATTAACTCCGGTGCCGGAGGAACAGAAAGTCAGGATTGGGCCGAAATGCTGATGCGGATGTACATTCGCTGGGGTGAACGCCATGGCATGAAGGTTACAGAAATTGAAAGAACCGATGGTGATGGTGCAGGAATCAAATCTGCAACACTCGAGTTCGAGGGACCTTTTGCCTATGGATATCTGAAGAGTGAAAATGGAGTACACCGTCTCGTACGTATTTCTCCTTTCGATTCTAATGCCCGGCGTCACACTTCTTTCGCTTCCGTTTTTGCGTACCCACTTGTTGACGATACAATCAATATCGAAATAAAGGATGCTGATATCAGTATCCAAACATCCCGCTCGGGTGGTGCCGGTGGGCAAAATGTAAATAAAGTCGAGACCAAAGTGCAGTTAACCCACCATCCAACCGGAATTGTTGTTGTATGTCAGGTAGAGCGTACTCAGGGTGGAAATAAAGAACGCGCCATGCAAATGTTGAGGTCTCAGTTGTACGAACTTGAAATCCGCAAAAGAAACGAAGCCAAAGCTTTAACAGAAGCAGGTAAGAAAAAAATAGAATGGGGATCGCAAATCCGAAGCTATGTTTTCCATCCTTATAAAATGGTGAAAGATAATCGCACCGATTATGAAACTTCGGATGTTCAGGGTGTGATGGATGGCGACCTCGATGAGTTTATGAAAGCGTACCTGATGGAATATGCCAGTGATGCCAATTAATATTGTTTAAAACGGAATTCAATTGTTACAAGTTTATTTTAAACCTAATTGCTCCACTTGCAGAACCGCATTGCAGCTGATTAATGAAAATACCAAAGAACAAATTCAGACTATTGAATATTTGGTGCAAACACCAACTGTTAAAGAGCTGAAAGAAATTGTAAAAATGATCGGCATTAAGCCCGAAGAACTGGTCAGAAAAAAGGAACCTTTGTACAAAGAAAATTATGAAGGCAAAAAAATTACCGGAGCACAATGGCTGAAAATATTGCATCAAAATCCGATATTAATTGAAAGACCTATTCTGGTACTCGGCGATAAGGCCATCATTGGTCGCCCAACTGAAAAAATTGTCGAATTCCTGAATCCAAAAAAGAAAAAGAAATCCTGATTCCCTATCTTTAAATTTAAATTCTCAAAATAGTACCAGTCTCTTATTTATAATTTGTCAATCATTTCCCATCATCTATCATTTATCATCTATAATTTATAATTCCAAAAACATGTTTCGGACCGAAAAAGACACCATGGGCCAGGTTCAGGTACCTGCCGATAAATACTGGGGTGCACAAACTCAGCGCTCTATAGAAAATTTTAAAATTGCACAGGATATTAACAGAATGCCGATTGAAATAATCCGTGCATTTGCCTATTTAAAAAAGGCTGCAGCCATAACCAATATGGAAGCTGGTGTTTTGCCAAAAGAGAAATGCGAACTTATTGGCACGGTATGCGATGAAATTCTTGCCGGTAAACTGAACGATGAATTTCCGCTTGTAATCTGGCAGACAGGTTCGGGGACGCAATCAAATATGAATGTAAATGAGGTTGTTGCTTACAGGGCTCATGTAATAAATGGTGGTGCACTTACTGACGAAAAGAAAGTAATTCATCCGAATGACGATGTGAATAAATCACAATCATCAAACGATACTTTCCCCACAGCAATGCACATCGCAGCTTATAAAATGCTGGTCGATGTTACCCTTCCGGGGATAAAAAAACTGCGCGATACGTTAGCTGCAAAATCATTGGCATACATGAATGTGGTTAAGATCGGAAGAACGCATTTGATGGATGCTACGCCACTTACACTTGGTCAGGAATTGTCAGGATATGTATCACAACTGACACACGGAATTAAAGCTATTGAGAATACCCTTCCGCATTTGGCTGAACTCGCTTTGGGCGGAACTGCGGTTGGTACCGGAATTAATACACCTGATGGTTATGCAGAAAATGTTGCCCGTCACATTGCTAAACTCACCAACATTCCTTTTGTAACTGCAGAAAATAAATTTGAAGCCCTTGCTGCACACGATGCAATTGTAGAAACACATGGGGCTTTGAAAACTGTTGCATGCAGTATGATGAAAATTGCCAATGACATTCGTTTGCTTGCAAGCGGTCCCCGTTGCGGTATCGGAGAGCTTTTTATTCCCGACAATGAACCCGGCTCATCAATTATGCCCGGAAAAGTTAATCCCACTCAGTGCGAGGCAATGACTATGGTTGCTGCACAGGTTCTTGGTAATGACGTGGCTATCAACGTTGGTGGTGCTACCGGTCATTTTGAATTGAATGTGTTTAAACCGGTTATGATTTACAATTTCCTTCACAGTGCTCGACTCATTGGAGATGTTTGTGTTTCCTTCAACGATAAATGTGCAGTTGGAATTGAACCATTGCATGATAATATTAAAACAAATCTCGAAAATTCTTTAATGCTGGTTACCGCATTAAATACACGTATTGGGTACTATAAAGCTGCTGAAATTGCGCAGACTGCCCACAAACAAGGCAAAACATTGAAGCAAACTGCAATCGATCTCGGATATGTTACTGCTTCGGAATTTGACGAGTGGGTGAAGCCTGAAGAAATGGTAGGTAAACTTGTTGGTGCCTGATTTCTTCCGGAACTTATTACCTTTATGATGCATTAGACTAAAAAAAGTCTTTGCAAATCGTGTTGTACGCTACTAAAATTCAATTCACCATGTATCTCATTCGAAATGCTTCCGTAGTTAATGAAGGTCGTATTTTTACGGCTGATGTGCTTATCAAAAATGGCAGAATTGAGAAAATTGGTGAGAGCATTCATCTGACTGATCGTGCAAATATTGTTGAAATTGATGCCACCGGCTTGCATCTTTTACCCGGATGTATCGATGATCAGGTTCACTTCAGAGAACCCGGACTCACGCATAAAGCCGATATTTACACTGAATCAAGAGCTGCTGTTGCCGGAGGTATTACTTCTTTCATGGAAATGCCTAACACGGTTCCAAATACTTTGACTCAGGAATTGCTGGAACAGAAATACCAGATAGGCGCTCAAAAATCTATTGCCAACTACTCATTTTTCATGGGTGCTTCCAACGATAATGTGGAGGAAATTTTAAAAACTGACCCTGCAAATGTTTGTGGTGTGAAGGTTTTTATGGGGTCTTCAACCGGCAATATGCTGGTGGATAATGAAAAGGTACTTGAGAAAATATTCTCTTCTACCCCTGCATTAATTGCCACACATTGTGAAGATGAAGAAACTATCAGGTATAATCTTGCAAAGTATAAGGAGAAATATGGAGAAGAGATTCCTGCAAGATGCCACCCTGAAATCCGGCCCGCCGAAGCTTGTTATAAATCCAGTCAGTTAGCAGTTTCGCTCGCGAAAAAATATAATTCACGTTTACATATCCTGCATATTTCTTCAGCCATTGAAACGGCTTTGTTCAGAAATGATATTCCATTGGAGAAGAAACGCATAACTTCAGAAGCCTGCATTCATCACCTCTGGTTCAGTGATGATGATTATGAGCAAAAGGGTAATTTTATTAAATGGAATCCTGCTGTGAAAAGTAAAAATGACCGGGATGCTATTTGGGAAGCTTTGCTCGATAACAGAATTGATGTAATTGCAACCGATCATGCTCCTCACACACTCGAAGAAAAGCAGCGAAAGTATCTGGAAGCGCCCTCCGGTGGACCGTTGGTTCAACACAGCCTGGTGGCTATGCTGGATTTTTATCACAAAGGGAAGATTACACTGGAACGTATTGCTCAGAAAATGTCGCATTCCGTTGCAAGATGTTTTAAGATTAAAGAACGAGGCTTTATCAGAGAAGGATATTTCGCTGATCTGGTTCTTGTAAATCTGAATCAACCTACCACTGTTACGAAAGAGAATCTTTTGTACAAATGTAAATGGTCACCGTTTGAAGGTATAACATTTAAATCGGCAGTTGTACATACTTTCGTGAATGGAAATCTGGTTTTCAGCAACAATAAAATTATTGAAAGTACGCAGGGACAACGATTAAGTTTTGAACGACCAGATTAAGAAGTATTATAGATGAACAGAATTACATTTTTAGCTTTTGCGATTTTCGCTTTGACTTCTTGTCAGTCAGATAGCGCAAAAGAAATTCCTGCGGGAGTGATTAGCCGCGACAGTATGGTAAAGATAATGGCGGAAGTACATATTGCAGAAGCCAGAATGCAAATCAGCGATATCAGAAATTCTAATCCTGCATTAAAAAATACTTATATCCAAGAAGTGTTACGAAGATCAGGAACCGATACTACACGATTTAATTTTAGTTTTAAATATTATTCTGCAAATCCTGAAATTTTTGCTTCCATGTACGAAGATGTGATTGTAGAAATCAGTAAGCAACAGGCAAAGCAATAATATTAAATTATTCATATTAAAAAAAAGCACCATAGCTATTGGCCATGGTGCTTTTTTATTTGAATTCTAAACTGTTATTTAAGATATTTATCAAGCCAGTCGAAGTAAACCCGCTGCCACATGATGCCGTTTTGTGGTTTTAAAACCCAATGGTTTTCATCGGGGAAGGACAGGAATCGTGCTGGAATATTCTTTAGTCTTGCAGCAGCAAATGCTTCCATACCTTGGCTGATTGGAACTCTGAAGTCTTTGTCGTTATGGATCACCAGAATCGGTGTGTCCCAGTTATTGACGAATTTAATTGGGTTGAATTCAGTATAACTTTTCGGAACAGGTTTATCGAAATAAGCTCCCTGCATATCAAAGTTGGCAAAGAATATTTCTTCAGTGGTTCCATACATACTTTCCAGGTTGAAAACACCACAATGAGAAATGAAAGTTTTGAAACGTTTGTTATGATTTCCTGCAAGCCAGTAAACCGAATAACCCCCAAAGCTTGCTCCAACTGCACCAAGTTTATCTTTGTTTACAAAAGGTTCTTTGCTTACGTCATCAATAGCACTCAATAAATCTTTCATCGCTTGTCCACCCCAGTCACCTGATATGTCACGATTCCATTTTTCACCAAAGGATGGAAGTCCACGGCGGTTTGGTGCAACAACTATATAACCTTGTGCTGCCATTAACTGGAAATTCCATCGGTAAGAGAAAAATTGAGATACCGTACTTTGTGGTCCACCCTGACAATAAAGAAGAGCAGGATATTTTTTTGCAGGATCAAAATCAGGCGGATAAATAACCCAGGTGAGAATGTCTTTTCCATCTGTTGCTTTTACCATTCGCTGTTCAACTTTACCCATTTTAATTTTTGCAAGCTGATCTTTATTGGTAAAAGTCAGTTGTTTGGAAATCCCTGTTTTCGGATCGACTTTAAAAATTTCTGATGGCATAGAAATGTTCATCGCACATGAAACTATAACCGGTTCTTTACCGGGATATGCAATAGAGTAGGAGATAAGGTCTGCAAGGTCTTTGGTAACCTGACGGATTTGTTGAACACCTTTTGCGAAACTGTCGAATACCCACAACTGATCAGTTGCATTAATACCCGCCGTAAAGTAAATGTAACGCCCATCCTTCGACCAGCTTGGTGATTCTGCTGTATAATCAAAGCCTTTGGTTAATTCTGTTTTGACTTTCGTGGTGAAGTCATATTGCATAATTCTATTACGATCAGCTTCGTATAACGGAGTAGCCATACTGAGCCAAATTATTTTCTTTCCATCCGGAGAAAAAGCTGGCTTGGTATCGTATCCGGGATTTTCAGAAGAAAGATTTTCGGTTTTCCCTGTAGCTAAATTGTACAAATAGATATCTGAATTGGTACTCATTGCATAGGCAGTGCCATTGTATTTTTTGCTTGTATATGCAATCTGAGTTCCATCGTTGTTCCAGGCAATTTGTTCTTCATCACCAAAAGGCATCAAAGGTGCATCATAAGGTTCCCCCTTCATAATGTCAGTGCCTTCTTTTATAGTTGCTCCATCGGCGTAAGAAGCATAAAAAACATGGCTGCTCATTTCATCTTCCCAATTGTCCCAGTGACGATACATCAGATCGTCATAAATGCGACCCGTTGCTTTTGGAAGATCAGGGAATTGATCAGCAGTCGTTTTGCCGGTCTTAACTTCCATAGTAAACCAGATTTTATTTCCTGTTGGAGAAAACCCGAACCCGGTGATATCGCCTTTGATATCTGTGAATTGTTGTTTGTTATTACCATCAGGATCCATGAGCCAGATTTGTGTGCTTCCGGATTTGGATGTCAGATAAGCAATTTTTTTCCCATCGGGTCTCCATCTGGCATTATAATCGTTGTCGGTGCCACCTGCAATCAGCATAGGCGTTCCTCCGGAAGGAGAGATGGCGTATAAATCCGAATTTCCTTTATTGGCTTCAATATCAAAATTCTTTACACCATAAACAATTGTCTTCCCGTCTGGTGAAATACGTGGATCTGAAACTCTGGCTAATTTCCACATCGACTCCGGAGTCATTTTCTCCTGAGCAGAAATACTAGTGATGCCCCAAAGCAGGAGGGCACTGATAATAAACAGCTGTTTTTTCATGTATTGAGGTTTTTTAGGTCGGTCAAAAGTCTGTATTTTTCGACTACCATTCTAATTTATTACATTATACAGGCATTATATTGCCTTTTGCTACCCATTGATGTTAGCAACCAAATGGTTAAATGGATGTGCTGTCAATAAAAACGAGCTATTCACCTCTTTTTTCGATCATTTCACCAATTATTGTCATGTTTTTTCAATATCTGTGTTAATTTCGGTCTATCAAATTGATTATGAGGCAAAAAAAATAATGTAGGATTATACCTACAACCCTTTTTTTTTTGTTTTATTATTATAATCTTTGTATGCATCGAAAAGAGTGAAGCTTTTTAGCCATAAAAAGTATACCTCTTTAGGTGTATTTATTACTAACCATAAGTTAATATTTCATTCACATTAAATACAAAACTGAGAAGCCATGACAAAATCTGCTACCAGGATTACACCATTACAAAAATTAACAACAAGGGGCATTCAGCTTCTCGTTCTCTTGTTGTTGATAATTCCATTCGGGAAAGTCAATGCACAGGTAACATACAATGAATCCTTTGACATCGTCGGTCCATATCCGCAGAATGCTCTTCCTAATGGATGGGCCCAAGGAAAATTTGGAGCCGGTGTTGATGCCGATAACTATTGGGATCGTATGGGCGCTACTTCATACCTGAATGGTGTCGCCGGACAATTTGTTAATCCAAGAACCGGGACTGCAATGCTGCGGTATCGTTCTGATCTTACCAATGCCGGTGAAGCTGCATTCGTTGCATCCAAGCGATTGGATATGAGAGGCTATTCCGGTACACCTACTGTTTCTTTTTGGATGTACCGTGATGAGACAACTGTCGGATTCAACGATAATATTCGTGTTTATGCGAACTTTACACCTGACATGAATGGTGCTCCTGTGCAATTAACTGCATCACCAATTAATCGTCCTTGTGGTTCTGCTCCAATTGTGGCTTGTCCTGTTTCTTATAGTGCATTAGGATGGCAACAGTACACCTTCAATATTCCTGCTGCTTTTAATACGAATAGCGTTTATATTGTATTACTTGGAACCAGTGCCTTGGGAGCAAACATGTTTGTAGATGATTTTAGTGTTCAAACATGGCCAATCGCCCAAACTTATGTTGCATCAAGTTTAAATGTAATCAATCAAAATACTGCTTCTACTGCACAATCTCAAACTAACCAGCAGATAATCGGAATTCGTCTTACCATGGATGGTGTTACAACACCTCCAACTTTGAGTCAGTTTATTATTAACAGTAATGGTAGTAACAACCCGGGTGGTGATATAGCGAACGCTAAATTATGGTATACAGGTGGATCAAACTCTTTCAATGTTGGTACAGCTACTTTAGTTGGAACCAATACTAACACTGCTGTAACCAATATCGCTTTCCTGACTCCTCCGGTAGCCGGGTATACCGGATTAGCAACCATGAACAATATGGAGCATGGTGATAATTATTTCTGGATAACCTATGATATACGACCAACCGCTACCTCCGGTAATTTTGTCGATGCCGAATTAGTGTCATTAACGATTTCAGGTCCCGGTGTTGTAGCTCCTGTAGTTGCAACATTACCAGGTGCACGTGAAATCGACGTAGTATATTGTATTCCTACGATGACTGTTGGTACTTCCTGGTTGAACTATGTTACTAATGACTATATTGCTAACGTAACAATGGCTGGTAACCCAACAGCGCCTCCCGGAATAAACAATAGTTTGAACTCAACCGGTCCTAATGCCGGTGGTTGTGCCGGTGGTCCTTGTCCTTTCAGTGTTCACCCACCCGATTATGAATTGTTTCCGGCTGTACCAGGAAAAACAGCAGCTTTAACTGCTGATGGAACTACAAACTATCCTTTATCACTTAAAGTTGGTACCTATTGCTGCAGCAATTACATAGCGGCTTGGATTGATTTTAATAAAAACGGAAGCTTCCTTGATCCAGGCGAGAAAATTGCTCAGTCACCTTCATTATCTAATAGTCAGGTATATAATACAGTATTCACTGTTCCTGTAACAGCAACAACCGGTACTACCAGAATGCGCGTTCGTGAGGTTTGGATTGCACCAAACATTGATCCTTGTAACTCTTATACTTATGGTGAGACGGAAGACTATGTAGTTACCATTCTCCCTACCTGCGGTGTACCGGGATGGAAAACTTGGTTAGGTTTTACCGACGATTGGGATAACCCGGCAAACTGGTGCGGTGGTGTTCCTACCATTAATGACAATGCGCGACTGCCTGGTTCCGGTGGAACACCTTATTACAGACCGGTTATTAAGCCAGGTGTTTTTGCTACTACTAAAAAACTGCGTGTTGAAACAAATGATACCTTATATATAAGGTCATGGAGCAATTCATCTCTTACTGTTTCTGACTCTATGTATATTCAGGGTGCCAACTCTCTGGTGAAAGTGATTTCTACTCTTATTGATACTGCTCAGGTGTCAAATGGTACTCTTATTCCTTCTGCAACCCTTACTCCTTTAAAAAATTCTTTGAAAGCTAAATCTGTGTGGATTTTCACCCAGGCTGAATTGCTTGCTAAAGGATTGGTAGCAGGTGATAACATCACTGACCTTAATTTGCATATCAATCGATTATCTAATGCAAACCCTTATAGGAACTTGACTATCAAATTCTATTATACTGCCCCTGCAACAGTATTAGTTCCTGGTGTTGGAGCAGTGTTGCCAACTCCGATTGGACCGGTAACTACTGTTTACACAGCAGATGTGACGGCTTCAGCTCTTATTCCTGGTGCATGGGGAACCTTAAATTTCAACCTGAACCCCGGTTCCTTTATTTGGAATGGCTCCACAAATAAGTTAGTGATTGAACTGTGCTACGATAACACTGGTTTCGGAAATACCGGTACAAGTGATCAACCACGTTATACACAAACTCTAGGTTTCAGACATTATGGTACCTTGTTGAATATTGCTACTATAACAACTCCGGCATGCGACATGCGTCCTTCCAGTACCACAACAGCAACTGCTCCATTGGGTTCGTTTACAATTACAGTTGCCAGTGCTGCACTCTTAACTCCGGGACAAAGTGTTACCGGTACGGGTATGCCTGCAAACACAGTTATTGTTAGTATAGCTGGTAATGTCGTTACTTTAAATAATGCAACTACTGCACCTCTTGCAGCTGCTACCTTAACATTTGGTTCTAACGTATTCTGGACCCCTTCCGATTATCGTCCAAATCTAACCTTCAAGTATGACCGTCCATTCAGCCGCTACCCAATTGAAGTTCGTGGTCACTGGGGCAACAATGGTAACTTCATTCCTGCCTTAAGTAAGGTTACCTTGAAAGGAACTGCTGTTCAAAATGTGGGTGGTACTTCAAATACTACATTCTTTGATCTTGGAATCGATAATAACAACCACGTGGTTCGTCAAACCGATTTCACAGTTACCGATACGCTGATGCTTACAAATGGTAGATTGAAACTTAATCTTGGTCAGGTTAATTTAACCAACCCATTAATTGCTGCTTTATCACGTACCAACGGATTTATACAGTCTGAAATGGATGTGATCGCAAGTAACGTTGCACCATTCGGACGCTTCCATTGGGATATGGGATCTGCTCCCGGATTACGTGTAATTCCATTTATTAAAGCTACCGGTGCTTACATTCCAATGGATTACAATGTAGATTCCGGAACACATGATGTGATTCTTGCTACACACGCTACATTGCCAAATAATACAAACATTCCTCCGTCTATCACCAATATCAATGGTTACTTCTCAGGAACCGATAATAGTAATAGTATGGTTGACCGTTTTTATCTTGTTGATAACACTGCCGGTACAACTCCTCAGGCTGATATTACTTTCCGCTATGCAGTTTCTGAAAGAGCGGCTCTGGGAAATACCAGCATCAAAGCACAAAGATGGTTGTCTCCTACTACAGAATGGGAATATCCTTTCATCCCAACTCAAGCTTATGTAACTGATGTTGTTTCAGTAACTGACTTCACTGCATTCAATTCAAATGTTTGGTGGGCTCTGGTAAATGAAACTTCACCACTTCCTGTTGAGTTGCTTGATTTCACTGCGAAACCTGAAAATGATAAAGTGAAATTGACCTGGGTTACTGCATCTGAAGTTAACAACAGTCATTATGTTGTTGAACGTTCTGTTGATCAGTCTTCATTCGATTACATCAGCCGTGTTGAAAGCCGTGGACCAAGTTCATCTACTCTTGAATATTATACTTGGGATAACAGCCCATTGGATGGCAAACAATACTATTACTTACGTCAACATGATTATGATGGAAAAGTAAGAACGTATGGACCGGTTGCGGTTGAATTCTCTAAAGATGTATTCGATATCATAACTGCTACAACAACATCTTCAGAACTTGGAGTAACTGTAGTGTTCAATTACAATAGTAACGAACCTTACAAATACAGCATCGTTGATATGACCGGTCGTACCATAGTTTCAAAAGATAATAATCCTGCTGAACCAGGTGCAAATGTGATCGATATCGAAGCTGCTCTAAGCAAAGGTGTTTATCAAATCGTACTTCAAAATTCAAGTAAAGTGGTTACTAAGAAATTCTTCTACTAAGAATCTCTGACAATCAACAAAACCAATACCCAAAAAGGCTGCTTCGGAAGAAGCAGCCTTTTTTATTTTAGCTTATGTTAAAAATAAGCAGGTAATCCTATTGAAAGCTAAAGTTTTATTGGTAAAATAATTCTCATGTTTACTTTCTTTTTATTTAGTTCTGCTGGAATCCATGCTGGCATTCTTTTCACAATATTCAGAACTTCCTTCTCCATTGGTGTTATTTCATTTGTTAAGAAACGTTCATAAATGCATTCATTTCTGATATTGCCGATAGTATCTACGATAAAGGTTACATAAAAAGAGCCTTGAAAGTTCATAACATCAGATTTGAAATGTAAATTTTTACCGAGGAAATTTAAAAGTGCAGTCATGCCACCTTGGAATTCTGCATTTTTATCGGCAATTCTGAAAACTGGTTGGTCTTCCAATAAGTCAGGAAAAGGAATACAAGATGTGTCTTTTTGTTGAAAGAAAGTTTCAATTTCTGGCGTCGCGTAACCTCGTGCAAAGGATGGATTTATTGTTTTCAGGATAGTTGAAAAAATGAATGCTAGTCCGGTTAACACAAAATAATTCTTGCTCAAGTGGAAATTCAGGATCGTGAAACTGTTATTTTATCATAGTTATTCTCAATAAAAATGCCCAATCAGCAATCTGGTTGGGCATCGGATATTATTGTTTTGTGATCAAATCAATTATGTCTGATTAGTATCGGACTTGAAAAATTGCCTTTAGAAGTATTTAAATTAATCAGGTAATTACCATTTGGCAATGAACCTGTATTTAATTCGTAACCATTTTTAGCTTCATTTTGAGTTAGTTGGAAGGATGTGATCATTCTGCCATCAACACTTAACAAATCTAAAGTGAAAACTATATCAGTAATATTACTGAATTTGAGCGTGATTTTTTCATTCGCAGGATTTGGATAAAAAGAAAATGGAGCATCTTTTACTTCATTAACTCCAACTGTCCCACCTCCCAAACGTGCCACAAAAACGCCCCATTCTCCAGGAGGTGCTGAAATTGTATTGGTTCCAAATGTTACACTGTTGGCAAATTCACCTGCAACATAGCAAAATCCTTGAGTATCAGCAACAATCGCTTTTCCCCGGTCGAAACCTGTACTACCTGCCCTGGTTACCCACTTCAAACCACCATTGGTGTCATATTTAGCTGCATATGCATCATGAGATACTACTCCTGTAACCGGAGTTCCATTGAAATTGGCATTTCCGTTAATATAGCCTGTGATGTAAGAACTTCCTACGGCATCAGTTGAAATATCAAATGCCACATCATCAATAAAACCACCGGCAGTTTTAACCCAAACCGGAATGCCACCATTGGTGTACTTTGCAATGATCAAACTACCATATTCATTATCATATACATTAATAGGTCCAAAGTTAGCAGTGTCTCCAATGAAGCCACTCACATAAATATTGCCGGTTGCATCGTGACTTACCCCATATCCAATATCATTTCCCTTTCCGCCACCTGTCTGAACCCAGGAAAGGTTCCCTGACCCATCATACCTGGCCAGAAAGCAGTCATAATTATTGATACTTGTAATTGTAGTTGAGGTGCCAAAGGTTGCAGTTCCCTGATAGTATCCCGTAACAAAAACAGAACCACCTGGCAGCTGTTCTACTGCATAACCAAGATCAGTTGTTGGTCCTCCTGCCTTGACAGCCCATAGGCAATTCCCACCGGTATCGAATTTACTTAGGAATATATTCGCATCTACCAGTGATGAAGTAGTTAAGGTTGTGGAACCGAAAAGAGCACTGTTAACATAGTTACCGGTGATAAATACACCACCGCCATTTTCAGCTGTTATTCCCATTCCTTTATCATCGTAGTTTCCACCTGCTTTTTTAAGCCAGTTGCATGCCCCGGTAGCAAGATCCAATTGCGCTAAAAAAACATCTTGTCCACCAGTTGAAGATTCGATAATTCCTCCACAATTGATGGTATTTGCAAATGATCCCACAACAAACAATTTGTTACCACTGACTGCTATTCCTCCGGCATAGGTCGATGAAAAATTGGCGCCGGCTTTTATTGCCCATTGGCAAACACCCGTTGGATCAAATTTGGCAACAAACACTTCATTAAAACCGGTTGCAAACAAAGTATAAGGACCGAAATTTTTAGTGCCAACAAAATCCCCAACAACATAAATATTGCCGGATGCATCTCTGGCCAGGTCAACATTCCCGTCATAATTGCTTTTCCCTCCCATGCCTTCAGCCCAAACCCATGTAGTAGGTTGAGAAACAGATACTTGTGAGAAAGCCAGACATAAGGTAAACAGGAAGGCACGTAATTTCATAAGTTTCAGATTTTGTGGTTATGCAAATATAATGATTAGTCAATATCGCAGACTAACGACCAAAACAATCTTTGAACGGCCATTGTTCAATTCCCGAAAGAGAATGGCAACATGTTACAAAAATTCAGTAATCGCTGTTTTGAATTGCAAAGTTCCTTAACTTTGCGCCTCGTTCTTATCAAATTATAGCTTATCAAGAAAGGTGGAGGGAATGTGCCCGATGAAGCCTTGGCAACCCTGGATACAATTAAGGATTAAGGATTAAGGATTAAGAATTAAGGATTAATCAAATTTGTGTTTCAGAAGGTGCCAACTCCTGTTTCGAATATTTATTTATTCGAAACGAGATAAGTCGGAAAAACAGATCTACTTCTTAAATGAATTATAAATCTCTTCCGGCTACGGAGGAGATTTTTTTTTGATGGCAATTGCCGGAATACACTATTCATCTTAATAAAACAGTACAAGAATTTTATGTCGATTTATTCTGAATTAGAAAAAAGAATTTTAGTAATCGATGGTGCTATGGGTACCATGATTCAACGTTATCAGTTGCAGGAAAATGATTTCAGAGGGGACAGATTTGCTGATTTCCCGCATGATCTTAAAGGTAATAATGACCTGTTGTCGTTAACCCGCCCCGATATTATTAAAGCTATTCACCTGGAATACCTCGATGCGGGCTCCGATATCATTGAAACAAATACTTTCAATGCACAGAAAATTTCACTTGCCGATTATAAAATGGAATCTCTGGCATATGAATTAAATCTGGAATCGGCGAAAATTGCCAAACAAGCAGTAGCCGAATTTATAGCTGCAAATCCAGGTCAATCAAAGTATGTAGCCGGTGCCCTCGGACCCACTAACCGTACTGCCAGTCTTTCTCCCGATGTGAATGATCCCGGATTTCGTGCAGTAACTTTTGATGAATTAGTGGATGCCTATTCCGAACAAACCCGCGGTTTAATCGATGGTGGTGCCGATATTCTTTTAATCGAAACTATTTTCGATACACTGAATGCCAAAGCCGCACTCATGGCTGTACATCTGGTGATGGATGAGAAAAAAGTTAAGCTGCCTGTAATGGTATCAGGTACAATTACCGATGCCAGTGGACGTACTTTATCAGGTCAAACTGTTGAAGCATTTTTAACTTCAGTATCGCATTTCGATTTGTTAAGTATCGGATTGAATTGCGCTTTAGGAGCAAAAGAAATGCGCCCGCACCTCGAGGAGCTTGCTGAAAAAGCACCGTTCTTTATCAGTTCCTACCCCAATGCCGGTCTCCCGAATCAGTTTGGAGAATATGATGAGTCACCCGACCAAATGGGACATCACATTCACGATTTTGTAGAACATGATTTTCTCAATATTGTTGGAGGATGCTGCGGAACTACTCCCGATCATATCAGGCGCATCGCAAAACTTGTTAAAAATATCCCGCCAAGGAAAAAGCCGGAGCGCGATCATCTGCTTCATATCAGCGGACTCGAAGCAGTAACCCTTCGACCTGAATCTAATTTTATGAATGTGGGAGAGCGAACCAATGTAACAGGTTCCCGCAAGTTTGCCAAACTCATCATCGACGAAAAATATGAGGAAGCTCTTGCCATTGCACGCGATCAGGTAGAAGGTGGTGCTCAGGTGATCGATGTGAATATGGATGAAGGTATGCTGGATTCTGAAAAAGCAATGACTACCTTTTTAAATCTTGTAGCTGCAGAACCCGACATTGCGAAACTTCCCATCATGATCGATTCTTCGAAGTGGAGTGTGATTGAAGCAGGATTGAAATGCATGCAGGGAAAATGTATTGTGAACTCCATTTCTATGAAAGAAGGGGAAGCTGCATTTCGTTCTCAGGCAGAAAAAATTAAAAGATACGGGGCTGCTGTCATTGTAATGGCATTTGATGAACAAGGTCAGGCCGATACATACCAGCGCCGAATCGATATTTGTAAACGGGCCTATGATATTCTGGTAAATGAAGTACACTTTCTTCCACAGGATATTATTTTTGATCCCAATATTTTTCCCGTTGCAACAGGAATGGATGAGCATCGTAAAAATGCCATCGATTTTTTTGAAGCCACCCGATGGATTAAAGCAAATCTTCCTTATGCAAAGGTAAGCGGTGGTGTCTCCAATGTTTCTTTTTCCTTTCGGGGGAATGATCCTGTCAGGGAAGCCATTCATGCAGCATTTCTTTACCATGGGGTGAAAGCCGGAATGGATATGGGAATTGTGAACCCCGGTATGTTGCAGGTTTACGATGAAATTCCCAAAGATCTTCTTGAATTGGTTGAAGATGTTTTACTGGATCGCCGTGATGATGCTACCGAACGACTTATCGTATATGCCGAGACCGTTAAAGGCAAAGGCAAAAAAATGGAACGCGATGAAGAGTGGAGAAACGGAACGGTTGAAGATCGCCTGACTCATGCATTAGTAAAAGGTGTGGTGGAATACATTGAAACAGATGTGGAAGAAGCTAGGCAAAAATTTCCGAGAGCATTACAACTTATCGAAGGTCCATTAATGGATGGGATGAATGTGGTAGGAGATTTATTTGGTGCCGGAAAAATGTTTCTTCCTCAGGTTGTGAAAAGCGCCCGTGTAATGAAGAAAGCCGTAGCTTATTTATTGCCTTATCTCGAAGCCGAAAAACTTGCAGGAGATCAATCTAAGAATGCCGGAAAAGTACTGATGGCTACCGTGAAAGGTGATGTACACGACATAGGTAAAAACATTGTTGGTGTGGTGCTTGCCTGCAATAATTATGAAATCATTGATTTGGGTGTGATGGTTTCTGCCGATAAAATTCTGGATGCAGCAAAAAAACATCAGGTTGATATTATTGGCTTAAGCGGACTTATCACTCCTTCTCTCGATGAAATGGTGCATGTTGCCAAAGAAATGGAACGGGAAGGATTTCAGATTCCTTTGCTGATTGGTGGTGCTACTACTTCCAAAGTTCATACAGCAGTAAAAATCGCTCCTCACTATAGCCACCCTGTTGTGCATGTGAATGATGCGTCCCGTTGTGTACCTGTTGCCGGTGCACTTATTTCTAAAGAATTAAGAACGGAATTTGCTTCTCAGGTCACCACGGAATACGAAAGATTGCGCGAACACCATAAAAATGCCCGGTCACAGCAAGTGATTGTTCCATTAGAAGTGGCCCGAAAGAATAAGCCAGCTATTGATTGGAGTAAACACGATTTTGTAAAACCTGCTTTTACAGGAACAAAAAATTTCACCGCTTTTCCATTGAATGAAATCGCTGAATTCATTGACTGGACTCCATTCTTTCATAGCTGGGAAATGAAGGGAATTTATCCTGCAATTTTAACCGACCCAGAAAGAGGAACCGAAGCATCGAAATTATTTAATGATGCTCAGAAAATGCTGAAGAAAATAATTGATGAAAAATGGCTGCAGGCTAATGCAGTTATTGGAATTTATCCTGCAAATACAGTAAATGACGATTCAATAATTGTTTATACCGATGATTCACGAAGTGAAAAGCTAACTGCATTCGAAAGCATCCGTCAACAAACCAAAAAGCCTGAAGGGCATTTTAATATTGCTATATCTGACTTCATTGCTCCGGCGCCTTATGCCGATTACATTGGTACGTTTGCAGTAACAACAGGTATTGGAATCGATGAACATGTGGCTGCCTTTGAAAAAGATCATGATGACTACAGTGCCATTATGCTGAAAGCACTCGCAGATCGCTTAGCAGAAGCTTTTGCTGAATTGATGCACCTTAAAGTTCGAAAAGAATTTTGGGGTTATGCTGCAAAAGAAAATCTGAGCAAAGAAGAATTGATTAAAGAAGTTTATCATGGTATCCGCCCTGCACCCGGTTATCCTGCTCAACCTGATCATACAGAAAAAATAACTCTGTTTAAGCTGATGGATGTGGAGAAAAATGCAGGCATCACATTAACCTCCGGTTTAGCCATGGTGCCTACTGCTGCGGTTTCCGGTTTGTATTTCTCTCATCCCGAATCACATTATTTTGGTGTGGGGAAAATAGGACGCGATCAGGTTACAGATTATGCAAAACGAAAAGGTATGTCGTTTGAAGAAGCTGAGAAATGGCTGGGAACAGTATTGGGATACTAATTTTCCGGTAACGATATTACCCACCAGCAATTGTTCATGAATAGGATTAATTCGTTATCCTGAATAAATCCTCCTCTTATGTGGTCGGGATTAAGTGTGGATGGCGATATCGGCAATTTGAGAATATCACTTTTATCGTGTTGGAAGCGCCCCAA
This sequence comes from Bacteroidia bacterium, assembly GCA_016788065.1. Classification (GTDB taxonomy): domain Bacteria; phylum Bacteroidota; class Bacteroidia; order AKYH767-A; family OLB10; genus JADKJB01. Next base: position 7,000 of record JAEUTI010000084.1, on the reverse strand, counting down.
ATGGGTATGTGTAGCCGATACTGATTGATCATCAATCATTGCTGAATTATAGCTTCCGGGTCTGATTAAAGTGATAATTGTTTTTGAACCGGAATCCTGAAAAATTAATTGCCCCGATTGCAATCCTGACACCGGATAATAATTTCTGATAGGGGGAAAGGATAATTTGTTTGAATTACATTCATCGAGTAATATCAGGTTTCCATTCTTATTTTGTATGGAAAAACAATGTTGGTCGGTATTTGATTTTGCTTCGTAAACGGTGACCAATGGATTGTAAGGATTTATATTCGGACGACCTGTTCTGTTTATTTCATCTATCAGTTCATTTCGGTTTAGGATGCGTTTATTAATAGTGCGGGTAGCTTGAATTTCTACAGGCAAAAAGTCTCCCGATTTAAATTTATAAAGCGATGGAACACTTGTTGTAGATTCCTGCCATTTAAGAACGTTGTTATTGTTGGTCAGAATAATAGTGTTCCCGATTTCAGCCGGTTGTCCGGTGATGAGGTAGCTATCGTTTGAATCAGTGGTAACAGCAAGCACTTCATGTTGAAACGGATAATTATTCCTTACCGCTTTTGTTTGGATACAGTAACGATTCAATTCATTCCGGTGTAAATTGTAATTCATAAAATCAATTCCATAAATAATGGCACCAAATGCAAAAGGAATGATTAACGCCAGAAGAAATTGATTCCTGACTTTACTATTCTCTCGAAACTGAAAAATCCGATACACCAGTAGCAGGCACCAGCTTCCGAAAATAAGTATGGAACTAAATTTGAAAAGTAGTCCTGCAAAGTATGGCGTGGCAATATCCGGAAATTGATCCGTCCCACTTTCTGACTGTGAAAAATATCCGGCCAACAGAAGGAATGCAACAAAAATAAGTAGTTGCATCAACAATGCTGGAAGCAAAAGAAAATTGGCCAATGCCGATTCCCTGAAATTTTTACCCGAAGTAATCAAGATTCAGAATTTTTAGGTAAAAACGAATCCACATTCAATATAGTATTACTGCCGCACTATTTTACAACCACAAATCGCATGTTTGAAATGGTATCTTCTGAAATTAGCTTCACAAAATAGCATCCTCCGGACCAATCTGAAATATCAATAGTCAATTGCATTTCGGAACCGGAGTTCCGGCTGTACTTCAATTGTCCCGTTTCATTGTAGATCTGAATTTCCCCGGAAAGTATTCTCTGCATGCCAGATTTTGTAATAGTAATTGATTTGCTGGCTGGATTAGGGAAAACAGAGAGCTTCTGATCTCTTATTTCGGAAATGGAAGTGATTTCTACCGGACAAAAAACGGGATCAGGTGAAACACATACATCATCAATCAGATAATAGGCATACACTGTTGTTGGACTGCCCATATTGATAATTGAAGTAAGCGTATCGCTGAAATAATTTCCAATGCAAATATGTGTGTAGGCTGAATCGGCAACAAATGAACCGGAGACATTCACCCAATTAATGCTATCGGTGATAATTGAGGTTGCGAACATAACAGGCATATTATTTACCGTATCGGGATTTGCCTGACTGAATGGAACAGTTGAAAATCTGACACCAATATTGTTAGTCGCAAATTGAACCAATGATTGTTCAACGTGCGTAACCCACATAGAAACAAAATAAGTGGTGCCGGGCTGCAACGGTGCTGCTAATGGTCTTCCCACAAATTCTCTCAAATTCGGTCCGAAATTGGCATAAGTGAATAATCCGATGTAGGCATCTCCAGTTCTTGCAGCCTGAAAACCCCGCGTATTGGTAGGGACACCATAGAGAGGTGATGTCACATTTGAACAGGCGTTAAAATAATCAGGGGTGCCTCCGTATCCACTCCAGCCATCGGCTTTATCGACCTGGTTAATTTGGTTGGGACAGCCATTGGCAATTTCAAAACTGGGGTTTAAAACCAGGTTTTGGGAGTGACTTATTTGAGCCACTAAAATAAAAAGAGTGAACAGACAGAGGCGAATTAATTTCATACTTGTAATTTTAGGGTTGACTCTCAACAAATGCTTTGAAGTCGGTTAAATATTTCATCGATTGCTTTTTGAAAACTCCGGGCATTATCCATGCAAATAACTTCATGATACCTTTCATTTGAAATTCCTGGTCACTCACATACCGTGTCGATTTACCATCGATATCTATGAAGCGATTATTCACAATATTAAAAACACCTTTTGCCTCATAAGTGCCATTGAATTCATCCGGCAAAGCGCGTTTGGTAATAGTTTCAATCATTTCCAGTTTGCGGTTATTCATCATAAAAGTAAGCCTGGCTTTGGAGCCAACTTCACCAGGTTTACCACTTAATGGTTCAAAGCTCACCAGCCCTGGCATCCAATGCTTAAGATTGTCGGGGTTATCGAATAACTCCACCACCCGGCTCCGGGGCTTGTCGATTGTAATTTCAACAGTGTAAATAAGTGCCATTTGATTGGGTTTTGTAGTTCAAATATATAAAAAATCAGTTAAAACCAGCTTTCCTGATGAGCTTAAAATACCCATCCCCAAAATCTTCACAATTGCCAAATCCATTTCGTACCAAAACAGCCATTGATTTGTAATTTTGCTTCTTCGTGACAGCAATGATTTGCCTGAGTTCCATTACTTCAAAACCGAAGTTGACAATCAAGGAAACAGCTTCAGTCATAATTCCTTTTCCTTTCCCTTTTTCCTTAAGGATGTATCCTATTTCACCGATGCCATTGGCAAAGCCCCGGTAATATCCACAGGTACCCATTAACTCACCGGTAAGTGAATCGGTGATAGCCCAAGAAATGGAATCGCCTCTTTTGTAATCGTTCGTAATTTTTTCAAGCATCATCCCTGCTTCTGCTAAGGATTTAGCCGGCAGTCCATCGTAATAAGAAATTTCGAACAACTCCGGCAAATAAGTTTCATCCAATTCCACTAATGCCAAACGATCATTCTTCAAAACCGGAAAAAAATTATAAGGAGGCAAATTCATAATGCTGTATCTAGTAAAGGTTATCTGACAAATTTTATTTTCATGTTGCAAAGTCAGTTGTTAAAAGTCCGCAGGCGAATATCTGAATCAATCAGTTGATTAACCAAAGTATAAATCAGAGCCGCAGGCGAATATCTGAATCAATCCTTTGATTCACCAAAGTATAAATCAGAGCCTCAGGCGATATCAATAATTAACCAAAGTATAAATCCCAGAGCCAAAGGCGAACTTCTTAATTATCCCAGAGCCAAAGGCGACCATATTAATTATCCCTGAGCCGCAGGCGAACATTTAAATTAACCATCCAATAAATTAGAGCCGCAGGCGATCCAATATTAACTACTTAATTAACCACTTAATTAACCACCTAATTAACCACTTAATTAACCACCTAATTAACCACTTAATTAACCACCTAATTAACCACCTAATTAACCACTTAATTAACCACCTAATTAACCACTTAATTAACCACCTAATTAACCACCTAATTAACTACTTAATTAACTACTTAATTAACCACCTAATTTAATCGTTGCTGCAAGTTTCGGTGGTGCCACATTACAATAAGCACATGTAACAATATCCTGAAACATCGACTTCCTCACTTTTTTTAAATATACTAGTGTCCATCCATATTTCCCCCAGGCATTGGGAACGGGGTGAATAATCTCAGCATTAAATCTGCAGAAGACATCCTGATCAATTGCATTCAAACGAACACATACACGGTTTTCACTTTTATTTATGGTCATGAAAATTTTCTTTTTTACCCGAACAGCTACCTTATCGAAATGAGGATGCAAATCGGTTTCAGGAAATTTCAATCCAAATTGTTCAGCAAATTCTATTGTCACCATGTGAAGAGTATTGTAAACATCAAAAGTAACAAATTCTTTTTTCTGTGACAATTGGCGGCAGAGCCGTTGTCATTGGGACATTGGTCATAAGTAATAGGGGAAATTCATCGATGAATATTTGTTCAGTATTCATCATTTTGATTTTAGGATATAAATTTAAAATCAAGAGAAAGTTAAGCATTGGCAGAAACAATATATTTTTTCATGCAATTTTTCAAAGGAATTTCGCCCCTTGTCTACTTCGGGGTTGAATCTTGATTAACAAGAAGTGAAAAGTGAATAATTATTTGCTCTCGATATCCTTATTCAATTTGCAATATTCAATATTTGTTATTCAATATTTTGAAGCTGCTATAGAACTCATATTTGGGTTCTTCAACAAGTCAAATATTCTGCCTGTCTTCATGATGCTTTTATTGAATATCAATCAGCAAGAATTGAATTGTGAATAATGACATTTAAAGCCAAGTCAACCTATTTCAGGCTAGGTCAATCTATCCTCTATCATGTATCATCTATCATAATAACGAATTTCCCTTCTGACCAGGATGCTAAAAAATTTATTATTTTTGCTTCATGAGAACAAAATCCTACACAACCCTCCTATTGTTGGCAATTTTCTGCCTCCTAGGAATATCTGCCTTTGCCCAGCCTAAAAAAGTGCTTTTTATTGGCAATAGTTACACCGCTGTGAATAGTCTGCCATGGCTGGTTTATAGTGTTGCACTTGCCAATGGCGATACCATATCAACAGATGTAAATTCTCCAGGAGGCTTTACTTTCCAAGGACACACCACCGATTCTGTTACTCTGGCAAAAATTAATTCTCAGCAATGGGATTATGTCATCCTGCAGGAGCAGAGCCAGCGCCCATCATTTCCTCCTTCACAGGTAGCTAGTCAGGTTTACCCTTATGCAACCCAGCTCGTTAATTTAATCCGTGCCAATAATCCCTGTACTGAAATTGTGTTTTACATGACCTGGGGTCGCAAAAATGGCGATGCTTCAAACTGTGCAGGTTGGCCTCCTGTTTGTACTTATGAAGGAATGCAAGCACGTTTACGGGAGAGCTATATGGAAATGGGATTGCAAAATGATGCAACCGTGGCTCCTGTCGGGGCAGCATGGAGTTATGCTATAAGTCAAGGATTTGCATTCGATTTGTTTAGTCCCGATGAAAGTCACCCCAGCATGTTTGGTTCCTATCTGACTGCCAATGTGATTTATTCTACCATGTTTAATAAAAGCACTATTGGTAATCCTTTTCATACTACTATCACCACTCAGGAAGCTGCTTTGCTGCAAGATGTGGCTCATGCAGTAGCAATCGATTCAATTTCTACCTGGTATCAGTATGGCTCATTGATCAACGCTTCATTTGCAGCCAATCTCACCGGAAGTCAGGCCACATTTTCAAATACTACCACCAATGCCACTTCTTACCTATGGAATTTTGGCGATGGCACTACCGGAACAGGAGTGAATCCGGTTCATACATACGCTTCAAATGGTGTTTACACAGTAACTCTGACAGCTTCCAATTCCTGCAAATCGGTTACTATTTCGCAACAGGTCGTTATTGGTCCCACAGCAATTGATGAGTCTGCAACTTGTGAATTAACAGTAACATCTCAGCGATTGCTTAAAACCAATTGCGAAAACGGATTCTTTTCAAAGGTAGAGGTGAATGGTGTGGATGGAAGAAAAGTCTATGAAGCTATTTTCCGAAATAACATGCAATTGCCGGATCTTACCAAAGGCATTTATTTTATCAGACTCTCCGGTCGTGGAAAAGATTTAATCAGGAAAGTTGTGATTCAATAATTGCAGCTAAAGCTGCGTCATTGGGTCATTTAGCGGCAATGCCGCTGTCATTGGGTCATTTAGCGGCAAGCCGCTGTGGCCGTTGCACAACTCTCTAAAAATCCCCAACAATTTTTCAGATGTGTCATTACCAACCATATACGGCTATACAAGCACTAATTTTTGATGATGCTATTTATCGCTCGGGATTGTGGTGGCAAAAAAATGTTGAAAACTGCGTCAACTATGTTGAAATTGCACCGAAAATCGATTGCAACGGGCACACTTATTCTTTTACGGGTAACGAAATTAACATATTTCTTTAGGTTATAGACAAGTGCTGACATTATCACATGTTTCATTGCTTGTTTAATTCCTCTTGCATTGGTTCGTTTGAGGTTTAAGAAGTTGATCATAGTTCCAAGTACGGGTTCAACGGTGCTGCTTCTTTTTTTCAGGATACGTTTTGCATGCATTTTTTGCAATTTTTCATGCATCTTATCATAATGTGGTTTGAAAATACTGTTATCGATTTTCTTGAACTTTGTTTTTTCACCGATGCAGGATTTTCGTAATGGGCAATTTTTGCAAATGGTCTCACTACTTCTGTACACCTTCATCATATATCCACTGCTGTTAGGCCCTGTTCTTTTCAGAGGCAGAATGGCTTTGTTACCTCTTTGACATTCGTATTGATCCTTTTCTTTATTATAAATAAAACCTTCACGTTCACTTTTGTATTGACCAAAATTTGGAATAAATGGCTCAATATTATTTTGCTCACAATATGCAAGGGCTTCTCCACTGGAGTAAGCTGCATCGGCTACGATTTGTTCAACCTTAATTTGCTCTTGTGCCAAATTTTGTATGGTTTGTTTCAAAACAAAAGGCAGACATTCACTATCACGCTTATCGGCATAATCGGCTACGGCACCGGTAATGACATGATGCGAATCATCTACTGCAATTTGTGCATAATAATTCATTTGCCTTGCTTTTCCGGGCTTAACCGCTATTCTGGAATCCGGGTCAGATGGTGAGTAATGGGTGTGATTACTCAAGTAACGGGGCCGAATTAAATTACCAAATTCGTCGACTCTTTCTGTACCTTGATGTCCGGGTTGGTCTTTGTACTCTTCACTTTTCCAACTATGGTGATAGGTTACTTCTTTATGCTTTTTGCTTGTGATGGTATCTTTGCTTTTATCTATTGGAACGGTTTGGGAAGCATTAATAAATGCATCGGTTGATTGATTCAATTCCGTGGCAAAGTCTTTTGCATCATCCATTACAGCTGCTTCTGCATCTTCATCAAGAACCGGTTTTTCAATAAGGCTATCCA
>JAEUTI010000045.1 GCA_016788065.1 Bacteroidia bacterium | reverse complement strand
ATCTGTCCCTTTGAGAAAACTCCCTTACATGAGGTTTTTTCAAAGGGTAAATTACAAGAAATTAAAGAACGAAACTTCAATCAATTGAAAATCAATTACAATTAACGCAACGCTAGTGATCTATCATCTATAATTTATCATTCCCTCATTGCGTCACATCGTCCACCTCGATCTCGATTCTTTCTTTGTTTCTGTAGAGCGGTTACAGAACAGTTCCCTTGTCGGGAAGCCCATTCTTATTGGGGGGAATTCCGATCGTGCCGTGGTCTCGAGCTGCAGCTATGAAGCACGTAAGTACGGAGTGAGTTCTGCCATGCCCATGAGGATGGCCAAAATGCTTTGTCCCGATGCCATTATAGTGCGTGGCGATATGGAAGTTTACAGCAAGTACTCGAATATGGTGACGGATATTATTGATGAAGATGCACCCTTGTATGAAAAAGCGAGTATCGATGAGCATTACATTGATATCACAGGTATGGATCGTTTTCACGGATCGTTGAAATGGACATCCGAATTGCGGCAGCGGATTATCAGAGAAACCGGATTGCCCATATCATTCGGGATGTCGCCGAATAAAACGGTTTCGAAAATCGCTACCAATGAAGCCAAGCCATCTGGACAATTAGAGGTGGAGCAGGAGCGGGTAAAGCCGTTTCTTAATCCCCTTTCCATCAGTAAAATTCCGATGCTGGGACAAAAATCGTATCACCTGCTTCGAAATATGGGAGTGGCCATTATTGAAACGCTTGGCGCGATGCCCGTTGAAATGATGATTCGGGTGCTGGGCGAAAATGGCCGCAGTATCTGGGAAAAAGCAAATGGAATCGATAACGCCCCCGTAGTGCCTTATACCGAACGGAAATCGATCAGTACCGAACGAACCTTTGAAAAAGATACAATTGATATTGTGAAAATTAATGAACTCCTGGTGACCATGGTGGAGGGACTGACCTACGATCTGCGTAAGCAAAAAAGACTCACCTCCTGTATCACCGTAAAAATACGATACTCTAATTTCGATACCCACACCATGCAGGCCCGCATTCCCTATACAGCCTCCGATCATGTCCTCATTGCCCGTGCCCGCGAACTCTTTAAAAAATTGTATGAACGCAGAATGCTCATCCGACTGGTGGGAATACGGTTAAGTCACCTCGTACAAGGACACCCGCAAATTAATTTATTCGAGGACTCTACCCAAATGGTAAACCTGTATCAGGCAATCGACCGACTTAAAAACAGGTATGGCGATAAAGCAGTGATTAGGGCGGTGGGGAGTGAGAAAAGTCATTAACGGCGGAGCCGTGTCATTGGGTCATTTGCGGCAGAGCCGCGTCATTAAAGAAATGTCATTGGCAGCTAAAGCCGCGTCATTAAAGAAATGTCATTAGCAGCTAAAGCTGCGTCATTGAGTCATTTGCGGCAGAGCCGCGTCATTAAAGAAATGTCATTGGCAACTAAAGCTGCGTCATTGAGTCATTTGCGGCAGAGCCGCGTCATTAAAGAAATGTCATTAGCAGCTAAAGCTGCGTCATTGGGTCATTAATGGCGGGGCTAGCTATTGGGTATCTCCTACGGAGTTAATGAAGTTATTCAGCTTGATTGCAAATTTATTTATGATCGAAGACAGTGATTCGAATTCCGTTTCGCTTATAAGATTTCGTTCCCTGGCTTTCTTCAGTGCCTCAAATGTTTCGTAAAGCGAGCCTCTTGAATAATAATAGAACAATTTTTTCTCCTTGAAATAATATCGTCCATATCCTTCGCAAATGTTTAATGCAATAGAATCGGCGCTTCTGACAATTTGTTTGCCCAGCGTATCTCTGGCAAAATAATTCCAATTGGATGCCAGATTCCATACTTGTTTCCCAATTTCATTGGCTGTTTTGTAAACTTCAAGATCCTCGAAAAGTAATTTAGTCATAAATGAAAAGTTAAATTGATGAAAAATAAAGTACAAATATATAAAATTTATTAATTACCACCAATGACTATTAATGACAGCGGCTTCGCCGCCAATGACAATTAATGACAGCAGCTTCAGCTGCCAATGACAGCGGCTCCGCCGCCAATGACCAATGACTGCATTTTCTCATTCAAATTATTCTCTCCGTTACGGAACACTCTCCATTGAGTCGCTTGTAACAACTGCCCATGAAGCAGGGATGGAATCATTGGTATTAACCGACATCAACAACACTACCGGTATACCCGATTTTACGGAGGCTTGTGAGAAGGTCGGTATAAAGCCTGTTGCCGGTGCTGAGATCAGAAATGGTAACGATCATTTGTTTACACTGGTGGCACGAAATAATGCAGGGTTCAAAGAGATCAATGAGTTTATTACGCAGCATAATTACAGCAGTGAACCTTATCCCGATCGGGCGCCGCTTTTAAAGCAGTGCTATGTGATTTATCCGTTATTGCGTTTCCCGGCAGGCAAGCTCCACGATAATGAATTTGCCGGTATTGCCATTCGTGATATCAATAAGCTGCGTGCATCGGCGAAAAGCAATCATATAATCGAGAATGGTGTCATCCTGCAACCAGTTACTTTTATGAACGACGAAGGCTATGAATTGCACCGGCACCTTCGTGCTATCGATAACAATATCCTGCTTTCACAACTCGAGCCCGAAATGCTTGCTCATGCTTCTGAATCCTTCATCCGCGAAAGCGAACTGATAAAGTGTTATGAAGCATTGCCGCAAGTGGTGCGAAATACCAAAGCACTTTTGGATGACTGCACCTTCACCTTCGATTTTAAAACCATCAAAAATAAAAAAACGTTCACAGGCAGTAACTACGATGACCGCTTACTGCTCGAGAAGCTGGCTCATGACGGATTGATTTACCGCTATGGAAAAAATAATAAAGAAGCCATTCGTCGCATTAAACATGAACTCGAAGTAATCGATAACCTCGGTTTTTCATCTTACTTTCTGATTACCTGGGATATCATCCGCTATAGCATGTCACGAGGATTTTATCATGTAGGGCGGGGGAGTGGTGCCAACAGTATTGTCGCCTATTGTCTGCGTATCACTGATGTGGATCCCATTGAACTCGATCTTTATTTCGAGCGCTTCCTCAATCCCAAACGAAAGTCGCCTCCCGATTTCGACATCGACTATTCCTGGAAAGAACGCGATGATGTGACCGAATATATTTTCAAACGCTACGGTCGTGAACATACTGCTTTGCTTGGTGCGATGTCTACGTTCAAAGGAAAATCGATTATCCGGGAGATGGGAAAAGTATATGGCCTGCCAAAAGCAGAGATTGATGCGCTGGTGGAATCGCGTAAAACAACGATGGAACTCGACAGCATTACGAAGCCACTTTTTCATTATGGAAAAATGCTGAGTGAGTTTCCAAACCTGCGAACTATTCATGCCGGAGGTATTTTGATCTCGGAGGAGCCTATTACCTGCTATACGGCGCTCGATCTTCCTCCGAAAGGATATCCAACTACCCAATGGGATATGTATGTGGCAGAGGCCATAGGATTCGAAAAGCTCGATATTCTCAGTCAGCGGGGGATTGGACACATAAAAGATGCTTCCGATCTGGTATTGCGAAACCGGCGCATCAAAGTGGATGTGCACGATGTGCCGATGTTCAAGCGAGATGAGATGGTGAAGGAGCAATTGAAATCGGGTGATACAATTGGTTGTTTTTATATTGAGAGTCCTGCGATGCGTGGGTTGCTCAAAAAATTACATTGCTCGGAATATGTGAGTCTCGTAGCAGCCAGTTCCATCATACGGCCGGGTGTGGCGAAAAGTGGTATGATGAAGGAATACATCCAGCGGTTTCATAATCCCGGTGGATTTTCATATCTCCATCCCGTTATGAAGGAGCAACTGGAAGAGACCTATGGTGTGATGGTATATCAGGAAGATGTGATTAAAGTCTGCCACCATTTTGCCGGTCTCGATCTTGCTGATGCCGATGTACTGCGTCGCGCCATGAGCGGAAAATCGCGCAGTAAAAAAGAGATGCAGCTGATTGTAGATAAGTTTTTTGAAAACTGCAAGGCCAAGGGCTATCCCGATGATCTCACCAAAGAGGTGTGGCGGCAGATTGAATCGTTTGCCGGATATTCGTTTTCGAAGGCCCACTCGGCTTCGTATGCTGTGGAAAGTTATCAGAGCTTGTATCTGAAGACCTATTTCCCTCATGAATTTCATGTAGCTGTAATCAATAATTTCGGTGGCTTTTACAGTACCTGGGTTTATGTGAACGAAGCACGCAAGTGGGGCGCTGCCATTCATTTGCCCTGCGTGAATAAGAGTGAATTCAATACCACCATCTATGGAACTGATGTTTATTTGGGCTTCAATCTGATTCAGAATTTTGAAACTTCTTTCGCACAGAGCATTCCAATGGAGCGACTCGATAATGGTGATTTTGTAAATCTCGAGGATTTTGTAAACCGCACCCGCATTACCATTGAGCAACTCATCTTACTGATTCGCCTCGATGCTTTCCGATTTACGGGAACCGATAAAAAGCAATTGCTGTGGGATGCGCACATGATTCTGGGAAAGAGCACGCCTCCTGCATCCATGCAGCAACTGTTTACTACTCCATCCAAACATTTTGAGCTGCCTGTTCTGGTTCATCAAACTGTGGAAGATGCATTTGATGAAATGGAGTTACTGGGCTTTCCGGTTACACTTTCCGGATTCGATCTGCTGAAGACTACTTTCCGGGGCGAGATAAAAGCAAAGGAACTGGTTCATCACATAGGAAAAAAAGTCCGCATGGTGGGAAATCTTGTTACTATCAAGTATGTCACGACTGTCCGCCACGATATGATGAACTTCGGAACTTTTCTCGATGATGAAGGAAACTTTTTTGATACTGTTCATTTTGCCGATAGTCTTAATCGCTATCCTTTCAAGGGTCGTGGCGTGTATCTAATTCTGGGTAAAGTCGTCGAGGAATTCGGCTTTCCTAGTCTGGAAGTGGAAAAGCTGGCGAGACTGGAGACAGTGAGCGATCCGAGATACTAATAGAAATGATAGATGATAGATGATAAATGATAAATGATAAATGAAAGCGCAGCCCTGAGCGAAGTCAAAAGGGTTGTAAGTTGTAAGTTGTAAGTTGAAAGTTGAAGGCGCCAAGAGGATAATTAGGAAATTTAATATAGTGGTATTTGTATTGCTCAAACACTAATGGTTAATAATTAATCTCTTAAAAGCAGTTGCATCATCAACCGAATAGGAAACCAGATAGGAGCCGGGCTGGAGTGATGGAATTTCGATTTTGGAGTCGGGATAGGTATTGATTTGGGCGCGATTGATTTCTTTGCCGGATAAATCGAATATAGAAACCGTAGCAGTGAGATTTGATGGATTATTATGATGAATGGTAAATGATCCATTCGCAGGATTAGGAAATATAGAAAACAAATCCGTAGCCAACTCCTGAGGAGCAGCTAACGGATCTGTTTGAATAGAGAAGTCGTCAATAGAGTAGCCATCAAAATTAATAGTGGCATCAGATATGAACATGAACCGGAAACGAACCGATGAATAACCATTTAAATCACTCACGGATAAGGATGATTGTATCCATTTTTTAGTTGCACCATCTGGATCAACCAATCCCGGGAAAGGCATGAAGTTCCAGGTGTCGCCGTTATCGGTCGAAGACTGCACAGATAAAAAATCCCACATTGATTCCGTCCGGTAGAAAGTCCAGAATGATATGTTAGCGATTGTTACATTAGTGAAGTCGAATACCGGTGAATAAAGATAGCACTGTGCATTGCTGCTATAAAATCCATTTAGATTTATATCCCAGCATTTACTTCCTGAATAAGCACCAATAGTATAGCCACTTACAGGAGTTCCCAGATTCCACTCTGTTCCCTGACCATCATCAGAGGGTTGCCAGCCACTTAAGCCATTTTCGAAATTTTCGAAATAGGGCAGGGAAACAACCTGCGCTGTTGAGAGCTGACTAACCAGGAGCCAGATAAACAACCATCTGAGTTTGGAACACATGATTATTCAACAATCAAATTGCCATTGTAAACGCCATTTGATCCGATAACCTGCAGCATGTAAACTCCAGATGATAATTCAGAAGCATCAATTTGCATTAAGCCCGATTGACTGGTAGCTATTGCTTCCTTTACCAACTGACCTGCAAGATTGAGAATCTGATAGGACTTATAAGTTCCTAAATTGCTGCTTCCACTGAACCAGAATATTCCTTTGGTTGGATTTGGGAAAACTAAACCTGAAATATCGTTGGAGGGATTATAAACTCCGGTTGGAATAACAACAGTAGTTTTAACTTCATTTGTAAGCACAGGTTCGTTGTTATCAAAATAAATAGCTGCAAGATTAGTGATTTCAGCACCTGCAGTCAATGTGGAAAGAGGTTTAATTCGATAACTGATAAATCCATGACTTGCCGGCTCATTTGCATTGGAATCGGGCAAATTAATATTGGCAAATCCGAAATGTAAAAATCCACTTGCACTCATCGACCAGGTTGTCAACGGATGACTTGTACCGGTGATTTCGAAAGTTGTGAGATCAAGATCTGTATCCAGTTGATCATAAACATTCACATGAAATGCTTCTGCAGTTCCGGTGTTCTGGAAGTTGATGGTGTAATCGAGATTTATTCCGGTTGTTACCTGAGTAGGAGTAATGTCGCCAACAGGATCAACACGCTTGTCGTTTGGATCGAATGAGTTGGTAGAAATAATATTCAACTGATCATAATTGTTTGCAGGTATTGTATCTCCTGAAACAGGGAAAATCGTGAAATCAGAAGTTGTTAATACCCCAATTGCTAAAGTTGAATCCACGAAATAGGTGCAATAGAATGAACGTTGTTCACCGGGAATAAGACTTGAATAAGGTATTTCTATAGAATTTGGTCCCAATACATTGTAAGGTTCTGAACAATTGGTAATAGTGAACGATGGATCATAATCAATCTGAATGGTACCTGATGTGACTTGTGTTCCATTATTAGAATAACTAATATATTGGTTATGATTGAAGCCCGGACGTACACACATGGAACTTGCATTAACATCAACTTCAATGACACCTGGAATAAGGGTGACTAAAAAATCCAGATTACTTATTACCTGATTTGAGGCAGTTAATGTTGCAGTTTGGGTTGCAGGAGAAATTAATGTGTAGATTGGATTGTTTGGGGTAATGGTATAAGTAACTCCTGAATCGCCCATAAAATAAAACTGACCATTACTATTAACCGATTGGATATAAGTTCCATTTGCTGGAGTACAACTCAAAGAAATATTAGTGAAAGGTGTATCTCCTGCATCAATAACACCATTATTATTTACATCCTCATAAACTGTTCCTTGCATAAAGCCAACATTTGATGGTTCAACAGAAAAATCATCCATAGAAACACCGGCACCGGTAACAGATTGATCTGAATAAAATTCGAAAGCAAATCGTACATCACTGTTTGCAAAAGAATTTGGAATTACAATAGTGCTGTACTGCCAGCCATTAGAATTTCCAGTCCACGCAGTCGTGCCATTTACCTGAAATAAAGAGTCATTGTACCAATTAATAGAATTTGGATATCCAACAGTACCAACTATTGTCCAATTTGCAAAGGAGCCAGTGTCTGTTGTAGAGTATAATGTTAATCCATCCCAAGAGTTCTCGCAGTTGTAGTTTAACCAGAAAGATATCTTAATACCAGAGTTACCGGTAAAATTGAAAGTTGGAGAAATTAGTCGGGAATAGGTGTTGTTTGCATAGTTGGTATCTAAATTAATATCCCAACAGTTGTCACCACTATGCGCCGAATTTGTTGTGCTGTATGAGGGAGATCCAAGTTCCCAGTTGGAATTCAAATTCTGAGTTGTCCACATAGGTGCCCCAGATTCGAAATCATTAAAATATGGTAATGATTGAACCTGAGCTTTCGTTTGAAAAATTGTTGCTGTCAACAGACCAAATGCAAGTAATAATTTTTTCATGATTAAGTGTTTTTAGATAAGCATTCACTATAAATTCTCACAAAACCAACATGGACCAACATGCTGATTCTGAGGTGAAAGTAAATAAAAAAGACAAAATCACAAATTTTCTACCAGAATTGCGCTTAAAAGCCTTTATTTCAAATAGATACGATCATGTAAAAAAGAAAACAGGATGCTTTATTTCGGGAATCACCATCAGTGGAACCTGTGTATGAAAGGCCAGTCTTTTTGTGACACTGGGATCAAATATGGATTCAAAAACACCTCTGTGGTGTGTGATCATAACTAGCATATCAGCTTCAATGTCCAAAATAAAATTTTCAAGACTACCTAAAAATAATTCAGAGTGTATGTACTTGGCAACGATTTTCTGATACTGCGACTTAATCTTCAATTCCTCAACATATCTGTTTAGTTCCGCTTCATTTTCCCGGTCATTAGAAGTTCCGACATATACTGCAAGAATAGCTGCCTCCCGTTTTTTCATAGTATTCACAACATCCAAAATGCTATTGTCGGCACGATGTTCTAAGTCGACTGCGAGTACTACTTTTTTAACCGGTTGCCATGTGGCATCACCTGGAATCGCCAGCACCGGACATTTACTATGACTAACTACTTTTGTGGTGTTAGTTCCTATAAGTGTTCTGGTAAGATTTCCTGCACCCTGAGTTCCCATGACTACCAGATCCGCATCATTGGTTCTGGATTCTTCCAAAATAAGATCTGCAATTTTACCTTTTTTTAAGATGCTTGTGGTTTTTATTCCCGTTAGAAATCGTTCTTCTTTTACCAGACTCAATAAATGTTCAGGTGATAGATTTCCTTTCAGGTCATTCAGCAATGAATCGGGATCTGCAATGTGCAGCAGAAAAATTGCTGCTCCGTTACTTTGTGCAAAATCGGCTGCATAACGCAAAGCATTCAGTGAAATTTCTGAAAAATCAATTGGTACTAATATTTTCTTGATATTCATGGTAAGTAAGGTTTACCGCAAAATAACAAATCATGCTTTTAATGACAAATGATTTTTGTCATGAATAACAGCAAAACCAAAGACAGCTAAGTTAATCTGCCCGTTTGGATTGACCAGAAACCAATTTGGCAACCGAAATAGCCCGATAGGCATTGACAATTCCTCCTGAGTTGCATAGCGAAGTAAACTTTACTTTTTTTCGGGATCCGGGTAATTGTGTTTTGAAAGGAACTTTTATGACTGATGAAGTAATAATCAGTTTAACCTGACGTGCATTCAGCTCCGGAAAATAGGACCAAATCATGGCGGCAATTCCTGCAACAACCGGTGACGCCATACTCGTGCCATCATGAAAGTCATAGGATGCATCAGGTGTAGTTGCATAAATCTGAACACCCGGAGCGAAAACATCTACGCGTTCTTTGCCGTAATTCGAGAAACGCGCAGCATCTCCTGATGAAGAAATTGCTCCAACTTCGATCCAGTTAGAAGCCTTGTCGTTTTTGTCAGCACCATATGGACTTGGGTAATTTGGTTTGGAATCCACATTGGACGCATCATTTCCTGCCCCATGAATCAAAAGAACATCTTTGACTTCTGCATATCGAATTGCCTCGTCTACAATATTTTTGTTGGGAGAGTAATCTTTGCCAAAGCTCATATTAATGACCTTAGCTCCATTGTCAACGGCATATCGAATTGCATTTGCAACATCTTTGTCGCGTTCATCACCATCAGGTACCACTCGCAGAATCATTAACTGCACATTGTCAGCCACACCATTCATTCCAATTTCATTGTTTCTGGCAGCTCCAATGATTCCTGCAACATGTGTTCCATGATCTGCCTCTGGCCCAATTACATTATTGTTACCATAATATTTTTCATTTTGGTCAGATTCATTATCCCCGACAATTCCCCGCGGACGAAACTCCGGATTTAAGTGATAATTTACCTGGCTGTAAAACTGATTGTATCCGGCCATTACTTCCTTATACATATCATCATAGGAAACACCATTTTTCAAGGCTTCAGCAATACCATTTTTCATATTGTTGAATTCCTCATCCGTAGATTCTACAGCCAAAACATCTGCTTCCGTAAAAGTATCTTTGCCAATTGCCTGTTTCAATTCATCCATCTGTTTTTTGAGGGAGCCATAAACTTTCAATCCTGAATTCGCATCCTTCAGGGCAGCTTCCATTTTGACTTTTATTTCCTCATATAATTTAAAATCATTAAGTTCATTTTTTGAAACTTGTTTTTTGGTTTTCCCTTTAAAAACAGGATCCAGTTTTCTGAAAATTCTGACCATTTCCAGATTTTCTCCTTTAATATCGTCTTTTGGTCCTCCGATAAAACTCCAGCCATGCATATCATCGATATAACCATTCTTATCATCATCAATTCCATTACCTGCAACTTCTTTCGGATTATTCCAGATTTTAGATTTTAGGTCAGGATGATTTACATCGGTACCACCATCTATCACAGCAACCACAACCGGAACCGATTTCATATCCTTTACCAGATTTTCATAAGCATTATCGGAGCTTACACCAGCAAATCTGTCCTTGTCGGGATCTTCGTTAAACCAATTCTTGGATAGTTGCCCTACTGAAAATAAAGGGGCAATCAAACATATAGATATGAGAATTAATTTTATCTGTGAAATTTTCATGCTAAATATATTTTTCATTTTAACGTTCAATTATTTCAAAAATTATGAAACCGGTTCTATGATCCCTGGATTATCATTTGCTGGCGAATTCACCTGCTCACTAACCGGATAAACCATCATTTCAGATTCCGGAAAAGGCGAGAGCAATTCCAGAATCTCCTTATCATTAATTCCTTTCTTCAACCAAAGTTTTTCTTCATTAGGTTCCAGAATTACCGGCATCCGGTCGTGTATGGGTGCTACAAGCGAATTTGCTGCAGTAGTTAATATAGTGAATGTAGGGACAATCTCTCCCGTCTCCGTATCTGCCCATTCATCCCATAAACCGGCAAATGCAAACAAGTCCCATGATTTTAAACCTATTCTGAATGGTTGCTTTTTCTTCCCGCCAAGGGGTTGCCATTCGTAAAAGCTATCGGCAATCACCAAACACCTTCTTTGCTTGATAAGCTTTTTGAATGATGGCTTTTCAAATACAGTTTCTGACCGGGCATTGATCATTTTATAACCAATGGATTTGTCTTTTGCCCAGGATGGAATTAATCCCCATTTGAACAGCTGTAATTGTTCGGGCTGAGCATCTGTCATTACCAGCGACAACTGGCTGGGAGCAACATTATACCTCTTAACCAAATCATTGGTATAAAATTTTGCCTGAAATCTCTTTTCAATTTCAGCTTCTTCTTTTGTTAATGAAAACCTTCCACACATGCAGCAATAAATATGACTTCTGTCAGGATTTTACAAGTTACAAATTTAATGAAACGTGATGGATATCATGGGATATTCCACACATCATTGGGTTATTTGCATAAATTATTGGATTATGCCAGTCTATCATCGTTTAGGTCAGGTCCCTGCCAAAAGGCATACCGTTTACCGCAAACCCGACGGTTCCTTATATCATGAGGAACTATTTGGTACTGAAGGATTTGGAGGCGTTGCGTCTCTGGTTTATCACTTGTATCCGCCTACTTTAGTTAAGGAAGCCGGAAAGCCATATTCAGTCAGACCAGAAATTGCCATTGAAGATAATTTGAAAGCTCTGAGTTTTGAAGGCTTCAATTTACCATTTGTAGATGACTATTTAGAAAGTAGAGTTACGCTTTTTGTAAATGATGATTTGCACATTGGCATGGCAACTCCAAAAGTTGGTACAGCCGATTACTTTTTCAAAAATGCCGATGCCGACGAATTGCTTTTCATCCATGAGGGAAATGGAAAGTTGCGTACCAGCTACGGTTCTCTTGAATTTGGATATGGCGATTATTTGGTCATCCCAAGAGGTACCGTTTACAAAATTGAATTTGAAAGTACCAAAAACAGAATTCTGGTAATCGAGTCATTTAGTCCTGTTGTTACTCCTCCACGATATAGAAATGAATATGGACAGTTAGGTGAACACTCTCCCTTCTGTGAGCGTGATTTCCGTTTACCCGATAACCTGGAAACATACGATCAGCAAGGTGATTTTACAGTTAAGATCAAGAAAAAAGGATTAATTTATCCCTATGTTTATGGCACGCATCCATTTGATGTGATAGGTTGGGATGGATATAATTATCCATATGCATTTTCGATTTTCAATTTTGAACCTATTACCGGAAGAGTGCATTTACCACCTCCAATTCACCAAAACTTTCAGGGACATAATTTTGTGATTTGTTCCTTTGTTCCAAGGTTGTACGATTATCATCCTGATGCAATCCCTGCTCCATATCATCATAGCAACATTGATTCCGATGAATTATTATATTATGTGGATGGCGATTTTATGAGCCGGAATAATATTCACAAGGGACAAATTACCTTGCATCCTGCAGGAATTCCTCACGGACCACACCCGGGT
>JAEUTI010000018.1 GCA_016788065.1 Bacteroidia bacterium | reverse complement strand
TCAAACCATTCAACTTCCGGCCTTCAAGTCTTGCGGTTCATCCTTTGACCGATGAAATTTATATTATTTCTGCAGCCGATTTTATGTTGGTGGTGATGGATAGAAATGGTTCCATTGTTCATATAAAACCATTGGATAAACAAGTCTATCCTAAGGCTGAAGGTATAACTTTTCTAAAGGATGGCACCATGATAATCACAAGTGAGGCTGGAGGTAAATTTCCTTATTTGAATGTTATTAATTTTAAATAATATTTCATATTCCTTTTTTAAAGAATTGGTTGTATTTTTCCCCCTTGAATTGAGGTTCCAAAATCCGTCGGGCACACTAATTGCCTGATATCTGATTAAAATAATAAATAAGTCAGGTATCGTCACAAAAGTCAATTTAACTATGAAAACATCATTTACAAAAAATATTGATAGCCAGAATGCTATCAAAGGTTTTAAAAGCGTATTAATTGTATTACTACTAAGCATCTTCCCGGGATTAAATCAACTTGGAGCACAGTCATATCCTTCAGGTTTTAGTGAGGTTCAGGTTGCCACTGGTCTCGCTGCACCTACAATCATGACTCAGGCGCCAGATGGAAGAATATTTATAGCCGAACAAAACGGAGTTTTAAAGGTATTTAAGAACGGTGCACTGCTATCTGCTCCGTTTCTTACACTCAATGTAGACGATTCCGGTGAAAGGGGACTATTGGGCATTGCCTTTGATCCTGCATTTACATCTAACCAATACATTTATCTGTATTATACTTTGTCTTCAGGATCAAACAATCGGATCAGTCGCTTTACAGCAAATGGCGATGTCGTAGTTCCGGGAAGTGAAATTGTTATATTAAATCTCGACCCTTTAACCGGTGCAACTAACCATAATGGTGGTACCATG
The DNA here is from genome assembly GCA_016788065.1 of Bacteroidia bacterium. Taxonomy (GTDB): domain Bacteria; phylum Bacteroidota; class Bacteroidia; order AKYH767-A; family OLB10; genus JADKJB01. The sequence continues at coordinate 10,104 of JAEUTI010000018.1, read as the reverse complement.
CAATTTGGTCCTGATGGAAAATTGTATGTCGGAGTAGGGGATAATGCGAATTCTGCAAACGCTCAGGATCTCGACACCTATCATGGAAAGGTTTTGAGAATTAATTCTGATGGTACTCCGGCATCCGGAAATCCATTCACATCCGGTTCTGTTCAAAGAAGAAGTATCTGGTCGTATGGCATGAGAAATCCATATACATTGACTTTTCAACCGGGTACAGGAAAATTATTTGTAAACGATGTAGGTCAATTTACCTGGGAAGAAATAAACGATTGTACTAGCGGAGGTGGAAATTATGGATGGCCAAATGCTGAAGGAATTAGCAGTAATCCTGCATATGTAAACCCTGTTTATGCATATAGTCATGGTTCCGGTAGCGGACAAGGTTGTGCAATAACAGGTGGAACTTTTTTTAATCCTTCAACAACTACTTATCCATCTCAATATACCGGTAATTATTTTTTTATTGATTATTGCAGCAATTGGATTGATAGATTGACCATCTCGGGATCTACAGCTACACGATCGTCGTTTGCAACAGGTGTTGCCGGGTCTCCTGTTGGAATTATCGCTGGTTCAGATGGTAATCTGTATTTTTTGTCGAGAAGTAACAATAGTTTGTATCGCGTTGAATTCAGTTCAGGTGCGGCACCAGTTATAACTTCTCAGCCACAAAGTATTACTGTTTCGCAAGGAAATGCTGCGACATTTAATGTTTCTGCATCTGGTTCAGGTTTGAATTTCCAATGGAGAAAAAACACTACAGATATTAATGGTGCTAACGCTTCCACATATACTATTTCTAACGTATCCTCAGGAGATGCAGGAAATTATTCTGTAGTAGTTAGTAATTCTTTTGGCTCAACAACAAGTAATACTGCTGTTTTAACAGTTACTTCCACAAACAATCCCCCTGTTGCAGTAATTAATACACCTGCTTCAGGTGCAACTTACACAGCAGGAACAACTATAAATTTTAGTGGGACTGCTACAGATAATGAAGATGGTACACTTGGCGCTTCCTCCTTTGTCTGGTTTGTAGATTTTCATCACGATACCCACACACATCCCGGCCCTTCAGCTCCTGATGGTGTATTGAATGGTAGTTTCAGTATTCCAAATACAGGTGAAACTTCTGCCAATGTTTTTTACAGATTGTATTTGGTTGTTACCGATTCGCAGGGCGCAAAGGATACAACTTATACTGATATTAATCCCAATATTACTACCATTACCATTAATTCTAATCCTCCGGGAATACAACTTACACTGGATGGACAACCATTTAATGCTCCCCTTACCTTTGTAGGTGTGGAAGGAATACTCAGAACCATTGGCGGACCTTCTCAGGTTACACTAAATAATGGAGCCACTTATAATTTTGTCAATTGGTCACAGGGGGGCTCGCTGGTGCAAACTTTTAGCACACCCGTAAATAATGTTACATACACGGCAACTTATTCACCTGAACTAAGAAATCCGGATGATGTTCCTTTATCAGTAAATGGATTAAACTATAAATATTTTGAAGGAACCTGGAGTACACTACCTGATTTTGAAACAACTTTTCCTGTTAACAAAGGGAACAGTACGAATTTTGATCTGAGCTTAAGTTCAGTAAACGATTATTTTGGTTTTAGATTTAACGGATACATTCTTGTTCCCACAGATGGTATTTATACATTTTATACTTCTTCAGATGACGGAAGCAATTTGTATATCGGAAATACTTTAGTGGTTAACAATGATGGTGCTCATGCAATTCAAGAAATGTCAGGTCAGATAGGATTGAAAGCAGGTTTGCACGCTATTTATGTTGACTATTTTGATCGTGCCGGACAAGAAATATTGGAAGTAAGGTATGATGGTCCCGGAATTGCCAAGCAACTTATTCCTGCCTCGGTTTTATTCAGGGCCGATCCAACTGTTGTTCTAAATCCAGTAGCAGATGCGTATATCAGAAGCGGAACAGAGCAAAATACCAATTTCGGAACTAATGGTAAGCTGATTATCAAAAAAGGTTATGGAAATGGTAAGTATGAATCTTGTCTCCGATTCGATATATCTGCAATACCTACAAATATTATAGCTGCCAAATTGCGATTATTCGGTAGCATCAATAACAATTCGGTAACCACTATTCCTGTTATTGTATTTAATGTGCCTGACAATTCGTGGCAGGAAACAACCATTACATTTGCAAATAAACCTGCCAGTAGTAAATTTGGTCTGGATACAGTGAATGTTTCTGGTACAAATTCAGTTTATTATGAATTGGATATAACTCAAAAACTGAATGAGCTTCGGTTGGTTGGAATCTCTATGATATCCTTGAAATTAAAAAACAGTTCACTTACTTTAAATTCCCGGGTAAATTTCAATTCCAGAGAATCAAATTTAAACAAACCGGAATTGTTCGTATATCATAATAATCCTTTGGCTTTTGCTCCATATTCAAAAGAGGAGCAAACGATCACTGAAATTCCAAGTTTTATTCCAATAGAATTGTTTCCTCAACCTGCCGTTGATTTTATACGAATTGAATCAACAGACGGATCAGATTTTGAAGTGCTCTCAGTAGTTGATATGAACGGAAGAATTGTTGGATTCCCTAATCTGCAAGGCTCGAATAATTATGAAATTTCATTGGATGGAATTAGTCCGGGAATTTATTTTATGGAGATTCGCAGGGATGGGCTGGTGGAACGTATGAAATTCATTGTAATCGAATAGCGTAACAATAATTTGAAATGATAAAAAGCTGTAACAGCGCTTGCTACTTCAAGCACTGTTACAGTTCTTCTTTAATCTGAAAAGTTCCTTACTGAATTAAAAGTTTATTGATTTTAATTTCGTTATTGCGGCTAATAGTTTTAACCTGATAGAATCCTTTAGCAAGTTCGCTCAGATCAATTTCTTTTCCGGATGGTAGTGTGGTGTAATACACTATTTCTCCCATTACATTGAAAATTTGAACTTCCAGAACTTCAGTATTTTTGGTTGAGATAGTTATTTTACCTGATGTAGGATTTGGGTAAATAATCAGATCATTAAATGCTGCAACATTCTCAATTCCCAATGGTATTTCGATGGTATTCACTGCTGTGTTGGTCACAATCGGTGCATTGAAATCGAAATAAATATAAGCAGTGTTTTCAATCGACGTACCTGGTGCGAGAGAACTATCTATTTCCACACTGAATTGTACATAGCCATGACTCTGTGGTTTGTTCGTATTACTGTCAGGTAACATAATATTATAAAAATTAAATTTAACTATGTTAGGAGCAAGCCATTCCGGTGAACATGTATGACTGGTGCTCAGAAACCTAAAACTACCGGTAATTATATCAGATTCAAGTGTGTCAATGATACTTATATTATAAGCTTCAGCTGTTCCTGTATTTTGAAAATGTATTTTGTAAGTTAGTTTACCTGTTCCTTCCGGAATATATCCAAGCGGACCATTACCGGCAGGAATTACCTCTTTCATATTTGGATCGAATGAATTTACAATAGGAATGCAGGAATAACTATTATTGTTTGTAATGTCTGCATCAGATGCCGGAACAGTAGTTGAAGTATAAAAACATAAAGTATCACCAATATTGACTGTAATATCAGGAGTCAGATGTACACCTGAAGAGAAGCTGTTCCAATAGGCTCCATTGCTTAAGTTTGAAAGGTTGGAATAATTCCATATTAATGTATCACCATTTACCACAGAGGCAGGATTTGAACTCAGGGCAGCATTGTAAGTGACTCGTGAATCAAGTATTAATGTCAATGTTCCTGAAGTGGTATCACATCCGGTATTTGAAACACTGGGATAAAGCAGGAAGGGCATCATAGGTCTTGCATTCACCGGCCCTCCAACATACGATCTTACATCCAGATTTCCGCTGCATTGCATGGCAAAATCTACATTCGTTTGGCTCAGTGACGTAAAGTTGAAAGTACCTGGATTGCATACACTCAACGGGAATATGAACTGATAGTTGGAAGGAATAAATACATCAAAATTGACCAACCATGATTCTTGGATCTGATTATAATAGCTTCCGTTTGTTCCTGAATATGCACCACTTGAAATTGTTCCAACTGAAGGACTATTCATAAATGCATTTGCACTAACCAGAACACCTTGCAGTGGAATGTCAGATCCATTGAAAATACAATCATTATTAAAGTCAGCATAAACCATACCCGTAACAGAACCGTAAGTACATGCATCAGGAACAGGATGAGCAAACATATTGGTTATGTTATAAATTGTATCAGGACCACAAATGAGTTTAATAGGCGGGCCGGTAAAATACGCAATGCCATTGAAAAGCCAATTGTCATTAATATATGGATCAATATTATTAACCGGCATAACAACATTCCAGGGACTGACCCCTGTTAGATTAGTCTCACTTACCAATAAATTACCTGTTGTTTCATCTTTCATTTGTACCACATCTCCAACAAATGAATTTTGAATGGTAATCAGATGTTGTACATTTAACATCGACCAACACCAGGTACTGTCATGGAAGAAGTTTTCATTGACATATGTCGAAATGTCACCTGCTGTGTAAAACTGAGCCTTGAGTGGTTTTGCTGCAACAAGTAGCATCAGTATTAGTAGTTTAGTAAATGTTTTCATAGCTTTTTGGGAGGTTAAATGGTTAATCCTTATTTAGTTTGAGTATGGATTTATGAGTTTATTGCGACTTGGGTTTCCTGTCTGATATTTAACTAACAAAAAAGTTGCACAGCAATACTTTTTTCTTGTATTTCCTGGTATGTGCATGTTAACCAAGTGTAAAAGTTTCTGTTTGGGACTGATTTTTTTTAGTAATTTTGACCTTAAATAGTAGCTCGCCGTGATAGTTGCAAATCTGCTTCTGTATTATCTGATCATTTTGCCCATTTCAAAGTTGCCTTATGGGGCGCTTTATGGATTATCTGATTTTTTATTCTGGGTGTTTTATTCACTGACCGGATATCGGAAAAAGGTTGTTTTTGATAACCTGAAACGATCTTTTCCCGAAAAATCGGATGCTGAAATTCAGCAATTAGGTAAGCTTTTTTACCGCCATTTTGCCGATCTCATTTTAGAGAGTCTATCCATATTTTCAATATCACAAAAGGAGGCCTCTGCCAGAATGAAGTTTACAAACCCTGAAATTTTTGACAAGCATTTTAAAGAAGGGCGCAATGTAATTCTGGCCGGTGGTCATTTTAATAATTGGGAGCTCTTTGCCGTAGCTGTGGATGATGCCCTCAAACATGCTACCATAGCATTGTATAAGCCTTTAAATAATCAGTTTTTCGACGAGAAAATGCGTTCCAGCAGGGGTAAGTATGGTTTAAGGATGATTTCAACCAGAAAAGCCACAGAAGTATTCAGTACCATTACCGACCAGCCTGTAGCAGTTATTTTTGCAACCGATCAATCCCCTTCAAACCCACGAAAAGGGTACTGGACAAAGTTTCTCAATCAGGATACAATTGTGCTTTTTGGAACTGAAAAATATGCCAAGGAATATAATTGTCCGGTGTATTATGGCAGCATACAGAAGGTGAAGCGTGGCTATTATGAAGTTACTTTTTCGCTGATTACCGAAAACCCGCAGTCGTGTGCCTATGGAGAAATAACAGAAATGCACTGCAAACTGCTTGAAAAGGATATTTTGGAAAATCCGCAATATTGGCTCTGGAGTCACCGCAGATGGAAACATCGTAAACCTGAAAATATTGAAGCTGCAAATTAGTAGGGTAGGTCACCTCATTTTTGAAAGCCAACGAGATAGGAAGCAGTCATAAACCCGATAGAAAACCCCATCTTCGGTTTGTTCCTTATATACCATTTCTTTCTTTATAAGCGCATCCAAAGATCGTTGTACATTAGAGGCTGATTCCAACTGATGCTTCATAATGAAATGTTTCGAATGGGGTTTTTGCACTGTATCCTCAATGGCAATGGCTCTTAACAAATTCCATTGTTGCATGGTTAATAGACTACGATATTGGAAGAATACCGGTTCCTGTTCCGATAGTAATCTGAGAGCTGTAATTGCAACCGTTTCCTGCTTGATGTGCTTGATGCCATCGGCATACAACCTGTTACACAGCGATTGTGTATAGAAGGTATGCGTACGACTAAATTTCAATATGAAATCAATTGCTCCGGAGTCAATTTTACGTTTTGCTTTCTGGAATTTACTCTCTATAAAAGCAGCATAAATAGGATCCGGGATCGGATTCAACCGGATGGTTTGTGTACTTGCAAAAAAAGGCCTTTTCACATTGTTGAACATATCAGAAAGTAGGTGCTGATCACTTCCGCAAAAAATGAACCTGGTTTGTTTCAGGTGCTGAATTAAAGACCTAAGCCGCGCTTCCATATTCTTCTCGGGAAAATTGCTGATTTGCTGAAATTCATCAATGATCACCACAACCCGCTTATCCTGCTTTTCAAGCATGGCAAATAAACCCGACAATGTATGCTCAAATTGCTCCGGTTGTTTAAAGTCAAGTTCAATCTCGGGACTACCTGTAACCGGATCGAAACTGATTACCGGTCGCATAGCTTTGATCCATTCCAGTAATATTTTGCCAAAAGGTTTTTTTTCAGGGAACGTTTTCAGTGCCGCACTCGCCAGGGCATTGGTAAAAGCTCGCAGATCCTGAGTTGTGTAGGCATCCAGGTAAATACACTGTGCCTTCTTTTGACGGACTAAGGTTTCCATTACATGAAACAAAAGGCCCGTTTTTCCCATGCGCCGCAACGACAAGAGTGTTGTATTTACTCCATTTGTGATGTTCCGGATGATAGCATCCGTTTCCTGTTTTCGGTCACAAAAGTACTCAGGGCCATGGTAGCCGCTCAATGGGAATGGGTTGTCGGGAGTCATCATAATGCAAAGCTAGTTAATTTAACTTATTATTATACAAAATGTATTATGCTTTATATATTATATATTTTGCATTATACATAATGAATTATACATAATGTATTATACATTTTATATTATACATATTGTATAATACATTTTAAATAAATTTATTTGAACATAAACATGAAGTAGGCATTAAGACAACAGGTGGAATTGTTTACCGTCCAATCAACTTCGATAGTTTATCTAACTTATTGATAGTTAATAACTTTATGGCGTAACTCAGTTGCCATTCTTTGGGTGAAAAGCGCCGCTCCTGCTTTATTCAAATGACCATGATCAAAAAGATGCTCCCGCATATAAAATTCCGGATACCTGGTGTAATCTGCAAGTTCAATAACATGACTTGCAGGTAATGACTGCTGAAGAGCCAGTGTTTCCTTATATTCAGGAAGCATTGGAGGAATGATAAAAATTAAATGGATGCCTTTGGCAGCAGATTGAGCAATAAGCTTTTCTACTTTGGTTAAGTGAACCCGGTTTAGCCACTCCTCAGAAATTGTACTTCCGAAGTCTGCAACCGATTGCCTGATACGTTGTGCAAGTATAACCGTATCTCGCTTAAATTCTTCCCTCCGCGCTGCAAAAGCCGTATCATCCGGAGCCAATAATACCTGATCCTCCAATGGTAAATAGCCATTTTCCTTAAAGCCCAGAATCTCTTCCTGTTTTGCAGGTTTTTCATGAGGCATATTTAAAAATCCCAAATGGGTATACTTCAGGAATAGGCTAAAGCTGTAATCTAAACTGTAGCCGATTTTATTTTTTAATGGTAACATCGATTGATTCAGATACCGGTACACATAGAACACCCATTCCGGCGAATGCCAGTAATAATTTCGTGGTGTCCATAAATTCACTCGTGAAATATAATTAATCGGCTTCAGCTCCATAAATGCATAACGGATGCCGGGAGGAGGATTTTTGAGGAATGTCTCATACAGATAATATTGTTCCGGATTCGATACTGCCGGGGCACCACAATTGAAACTTTTGATCTGATATTCTTGCAACAAACTGTCGAATAAAAAAGGATTTATTTGCCGGAAGGTGCGACTTGATCCAAAAAATACAGTGTTGTAGCCTTTTTCAGATGATACAAAATGTTCAAATTTTTGTTTGTAAAGTTCATTCCCATAATAGGGGGAAGTGAAAAGGAATTGAAGTTGATTTATAGCAATGAATAGCAGGAACAAGAAACCTGCTCTGGTCAAAAACTTCTTAATTTCTGCTGATTCGACATTCATAAGACCCCTAAAGTAGTGTTTTGAATCATACATTCAAAACGCAGGTGCTTTCCGCATATTTAAGCAAAAAAAAGGCTGCCTTTTAAGGGCAGCCTTTTTTATTTACCGATTATTTGTTCAATTACAACTTGGTGATTTTACTTAAATTATTTCTGTTGTTTACTCTCACATTGATCAGGTATGTTCCTGAAGCCAGACCGGATTCTATATGATTCAAAATAAGTTGCTCTCCGGAAGGGTAGGAGGAGGTGCTCAGCTTTGAAATAAGTTTTCCTTTCAGGTCCATTATTTCAATAGCAACAGTTGCAGGTTCTGAAAGTGTTAATGAGGTTGCAAAATGATCATCAACAGGATTTGGGAAATGTGAAATACCCGCTACCGGGCCGTTTAATTCCATAAATCCAACAGTTGTTGGTGTTACTACCTGGGTAGTGGTATAAATAAAATCTCCGGTCACATCTTCATCTGCATTGGATGCATTTCCTGCTGCATAAAATGTAACTGCTCCTGTGCTGGATGCAGGTGCTGTCCAGTTAAATGTGAATGTTTCGGTATCGACTCCTGCTCCTCCATTAAGTTTATGAACCACATTCGAACGTACTTTACCCAAGATTACTGCATTCTTGATTTGTGTCTGTGCCGAATTTGTAATTGTCAATGTTCCACCATTCGCCCCATCAGCTCTTAAAGCCTCAAATCCAATCCCGAAAAGGGTAACACCAGTTTGAGCTACTGTTACTTCAATAGGATAAACCTGTCCTGCAACATATTGCCAGCCAGGCATTGTTGGGGCGCTGATGGTTATCGACCCTGGTCCTGTATTCAAACCATTGCTGTCGTGACAAGTGGCATCGGCACAAGTGACCTCATTCGGGGAACCTGTTACGCCTGCTTTGCCATTGTCGCTTAATACAAATGATAGCGCCGATAGTCCTGCAGCCATCATTATCGTAATGTAAACTTTTTTCATGTTCAATTTCTCATTTAGTGTGTAAAGCAAATATTGCTTCAATCCCTGGGATTACAATGATATTCTTGCTGAACGGGAAATAATCGTTAATGGACAAGGAATAATGTACTTTGAAATTATCGTTGATTTTACCTATTCTCCTTGGGAAAAATGGAATTGTTTTGCATATCAACAACTAATGATGTAACATTGCGCTCTCAAATTTTAAAGCAAAACAGTAATCATGGTTCATGTAAAAAAATCGACCCTTCCAAATGCCGGTAAAGGGCTGTTCACAGATAAAGATATTGCCAAAGGAGAGATCGTTTGTGAATACGAAGGAGAGCGTATTACCTGGGCTGAGGCTATTGAAAGAAATGAAATCGGTAAAGGTGGTTATGTCTATTTTATTAATAAAAATAATTGCATCGATGCTATCGATTGCAAAGACACTTTTGGTCGATATGCCAACGATGCTGCCGGCTTAGGTCGCGTTCCCGGCAAACGTAACAACTCAACCTATGATGTGGTGAAAAACCGTGTCTACATAAGAGCAACCCGCAATATAGCCGCCGGTTCTGAAATTTTTGTCAGCTACGGCAGAGCCTATTGGAATGTAATGAAAGAAGAAATTCTGGAAGCGCAGGCAAAAAAGAAAAAGAAGAAAAGTAAGAAGTGACAAGCGTTGCCCAGAGCGAAGTCGAGGGGTGCTGATGCTTGCCCAGAGCGAAGTCGAGGGGTGCTGATTTTTTATTGCTAAGTAAAAAAGTGTGAATACACCTTAGTGGCAAGCTTTGCCCTGAGCGTAGTCGAATGGGCGTTGCCCAGAGCGAAGTCGTATTCTAGGATATCCAAATTAGCAAATATATTTATCATTTAAGCTGCATTTTTGTAGTTATCAACATACATTTCTTGTCTTTTCACTACAGCAAATATGCGTAAGATGAGTTTGAATTTTATA
>JAEUTI010000089.1 GCA_016788065.1 Bacteroidia bacterium | reverse complement strand
CATAAAGTCGGGATTTATTGACTGCACCCGATTGAACATTTCCAGAGCTACTGTGTGGTTCCCACGTTCTTCTTCTAATGCACCGTAATCGTTCAAAACCTGCATATGCCATGGGTTTTGTGCTGCAGCTTTTTTGTAATGAGTGTAAGCCTGCTTATGGTTATTTTGATGATACAAGGCGTGTCCGATATACCACTCTATTGGAGTTCCTGTAATATCAAGTTGATGAAAAGCATTTGTTGCTTTGGTTGCCTGGAATTGCATTTCGGGAAGATCTTTTTTTAGTTGAGCATCTAATGCATTTCTTAAATGAATTTCTGATTTAAAATGTTGAAAATGGATGAATGAAATGAATGCCGTTACGACAATGATGAATATGCTGAAAGTTGCAGAGTAGGAGGGCCTTGAATCCACATTTTTAACTTTGCAATAATTAGCAGCAACAGTGGCAATCAGAATTATAAAAATCATCAATGAAAAAAAGCGTTCTTTTGGATAGCCGAAAAATGATAATAGTGCAAATGATATGATGCCTGTTGCAAGTGTTGCAATTTTTATTTTTTCATCGAAAGTTATAGCGCTTTTATAACCTTTTAACAGGGCGCGAAAAGTGAAAAATAGTATCATTAACCAGCAAAGCAGTCCGACCACACCGGTTTCTGCCAGCATAAAAAGATACTCATTGTGTGGGTGCTCATATCTAAGCTTTCCATATGCCCAGTAACTATTACCAAATAGCTGGTACTTGGGAAAATAGATTCGCCAGTTTGCCAATCCATTTCCTAATACAGGATTTTCAGCGAACATTTTCAAGGAGTTTCTGGCTAAAAAGAGCCGATCATAAACACTGTTGTTATTCAATGAATGTTCCTCTTTGAAAATCATTTCCGGATGGGTAGCAAAATGACCAATTGCAGCTATTTTAACTTTAATATCTTCATAATGAAATTTGTCTTTAAATAAATAGAATGCTGATATTACTATTGTGAAGCCAAGTATTAAGGCAACACCTGTTTTTCTTGCAGATAAGAGTGGAATTAAAGGTTCCCTGGTGTTTTTTCTAAGGTAAATAATCCAGATTAAAAACAAGAGCACCATGAAAGCCAATCCAATATAAACTGCTACACATTTTAAAATAATGATATATAGCAAAGAGGAGATGAGTGCCACAAAAGACATGGTTCGTTTCCATTTATGGGAATTGATAAAATTGTAGCAGATAAATGGAATGGAAAGTAAAAGTGTTTCAGCGTAAAAGTTTTTATTCGATAAGGTTGAATGTACTTTATCTCCCACTGAGAAGATAGTACTGTTTTCAATGGAATCTAATATTAAAGGTAACACTTGAATTAGTGCAATACCATTGAAAATTAATATGCCACCGGTAATCGCCATACAAAGGTGTTTAAAAGAATCTTTTTTACCGGACAAAAGCACCGACATTAAGAAAAAGAGCAGCACCATGGTAAGGATCTTGCAAAATTCATAAAACCCATCACCTGTATTTACGGATCTGAAAACAGCAACACCTGCAATCAACCCATATGCCAATACACTAAGTGCAATAGGATTTTGTAAATATTTGAAATTGAGGGTTTTTGATGTAGTTAAAGCTATTGAAATATACAGCAACAAACCTGCCAGACACAAGTATCTAAGTGTGATTTCCGGGTCGGTTGTATACGGTAAATAAACAAACGGAAAGCAAAGAAAAAGTATAATCAGTACTACTTTTAGATTGATGGCCGGAAATTTTCTCTTCATGAAAGTATCTGACTTTGAAGAGATGAAGGTAGTTAAAATATTAATTGGATTATTTTTTATTCAAATTTATCTGCTATCTTTCGTGCACAAAATATTACTGGTTTATGAAGCATGAAGATTTTTTATTTCTGATCAGAAAGCACAGGATCTATTTGATCTTTGTATTTCTGATAGCTGCACTAGTTGGTGTATATGTCCTCCAGCCCAAAGTATTGAAGTATGAAGGAACTGCTATATTTTATCTCGCTAATGAAAGCATGGTAAACCCTTCCATTTTTGGAAATCCGGGTCAGGAAGATTTATTACAGGTCAATTTAGCTCAGGAGCGTATAATTCAGTTAGCATACTCAAATCAAATGATGGAGCATCTCATTAAACAGTTTGATCTCTACAAGCACTATGGCATTGATACCACCAATAAATATTACCATCAACTAGCAGTCAGTAAACTTATCAGAATAATTCAGATCAAAAAAATTTCTGTTGATATCTCCAGCATTACAGTAATTGACAGAAACAATGAAATAGCAGCCGCAATGGCAAATTCTATTGTCTGGAAACTGGATCAGCTTAATAAGTCATACTTAATAAATAAGTTGCAAAGTAATCTTACCTTTTACAACAGCTTCCTGGTAGAATCAGAGCAAACGGTTGCAGCACAGAATAGAAATCTCGATAACTATATTAAAAGGTTAGGAGACCTTAGGGATCATGAGAAGTTAAGCACGAAGTCAATTAACCTGGAGTTTTCAATTTATGAAGCCATTTCACAGATTCAGAATATTACAGTTCAATTGCTGAAGGCTAAAAATTTATATTCTACCACACTCAATACGGCGCAATCTAAGAATCTTCCCTCGTTGGTAATTATTCGTTCAGCAATGCCTGATTTCAAATCTAAAAGAATTTATCTTGTGGGTTATGGGTTTCTGGCAGGGGGCTTTTGTGTAACTATTTATATATTACTTTTGTATTTCTTTAATTCTTACAACAGCGATTTAAGAATTTTGTTCTCACGGAAATATTGATCAATCATTGTATGAAACAGCGGATACTAATTTTATTTCTGAGTGCATTCATAATTTCGTGCTCTTCCAAACCTGATTTGCCGGTTGTAGAAAATGTCGACCTCGACAAATACATGGGTACCTGGTATGAAATTGCTGCACTTCCTGTTTCTGCCAAGAAGAAATGTACATGCAACAAAATAGATTTCGAATTAGCAGATGATAAAAGTTATATCCGGATAATTGAATCCTGCATCAAAAAGGAAAAGCAAGGAGCTATACTAGGGAAAGCTTTTGTGGATGAGAATTCCGGAAATGCCAAATGGAAGGTTGAACATTTCTGGCCATTTTCGGATGATTTATTTATTATATCTCTTGCAAATGATTATTCCTGGTATATGTCAGGAAATCCAAACAGAAAAGAACTTTCTATTTATTCAAGAACAGAAGCATTATCAGATTCACTATATAATGATCTGATAAAGCAGGCAGCAGATTTAAGTTTCGATACTTCCCGGATCGTTAAAGTGGTTCATAACTGTAAGTGAACCATATCAGGCACTCAAGCCAATTATTACCAGCCATTCCGTAAAAAAGCCAATCAGGAATCCAGCATAAACCTGATTTGGGTTGTGCGCTTTTAATATAAGTCGTGCACTTCCCAGAAAACCAGATATCAGAATACTTGCTAGTATAATTTCTGTCAGTCCTGCATTAAGCACCTGAGATAAACCCAATAGCATTCCCGTAAAGCCACCGATTCCAATCATGTGAATGCTTACTTTCCATTGAAAGCTCAATATCCAGGCCATCACAATTGTCATTGCAGCACCCATAACCATTAATCCTAAAATTCTTGGTACCGGTAACTGATGTAGCAGGTAATAACACATGAAATAGAATAAGGCAGTTGTCAGGAATGGAATTTTTCGTTCATTAAGGGTTTCCATCTCCAGGGACTTAATATAACCTTTTTGTAGTAAAATTAATGCTGTAACAACCGGTAATGCACAAGTAGTAATAAATACCAGTGAAATAATAATCTTTTGTACCTGTGGCGAAATACTATAACTTATATATGTATTTAATTGCATGATGACTAGTACCGCATAAAAAGGCATCAGCAACGGATGAAGGCTGTAAGATAAAAAACGTGCTAACGGAACAGGAATCATAATTTGCAGTTAAAACAAAATGAAAATAAATGGTAAATCATAACTCCTTTCGAAGTCTCGCAACCGGTATTCCCAATTGTTCTCTATACTTGGCAATGGTTCTTCTGGCAATATTGTAACCTTTATCATTTAATAGCTTCATGAGCTTTTCATCGGGAAGTGGTTTTTTCTTGTCTTCATTTCCGATATAATCACTCAGAATTTTCTTAACCTCCCGACTGGAAACTTCTTCACCACTATCTGTTGACAAAGCCTCTGAAAAGAAACTCTTTAATAGAAAAGTACCAAATGGGGTTTGAACATACTTGCTGTTAGCTACACGGGAAATAGTTGATATATCTAATCCGACAATGTCAGCAATATCTTTCAGAATCATTGGCTTAAGTTTTTTCTCATCACCTTCCATAAAATATTCCTGCTGGTAATTCATAATAGCAGTCATAGTTCTGATAAGCGTGATTTGTCTCTGCCGAATCGCATCAATGAACCATTTCGCTGCATCAAGCTTCTGTTTTACAAACATCAAAGCATCTCTGCTCGTTTTATTCGTTTTCGCTTCTTTGGAATATGTCTCCAGCATTTCTGAGTATTGCCTGCTGATTCGTAGATCAGGAGCATTTCTCGAATTCAGGTTTAATTCCAGTATACCATCTGTATTTGAAATCATAAAATCAGGCACAATGTGTTGTGATGATTTTGGTTCATCGGAAAAACTTCCCCCCGGTCTCGGATTCAGATGCAAAATTTCATGGACAGCACTTTTTAATTCTTCAGGCGACAAATCCAATGACTTCTCAATTTTTTCGTAATGTTTTTTGGAAAACTCATCCATGTAATCCTTAAGGATTTGTCTTGCAGTAGCAACAGCAGGTAAATCGTGATTCTTCCGGTCGAGTTGAATCATTAAACATTCCTGTAAATCACGGGCACCAACTCCTGCAGGATCAAAAGTCTGTATCACCTTGAGTACATCAAGAATTTCTTCTTCTGTAGTGCTGATATTTTGCGCAAATGCCAGATCATCAACCAACGCACGTACTTCTCTTCGCAAATACCCGTCATCATCGAATGAACCAACAAGATGCGTGGCAATCAAGTATTGTTTATCGTCAAAATCACACATCCCCAACTGACTCAAAAGTAATTCATGAAAAGTATTTCCAACACTCAGTGGAATATCATTTCTTTCTTCATCAGGAGAAGTGTTGTTAGCATTTAATTTATAATAAGGTTCGTCGTCCTGAATGTATTCGGATATATCAAAATCATCCTTACGCTCCGAATCGTCCCCATTTTCATCAAAATCATTATTGTCTTCATCGCCTTCTTCGCGTTCCTCATCAAGTGGATCACGATCATCTTCCTCATTACCTTCTTCAAGGGCAGGATTTATTTCAAGCTCTTCTTTAATTCGCTGTTCTAAAGCAATAGTAGGAACCTGCAACAATTTCATCAATTGAATTTGTTGCGGAGAAAGCTTTTGAAGTAGCTTTTGCTGAAGGGATTGTTTTAAGAAGCTCAAAAAATTAAAGGTGTTTTGTGGTTAATTTTAGTTTAAAATTCTGCACTTAGCGGTGTTCGTGGGAATGGAATAACATCCCGGATATTTCCCATTCCGGTAACGAACAACATCAAACGTTCGAAACCTAATCCAAAACCTGCATGTGGCACGGTCCCAAATTTTCTTGTTTCCAGATACCACCATAGACTTTCTTCGTGAATACCCATCTCGGTTATACGCTGCTTTAATTTATCGTAGTTTTCTTCACGTTGAGATCCTCCAACAATTTCTCCGATGCCCGGGAATAATACATCCATTGCACGAACCGTTTTCCCATCATCATTTTGTTTCATGTAGAATGCCTTAATGTGTTTCGGGTAATCGAATAGTATAACCGGTTTTTTGAAATGCTTCTCAACCAGGAATCGCTCATGCTCTGATTGAAGATCAGTTCCCCAATCGACTTTAAATTCAAATTTTTCAGCGGTGCCTTTTAATATTTCAATGGCATCGGTATATGATAATCTGACAAATTTATCTGCTACAATGCTGTTTAAACGTGTCAGCAATTCATTATCGTACATTTTATTGAGGAATTCGAGATCATCGGAGCATTTTTCAAGAGCATAGGTAACAAGATACTTTAACATATCTTCTACCAAATCCATGTTTTCTTCTAACTCATAAAAAGCCATTTCAGGCTCAATCATCCAAAATTCAGCCAAATGTCGTGCCGTATTCGAATTCTCAGCCCTGAACGTTGGACCAAAAGTGTATATGTTACTCAATGCTAAAGCTCCAAGTTCCCCCTCCAGCTGTCCGCTTACGGTTAGATTGGTTTCCTTTCCAAAAAAGTCTTCTTTAAAATTTACGGTACCATCTTCGTTGCGGGGCGGACTTCCGGCATCGAGGGTGGTGACACGAAACATGGCACCCGCGCCCTCAGCATCTGAGCCGGTGATAATAGGAGTGTGCAGGTAGAAGAATCCTCTGTCATTAAAATATTTATGTATTCCATAAGCCATCGCATGTCGAATACGCAGTACAGCTCCGAAAGTGTTGGTGCGCGGTCTGAGATGTGCTATTTCTCTGAGAAATTCCAGGGAGTGCCCCTTTTTCTGCAAAGGATAGGTTTCGACATCGGCAGATCCATAAACCAAAATATTAGTCGCCTGAATTTCAACTGGTTGACCACTTCCCTGAGAAGCAACCAGAGTTCCATCAACCGATAAAGAAGAGCCGGTTGTAATTTGCTTGACCAGTTCTTCACTAAAAGAAGCAGGGTCTGCCACAATCTGGATATTATGAATCGTGGAACCATCATTCAAGGCTATGAACATCACATTTTTATTACCGCGTTTGGTACGCACCCATCCCTTGACATTCACTGTCTGGTTTTCAGGGCTTATTTGCAGAAGTTCTTTAACTGGAGTTCTTTTCATAATAGCAGGTTGTAGAAGGGTACAAAATTCGTTTATTTGGATGAAGAAGGCAAACGGAATCGGGTTAAAGTCCATAAAAAAAGGCTGCCTTTGCGGGGCAGCCTTTTTTTTATGGTGATTTAAAATTATTTCGCGATAGAAATAGATTTTACCACAGCTGCTTCATCAGTGAAGATTTTAACGCTGTAATTGCCATTAGCCATGTTAGTAAGGTCAATTTCAAATTTACCGCCAAGAGTATTGCCGTAAGTATTCTTTGAAACTTCCTGACCAATTGCATTATAAACAGCAACTTTCAGATTTTGTTCTTTTGTAAAGTTAGCTTCAAGGTTAACCATGCCTGAAGTAAGGGTAGGATACAGTTGAATTGACTGATCCAGTTCAGCTTCAGTGATACCAGTAGTAACAGTAAGATTTACATCATCGATGTACATGTTGTTACCAAAATTTGAAGTTGCTTTAAATTTGATGATTAGATCAGCAGTTCCAACATAAGCAGATAAATCTACTACCTCAGCTCTCCATTGTGCTGCAGTTGGAGTAAATGGATTTGTAGTTCCTCCAGGAGAAGTTGATAAAGTTGATCCTGCTTTGTTGAATAAAGTAGTCCATGTAGTTCCGCAGTTCGAAGAAATCATAATTTCCAGACGATCGTTTTCAGCTGCATATTGTTTGTAAGCAACATTGAATGTCAAAGAAGCAGTTCCTGTCAATCCTGAGAAATCAACTTTTTTAATCAATAACTCATCGATGCGACCATTGGTACTGTTATAGAAGTCCATTTTCGCAGAGTTGGTAGAATTTCCGAATCCACCTGCAGTTGCAGAACGAGACCAGCCAAATCCATCAGCATTATTGTCATTAACGATCCAGTCAGTTGGAGGGAAAACTGTGCTAACGAAACCTTCAGTAACAGGAGGCAATGCAGCAGAAATTGAATATGAGAAATTTTTGAAGTTGTAGCTGTTGATCGGAGAAATATCAATACCTGCATCCAGATCAGAAGTAAAGAAAGTAATGGTATGAGAACCATTGCTTGCAGAAATGTTGCTCAGGATAACTTGTGCAGTAGCACCTGGGGCAAGGGAACCTGACCATGGTTGAGTAACAACAGTACCACCATCAATACGATAATTAATATTTGCAGAAGTGATAGTAGCAGTAGCTGAGTTATTTTTGATATTAACAGTTGGGCTGAATGAACCTGAACAAATTAATGAAGGAACACCTGTAACGGTAGTGATTGCCATATCAACAGGAGGCAATACCGGAGTTAAAGGAGCGCTGTAAGCTGTCTGATGAACAGCTTTGTTTGAATTATCCTGGATGAAAACGATTGCAGCTAATTGATTTAGATCGTAAACATACCATGGGATATCAATTGTAAAAGACAAATTTTGATTGTCATTAGTATTAACTGCAGTAACTGGAGTACCTTGATCCGAAGGAACCATTTTCTTCATTACACCATAGAAATCAAGTTCTCCATTTGTTCCCGGAGGTGTTGTGAAATTAATTTCACGCTCAATTACAGCGATGTGAGCAACTAAATTTCCTGTAACTGCCTGTGTGCAATTGATTGCAGCATTTACGGTCATTTGAGTATAGTTAGCATCGAATGAATGTGTTGCAGTTATAGTATAAGGTGAAGCCACATTGGTATAGCGGTTATCGATCCATGCCTGAGAAACTGCACTTGGAGCTCCTGTCAATGCATTTCCGTCGCCACGTACATTAGGTACACCGGTTACACCATAATAAGCCACACGGGTATTTACTTCTGATTTGTTGTGGTTATACATTGGATCATAACCTGGCCACCAAACCTGATATTTAAGACCGATAGCTTTTGATTCGTTAGCATTCATAATAGTATTGAATGCAGGATTTTGTGCTGCGCATGGACCGCATGAAGCCTGAGTAAATTCTTCTACAAGAACATACCGTTGTGACTGTGCATTTGCGGATCCTGCTAAGAGCGACAGCGCTAACGCTGTAAGTGAGTAAATTTTTTTCATAACTCTTGCTGGTTAATTTTGTTTTTTTGGTTTGAGAATGACGAAGGTAGTGAAAAAGTTAATATGACAATAGTACGGAATGTGTATTTTTCATGTAAAATCTTAGCTACAAAACGAGAAAAATCAACTTTTCCGCACATTCGACTTGATTTTTCCGGATATTCGTTGTTACTTTACGATTCGTATTAAAGATAACCCTATCAAAATGAAGAAACTTTACATTCTATTTGTACTTGTAATTGGAAGCTTAACGGCTAATTCTCAAAGCTTTACAGCAACATCCGTTGGTATTTCCGGAGATCCTGCCTTCTTTATGGAAGGACATGCTACTATTAATAATGTAAGCAGTACTCCCAAAGATGTTTTTGTTCAGCGTGTCGTAAACGACTTAACATCAGGACATTCCAGTTATTTCTGCTGGGTTCAGTGTTATTCAGCTCAGGTTTCCAATTCTCCCGATTTTATCACCATTCTTCCTGGTGGAAATACAGATGTTTTCAGAGGTGATCTTGAAACAAATGCAATCCCCGGAATCAGCCGTAATGTGTATTGTTTCTATGATGGAAATAATCCATCTGACTCAATTTGTATTGAGTACATTTTTGATGCAACCACAGGTATTGCTGATATTCCTGCAGGGAAAAATTATATCTCTAAAGCATATCCAAATCCTGCAACTGAATTTACACAGTTCTATATCAACCTTAACAAAGGTGTGAAGAATGCTCAGGTGAAAATTTTCAATATGCTTGGCGCAGAAGTAAAATCAGTGCCTGTAACTGATACTCGTAATTCTTTGAAAGTTAATGTCAGCAACCTTAAAGGTGGAATTTATTTCTATTCTCTCTTTATCGATGGAAAAAGTACATCAACCGGAAAGTTGATGATTTCTAAAAACTGATTTTAATTAACCTTATTTCGAAGTCCCGTTTACCAGCCGGTAAACGGGACTTCTTCATTGGAACCGTTTCCGTTTTTTTTGAGTAATTTAGCCCCCTTTCACAAAATTAGTTATGAATAAAAAACAAGACGCATTAGATTATCATTCTCAGGGAAGACCCGGAAAAATAGAAGTCGTTCCTACAAAACCATATAGCACTCAGCGCGATTTGTCATTGGCATATTCTCCAGGTGTGGCTGAGCCATGTCTGAGAATTCAGGAAAATCCGGATGATGTCTACAAGTACACCGCAAAAGGTAATCTGGTTGCCGTAATCTCTAACGGTACCGCAGTATTGGGATTAGGCAACATTGGCTCCGAAGCATCGAAGCCGGTAATGGAAGGAAAGGGATTGCTGTTTAAAATTTTTGCCGATATTGATGTTTTCGATATTGAAATTGACCGTACCGATGTGGAAGGTTTTGTACAAACTGTGAAAGCGATTTCTCCAACATTTGGAGGAATTAATCTGGAGGACATCAAAGCTCCCGAGTGTTTTGAAATAGAAAAACGACTCAAAGCAGAATTGCAGATTCCGGTTATGCACGATGATCAGCATGGTACTGCAATTATTTCTGCTGCTGCTCTGATTAATGCACTTGAACTGGCTGAAAAAAATATTTCTGAAGTTAGAATCGTCGTTAATGGTGCCGGTGCTTCTGCCATATCATGCACCCGATTGTTTGTTTCATTAGGTGCTCAACTAACTAATATTGTGATGCTCGACAGTACGGGTGTAATACGCTCCGACCGCCAAAATCTGGATGAGCAAAAAAGATATTTTGCAACAGAAAGAAATATTCATTCTTTGGAAGAAGCCATGGTGAATGCCGATGTTTTTATCGGTCTTTCTAAAGGAAATATTCTCAATGCCGATCACCTGCGTGCAATGGCTGCCAATCCGATTGTTTTTGCCATGGCCAATCCTGATCCGGAAATTACCTATGAAGCAGCGCATGCATCCCGCACCGATATTATTTTGGCAACCGGTCGTTCCGATTTTCCTAACCAGGTGAATAACGTTATTGGATTCCCTTTCATTTTCAGAGGTGCACTCGATGTTCGTGCTACGCAGATTAATGAAGAAATGAAATTAGCAGCTGTTCGCGCTATTGCAAATCTCGCCAAACAACCTGTTCCTGAAATTGTAAATCTTGCATACAATAAAACCAATATACTTTTTGGTCGCGATTACATCATTCCTAAACCTCTTGATCCGCGACTGATTACTACCGTTGCTCCTGCAGTTGCTAAAGCAGCAATGGATTCCGGTGTTGCACGATTGAAAATTACAAACTGGGAGGCCTATGAAGAAGAGTTATCAAAACGTTTGGGCCTCGATAATAAACTCATTCGTGTAATTACCAATAAAGCTAAGCAAAATCCACAAAGAATTGTATTTGCTGAAGCTGATACTTATAAGATTTTGAAATCGGCTCAGATAGTTCGTGATGAAGGAATTGCTAAGCCAATTTTGCTTGGAAACAAAGAGAAAATTATGCGCCTCATTGAAGAGCATAATCTCGATCTTGGCGATATTCCGATTATTGATCCGAGAGAAGAGTCGTCGAATCTGGATAGCTTCGGAGAATTGTTTTTCAGGAAAAGAGCCAGAAATGGTTTCAATTATCATGAAGCACGCAAAATTATGCGTGAACGAAATTATTACGGCGCCATGATGGTGGAAACAGGTCAGGCAGATGCATTGATTTCCGGACTCACCAGAAAATACGCCGACATACTTCGCCCTGCCATTTATATAATCGGTACCCAGGAAGAAGTTACTCATGTTGCGGGAATGTATATCATGATTACCAAGCGCGGACCAATATTTTTTGCCGACACAACAATCAATGTAAATCCAACCACAGAAGAACTGGTCGAAATCGCATTGCTCACCGCTAAGGCTGTGCAGCAATTTAATATGAAGCCCCGCATCGCAATGGTCTCATTTTCAAATTTCGGCTCATCAAAAGATCCCCAGGCAAAAAAAGTTAAAGATGCCGTTAAAATCCTGCATGATAAATTCCCGGGATTGATTGTCGACGGAGAAATGCAGGCAAACTTCGCTTTCAATACGCAAATGCTAAAAGACAATTTTCCATTTAGCGAATTGGCAAAAGAAGGTGCCAATACATTAATTTTCCCGAATCTGGACTCGGGAAATATTGCTTACAAGCTAATCCAGGAAATGGGTGGTGCAGAAGCAATTGGGCCGGTACTTTTGGGGATGAAGAAACCTGTTCATATTCTCCAATTGGGAAGCAGTGTCAGAGAAATTGTAAATATGGTGACCATTGCTGTAGTTGATGCGCAGGCCCGGAAAAATGCAAATATTTAATTCATGTACCACTACATCAGCGGCAAAATAAGATCGCTTAATCCGACAACGGTTGTGATTGATAATCAGGGAATTGGGTATGCAATTCAAATCTCTTTACACACCTATACCAAAATTAAAGATCTTCAGGAAGTACAATTATTTACGCACTGTATCATTAAGACGGAAAGTCAGGCCACCTCATTATTTGGAATTTACGGATTTGCCGATGAGCAGGAAAAAAGTGTTTTCATGGATCTGGTAAGTGTTTCCGGTGTAGGGAATAACACAGCTCAATTGATCCTATCTTCATTTGAACCCGGTGATTTAATTCAAGCTATTGGAACCGGAAATATTGCAGCCCTGCAAAAAGTAAAGGGAATAGGCAATAAAACTGCACAAAGAATCATCATTGACCTTAAGGATAAAATACTAAAATCTGCCGGAGATGTTAAATTTACACCATCGGCAGGCAATACTCTCAGAGACGAATCGTTAAGTGCCTTGTTAACGCTCGGATTTAACCGGATATCGGCTGAAAAAGCAATCGACAAAGCTCTCAAAAACAGCTCTTCAGAAACTACAGTGGAGCAAATTATCAAAACAGCACTGGGATTCTTGTCATCTTAGCTTTTATGGTTGAAAACAGGCAATTTGAAGCGGTTTGCCGTTCGAAATTTTATGTTATTTTAGCCGCCGGGAAGCGTTGTTTCCTGAAGTTTGGTTAGAATAGTATAAATTTCTGATAATCAATAGGTAAGAAAATTCGGAAAGTTCTGTCCCGGGAAGATTATTGGAGAAAAATATAAAGTCAACCAATCAACATCAGTTTTAATTTGGGCCTAAGGTGATTTTTAGAAAATTGTTGAAGTTCGGTGCTACAGTAGGGTTTGCCCTTCCGGTACTCGGCCTCGTTTGGGGATCAACCCCACAGATTACATCAGATAGTTTATTCAGCGACATTTACAATGCTGCCGGAATAGCCATGCCCGACACAGGCAGGAAAGATTCTACCCAATTGCCTTATCCCTGGGATGACAATTTAACGGATCCATTTTCAAATTCACCCAATCAAAGCCCAATGTACCTTGGAGAGCCCTCCAACGTAAACCAGTCAATTGAATACGATCCAGAGCAAAATCAATATAATATCAATGAGAAAATGGGGGAACTGTTTTACAGAAACCCATCTTATCTCACTTTTGATGAATTCGTAAGAGAAGAATTTTCAAAGTCCACTAAAAATTACTGGAAAGAGGTCTCCGAAGGAAATGCTGAAGAGCAAAAGCGAAGCATCATCCCGAAAATTTATGTAGGCGGACAGGCATTCGACAGGATTTTTGGTGGTAACACTATTGATATACGTCCACAGGGTTCTGCGGAACTTACTTTTGGTGTGAATATTTACAGGAATGATAATCCTTCAATTCCTGAAAAGCAACGTCGTAATGCTACGTTCGACTTCAAGGAAAAAATACAGATGAATGTGGTTGGAAATATTGGTGAGAAAATGAAACTCACTACCAACTATAATACTGAAGCCAGTTTCGATTTCGAAAATAAAATGAAACTGGAATATACCGGTTATGAAGATGAAATCATCAAAAAACTGGAAGCAGGAAATGTGACTTTGCCTTTATCAGGATCTCTCATCCAGGGTAGTCAGAGTTTATTTGGTATTAAAGCGCAGTTGCAATTCGGTCGCCTGAAAGTAACCACAGTAATTTCTCAACAGGAAGGTAAAGCATCTACCATAGATGTTCCACCGGGTGGCGGTCAAATTTCGAAATTCGAAATTCAGGCTGATCAGTATGAAGCCAACAAACATTACTTCCTCGCGAATTATTTCAAAGATAACTATGACAATTCTTTAAAGACTTTACCTATCATTAATTCTCCGGTTAACATCACCAAGCTGGAGGTTTGGGTAACAAATAAAAACAGCAGTACGGATAATACACGTGATATCGTTGCATTCATGGATTTAGGTGAATACAAGATTTTCAGTAATGCACTTATTTCCCAAGGAACTTCGGTATTTCCATCAGATAGTATTTCCAATAATCTTTATCAGTTAATGAATAATCAGTATTTACCATCACGAGATGTAAATGCTGTTTCTCAGGCTTTAGATCCTTTAGCCGGACCTCCATATAATTTCGCACCACAACAGGATTATGTGAGATTAGTCGGTGCACGTAAGTTGAATCCTAATGAATATACCTTCAATGCAAAATTGGGATATGTTTCATTGAATCAGCCTTTGAATTCGAATGAGGTACTCGCAGTTGCATTTGAATATACTGTTGGGAATTCAGTTTATAAAGTAGGTGATCTTACCACATCCGGTATTAACCCGCCTAAAGCATTATTTGTAAAACTTATAAAAAGTACGAACATCAATCCTAAATTGCCAACCTGGGATTTGATGATGAAGAACGTTTATTCAATAGGTTCTTACCAGGTTCAACGGGAGAACTTTAAACTGAATGTTATTTATACTGACAATACGGATGGGTTAAAGAAAATTAATTACCTCCCCGTTCCTGAAAGTGAAAACAGATTACAAGGGGTTCCAATCATTCAGATTCTCGGTCTCGATCGTTTGGATGGAAGAAATGACCCGGTTGCAGATGGTATTTTCGATTTCGTTGATGGAGTTACTGTTAATGCAAATAGCGGAAGGGTGATTTTCCCTGTCAGAGAACCATTCGGTAGTTATTTGCGTTCACAATTTAATGATAATTTACTAGCCAATAATTATGTTTATGAGGCCTTGTATGATTCTACGAGAACGTCTGCGCAACAGCTTCCCGAATTAAACAGATTCTCACTTGTTGGTAGCTACCAGAGTTCATCAAGTTCAGAAATTTTCCTGAATGCAACCAGTATTCCACAAGGTTCGGTAACCGTAACTGCAGGTGGTGTGCCATTGACAGAAAATGTGGATTATACTGTGGATTATAATCTTGGACGTGTTAAAATTATTAATGCGGGAATTCTTGCTTCTGCAACTCCAATCAAAATTTCACTTGAATCCAATTCACTATTCAGTATACAATCGAAATCACTTTACGGTGCACGATTTGATTATCTGGTGAACAAAGATTTTAATGTTGGAGGTACGATTCTGCACCTTAGCGAACGCCCGATAACCGGGAAAGTAAATATTGGTGAAGAACCAATCAAAAATACCATCTGGGGTGTTGATGGAACCTATACTACTGAATCCAGATTTATCACCCGTATGGTAGATAAACTTCCATTCCTGGAAACAAAGGTTCCTTCCAAAGTTACAGTGACTGGTGAATTTGCGAATTTGATTCCGGGTACACCCAAAGCAATAGGTAAAAATGGAAATGCTTACATAGACGATTTTGAAGCAAGTCAGTCAACTATAGATATTAAAAATCCCGGTACCTGGTTCCTTGCATCTATACCACAAGGGCAGTTGGGAATGTTCCCCGAGTCAGTTTACAACGATTCATTGATCAGTGGATTTAACCGTGCTAAACTTGCCTGGTACAACATCGATCAAACAGTTTTCTATCGTTCTAATAACGGATTGTTACCTCCAAATATTTCTGATGCACAATTATCGAATCATAACGTGCGTGAGGTTTTGGAGACGGAATTATTTCCTTACAAACAAAATCCTACAGGACAATCTACTAATTTGAATATCCTGAACCTGGCATATTATCCTGCAGAAAGAGGACCTTATAACTTTAATGTTACCGGCCTGAACGGTCAATCAGGTTTACTTGCCGATCCTTCCAAGTCATGGGCAGGTATTATGCGACGTATCGAAACATTCGATTTTGAAACTGCAAATGTTGAATTCATTCAGTTTTGGGTGATGGATCCGTTTCATGATGAAAGTCTGAATGGTGTGAATGGTACCGGTGGTAGTCTCTATTTTAACCTTGGAGATGTTTCTGAAGATATCCTTAAAGATGCCAACCGCTCGTTTGAAAACGGATTGCCTTCACCAACCAATAATAACACAGTTGATACCACTAGCTGGGGGCTGGTTCCAAATGTTCAAAGTATAGTGAATGCATTCGACAATGATCCGGATTCCCGTAAAGCTCAAGATATTGGTTTGGATGGATTGTCAACAGATAATGAACGTAATTTTTTCAAAGCACAATATATCGATGCATTAGTTGCACAATTTGGTTCTGCTTCACCTGCTTATACCAACGGATTAGCAGATCCATCTGGTGATGACTTTCAGTATTTCCGGGGCAGCGGACTCGATAATGTGGGTGCTGATATCCTAACGCGCTACAAAAACTTTAATGGTACTGAAGGTAACTCCAAAACATCGGAGCAATCACCGGAACCTTTCTCCACTTCAGCAACTAACTTACCTGATGGTGAAGACATAAATCGTGATAACACGATGAATGACTTCGAAAATTATTATCAGTATAAAGTTGACTTAACACCATCATCTATGGTTGTTGGTACGAATTATATCGTTGATCAGGTTACAACAACTGTACAGACAAAAGACAACACTTCCAAAACCATTAAATGGTATCAGTTCAAAATTCCTGTGAATTCACCTACTGAAGTAATAGGTACCGGAGCTGATTTGAAATCGGTGAACTTTATCAGGATGTTCATGAAGGATTTTGCTGATCCAATGGTATTACGTTTTGCGAAGCTGGAACTTTTGCGTGGAGAATGGAGAAAATATCAGTATTCATTATTGTTCCCCGGCGAATATATTCCAACAGATCCTAATGCAACTCCTTTTGATGTTACCGTAGTGAATCTGGAAGAAAATGGTGACCGTACTCCAATCCGTTATGTACTTCCTCCGGGAATTGATCGCGAAGTAAATGTTGGAACTACGAATCTGCAACAATTGAATGAGCAATCACTCAGTTTGAAAGTCTGCAACCTCGAAGATGGGGATGCTCGTGCAGCCTATAAAAATACTTTGCTCGATGCAAGGAATTACAAGAAGATCAAAATGTATCTCCATGCTGAAGATGGCAGTGCGAGTGATGAATTACTTGATGGTGAGGTAACTGCATTTGTTCGTTTAGGATCCGACTTTACCACCAACTATTATGAGTATGAAATCCCATTAAAAATAACCAAGTTTGGTGCTTCCAGAGATGTGGATATCTGGCCTGAGGCTAACAACATGGAAATTGATGTTGATAAGCTTATTAAAGGCAAATTGCAACGAAATAATGTTTATGCATCAACAGGTACTGCATCAAGTACACCTTATATATTCAGTGATGGCACCAGAAAAATCACCATTGTAGGTAATCCAACTTTGAGTGAAGTCAAAACACTGATGGTTGGTATCAGAAATCCTAAAAAGGAATTAAATCCTTCGGATGATGGTTCGGCAAAATGTGTGGAGTTATGGGTGAATGAGCTTCGCATGAATGACTTCGATAACAATGGAGGATGGGCTGCAAATGCACGAGTTACAACCAAGCTTGCTGATTTGGGAACAGTAACGCTTTCAGGAAACAGAAGTACCGATGGATTTGGAAGTCTGGAAAGTAAACTGAATGACAGACAGAAAGAAAATATTACTCAATATGATGTTTCAACATCATTGGAGTTTGGTAAATTCTTCCCTCAGAAGACCGGAATTTCCTTACCACTTTATTTTGGATATTCGGAATCATTCACCAATCCTCAATACAATCCGTTAGATCCGGATGTTCCTTTTGAAGAGGCTCTGGATGCCATTGATGACAATGCGCGCAGAAGTCAGTTGAAACGAATTGCGCAGGATTACACCAAGCGCCAGAGTATTAACATGACCAATATTAAGAAGAACAGGGGAGGAAGCGCTGCCAAACCTAAGATTTATGATATTGAGAACTTCAATCTCTCCTTAGGATACTCCCAGACATATCGCAGAAATATAAATCTGGAATATGATAATCAGAAAGAGTATGTTGCTGCATTGGGTTATAATTATATTACCCAACCTAAATATATTTCTCCATTGGCTAAATGGAAACCCATTCAGACTTCCAAGTGGTACAAGCCACTCAAAGATTTTAATTTGAACTTTATTCCAAGCAGTTTCACTTTCAGGGCCGATGTAAATCGTCACTATGGTGAAACACAAGTTCGGGATATATCGGACTTCTCATTCAAGCAACCTGCAACTTACAATAAATCGTTCCTGACTACCCGACAATATTCATTGGCTTACGATATTACAAGATCTATTAAGTTCGATTTCAACGCTAACAATATTGCCAACATCGATGAGCCTTATGGTAAACTTGATACGCAGGAAAAGAAGGATTCTGTAAGAACCAATTTCTTCAATCTGGGACGTAATACCGATTATCGTCATGGCGGTTCATTGAGCTATAATGTACCATTAAATAAGTTCCCTTTAACGGACTGGATTTCTGTGAATGCGAAATACATGTTCGATTATCACTGGCAAACTGGTCCATTAGCTGTGCTTACAACAACCAGTCAGCTTGGTGTGAACCCGTCTATCGGAAACACTATTCAGAATTCAAACACCAAACAATTGAATTCTACTTTCACCATGACAACCTTATATAACAAAGTGCCGTTGTTTAAGAAGTTGTTAGGACCAAAGCCACCAAAGCCTGCTGCAAAACCAAAGGTTGAACCAGCCAAGCCGGCAGCCACTGATACTACCGGTGGTAAAAAACCTCCTGTTAAGAAAAAGGAAAAAACTTATGGAGATTTCCCAAGAGCTTTGGCTAAAGTGGTGTTCAGTTTAAAAAATGTTTCTCTGAATTACAGTGAAACAAATGGAACCCTATTGCCAGGATTTAACAGAACATCGGAATTACTTGGACAGAGTTTGTACAATGATGAAAACGGAAAAATGCAGATGGCTCCCGGTTTGCCATTTGCTTTCGGAAGTCAGAAGGATATCAGACGTGAAGCTGCTATTAATCGTTGGTTGACAACAGATACTGTATTCAATTCAGCATTTGCACAAACATATACTGAGAACATCACCGGAAGAGCAACCATTGAACCTACTCAGGGATTGCGTATTGAACTTACTGCAAACAGAAATTATGCACGTAATACTAGTGAGAACTATCGCGCTACGGTGAATGGCGATTACAATGCTTATTCACATATTGAAACCGGAAATTTCAGTATGTCATTTATCTCTATCAAAACTGCATTTGCTAAAGACCGAAAAGATTACAGTTCGGAAGTATTTGACAAGTTTGATGAGTATCGAAAAATAATTTCATTCCGTCTTGCTGCAGGTAATCCATTATCAAATGGTATTGATTCAGTTGGATTCGCCGATGGTTTCGGAGGTACTTCTCAGGAAGTACTTACTTATGCCTTCCTTGCAGCATACTCCGGTAAGAGTGCTTCATCTGTAAAACTTACGCCTTTCCCAAGTATGCCGCAGGTTAACTGGCGACTTACTTACGATGGATTGTCGAAACTTAAATTTGCTAAGAAGCTGTTCAATAGTGTAAACCTTACTCATGGTTATCGTTCCTCTTATGGCATTTCTTCATTCAGCACCAGTTTGCTGTTTAAAGAGGATGGTAGTGCGCGTGATCTGAGCAGTAATTTTATTCCAAAACAGGAATACAGTCAGATATCAATCAATGAACAGTTCAGTCCGCTGATTGGTATCGATATCAACTGGAAAAACAACAAACTCACCACCCGATTCGAATACAAACGTGACAGAAATTTATCGCTCACATTTGCCGATATTCAGTTGTCTGAAATTAAGGGACAGGAATTTGTGTTTGGGGCAGGCTATCGTTGGAGAAATTTCAAAATGCCATTTAAAATTGGAGGTGGTAAAAAGAAAACAACTAGCAATAATGATTTGAACCTGACCGGAGATTTCTCTATACGACGCAATTCAACTATCATTAGAAAGCTACTTGAAAATATTGATCAGCCTACTGCGGGTCTTACCATTTTATCGTTCAAATTATCTGCTGATTATGTAGTGAACGAACGATTTAATGTTCGTTTGTTCTTCGATAAAACAATCAATAACCCACTTATTTCAACATCATTCCCAACAGCAAACACAGCGGCTGGGATTAGTGTTCGATTTACATTGGCACAATAATTCCGAAACGATTACATTTGAGCCCCAGTTAGATGTAAGGGGTTAATAAAAACAACAAATATGAATTTCCCACAAGAATTAAAGTACACCAAAGACCATGAATGGGTTAGTGTACAGGGCGACATCGCTACTATTGGAATTACCGATTTTGCACAGAGCGAATTAGGTGATATTGTTTATGTAGATATTGAAACAGTTGGTGAAACAATTGAACATGAGCAGGTATTTGGAACTGTAGAAGCCGTGAAAACCGTTTCTGATCTTTTTATGCCTGTTTCAGGTGAAATCATCGAGTTCAATAAGGCTCTTGATACCCAACCGGAACTTGTTAATACCGATCCTTATGGTCAGGGTTGGATGGTAAAAGTTAAAATGTCGGATCCGGCACAAGCAAATTCGCTTTTATCAGCTGATGCCTATCGTTCACAGATAGGAGCTTAACACACATGTTCCGATATTATCTGGCACCCATTGCTTGGGCCGCTATCATACTGTTTCTCAGTATTATACCATCGTCAGAACTGCCGGAATTTTCACTGTGGCGTATCTTCTCGTTTGATAAGTTAGTGCATGCAGCTATGTATGGAGCATTAACCTTTCAGATCATGAAAGCATGCATCAGACAATATGCCAACTGGACCTTACGTTATAATGCAGCGCGCATTAGTTTCATTATCAGTACCATATATGGTGGTTTAATAGAGCTCTATCAGGAGTTCCTTACTCCTGACCGGTATGGCGACTGGATGGATTTGATTTCCAATATTATAGGCGCAATTATTGGAATCATCTTGTTTAGAATAATTTTTATTGAGTATATTCGCTAAATAATTATAAAACCCATGGAACCTAAAAAGTCTCCTGAAGCCGATCTTGAGAAGAAAAAAGGGCTCTTCCTGCAAATAGGATTAGTGGTATCATTAGCTGTTACCCTGGTTGCTTTTGAGTGGAAAAGCTACGATAAAGTTGAATATGAACTGGGACAATTAAAAGTTGAAGATGTTCCTGAAGAAATTATTCCTATTACTAAGCAGGAAGAAAAGCCACCACCACCACCACCACCACCTGCTCAGGTGATCAATGTGGTGAAGGATGATGTTAAGATCGAAAACGAAGCCGAAATTCAGGAAACTGAAGTCACCCAGGAAACCGTTGTTGAAGTTCAACCCATAAAAGAAGAGGTTATTGATGAGCCTGAAATCTTCCTTATTGTAGAGGAAATGCCTTCTTTCCCCGGTGGTGAAGGGCAGCTCGTAAAATATCTGAGCGACAATATTAAATACCCTGCAATCGCACGAGAAAACAATATTACCGGTACAGTATTCGTAACGTTTGTTGTTGGTCCCGATGGCTCTGTGAAAGATGTGAAAGTCCTTCGTGGTATCGGTGGCGGATGTGATGAGGAAGCTAAAAGAGTTGTTATGGCGATGCCAAAATGGAAAGCCGGTAAGCAACGTGGTAAATCAGTATCAGTTCAGTATAACCTGCCTATTCGCTTTACTTTGAAGTAAGCTAAAGTCATATAATTGTAAAACCCCGACCTTTTTAAAGGTCGGGGTTTTTTTATGTTGCAATATTGAAGCAATCATCAATGTTTTGGAGATATATGGAATTATCGAATTCCTGCATCTAACACAAGCAACTAAAAAATACAATTATGGACACCTTCGAAAAACCCCACAGAAGTCTTGAAAGAAAACGCGGTCTGTTCTTAAGAATCGGATTGGCTTGTTCATTACTTATCACATTTGTAGCCTTTGAATGGCGAACTCCCGTAGCCCGTGAAGAAATTCTAATTGATGATGATCAATGGTCAGATATTGAGTATGAAGAAATGCCAATCACTTACAGAAGAGAAGAACAGTTAATGCCTCCGCCACCTGTACCAATCAACAGAAATTCACCGCCTCAACCACAACCAGGACCCGGAGACATCCATATTATTCCCGATGGTGAACCGGTTGTCAATCTTCCTTCTGATTCAGGACTTGTTATTATAGATATTCCCAGAATAGAAGAAAAAGACACCGCAGAAATCCCATTAATGCGTATGCCCGAAGTTGAACCGGAATTCCCAGGTGGTGAAGCAGCACTAATTAAGTTCATTCAAAGCAGCGTTCGTTACCCTGAAAATGCCAGGGCAGAAGGTATTCAGGAAAATGTTTATGTGAATTTTATAGTGGATGAAAAGGGAAAGGTTATCAATGTTGAATGTATGGGTAATCCGAATAAATGGCTCAAGGAAGAAGCACTCAGGATTATAAATCTGATGCCTGTCTGGAAGCCGGGAAAACAAGGAGGCCGGCCGGTTCGTGTAATACTCAATCAGCCAATATATTTTAAATTAAAATAGTAGTTAATTGATTTAGGGATTTTCAAACCATCCGGAGTATTGCAGACTTCGGATGGTTTTTTTTTATTTTCGATTTTAGCATATTTGAAGTACTTTTACTGTGAAATATTAGTTATGTCAGAATATTCAAATGGTACTTATCCTGCCTATGAACTGAGTCCTAAAGATCAGTCGCAGTTTTTACAGGAGCCTCAAACTCGTTGGAATAATTTCCGGTTTGCCTTTAGAGTTTTTCTGCAATTCATGAAAGGATTAAGAGCACTACACTTTGTCGGACCATGTATTACAGTATTTGGTTCTGCACGTTTTAAGAGTGATCACAGTTATTATCACAAGGCATACGAATTCGGAAAAGCAATTGCTGAAATAGGAGGAACTGTAATGACCGGAGGTGGTCCGGGTATTATGGAAGCCGCAAATAAAGGCGCGTTTGAAAATGGAGGTTTTTCAGTCGGATGTAATATCTGGTTACCACATGAACAACAAGCCAATCCGTTTATGCATCGTTGGGTAATGATTCGATATTTCTTTATCAGGAAAGTGTTATTGTTGAAATACTCCTATGGTTTTGTAGTAATGCCCGGTGGTTTCGGTACAATGGATGAGTTATTCGAAACATGTACATTAATTCAAACACGTACCATCCGTAATTTTCCAATTGTTGTTTATGGAACGGAATACCATAAACCATTGAGGGAGTTTTTTGCTCAAATGATTGTAGCCGGGACTATAGCTGAAGCTGATATGAAGCTAGTGCTTTTCACCGATGATGTTCAGGAAGGAATGGATCACATTCAAAAATATTTGCGTGAAAACTTCAATAAAAAGCCTATCAAACCATCTCCCTGGTTATTTGAAAGTAAACTAATCAGAACGGTGTTCAGAAAGGCTGCTCCGTAAGGAATTTAGTCTTTTGAAAA
Source organism: Bacteroidia bacterium (assembly GCA_016788065.1). Taxonomy (GTDB): domain Bacteria; phylum Bacteroidota; class Bacteroidia; order AKYH767-A; family OLB10; genus JADKJB01. Next base: position 69,162 of record JAEUTI010000089.1, on the reverse strand, counting down.
ATAATCAGGTGACTGATAAACTCCAGTTTCCATTTTTTGAAGTTGCATCAGCAGGTCATTAGCCAGTGAGCTTGCGCCAAACCGGAAATAATCGGGACTAAGCCATGCTTCCCCAAGCGTTTCCTTAACCATTACCAGATATTGAATAGCAAGTTTTGCTGTTGCAATTCCTCCGGCAGGTTTCATGCCAATCATAATTCCTGTTTCATAAAAATAATCCCGAATAGCTTCAAGCATAACCAGAGTTACTGGTAGTGTTGCTGCTGGTTGTACTTTTCCGGTTGAAGTTTTTATAAAATCAGCACCGGCCATAATTGCCAGATCAGATGCTTTTCTGACATTATCCAGCGTACTTAATTCTCCTGTTTCAAGAATAACTTTTAAATGGGCTGCTCCACAAGCTTCTTTAACTGCTGCAATTTCATCAAATACAAAATTGTAATCACCTGCTAAAAAATGACCTCGTGAAATTACCATATCAATTTCATCGGCTCCTTCTGCTACGGCAAATTTGGTCTCCCGAAGCTTTACATCGCGTGTCGACATACCACTTGGGAAGGCTGTGGCTACTGCTGCTACTTTGATTTTTGTTCCTTTCAGTTCATTTTTTGCAATAGAAACCATGTTTGGGTAAACACAAACAGCTGCAGCTGATGGTATCCCTTCCATTGTATCATGTGGACGAATTGCCTTGGCACACAACTGCCTGACCTTGCCGGGAGTATCTTTAGCGTCCAGTGTTGTCAAATCCATCATACTGATGGCTAATTTCAATGCACTGACCTTAGATTCGTTTTTAATGCTCCTTTTGGTAAGCCTGGATACCTTTTCGTCGATTCCTACCAGATCAATAGCCGGGCTGTTGGAAACGATTTGTCGCGGTGAAGCCATAAGATTTGAATTATTTTTCCGAAGGCATAAAATTAAGGATTTTCCGGATATTAAAAAAGTAGAGCGTTTTTAAATCGAAATGAAACTTCATTTATTGAAAGAAATAATTTTTAGTTCCTTGGTTGAAGTCTTATTCTAAAAAAGCGTCATGAACAATAAAATTCATGACGCTTTTTTATTTGAGTAATTTTACAAAATTATAATTTTACAAGTCGACGCATCAGATAGCCATTGGCTGTTTGAATTCGCAGCTGATAAATACCATTAGATTTATTTGTAATGTCTATGGAGTGTTTCGTTGTTACAGGATAGTCAATTACCTCATTGAAAATTACTTTTCCTGAGACATCAGTCAAAGTCATTTCAACTTTAGTTTTTGATGGAAGATTCAACGCTAACTCATACATTCCTGAAGAAGGGTTTGGCATTACTGTAACTGCATTTTCATCAAGCAGTTCATTCATCCCAACAGGAGTACATCCCAGAGACGTAATTAATAAAGAACGAGGACCGGTAATTGCAGCATTCATTCTGGCAGATTGCCCCAGTGTAAAAATATTCATACAGGCATCATCAGAGTAATCCATATAGTTTTCATACATATCAACCATATTGGAAGTGTATGGCGGCGGAAATGGTGAGGTTTCTGTACAGGTATTTGGATTATTAGTTGGGCAACCAAATGTTGGGTTACCAACCGGAGGAGTATCGCAAATGCGGTCCCCGGAAGTGGCGCAGTTGTTTGCTGTTAATCCTGCACATCCACTTTCAAATGTGTGATACAAATTAAAGTAATGTCCAATTTCATGTGTTGCAGTACGACCAAGGTGGTAAGGAAGTGCTGAGCCCGGTAAATTCGGACCACCAACAGCAGAATACAGTAAAACAACATGATCGTTACCAACTGAACCGGGAGGAAAATTAGCATATCCAAGTAGTCCACCACCTATATCACCAACATAAATATTCAGGTATCTGGTATGATCCCATTCTGGTGAAACTGTATGAGGGTTGCTTGGAAAAGTACCGGTATATGAAACTCTTACGATACCATTAGTTGCCGCCCCTGTTGGTGTTCTTTGTGCAAGGCAGAACTGAATTTGTGTATTGGCACCAACAGGTTGAAATTGTGATCTTGTATTTACGGCATCAGCATTTAATCTGGCAAAATCATCATTCAAAACATCCAATTGTTCAAAAATGTAATTATCAGAAATATTTTGTGCGGCATTCGTGTAAAGAATGTGAAATACCACCGGGATAGTCACAATCATTCCTGTTTTGTAGTTCGGATTATCAGCAACAATTTTGTTGATTTGCTGCTCCGACTGCTGTCGTTTTAACCTAACAGAAGGATCATTTTGCTCAAGCGCCGCCTGGTGTGCATCGGTACCACATCTGTGATATTGCGCTTTTGTTTGCACTGATAACAGACTCATTGCTACCAGTATTAGAATTATGCGTTTCATGTTTTAGGTTTTAAGTAGTTTGAAATCAAAGTTATACAAATTACATCAGGTACGCAAATTTCTTTGGAAAATGTCCGTTTACACATGTAAGATACTGATATTTAAATTGATATGGCATATTCACACTAAAATGTTAAGTAATATACTTCCAGGGGTTGCCCCACGGGCTGTGATTCACTATCTTTGAAAGGTATCACACCAATTTTCGATAAATAATGAATAATCCCTTTGCAAGTTACATCAGATCATCGAGTCTGATAGCAATTGGAATTTCCTTTTTGATGATTTCAGCATCCCAAGGGTTTGCTCAACTACCGCTTGCATGGAAATCGACTTTTGGAAATGGAGGAGGAGGAAGTGATCAGGGGAACTTTATTAGAACAACAACGATTGGTGATATATTGGTTGCCGGCACTTTTGAGGGACAAATAGATATGGATCCCGGCGCTGGACAATCATTACTTACTTCAAATGGAGGTAGTGATGTTTTTATTGCCAAATATACTTCCGCTGGAGCACTCATCTTTGCGAACAATTTTGGTTCCGGATTAGATGAAAGTGTTTCGGGGTTTGAAGTTGATAACACTGACAATTTTATAATTGCCGGAAATTTTCAGCAGGCGATGGATTGCGATTTTAGCACAGCAACATCATTGTTGCAATCGAATGGTGGTATCGATATGTTTCTTATTTCATACGATAACAATGCCGGTCTGATTCAGGCAATAGGCTATGGTGATTCTGACGATGATGAAATCAATCATATGATCCGTGATGATAATATGAATATTTTAATCACCGGAAGCTGCGAAGGAACTATTGATTTTGATCCTGCAACATCTGCAGGTATAATTGCATTACCGCAAGGTGGAATTTTCATGGCAAAGTTCGATGCAGCATTGACGAACTTATGGGCCTTCGGTTTTGGAAGCGGCAAATCTGAAAGTGGTCAACAACTGGCCGTTGATAGCTCCGGAACTATTTATCTTACCGGGAAATTCTCTAATTTATTGGAAATTGGAAATAATCCTACCAAACCCCTGGTGCAATTTGGTAATCCAACTTTTGAAACGGTATTTCTTGCTCGTTTTAATCAGGATGGTCAAATATTAAATGGTGCTGCAATTCCAAATCCAAATGGGGAAAATATTGAAGTAAATGCGTCAGTAACTAATAGTTTGGGAGAATTTTATATAGTAGGTAGTTTTTCCGGAACAGTTGATTTTAGTTTATCCGGAAATCCTTTATCTGCTTCCGGAAATGACAATGATGGATTTGTGATAAGGTATGATAGTTTATTCAATCAGTTGTCTGCATACACTTTGTTGTCAACTCATAATGCATCTGTAAATGATATCAGATGCGATGGAGCCAATAATTATTTTATCGCCGGTTATTTTTGTGATGATGCAACATTTGGTAAAGGATCAGGCTCACTAACGTTTAATTCGGTTGGACCTCAAGATTTGTTTATTGCTTCTTTTAACGCAACCGATTCATTGTTATTTGTCAATATAGCTGGAGGGAATGGAGCTATTGCTTCAGGTATAAATCTCATATCAGCAAATTCCGGAGAAATTTATCTTACCGGAGCTTTTTCCAATGAAATTGATTTTGATCCTACTCCGGGAAGTTTACTATTGAGCTCCCCAGTGAAATTATCTTTTTTCATAGCAGCGTATAACAGCTCAGGTAATATCGTGAATGCCTTTAAGGCAGAAGAATCATCGGCCGGAGGTTTTGATCAGGCAACCAAAGTACATGTTACACCTTTAAATCATACCTGTGTTGCCGGTAAATTTACAGGAACTATTGAATTGAATTCCCAGACAGGACCAATTATCTTAACTTCATCCGGAGGCGATGAAGGCGTGTTGTTTAAATATGATGATACGGGAAATTTGATTCATGCATTTAAGATTGGTGGATCAGGAAATGATCGTATCAATGCCATAGCTTCTGATTCATCCGGTAACATTTATATTGCAGGTGCTTTTTCAGGAACAGTAGATTTTAATCCCGGGGTTGGTGTTACTAATTTAGTTGCAGCCGGTGGCGAAGATATGTTCTTCGCTAAATACGATGCTGCAGGTTCACTTGTATGGGCACGCAAAGCCGGAGGCAGTGGTAGTGATTGCGCTACTTCACTTACCATTGATGGATCAAATAATTTGATAGTAACTGGTTATTTCAGTAATACAGTGGATATGAATCCAGCTGCTCCGATAAATAATTTAGTCTCCGCCGGAGGCACTGATTTTTTCATAGCTGCATACACTGCTTCAGGGAGTTATGTTTCTGCCCTCAGATATGGTGGAAGCGGACATGACAGTGCTTCAGATATTCTTTTTGATGCTACTACCGGTTCATTTGCTATTTCAGGAAAATTTACCGGATCTGTTAATTTTAATCCCGGAGGCAGTGCAGTAAGTTTAACTTCTTCCGGAGGAGTTACAGGCTCAGATGCTTTTTTTGCAAGATATAATTCTTCCGGCTCATTAATCTGGGTTAAACAATTAGGCAGTGCTACTATTTCAGCAACAATCAATACTATGCAATTCATTCAGGGTGTAACTTCTGAACTCTTGATTGCTGGTTTTGCACAATCTCGCAATGGTGCAGATGGAAACCTCGATCTTGATCCGGGAATTGGTAGCGATAATATGTCGGTACAAGGAAATGATGGTAAAGATGCATTTGTTGCACGTTTTGTTTTTGGAAATTCAGGAAGTACTGGAAATTATATTTGGTCAGGGAGATTTCAATCTTATGGTGATGAAGAAATCTCAGCATTAACCGCTAACAGTACATCTGATGTATGGTATGCTACCGGAAATTTTTCTGATGAAATTGATTTGAATCCGGATGCTGATACAATTGCAACTTATTCTCCGCAGGGAGCTTCTGATATTTTTATAGTTGCATTCACCGGCAGCGGCAATCAGTTTAGTTTCGGTGAAAGTTTCGGAGGTATTGCAACAGATTCAGGAACGGATATGGCTATTGATAGTAATGATCGGTTAAGAATATGCGGATCTTTTACCGGAACAGCAGATCTTGCACCCGGAATTTTTTCAAGTAATTCAGTTTCAGTTGCAGGCTCAGCTGATGGATTTATAATTGCTTTAGGCGATCTCTGCGAAGCTGTCGATTATGCAGGCTCATCACAGTCAATTACCATTTGTCAGGGTAAGAATTATACCATCACTGCTGTAAATGGAAACTACATTTCATTTTATGATGCTTTAACCGGTGGGAATTTATTATCATCAGGATCACAATACACCACTCCAGGGTTGCAGAATTCAACTACGTTTTATATCGGAGATGATATCTGTCCACTGACACCACGTACTCCGGTAACTATTAATGTTGATATAATTCCCCCATTAATAGTAACACCTTCCGGACCTACAACTTTCTGTGCCGGCGGCAATGTTCAGCTTGTCACCAACACAGGGAGTTCGTATATGTACCAATGGAGAAAATACGGCAACCTTATTTCCGGCGCAACGGATTCTACTTATACTGCATCAGGAACGGGAACTTATAAAGTAACTGCAACTTCGGTATTTGGATGTTCCCGCAATTCGGGAAATACATTTGTTGTAGTAAATCCATTACCACCTGCGAATATTACAGCTTCTGGCAATACTTCGTTTTGTGTCGGCGACAGTGTAACACTTGAAGCAAATAATGCATCAGGTTATTCGTATCAATGGAAAAAGTACAGCAATGATGTTGTAGGAGCAACAGGGCTACAGTATGTTGCAAAGACTGCAGGTCAGTTTAAAGTCAGGATAACTGATTCAAATGGCTGTTCCAGAAATTCGAATTCAATTTTGGTTTCTATATTACCTTCACCTCCTGCATCAATTATTGCCGGCGGTCCGCTTTCATTTTGTGATGGTGACAGCGTATTACTGCGAGCGAATTCTGGTGCAGGCATCACTTATCAATGGCGCAAAGGTTCTTCTTACATTGCCGGTGCTATTTCCGATGAATATTATGCCAAAACCACCGGAAATTATAAAGTGACCGTTACAGGATCAAATGGTTGCACTAAAAATTCGAATGTTTTAGCAGTTGCTGTGGTTTGCCGGGAACCTGCTTCAACAAGTATAATGGAATTAATTACTGTTTATCCGAATCCCGGTTCAGGTAATTTTACAATCAAATTAAACGACGTAATTCATTCAGATCTCGAATATGTCCTTTTTGATCAGCGAGGGGCAACCATAGCGAAAGGAGTAATATTCGCAGGTAGTGATGGAAATATTTCACTTCCGCATGTGAATTCCGGAGTATATACACTTTCAGTCTTAGATTCAGTGCAAATTCATAATTTCAGAATCGTTTGTATCCCAGATTATCTTCATTAGTTTATGGCTTCAGTTAAATTAGTTTTTTTTTCTGCTGCAGCAGAAGCAACCGGATTCAGAGAGCAGCAAAAGGTGGCAGTTGATACAGATTCGATTCGTACTGAGTTAAACCGGCAGTTTCCAAATCTGGGAAAATTGAATTATGCGATTGCTGTAAATCATAAATTAATTAACGGTAATTTGTTGCTTACTGATGGGGATGTAGTTGCAATTTTACCTCCTTTTTCAGGAGGCTGAGATGTTTTATCTTTTTTATATGTAATTTTGGGAGGCAAGGTTTTCAGTCCCTGCAATTAATCATTAATTTAAAACCATGCTCAAAGATCAGTTTGGTCGGATACATGACTACCTGAGAATCAGTCTGACAGACCGGTGCAACTACAAATGTTTGTACTGTTTGCCTCAGCCTGAACATCTGGATGATAGCATAAAGGGGGATTGTAATTCGCATGGTTCGGATCAGATGTCTACCAGTGAAATAATTTCCTTAGCGAAAATATTTATCTGCGAGGGAGTAAAAAAAATCCGGATAACCGGCGGTGAACCTCTGGTCAGAAAAGATGCATCCATGATTATCAGGGAGCTTGGAATGACCGGAACAAAATTGGTTTTAACAACCAATGGTTCCAGAATACATCATTTTATGGATGTTTTTAAGGAAGCCGGGATCAATTCTATCAATGTCAGTCTCGATACTCTCAACAGGGATTTATTTCATAAACTCACCCAAAGGGATGATTTCATTCAGGTAAAAAATAATATTCAGTTATTACTAGATCATAACTTTCATGTTAAAATCAACATGGTAGTTATGAACGGATATAATGAAAATGAACTTGCAGACTTTGTTGAATGGACGAAAGAAGAACCAGTTCATGTGAGGTTTATTGAATTTATGCCATTTCCCGGAAATAAATGGCAACCTGATCGGGTGATTCATGCCGGTGAAATGCTGGAAATTATTGCCCGAACGCATTCCGAAATTATTAAGTTAGAAGATGGTGTTCACGACACCACAAAAAAATTTCAAATTAAGAATTATAACGGGACATTTTCGATCATCACTACCATGAGTGAACCATTTTGTGGTGGATGTAACAGATTGCGACTTACTTCAGATGGTAAAATGCGCAATTGTTTGTTCAGCAAAACAGAAACTGACTTATTGAGTGCACTTCGTTCCGGTGAAGATGTTTCACTCTTAATACGATCGTGTTTGGCGGGTAAACATTTTCAGCTGGGAGGAAATAGCGGAGTAAGCTGGGGACTTGAAGAAACATCTTCCCACCGCAGATCTATGATGGGAATAGGAGGCTAATTATGGGTAAGGCTTTTATGATATCTTTCGAAGAAGCTAAGGAATTACTGTTAAAGGAAATTCCACTGGCTAAGATTGAAAATTATGAAGTGAATACCTCACGTGGTTTAGTTACTGCATTGAGTATTTTGAGCCCAATAGATTCTCCACCCTTTAACCAGGCTGCTGTCGACGGTTATGCTTTCCGGATAAAAGATCTGAAAAAGTTTAAAAGTTTAAAAATCTGCGGGGAATCAACTGCTGGAAAAGTGTTTGAAGGCAAATGTGAATCCGGAAGTTGTATTCGCATTTTTACCGGTGCAGCTGTGCCGGATAGTCTCGATACAGTTGTTATGCAAGAGCATGTTACTGTACGTCAGGAGGAGATGATCCCCGATAATGAAAATATAACCAGAGGAAGTAATATTCGTTACAGAGGTTCACAAATCAGAAAGCGTGAGATTGCCATTCCGAAATTTGAAAGAATAACATCCGGAAGTATTGGTCTCTTATATTCTCTTGGAACAACTACGGTTCGATGTTTCAAAAAACCGGCTATTGCAGTTATTGTAACAGGAAATGAATTGATCGCTCCAGGGAAAGATTTAGAAGAGGGCTGCATTTATGAATCCAATTCCTTTATGCTTAATTCGGTTTTAAATGAACATGGGTTTGAGGATATTTCCATATTTCATGCTGCTGATAATTTGCAGAACACAATTGACATTTTTAAAGAAGCTTCAAAGGAGCATGATTTTGTTTTGTTTACCGGTGGAATCAGCGTTGGTGATTATGATTTTGTCGGGAAGGCTCTCAGCAATCAGAAGGTTAAAGCCATTTTTTACAAAGTAAAACAAAAGCCTGGTAAACCAATTTATTTTGGTATGAAAAATAAGAAGGTAATTTTTGGATTGCCCGGAAACCCTGCTTCAGTGATGGTTTGTTTTTATGAATATGTGCTGCCTGCCTTATATCGTTCAATGGGTTATCCGACGCCATTTGCGAAGGAAATGCAGTTGCCTGTCAATGGTAATTATTCTAAAAAAAGTGGTATGATTCATTTTTTACGAGCTTACACCGACCTTCAAACTGTCACCATTCTGGAAGGGCAGGAATCTTATAAACTGCTTCCGTTTTGTAAAGCAAATTGTATCGTGGTAATTGATGAAGAAGTTGTTGAGGTCAAAGAAGGCGATCATGTACGGGTTCAAATGGTGAATCATTTAAACTAGTTTCCTGATGGATGTAGTTCTAAGTTTTCTTCCGCTCATTTTCTTTTTGATTGCCTTGCTCTATTCATCAGTTGGGCATGGCGGAGCAAGTGGCTATCTGGCAATCATGGGATTGCTTCATATGGTTCCTGAAACTATGAAACCTGCAGCATTACTGATGAATGTTTTTGTATCCATGGTTGCATTCATCAGATTTAGCAGTGTATCAGAGCTTCCGAAAGGTTTTTTTATTGCACTAATTGCGGGTAGTATGCCTGCCGCTTTTTTTGGTGCTATGATTCCGGTTTCGGATGAAGTTTATCGGAAAATTTTAGGTGTCCTGATTTTAATTGCTGCAATTCGCTTAACAGGTTTTTTTAATGTTCCTGAAAGAGTGATACAGGTACCTGCAGCATATATTACCATTCTTGTTGGTTTAGCTATCGGAATAGTTTCCGGAATCACAGGTATTGGAGGTGGAATTGTTTTAAGTCCGTTGTTATTAATAATGGGCTGGGCGGGACTCAAACAAACTGCACTCATATCGGCGTTATTTATTTTTTTAAATTCCATTTCCGGCCTGTTAGGTATGGCAATGACCGGATTTTTACCTGATATGGAGATCCTTTACTGGACTATCGCTGCTTTTTGTGGCGGACTGGTGGGCTCCTGGGTTGGTAGCAGAAAGTTGCCACCTGCAATGATGAAAAAAGTTCTTGCAATGGTGTTGATATTTGCCGGAATAAAACTTATCTTGCAATGAAATGTTAAAATTGTCAGATGCTACTGCTGTCCTCCTTGCAGGTGGGAAATCGTCCCGGATGGGTAGTGATAAAGGATTGGTGGAGTTCAGAAATAAGCCAATGTCCTCCCATATTTTGGAAGTATTGAGCACGCTTTTTTCGGATGTTATTGTGATAAGCAATAACGATAGTTATAAAAATTCAGGATTTCAGGTTTTCCCTGATTCTATAACTGATAAAGGACCTGCCGGCGGTATTGTTTCAGCCTTTGAGCATGCAAATTCTGAATGGATTTTCGTTATTGCCTGTGATATGCCATTGATTACTACGGAGGCAATTTTAAAATTGTATGAGGCTATAAATGATTCTGAAATTTGTCTGCCCTTAACAAAAGATGGAATTGAACCATTATGTGGTTTTTATCATGCTTCCATTCAAGAAAAATTAGGTGCACTGATACATTCCGATATTTTAAAAATGCAATTGATAGTTAAGAAATTCAGCTTAAATTTAGTTGAATTCGATAATGCTGAAAATTTATTTCTGAATTTTAATACCAAAGCAGATCTGAATGCCTGGAAAGAATATGGATCTTAACGAGCACGAAAAATTACGATACAGTCGTCACCTGATGTTGCCTGAATTTGGTACTAAGGGTCAGTTGTTGCTTAAACAAGCTAATGTATTAGTTGTTGGCGCAGGTGGACTAGGTTCTCCGGTATTAAGCTATCTGGCTGCTGCCGGAATTGGAACTATAGGTATCGTAGATTTTGATGTGGTTTCATTAAGTAATTTGCAAAGGCAGGTTTTATTTCAAACCAATGATATAGGAGCGTTAAAATGTGAGGTTGCTGCAAAGCATTTGCAAGCAATTAATGATCATATTTCAGTTCACACTTTCCCTGAAAGATTAACTACTCAGAATGTTGAGCATATAATCCGAAAATTTGATCTGATAATTGATTGCACAGATAATTTTGAAACCCGTTACCTGATTAATGATGCTTGTGTGTTGCTTGAAAAACCTTTTATTCATGGTTCTGTAAATCGTTATTCCGGTCAGTTTGCGCTGTTCAATAATTTACTTGAGAATGGAAAACGCGGGGCAACATACAGATGTATTTTTCAGCATCCACCTGAATCGGGAAGTGTACAAAGTTGTCATGAACAAGGTGTGTTAAATACTATACCCGGTTTTATTGGCATGATGCAGGCTCATGTTGCACTAAAATGGATTGCTAAGATTGGAAATTTTGAATATACAATACTTCATTTCTTTGATGGAACTTCATTTCAATGGAACCAATTTGTAGTAGAACGAAATGAAGAGAATTGGTTGGGATTTCCTTCAGATTCGGCTGCTCTAAGAGCTTTTAGTTATGATAGATTTTGTTCATCTCCATCAGTGGAAATTAATTCCGGCAACCTGAAAGCCTGGATGAAACATGAGGAAATACTTCAGATAATTGATGTGAGACAACCCGGTGAGCAGCCAGTTATAAATTCTAATCGCGTTAAATTGATTCCGTTGGAAAAGCTGGAAGCAAAGGCCAGTGAGCTGCGGCCTGAAATACCAACTTTGCTGGTTTGTGCCTCCGGATACAGAAGTAAAATAGGAGCAGATATTTTGTTCAAGAAATTTGGGTTTGCTGAAGTCAAGAGCCTGGTAGGAGGCGCACAAGTATTAAACGAATATTTAAAGGGGGAAATGCCATGAAAGAACACAAGAAAAAAGAGGTTTTTATTGAAGGGCCGGTATCGCCCGAGAAAATTGCGACCAGTATTGCCGGTCATAGTTCCCAAACCGGAATAGGTGCCCATAGCATTTTTTTAGGTCAGGTGAGGGCTGATGTTATTGATAATAAGGAAGTTATAGGAATAGAATACACTTGCTACAAGGAAATGGCGGACGAGATACTATTTTCAATAAGGGAGGAGACTTTTTCAAGATTTCAATTATCTTGCATGCATATTTACCATTCTTTAGGACTGGTGAAGACAGGTGAGATTTCATTGTTTGTCTTCACTTCTTCCCGCCACCGTAAAATGGCTATTGATGCATGTGCATTTGTCGTTGAAGAGATCAAGAATAAGGTTCCGGTATGGGGCAAAGAGCTATTGAATGATAACACACATTCCTGGAAACAAAATACAAGTACCAACTGAATAATCAACTTATGATAACCACTGAAAATCTAACTGATCTTGAAATTGCTACACGTGCTGATATTAAGTCAATTCGTGATATTGCCAGAAAACTGAATATTGACACCGAGTTGTTGGAGCAATATGGAAAATATAAAGCAAAACTTCCCCTTTCAATCATTGATGAAACGAAAGTAGCGAAGTCGAATTTAATTCTTGTATCTGCAATAAATCCAACACCAGCGGGAGAAGGAAAAACTACTGTTTCGATAGGTTTAACCGATGGATTGAACAAGATCGGTAAGAATGCAATGGTGGTACTCAGAGAGCCATCACTAGGTCCTGTTTTTGGAATGAAAGGAGGTGCTGCAGGAGGAGGTTATTCTCAGGTTATTCCAATGGTAGATATTAATCTTCATTTTACCGGTGATTTTTCTGCAATTGAAAAGGCGAATAATTTACTCGCTGCGTTGATCGACAATAATATTCAAAGCAAATCACGTACCTTAAATATTGACACGCGTACAGTGGTTTGGAAGCGTGTAATGGATATGAATGATCGCGCACTTCGTCATATCATTATTGCAATCGGTGGAAGCTCGAATGGTATTCCTCGTGAAGATGGATTTAATATCACAGCAGCTTCTGAGGTAATGGCAATCATTTGTCTTTCTAAAGATTTCAGTGACCTCAAAAAACGACTTGGAAATATTTTCATCGGATATACTTTCGATAAGAAACCAATTTATGCACGTGATTTGAAAGCTGAAGGTGCTATGGCTATTTTACTTCGCGATGCCATTAAGCCGAATCTGGTGCAAACACTGGAAGGGAATCCCGCTATCATTCATGGTGGACCATTTGCCAATATTGCTCAGGGAACCAATAGTATCATTGCGACTAAAACAGGTATGTCACTTTGTGATTATGTCGTTACAGAAGCTGGTTTTGGTGCCGATCTGGGTGCTGAGAAATTCTTAGATATTAAATGTCCGGTAGGTGGCTTAAAACCAAAGGCTCTTGTACTTGTTGTAACAGTAAGAGCGCTTCGTCACCATGGAGGAGCGAAGAAGGAAGAATACAATACTCCAAATATGGACTATATCCGCAAGGGTTTCCAGAACGTCGCCAAACACATTGAAAATTGCAAGAAGTTTGGTTTGACTCCTGTAGTTGCAATCAATAGCTTCTATTCTGATTCAGATGAAGAAGTGAAATATGTTGTAGATGAATGCGCTAAAGTTGGGGTTCAGGCAGTGTTATCGAAAGGATGGGGTCAAGGTGGTGAAGGCACTAAAGATCTGGCCAAAGCCGTTGTTGATGTTATTGAAAAAGGTACCAATAACTATCATCAGTTGTATGACTGGAGTTTGCCAATTGAAGAGAAGATCAAGAAAATCGCACTGGAAATCTATGGTGCCGATGATGTTACATACAGTGTAAAAGCAAGCAATCAGCTCAAGGAGTTTGTAAAACTTGGAGTAAATGGCTTCCCGGTTTGCATGGCTAAAACACAGAAGTCATTTTCGGATGATGAAAATAAAACCGGCAGACCAACCGGATTTAAAGTTAATGTCCGGGAATTTGAACTTGCTGCAGGAGCCGGATTCGTAGTTCCAATTCTTGGTGAAATGATGAGGATGCCGGGTTTACCTGCTATCCCTGCTTCCGAAGGAATGGATATTGATGATGATGGAAATATTACAGGATTATCATAGAGTGCTCGTGTGTTTTCTGATTTCAGAATATCATTTATAAACTTGCATGAAAACAAATTCTTATAATGGTTTGCTATTTAACGATGGGAATTTTTCTCAGGTAAATGATATGCTTGCTATTGAAGAATCATTGTCGATTGCTATTAATGAGGAGCCTTTTACTGTTACGATGCGAACTCCCGGGCATGAATTGGAATTAGTGCAGGGTCTTTTGTTTACAGAAGGAGTTTACCGGCAAAGAATAAATGCTCATCAAATGCAAATTAAATCCAGTGGACCAAAAGGATTCATCACAGCTCTGAATTTAGTTTTGCCTAAAGAAAATTTATTAAAAGATTTCGCTGCTTCCAGAAATATCATTTCTGCATCTTCATGTGGATTGTGTGGAAGAACTTCATTCGAAGAAACACTTTCAACCAATACTATTAACGATGATGCTAAGATTGATCCCCGAATTCTGGAATGTATGTTTGCTAAAATGTCGGAAGCTCAGCTTGATTTCAGATCATCAGGAGGAACACATGCAGCAGCAGCTTTCAGTATAGATGGTGAAATGATTGCCATGTTCGAAGATATTGGAAGGCACAATGCAGTTGATAAAGTAATTGGTTCACTGGTGTTGAATCAAACACTTTCAAAAGCAAAATGCATTACCGTGAGTGGCAGAGTCAGCTATGAAATAGTAAATAAAGTTCAAGCTGTGGGAATACCAGTTTTAGCTGCCGTGTCTGCGCCATCTTCTATGGCTGTGGAAAATGCTGTTGCTGCCGGCATGACTTTAATTGCTTTTTGCAGAAGTAAGAAGTTAACTGTTTATGCTCATCCAGAAAGAATACTACGAACCGAATTAGTTTCGAATAATAAATAAAAGGGATGTCAAAAAATTTAAGTGAATTATCAGGCAGAAAGGGACTCGACAAGAACCTTTTTGAAGAGTATGGCAATGCCTCCGCTGCAACTGGTACACCTGATCTGGAAGATCTGGAGAGATTGCGTGAGGAATTTCTGGTAGGGAAATCAACTGTTTATGGCGCAGTTTCATTTTATGATTTCTTACGTCCTGAAAATAAAGGCAAAAAGGTTTATATCTGCAATGGCAGTGCATGTATGACCGCCGGAACACAGGTTAAATTGCACTCTAAGCTGCAGACTGCTTACAGTGAAAATGAAATAGGGGAGATGTGCTGCCTGGGTCGTTGTCATGAAAATAGTGCCTTCTACATCAATGGTAAAAATTTTTCCGGAAATGATATCGACAATTTACCTGCGATTCGTTCCAATCAACAACACACTGCTGAAAAATATCATGTAGGAAGTGCCGGCAATGCGATACTCACAGTTGCTCAACCAGAATTAAAAACCTACTATTCAATTCTTACAGATGCATTAAAACGGAATCCAATTGATTTACTTGGTGAATTAAAAAAATCGGGACTTCGTGGTCGTGGAGGTGCCGGATTCAGTACTGCTTTTAAACTGGAAGCATGCAGGAATGCAGGTGATTCAACAAAATTTATAGTTTGTAATGCCGATGAAGGTGATCCGGGAGCTTTCTCTGATCGCTACATCATGGAAGAACGACCTCATTCACTTTTAATGGGAATGATTCTTGCCGGCTATATGACCGGTGCTGCTCATGGGGTGGTATATATTCGCGGAGAATATCCGGAATCTGTGGAAATTATTAGTGCTGCAATCGAAGAGTTGAAAAAATTGGGTTTTGTTGGTGATAATATTCAGGGATCATCATTTTCATTTCATTTTAAGGTTATAAAAGCGCAAGGTGCATATATTTGTGGCGAAGAAACGGCCTTGCTTTCTTCCATTGAAGGGCAACGTCCGGAAGTAAGAGTGCGTCCGCCTTATCCTGCACAGAAAGGGTTATTTAATAAACCTACTGTGGTTAGTAATGTGGAAACACTGGCAAATATTCCGTTTATAATCAAAAATGGTGGCCAGGCTTTTGCATCGATAGGAACAGAAAAATCGAGTGGCACTAAACTTATCTCACTCGATAGTCATTTTAATCGCCCCGGTATCTATGAAGTTGATATGGGTACTTCGTTACGTCATGTGGTTGATGTTATGGCAGGTGGATTTAAAACTCCTGTTAAAGCCATGCATATTGGTGGTCCACTGGGCGGATTGGTGCCTGTATCTAAAATCGATTCACTCACGGTTGATTTCGATTCCTTTGCAAAAGAAGGGTTTTTATTAGGACATGCATCAGTTGTTTGTATACCTGCCGATTATCCTTTGATTCATTATATCGAACATTTATTCCGCTTCACAGCACATGAAAGTTGCGGTAAGTGTTTTCCATGCAGAATTGGTTCTACACGAGGCTATGAAATGATTGAGAAAGCACGCACAACTGATTACAAAATGGAGCGGCAGTTGCTTGATGATTTGCTTGAAACACTTGAAGTGGGTTCATTATGCGCATTAGGTGGTGGTGTACCACTTCCGGTGAAAAATGCACTTCATTATTTCGGTGATGAATTGAAAAGTTATTTTATTGAAAAGTGATGTTAACCATTACTAATATCCAAAAATACATATCATGGAAAATACATCCATAAAAGTAGCTTACATCAATGATCAACCATATCAGATTCAGGATGGTGACACTATATTGAAACTGGTACGCAGAAATTTCGGGCATGATTTCGTTCCCACCCTGTGTGATGCTCCAAACCTTGATCCTTTTGGAGCCTGTAGAGTGTGCAGTGTTGATGTAGCACTGGTACAAGGTGGTCCGGCCAAAGCTCAGGCTTCGTGTCATACTCCGGTGATGGCAAATTCATACATCTACACCGATTCTACACGCATAAAAAGATTACGAAAAAATATTATTGAGTTGGTTCTCACAGATCACCCTTTAGATTGCCTAACCTGTGAGGTGAATAATAATTGTGAGCTTCAAACAGTAGCAGCAAAAGTTGGTGTTCGTGATGTGCGTTATCCGGAAGGTAAAAATCATCTGGACAGGAAAAAAGATTTGAGTCACCCTTACATGACTTCTGATTTGTCGAAGTGTATAAATTGCGGCAGATGTGTTCGTGCCTGTGATGAAGTGCAGGGCGAATTTGTTTTGAGTATGGCCGGACGGGGTTTCGATAGCCACATCATTAAAAGTTATAATGATTCATTTTTCGAATCCGATTGTGTGAGTTGTGGTGCTTGTGCACAAGCCTGTCCTACCAGTGCAATTTCGGATGTGTTTGAATCGAAATCGATTGCTGTAGATAAGAAAGTACGGACAATTTGCACCTATTGCGGAGTTGGATGTAATTTGGAAGTTGCTGTTGCTGAAAATAAAGTAAAGTCAATTCAGGCACCCTATGATGCTGATGTGAATACAGGACATACTTGTTTGAAAGGTCGGTTTGCTTTTTCATTCTACAACCATCCCGACAGATTGAAAACGCCGCTCATTAAAAGAAATGGTGTTTTTGAACCCGCAACATGGGATGAAGCTTATGATCATATTGCAAATGAACTGAATCGCATTAAAGCAACTCATGGTCCCGATGCAATTGGAGGAATTTCATCAGCCCGTTGTACTAACGAGGAGAATTATCTGATGCAAAAATTTATTCGTGCCGTCATTGGCACCAATAATATTGATAGTTGTGCCCGTGTTTGCCATTCACCAACGGCATTGGGTATGCAACGTACATTCGGAACGGGAGCAGCAACTAATTCTATCATCGATCTTAAGTATACTGATTGTATTCTGGTGATAGGCGCCAATCCAACGGATGCACATCCGGTAACCGGTGCAAAGCTCAAGCAATTTGCTATGAAAGGTACTGCCATTGTAATTGATCCCCGTCGTACGGAAATGGCACGTTACGCAAAGCATCATTTACAACTTAAGCCCGGAACAAATGTGGCTTTGCTGAACATGATGTTATATTATATCATTACAGAAAAGCTTGAAGATACTTCATTTATTGAATCCAGAACAGAAGGATACCAGGAATTTAAAAATCATATCCTTTCTCTCGACATTGCTAATCTGGAAAAAGTTACCGGTGTTGATCGTATGCAGGTGAAGGCTGCAGCAATCGATTATGCATCGGCACGAAATGCCATGTCGTTTCATGGATTAGGTGTTACGGAGCATTCACAAGGTACTTACACAGTAATGTTGATTGCAGATTTGGCCATGATTACCGGAAATATCGGTCGTAGGGGTGTTGGTGTGAATCCTTTAAGAGGCCAGAATAATGTGCAGGGTGCAGCCGATATGGGTTGTCAGCCACATCAGGGCGCTGGTTATCTCGATAGTTATGATCCGGAAATAAATAAAATGTACAGTGATTTTTATAAAGTGAAAGTGCCTTTTTCAAAGGGAATGAAAATCCCTGAAATGTATGATGCTTCAATAGCCGGTAAGTTAAAAGCTTTATGGTTAATGGGAGAAGATAATGTTCAGACGGATCCAAATACCCAACATGTTATGAAAGCAATGAGTAATCTTGATTTACTTGTTGTGCAGGAATTATTTATGACAGAAACGGCAAAAATGGCTCATGTTATTTTGCCTGCTTCATCTTTTCTTGAAAAGAGCGGTACTTTCACCAATGGTGAGCGACGAATTCAGAAGGTTCAGGCAGTGGTACCACCCATTCCGGGAACTAAACCTGATGGTCAGATAATGGTTGAAATTATGAATAAAATGGGCTATGCGCAGGCTCCGTACGATCCTGATACGATGCTTGAAGAGATTTCAAAAATAGTTCCGTTTTTTGCCGGTGTTAAGTGGTCGGAACTTGGAGACAATGGAAAGCAATGGCCCGTATTACCTGATGGTTCCGATACAGAAATTTTACATGTGGAAAGTTTCAAACGTGGCAAAGGAAAGTTTCAGGTAGCAACCTGGAAGGAATCAGAAGAAATTGTAAATCATGGAGCAGAGTTTCCATATATTCTCACTACCAACAGAGAGCTGGAGCATTACAATTGCGGAGCCATGACCCGTCGCACCGGAAATGTTGAAATTCTTACCGATGATGTACTTCTGATTCATCCTGCCGATGCTGCGAAACATTTAATTAATGATGGAGAGATGGTGTGTGTTATTTCAGCGAGAGGGAAAATTGATGTGAAAGCAAAAATTTCGGATCAGGTTAAAGAAGGCGTCCTTTCTTCTACATTCCATTTTCCGGATGTTCGCATGAATGATCTTACCTCAAGTGTTAGCGACAGTGAAGCTATGTGTCCGGAATACAAAGTTGTTGCGGTAAATATTCGTAAGAGTAAAGGAAAGTATAAAAATCCGGAGTTGGCAGCAACGCAAAATGCTGTTTAAAGCAGATTCATTTTTAGTTTATGATAAACATTGTACCCAAGGTATCAACACATCGTTCGGCTATAGCTGAAGCAATTGTCAGGGTTAGTTCGGCCAACACCATTCAGGCAATCAATGATAAAACAGTTCCCAAGGGAGATGTTTTGGAATCGGCGCGTGTTGCGGGGTTGTTTGCTGTGAAAAGAACGAGTGACATGATTCCCGATTGTCACCCTTTACCCATTGAGTATACAAATATCAGATATAAAATTTCCGGACTTGAAATTTTGATTGAAGTTGAAGTGCATACCATTTATAAAACCGGAGTAGAGGTAGAGGCGATGCATGGCGCATCGGTTGTGGCATTAACAATCTATGATATGTTAAAACCTATCGATAAAGGAATAGAAATTGCACAAATCAGACTTCAGTCAAAGAAAGGTGGTAAGTCGCAGTTTGCTGATAAGTCAGGTGCAGGTTTACATGCTGCTGTTGTGGTTTGCTCAGACAGCATTTCAGCAGGTAAGAAGCAGGATTTTGCCGGGAAAGCAATCACAGAGCGTTTGGAAAAAATGCAGGTTAGCATTTCGGATTATGCTGTTATTCCGGATGAAATAGATGCAATTCAAAATAAAATTAAAAGCCTCTTAGTATCGCCACTATCAATGATTATAATTACCGGCGGCACCGGTTTGTCGGCTCGGGATGTTACACCGGAGGCTGTTCGTCCATTACTCGACCGGGAAATTCCCGGTATTGCGGAAGCTGCACGTGTTTATGGTCAGCTTAGAATGCCTTATGCCATGCTTTCCAGGAGTCTGGCAGGGTTAATTGGCAAGACATTGATTCTTGCATTGCCGGGATCAACAAGAGGAGCAGGAGAAAGCATGGACGCTTTGTTTCCTTACTTGCTTCATCTTTTTAAAGTGATGGAGCATGAGCCACATGATGGATACAAATAGATTACAACATCAGTACGAATCAATTCTCGGCAATTTTCTATTTGTCTGATTAATACAACACTATTTTTCCTGCTTTCAATTTTTTATCCGCTGATGAAATTTCATAAATGTATGTTCCTTTTGGAAGCGTGCTGGTTTCCCATTTATAATTTCCGTTCAGAATATTTGACTCAGTTAAAACCAATTGCCCGGTTGAATTAAATATTTTGAGATTGTAATTTTTCGATGGATCAGAATTTTCGAACATTACAAAATCGTTTGATGGGTTTGGATGAACAGAAATATTTATGCTCACTTCAATTTCATCAATTCCAACACCAATCAATCTAAAGCAATTAGAGAATAATTGCTGAGCTTCATCATCATATTGTTGTAGCAGTGCAAGTGATCCCAAGGGCCCGCCTCCTGTTTGTTGTGCCCACACAACGGAAGTTGTTACATAATCAACTTCTCCTGGTTCCATAGAATATGGTCCGGCTGACTGGACAAATGTCCGATCACCAGGAATATTTCCGACACTTAATTCTGACCAATTGGTTGGGTTAAAGGGATCGGAAGTGCCTGGATACATATAAGTGTATATGGGATTTAAAGGATTTCTGCCATCACCGCCAAAAGTCATTGGCTGATTATCTAACCATACTCCGCGCAAATAATTATAGTATCCGGTAAAACCATTAGGAATTCCAGTAGGTGAGTTATTTACATGAGTATAATTGATGAAACTGGTAATACTTATTTGTTCGGGAAGGACGTCATCATAATAAATCACGACTGTACCGGAAGAATCAATAAACGTACAATCTATACAACCATCACGATCATTATCTAAGCCATCTGTTAGGTCTGCCGTTGGTCCTTGTAAAATATCGATTCCAATTGCAGGCGGATCAATACCATAACCACTAAAAGATTCATCAAATGAATCACCATTGTAACAATAACCAAGACCACGTCCAACATCACATCCAACATAATCATCTACAGCATATCCAAGATCAGGATCTACCCATTGGCCAAAATATGTATTTGTATAATATGTGGAGGACCGATTTATGATTTGATATTGATAAAAAGTTGCATTATTGATAGCTGGTGAACTGCTTTGAAATGCAAAAGCCTGACATCGGACTTCCAAACCAATTTCATCTGAACCGGACGCAGAATGCAAATTTCCTACATCATTTATTACCCACCATATTGATTGATCGCCGAACAAATAGTTGTTACAAGTTTGAACATTAGTACCAGGGACTGTTGGGTAATTGGAAGTAAAATTGTATGCAGGGTAATCTCCATCAATATGATTGTATATACCATCACCATTATTATCGTAAAATGGTGCTAAATAATGCCCTTCATTAGTTGCACTATTGCCATTTCCCGGCCATGAAATGATATCAGCAGTAGTGGTTCCATTGGAAATAAAATCAAGAACATCCTGTTTATTTACTTTCCAATGTCTGTCATAATATAGACAATCCAGTATTTGAATATCCAGAATTGTTGTATCCATCGCTCCCGACCACCAATCCATGCCATTTTGGCGGTATGTTTGACCTGCTACTCTGAGCTGCCCACCTCCATCAATACCGCCAATCCATAAACTTCCTGCAAAAAGACTGTGTTTTCCTGTACCTGCGGGTACTTCGTATTTCCCATTGGTAAGGTTCCACCACATATCACCACCATTCAGTATTGTAGTCCTTACATTATTAATATATAGTTCAGCCTCTGAATTCGGAGGGGCGCAAAGAGTTGCCATTTTATCGATATCGATAGTTCTTTTTAGTGTTTTTGGGATTTCTTTACAAAAAGCAACCAGAACAATTAAATTAAAAAATACAACTAATATCTTATTCATGAAGATAAGGTTTTTGATTATTTTCATTAAAAATAGGATAAAAAATTAATATATCCAAATTCCTTTAATAAAAAAGGCTGGAAGAATTTCCAGCCTTAATAATCATATTGAAATTTATTGCTTATTTCTCGGCAATTTTCATTCTTTCGAAAGTATCATTTTTCAATGATTCCATTGCTTTGATATAAAACGGATTGATATCGTTGATTACCTGCCAGTAGGCATCTGTATTCCATAAATCGCGGGCAAGCAAAGCGGTCAGCTGTACTTTAATGAGCTCTGATGAAACAGCAAGTCCTGCACTATCTCTGGGAACACCTTTCTTCTCGCCAAAAGCAATGAGATCTTCAAACATGGCATCCGTAAGTTTAAAGTCACTTCTGAATTTGGAGATATCCGGGTATTTTTTCAACAGTTCTTTTCTGTTATTGTCAGTGTATGTCAATGCAAAATCAAACATCACAGTTTTACGAATCAGGTCAGAGTGATATTTGCTATTTTTTGTAGTATCCAACGGCACGAAAATATCGGGCATAATTCCTCCACCACCATAAACTGTACGCTTCGATTGCTGTGTTTCATATCGAAGGGAATCATTGAATTTAATACTGTCGGCACTATATAATTCACCATGTTTGAATCGGTGTGAAAGATCCAACTCATAATCTTCATCTCCTTTTTCATAAGATTTCTGGATACATCTTCCGGAAGGAGTGTAGTACCTTGCAATAGTGAGTCGCACGGCTGAGCCATCGGGAAGTGGAAAAGGTTTTTGAACCAGTCCTTTTGCAAAAGAACGACGACCGATAATCAGTCCGCGATCCCAATCCTGAATTGCACCTGAAACAATTTCGCTTGCTGAAGCCGAATTTTCATTAATCAAAACTACCAGTTTCCCTTTTTCAAATCCACCAATTGGGCTGGAAAAATACTCTTGTTTCGGATTTGCTTTACCTTCAGTGTAAACTATTAATTTGTTGTCAGTCAAAAATTCATCAGCGAGTTCGATCGCTCTGTTGAGATAGCCACCACCATTGTCCGATAGGTCCAGGATAAGTGCTTGCATACCGCGGCTTTTGAGATCTTCAAGAGCTTTCTTGAATTCTTCAACTGTTGAATCGGCAAATCGACTTATTTTTATATATCCGGTTTTTGGGTCTGCCATATAGGAAGCATCCACACTGAAAATCGGAATTTTATCTCTGGTAATTTCGAAATCCAGTAGTTCGTTTTCTCCACGGCGGAAAATTTTAACATTTACTTTTGTTCCTTTATCACCACGAAGCTTTTTGAAAACATCGTTATTGGTAATTTTTATTCCGGCTACGTTGGCAGTGTCGATTTGCACGATGCGGTCGCCGGCACGAATACCTAATCTTTCAGAGGGGCCTCCGGGAATCGGCTGCGTAACCATGATGGTATCTTCAAAAATATTGAACTGAATTCCTACTCCTTCAAATTTACCTACCAAAGGTTCATTAGCCTCTTTTAAATCACTTGCCGCAATATAAACAGAGTGCGGATCAAGATCTTTGAGAATTGCTCTGATTGCATCCTCCGCCAATTTACTTTCATTGGCAGTATCAACATAAGCATAGTTGATCATTTGCAATAAAGCATCAATTTTTCTTGACGCAGGTGAACTTTGTGCGTTGCTGATTGTTGCCGTGCAAATGAACATAGCAGCAATAAATAAAAATTTTATTTTCATTGGTAAGTTGTTTTTATGGTGATTTATCAGGCAAAAATTGTGCCTTAACAGACAGAAATTAGCACTTTTTCCGGCTATTAAGGCACATTATGATGCTATATGGGAATTATTTCCCTTTTTTATCCTGTTGCGTGGAAAGTGTTTCCAGGTCACGGTCGAATAAATACATTCCCCCTTTATCGTTTCCGATCAGATTCAGCTTATCAAGGACATTTCTGGCCAAAGCTTCTTCTTCTATTTGTTCTGAAACATACCACTGAAGGAAGTTATGTGTGGTGTAATCCTTTTCTGCCAGACAACGTTCAACCAGCTTGTTTATTTCAGTAGATACATGAATTTCATGTTTCAGGATTTGCTCAAATATTTCCTGAATACCTTTAAAGCTTGCCGGTGGTGCTTTCAGTGCCGGAACAACTCCGTGGCCGCCACGCTCATTGATAAAATTTATCAGCTTTAACATGTGCGTACGCTCTTCATCAGAATGGGTGTAAAGGAATTTTGATACACCATTGTAGCCTTTGATTTCTGCCCAGGAAGCCATTGCCAGATAATATTGAGAGGATGAGGCCTCGAGTTCTACCTGCTGATTTAACAGCGCTTCAATTTTTTTAGATATCATTTGGATAAGTTTTAATTTAGTAATTAGTATTTTAAATTTAAGAAACCGGATCTACCCAGTCACCATGCTCTTTTATTAATTCAATCAGTTCATCTACAGCAACAGTTGCTTCAATATTTTTCTTCACTACTTCGCGACCTTTGTATAAGGTAATTTTTCCAACACCAACACCAACATATCCATAATCGGCATCAGCCATTTCACCCGGACCATTTACAATGCAACCCATGATTCCAATTTTAATCCCTTTTAAGTGGTGCGTACGGGAACGAATTTTTGCAGTAGTTTCCTGAAGGTCGAATAAAGTTCTGCCACAGGAAGGGCAGGAGATGTATTCTGTTTTTGAAATTCTGGTTCGTGTTGCCTGTAAAATTCCAAATCCCAAACTATTCATTGTTTTTTCAGATGCAATCCCCGGCGCTTTCAACCACAATCCATCTCCAAAACCATCAAGAAGCAATGCCCCTGCATCGGTTGCTGCATGTAATTGCAATGTTTCTTCGGGAATTTGCTTGTAATTAAATTTTATAATTACGGGACAGTTAATTTGTCGAAGCATTAACTCGATAAATATCCGGCGTTCATCGGCCATGCCATGCAGATTGGAAGTATCTGCAATGAGCACCACTGTGTTGTCGTTCTTAATGCGAGAAAGGAAATCGTTGTCTGAATTAAAAATTACAGAAGCATCCATTGCAACGAAATTCAGGATATCAGATTTTGCAGCAGCGCCAATATATTCATTGCCACAAAACAAGGGATATGTTCTTGGTTGATGCTGATGGTTTAACCAGAAGTCACAATTATAAATTAATCCCAGTGTGCCGGGAATTTCAAGTGTAACAGGATTATTTCCGCAATAAATAAAATCGCATGCCTGATCACTAAGATTCCATTTATCACTTTCAACAGCATAATTGTATCCAACAGGAAACAAAGAAGCAGCTGTAATTTTTTCTTTATGAGAATAATCAGCGATAATAACAGGAACGTTTGTGCCGCCAACGTTAGTTACAGCAGTTGATTTGCGTCTTTGATATTCGAATGGTGAATATGGCAAAAGACTTATATGCTCTATTCCTGGAATAGGGGCATGATTGGTTCTGTTGCTGTACCGGTCCACTAAGACACGTGCCACGGGGATTTCAAATTCAGGATCTTCCGTTAGAGAAACTCTGATCGTATCACCAATGCCATCTTCGAGTAAAGTACCAATGCCTGCTGCAGATTTTATCCGGCCATCTTCACCTTCACCGGCTTCAGTAACACCCAGATGCAGCGGATAATTCATCCCTTCATCTTGCATTTTAGAAATCAGCAAGCGATAAGCCTGAACCATAACCTGAGGGTTGCTTGATTTCATGCTTAACACAATATTGTGGTAAGATAAATCTTCACAAATTCTCAAAAACTCAAGAGCCGATTCCACCATACCAAGTGGTGAATCACCATAGCGGCTCATAATTCGATCGCTTAGTGATCCATGATTTGTACCAATGCGCATTGCGGTACCGTATTCTTTGCAAATCTTTACAAGAGGAGTGAATCGCTCCCTGATACGATCCAGTTCTGCATCATAAGCTGCATCGGTATAGTCGATTGTTTCGAATTTCTTTTTATCGGCATAATTACCGGGATTCACTCTCACTTTTTCAACGATCCGGGCTGCCATTTCAGCTGCATTCGGTGTAAAGTGAATATCAGCTATGAGTGGGGTAGTGTATCCTCGCTTGTGAAGTTCATTTCGGATGTTCGCCAGATTCTTAGCTTCATTGATGCTTGGGGCTGTAATTCGAACATATTCACATCCGGCTTCAATCATGCGGATGCTTTGTTCAACCGTAGCAATGGTATTCATGGTATCGGTGGTAGTCATTGACTGCACCCGGATAGGATTGGTCCCACCCATAGGAACCATACCGATTTTTACCTCTCTGGTAAGCTTTCGCTGATAGCTGGTCAGACTGTTGCAATAAAGGTGTGATAAAATGCCTGTTTCCATTCCTGCAAATTTAGTTTAAAACAAACAATTGTTCTGAAAAGTTATTGCCTTTGTTAGCAATAACACACTTAAGACTAACTTGCTGTATTGTAATTAGTTACGATGATAATGCAGTCTGGAACAGAAAAATACAATTATTTACCCATCAATAGTTTTTTAGAGAAAAGTTGATCATCCAATTGGAGAACAATCAGGTACATAGCTTTTGAAAGTTCCGGAAGTTTGATTTTTTGCATAGAATACCCTTGAGGAAGTGATGCGGGTATATCGGTAAAATTTGAAATGAGTTCTCCTTTAAGACCACAAAGAGAAATTTTCATGGAGGTTTTTTTAGTTGAGAAGCAGGTTAACAAAACAGACTGATCGCTGCTATCATATGTTATTTCATAGGATACTTCGCCATATTCAATAATTGAGGAAGGGCCAGTTTTGGTAATGGAAAATTCATGAAGAACGGTGCCGGCAGAAGTCAGATATTTAGCACTGAGAAGATCACGATCGATATCGAGTACCATAGAACAATTGGTATTAAAATCGTTAAAAAACATACAAGGCATTGGTGCATCGTTTTGCGACGGCCCCGGTGATTGTCCGCTGGTCCCACATATTGCATATACAGTGCCTGTGTATGGAGGTGATTTAACAAAATTGGTATGATTGGGTTGAACCATCATAGAAGGTGAAAATGTATAAGAAAGTCCGTAATGGCCATGTAGCAGATAACTTCTTTCATTCGAATGGGAATGTCCGCTCAATACTAAATCGACACCATGTTGTTCCAGAATAGGAATTATATTTTGTCGGATACTGTACAATTCAATTTCGGTATCACTATCATGTGTCCCCTTTGTATAAGGTGGATGGTGAAAATAGACAATGGTCCATCTTTGATTGTGATTGGCAAGATCACTTTTCAGCCATTCCACCATAGGAGAGCCGGGATCCTGAAGAGAACCGTAACTATCGAGCGATACAAAATGAATATTGGAATAATTGTAGGAGTAATATTTTGGACTGAAAGAAGGAATCCCGCCGGACTCCCCATTTTGAGGAGTAGTAAAAATCGAAAAATAGGGAGCATCGGTTGTTAAGGTTATTCCCGAAGCAAATCCTGTATTACCATAGTCATGATTTCCGGGTGAAGGCATTAATGGAAATCTTTTTAATGGCTCAGGATACATATCAAAAACATTAGTTTGATATTCAGAATCAGTTCCTGATGCGTAGGCATTATCTCCAAGCCAGATCCATAAATTAGTGGGCTTAGAATCATAATTCAGATATGCATCTCTCACTGCAGCCTGTGCTGCAGAACCGTTTCCGAAGTCACCGGTAGCCCAAACGCGTACAGGAATAAATTCTCCTTGTGCAGGTGCGGATATAAATTTATTGGTGGAATCACCTTGCAAAATTTCAGTGGTGGTTCCAACAGCGTAAAAATACTGTTGGTTAGATTCTAATCCAGATAATGTTATTTCATGTTCGGTGGTAAATGTTGTGTTTTGTACAGAAATGCCATAGTTCATAGTTTTTCCTGCCAACACTCTACTGTCTGTTGGAACATCTGTTCGCCATCGAATGGTAATACTGTGCGGTGCAATAGCCTGAAGATACGCTCCTCTAACAATGGTTGCACTGTTATTTTTTGTTGCTTGGGATTGAGGTGAAATCTGTGCGGGCAATTGTGAAAAAACACAAATCAACGATAAGCACCAGATAAGAATCGTTCTCATTTAAAGGTTGAAGTTTAAAAGGTACAATTTAGGGAAAAATATATAGCTGGGAAGTGCGTTGCAGATATTTATAATTATTTAAATATCAATGAGATAAAAATGCATCTGCTTCGCGAAGTTGAGGTATTTAAATCTAAAGTGCCTGGAAGATGCTGTAGCAGTTTCTAAAAATATTAATTTGGCAAATTATATTAATTAAAAGTAGAGCAAATGAAAAAGTTACTGATAGCAATTGCAGGATGCATTTTATCTGCCGGAGTAAGTTATGGTCAGCAAGAAAAAGGCATGAATGATTTGCATGTATTGTATGGTTACATGCAAGGATCATTCAGCAGCCAAGAACAGTCAAAAAACGATACCGATTATTATGATATCAGGCTTCATATGTCTCCGATTTGGTCTAAATCAAATAACGGTAAATGGTTGTATGTGGAACAGGCAATGGCATCAGCACTTGATAAACCATACAGGCAACGATTTTATAAGTTGATTCAGCTTGCAGATGGATCAATAGAAAGTATAGTATACACAGTCAGCGATCCACTTCGATTTGCAGGAGCCTGGAAAACACCTGAGGTTTTTGAGCAGTTATCAGTTGATTCACTCGAGCTCAGAGATGGTTGTTCGATCATACTTCGTAAACTGGATGATGGTTCATTCAAAGGAAGTACTAATGCAAACAACTGTCCGAGTAATTTAAGAGGTGCAACCTACGCCACCTCAGAAGTAGTTGTTCATCATGATAAGATGGTTTCCTGGGATCGTGGATTCGATTCCAGAGATAAGCAGGTATGGGGAGCTGAAAAAGGCGGCTATATTTTTATGAAAGAGTTGAAATAATATTTTTATTCTTCTTTTATAAATTTCAATGTTGAAGGGCCGTTTTCAGTTACTACCCGAATCAGGTACAAACCTGCAGGGATTGATGAGATATCAATTACATCGGTTGTCTTTTTTTCTTGCGAAATAAGCACTTGTCCAGTTGCATTAATAACTTCATAGCTCGAAGGAATTCCTCCGGAAATAGTGATATAAGTATTTGCCGGATTTGGAAACAGCTCTAAATTTTCAGTGATCGTTTCATTTTTCATTCTGCAGGGAACAGTCACAGTTACCGCATCGGAAATATCGGTGCATCCCAGTGAATTGGTAACGGCAACTTTGTAATTTCCAGCAGCCGTAGCTGTATAATTTTTGTTGGTTGCTCCTGGAATATCATTACCCATCAATTTCCATTGATAGGTATTACCGGTGCCATTTGGACCTTTTAAAAGCACACTTCCGCCAGCACAAAATGTAGTAGGGCCATCAGGAGTAATGGTTGCAACAGGAGTAGCAAGCACTGTCACATTGGTTGCAGTCGATTTTTTAGAGCAGCCATATGCTGATGTAACTTCCACCTTATAAGGGCCTGTTGAGTTGGCAAATAAATTTCGGTTGGTTTCGCCCGGAATAACATTTCCATATTTATACCATTGATACGAATAGGTTGAACCATAATTTGCCTGCAATTTCACCTGACTACCCTGACAGAATGTTGTTGGTCCTGTAGCAGTAATAGTAGCCGGTGGAATCGGATATAATGAAATGGTTAATGGAGCAGATGTTTTAGAACAGCCGGTAGAATTGGTAACCACAACTTTATATTTCCCGGCAGTAGATGCCTGATAAGTTGATGAGGTGGCTCCCGCAATAAGGTTTCCATATTTATACCACTTGTAGGTATATCCCGCAGTTGGTGGAGTGCTTAAGCCAACAGTTGAGCCGGAGCAAAATCCGGGATTACCTGTAGAAGTTGTTATTGATGCGACTGGTATTGATGCCCAAGAGATTATTCTAGGAAGAGAAGTGTTAGAACATCCTTGGTTATTGGTAACTCTTACGGTATAAGATCCGCTGTCGGAAACGGTTAAAAATTGTGAAGTACTACCGTTCAATAAAACACCACTCTTAAACCATTGGTAGGTATAACCGAAACCGGAACTGGTTCCCAGAGTCACAATCTGACTTGGACATACCGTAATATTTGTTGATGGAGATGAAATTATCGCATTTGGAGTACTGGCATTGTAAACAAACACCGGATCCGACATATCCGGACATCCTTGTGCATTTGTAACTTTTACCTGATAAGTACCAACAGAAGTTGCATTGTAACTTTGTAACGTTGCTCCTTGAATAAGCACATTATTTTTAAACCATTGATAAGTTAATCCTGTTCCTGAATTGGCAGTTAGCGTTGCTGAGCCGCCTGATGGACATATGTAATAATAAATTGGTTGTGAAATTACAGCCTGAACTGGAACACAATTTATATTAAATCCACCGGGAACGTCCATTGTAAATCCGACTCCGGAAAAACTCCATTCAACATCGTAATTTCCACTTGGTGCCGCAGCAGGTATCGACCAGTTAACATCTAAATGATCGTCATCAAGCACATTAATTGAATTTGGATAAATGATATAACTTCCCTGATACATGTAAAAGTCTTGCCAAAATTGACCTGGTGCCGAACCCATAGTATAATAAAAGCCGGTAGAAGTGACAGTAGTGGATAATGTTTGACCTGAATTAGCAAAATTCGGGTTGATTGAAAGAAATTGTTGTGCCTGGGTGGTAAAGTTCAGGGAACAAATGAATATCAACAATAGAAATTTTTTCATGGCTATAAATTTTGACAATTTATGTGAAAATAGAAAAGGTGGTTTAAATTACCAAATTTTTTTGATGAACCTACGAAATTGACTGGTAAAGTTCCTCTTGTTTTACCTCAAACAGCAGTTTTATCACCTGATATTTGTAGAATTCTCCGGATGGCTTTCTTTTCAGGTATCCTTCTTTCACGTATTGGTGGAGCTTCCTTGCGGGGATGTCGAGTAACTTTATGGCGTCAGTTTCTGTGCACAGCGACATACGCTTCTTTTCAATCTGTAATTCCTCATACAGTGCATGCCATTCCAGGAGCAGGCGAAGTGTTTCCTTTGAGGGGAAAGTTGCAAAAAACTTCAATTCTCCTTGTTCGCTTTTCATAAAACGCTGTGGTTATATGCAATAATATGAAAAACGGATAATATCTCAAAGGCTATAAAAAAATAAACGGTGAGCTGGGCGCCCACCGTTCTGGAAAAACAGACCTAACCACAAGTCTAGAAGATCATTAATTTCTTTATTGAAGTGCCAAAGGCATTCGTAGCTTTTATAAAATACACCCCTTTGTTGAGTGATTGAACACTAATTTGTTGTTTGTTGACCGGATTATTAATGGTCATCACATCGCGACCATTTACATCTTCAATTTCAACCGTCAACAATTTATTCTGACCATAGTGTTCAACAAAAATCACATCAGAAGAAGGTATTGGATAAACGGAGAATTCAGGAGACAAATTGTGTTCATTGATACCGGTAAAGTTCTGATCAATAACTACGGCATCTCCAAAAGAGTTGAAGTTTATTTCATCACCTGTAGCGGTTACTCCAACGATGTCGAACGGTGCCACATTCAGCATCATTTTCCCACTTACATTGTCAGTTGTAACAATAGTTACTTTTCCTACCGGACCGCCGCCGGAAATATTTATGTGATCAATTCTGCTTATTGCAACATCCAGTAAGCCGTTTCCGGTATTGTAATCCAGCTTCACCATATCAGTACCGGATGTTCCGAAAAAGGATCCGGTATAATTTGTTTGAAGGGTAGATATATCAACTAAGGAAGGATCGAGGTACATACGGAATGCGAGTCCGTAAATGCTGTCAACAAATGAAGTGATTTCGATATTGAAATCAAGTAACATGCTGGTGCCAATGGTGTCGGCACTTGCAGTGATAGTCAGATCTGCTAATCCTGCTACGGCAGGAGGTGCTGTCCGTAACGGGTGATTAAGACCATAATTTTGGAAAATAGCCGTGGTATCCGACCACTCAATAATTCCATTTCCATCGGTATCGGCATGTTTGTAGTTTATACCTGAAAGAAAAGAATTTGGCCAGTTAACAGATGGTTGTGCTATCCAGTTAGTGGAAGCTCCCACACGTGGTGTGCCGGAAGTATTAAAGCCTATTCCGACTGAGAGTAAATCGTATAAATTAGCAACTCCATCAGAATTCGCATCGCCGGGCCAAACATCATTCGTGTTGCAACCATTTACGTAAATCTGGTAAGCGTAAGTTTGTGTCCCGAAGTAATCACAATTATCGTCACGTACATTTAACGTAAATATGTACGGTTGACTGCTGATATCTGCTGTCGAAGGAACCCATGTAAATGTTCCAACAGGAAACTGTGCAGGTGTTGTAGTTAAGGAAGCTGAAGTTGAATTGTTTCCCATGGAAACCTCCAGTATTTGAAACTGATCTGCATCGGTACTGAAAACGTCAAATTGAAGTGTGTCGCCGGGACAAGTATTCGTTGTATAAATATTATTGCCGTTTATACCTGACAACTTTGGTAATGCGTTGGTTGTATTAATTACAGCAAACTGATAATCACGGTAAATATTTCCAACATTAATTCCATTTCTGAATTCAGAAATTTTCATTGACATTACAGTAATTTGCAATGCATTTGGTGAAATTGTCAGTAATCCTGTTTGAGAATTCAATAAAGTTGGACTCGAAGCTATAAATGGCTGTGTCGCTGATAATCCTGCATTAAATGCAAGATTAATCGGATTCAAACCAACATAATCTCTTGGAGCTACCATTTCATAATGTATAGAATCGCCATCGACATCAAAAGTGTTCCAGCTTAAAGAACTGGTTGTATTGTTTTGAATCATGTGCACCGGTATTCCGGCAAATTCAACAGAATTATTAAATGGAACATCCAGATTATTTAATGTAGCTTCGAAATAACTTCCTAAACCACCTGCACTGGTAATATTTGTAATAGCTGCATTTCGGCAACATTCATTATAACTAAATACCCAATCGTTACAAGGCCCGCTTAATGAAACTACACCTTCATAAACAATCCTTCTAACCGCATACAGCGTTCCGCCATTACATGCCGCATTTGGTAAGGATGCAGCACAAATGGGAGAAATATCTGTCGGTCCGGAAACAATTGGAATACTGATAGAAAAACTTTGTGCACACGATTGTGAATTAACTTCAATTAAAGCGGAAGTAGGATTTGGAATGCCGCTGCAGTCGCTGTAATAAGTTAGTCGTAGTTTGTAATCATTTCCTGAAATCCATTGATAGGTAATTTCACCTCCAACAATATGACTTCCTGATGATGTACAAAAACTCGCAGCGATTATTGCCAGAGTGGCAATACTTAGCTGTATACATGTGGTTAAAATGTGTGCGAATTTTTTCATGGCCCAGTTAATTGTGATAAATCTTCTATCACATTACAAATGTATTTCACTAATATCAATCCTTGAAATACAAAATATCGCTTTTGTCGAGTCGATTATTTTGCTTAAAATTATGATATAAGTAAACATAAATTTGTAAAATGTTGAAAATTAATGTTATGTAAATTATTTAAGTTAATTAATTTTATTAATTTTGTCGGATATGCAAAGTTGGTCGAAATCGAAATTGTTCAGTATCCTTGTTGCAATTACCCCTGTAGAATGGCGGGAATTCCGCAATTTCATTGTTTCCGGCATAGGTGGACCCTCCGGAAGGGCTTTGGAATTGTATGAGGTATTGAGCGATTTTCATCCCGATTTACATACTTGTACACTTACCAGAGAAGAACTTTATTTCAGATTTTCCGGGCAAAAGACATATGAAGATAAGAAATTAAGGTATGCAATGACCGATTTGTATAAATTAGCTTGTAGCTATTTAAAAATCAAGGCATTACAAATTGATGGACGTACTGCAGATTTGCTCCTTTTGGAAGAATTGGCAAAAAGAGGAGCCGATAAAGCATATTTGTCCGAGTATCAACCTGAAACTGTAGCCAATGACATGGACCTGGTAAAGGATGCCGGTTTTTATTTTGCACGTCATCAGTCGGAATACATTCACATGAATCATTTTTTACCTCGACAAAAACGATCTGATGAAAGTCCCATTGGTGAAGCAACACGTTTTTTAGATAAATTTTATATCGCCAGAAAGTTACAGATGTTATGTGCAATCATTAATGTGCAAAATGTAATGGCAGTGAATTATGATTTTTTTATGCGTGATGAATTGCTGGAGCAACTGAGGAATGGTGCATTCAAAGAAGTCCCATTAATTGCATCTTACTTCCGCGTTTTAATGACATTAACAGAGCCGGAAAATGAAGTGCATTTTGAAGAGCTCGATCATTTATTAATTTCTTCAGGAAATAATTTCATGCATTCTGATTTAAGAGATATGTATCAGTATCAAATGAATTATTGCATCAAAAAAATTAATCAGGGACAGGCTCATTATGTGAATAAATTATTCAGGATTTACCAATCAGTTTTAGAGCGAAAAGTAATTTTTAACAATGGTTATTTATCGCAATGGGATTTTAAAAATATTGTTGTAATTGGTATTCGCAGCGGCAATCACGATTGGGTGTTCAACTTTATTGAATCTTACAAGAAATTTTTGCAACCTCATGAGCAGGAAAATGCCTTTGTTTATAATCTTGCCTACTATTATTTCAGTATTGGCGATTACCGTAAGGCACTATCTCAATTGCGACAGGTTGAATTCACCGATTTATATTACCAGCTCGATATGCGTGCCATTTTGTTGAAGTGTTATTATGAAATGGACGATGAAGAAACATTCTTTTATCACATTGCAGCCTTCAGGATTTTTCTTAACAGGAACAAAATGGTATCCGAGTACCAGAGAACTATTTATCGGAATATGATTAAATTCACAACTGCACTTAAAAAAGCAGCATGGCAACCCGACAAACTAGAAGCATTACTACAGGAAATTAATACTGTTAAACAAATTGCAGATATTAACTGGTTGAGGAAAAAGACAGAAGAAAAAATGAAAAAGTGAAAATGATGACTAGCTGATATTTTGTCGTTGACCAATAAATATCTTACTGATCGTCTTTAGAATCGGGAAGTACTTTTAATATTTCACAAGCTTTTCCGGCAGCAATTTGTTCTGCTTTTTTCTTTACAAAATCAGCGCCCGTTGAAATTTCTTCACCATCAATTACCAGTCTGACTTTTATTAATTTATTGCCATTACCTTCTTCGAGTGTTTCAAAGACAATAGATTTTTTCTCACGTTGTGCCCAATTAATAATTCGGCTTTTAAAATTAGAGTCTGCCAGTTCAATATCGTTGAGATCTACATGCAAACGAATCATTCTGTCGACTATAAAATGCTCCGCAGCTTTATATCCTTTATCCAGAAAAATAGCACCTACCAACGCTTCAAATGCATCTCCATACATAGATCGGTACATGCCCGGACCGGAGTTATTTTTGATGTATTTATCGAGGCCAATTTTTAATGCCAAACTCTTTAAATGTTCCCTGCTCACCAAACGTGAACGCATTTCTGTCAGGAATCCTTCATCTCTGAATGGAAACCTTCTGAATAACAGCTCAGCTACTATCGCACCTAAAACAGCATCACCTAAATATTCAAGGCGCTCATTCGACATTTGCATGCCATTAACAGTTGTTGGTGCAACTGAACGGTGAGAAAATGCAAGTTTATAAATAGCGATATTTTTCGGATAGAATCCAAGAATATTCCGGAGAGAAAGAATCAATTCTTTATCACCTGAGAATAACAGGCGGTAAGGCAGCAGGAAGTCCAAAAGGATTTATTTTATTTTCCTGAATATAACAGATGCATTGTGACCTCCAAAACCAAAAGTGTTACTGAGGGCAGCATTTACTATGCGATGTTGTGCTTTGTTAAAAGTAAAGTTCAGTCTGGGATCAAACTGTGGGTCATCGGTAAAATGATTAATTGTAGGTGGCACAATATCATTTTGTACAGCAAGAATGGAAGCTAAAGATTCAATGGCACCGGCTGCACCAAGTAAGTGACCGGTCATTGATTTCGTAGAACTGATATTTAACTTATAAGCATGTTCACCAAACACACTTTCAATAGCTTTTACTTCACTGATATCTCCTAAAGGAGTAGAAGTTCCGTGTACATTGATGTAATCAATTTCGGTTGCTTCCATTTCGGCATCATGTAAAGCATTCTTCATCACATTCAATGCTCCAAGTCCTTCCGGATGCGGTGCAGTGATGTGATAAGCATCGGCAGACATACCACCACCCATCATTTCAGCATAAATAGTTGCTCCACGGGCAATAGCATGTTCATATTCTTCCAGAACTACTGCTGCAGCACCTTCACCCATCACAAACCCATCGCGATCAAGATCGAACGGACGTGATGCAGTTTCCGGACTATCATTTCGTTCCGATAAAGCATGCATAGCATTGAATCCTCCAACGGCAGGTTCATTAATGGCAGCTTCAGAGCCACCTGCAACAATTGCATCTGCCTTGCCGAGTTTAATCAGCATAAAGGCATCATTTAATGCATGAGTTGAAGATGCACAGGCTGAAACAGTCGCATAATTTGGTCCACGCAAACCATAACGAATAGAGATATGGCCGGAAGCAATATCAATAATCATTTTAGGAATGAAGAAGGGATTAAATCGTGGTGTTCCATCACCTTTAGCAAATGCACTTGCTTCATCCATGAAGGTTCGCAATCCACCAATTCCTGCCGCCCAGATTACTCCAACACGATCGGGATTAAAGGAGGGGTGCGAAACTACTTTCGAATCTTCAATAGCCTGAATGGCTGCTGCGAGTCCGAACTGACTGAATAAATCTAGTTTACGTGCTTCTTTTCTGTCGAGAATACTACCCGGATCGAAGTTTTTTACTTCACATGCAAAACGGGTCTTAAATTTTGATGCATCAAAGCGTGTAATAGGGCCGGCACCACTTACGCCA
This sequence comes from Bacteroidia bacterium, assembly GCA_016788065.1. GTDB lineage: Bacteria > Bacteroidota > Bacteroidia > AKYH767-A > OLB10 > JADKJB01. The sequence goes on along the minus strand of JAEUTI010000089.1, from coordinate 32,204 downwards.
TTAACAAGTCCATTCCAGTATTCCGAAACCGTATTGCCTAATGGGGTGAGCGCACCTAGCCCTGTTACTACAACTCTTTTGAATTTCATCCGGTAAAAAAAGGTGTGATTACTTTACGTTTGCCGTGATGTAATCGATAGCCTGTCCAACCGTGCTGATTTTTTCAGCCTGATCATCAGGAATAGCGATATTGAATTCTTTCTCGAATTCCATGATTAATTCAACTGTATCCAAAGAATCAGCGCCCAGATCGTTAGTAAAGCTGGACTCAGTCTGTACTTCACTCTCATCAACACCTAGTTTGTCAACAATAATTGCTTTTACGCGGGTTGCAATGTCTGACATAGTTTTTAGTAATTTAAAGTTGAAGCGCAAAGTAACAAATTTATACTTTAATGATCAAAATATATTCGTAATATTATGAAAAACAGCATGTTGATGGGGCATAAGAAGGTAAATAAGTCCATTTTCCCACTTTTTTCTGCCTTTAAACGAGGTTTATTTACCTTCGCGGGATGAAAAAACTAGCCATTTTGGCCTCCGGATCGGGTTCAAATGCCGAAAATCTGGTCAATTATTTTTCAAATCATCCCCTGGCAAGGGTCGAATTGGTGATTTCTGACCGCAAAAATGCATTTGTTCATGAGCGAATGGCCCGTCTTGGAGTTCCTTCTTATTATATGAATAAGGAAGCATTTGAAAATGGAAGTGTATTGACCTTTCTGAAGGAAAAGGAAATTGATCTTGTTATTTTGGCCGGTTTTTTAAAACTGGTTCCAAAAGATCTCATTCGAAATTTCTACAATCGCATTATAAATATTCATCCGGCCTTGTTACCCGCTTTTGGCGGAAAAGGTATGTATGGCATGCATGTGCATGAAGCTGTGGTAGCGGCTGGGGAAACCAAAACCGGTATAACCATTCACTATGTCAACGAAAATTTTGATGAAGGTGAAATCATTGCACAATATGAAACAGCATTACTGGAGACAGACACCCCGCAGGATGTTGCCGCAAAAATTCATGAGCTGGAAATGAAATGGTTTCCTGTTGTGGTGGAGCAGTTACTGAGAAATGAAATGCCGGTTTAGCTTTTCACGAAATACTGACTCAGTTTTTTCAATGGCTTACGAATTGTAGTGAACCATCCGGGTTTAACTCCATTTAATTTCCACGCAAGCTTGTCTTCCATATTCGCTTTTAACTTCACAAAGAAACTGGTGTTGCTGATTCCACCCATTCTCATTTTGACAATGATCTCCGGTAAATAAGCAATTTTAATTTTTTCTTTATGAATGAAACGAAGCATTAATTCATAATCGGCGGAAAGTTTCAAATCGAGATTAAAACCTCCCAGTTTTTCATACACCGATTTCTTTACAAAAAATGTTGGATGAGGTGGCATCCAGCCTTGCTTGAAGGCATCTTCTTTATATGCTCCCGACTTCCAGGTACGTAATACCTTATCAGTATTTTCACGATCAACAAAAACTAAATCGGCATAAACTGCTTCCAAAGCCGGATCAATAGCGAATTGCTGTGCTACCTTCGATAAAACCTGATTATTGGCATACACATCATCGGAATGAAGCATCCCTATCACTTCACCGGTAGCATGCTTGATACCTTTATTCAAAGCATCATAAAGGCCTTTGTCTTTTTCAGAGACAACTTTATCGATATAAGCAGAGTATTTATTGACTACCTGTAGGGTTTTATCTTTCGATAAGCCGTCAATGATCAGATATTCCACATTCGGGAAATCCTGTGACACTACCGATTTGATAGTATCCTCAACAGTTTTTTCACTGTTGTAAGTGATGGTAATAATAGAGATTTTCAATGGAAAAGGTTATGAAGGTTACAAGCTCAATGACAATTAGTCCGGTGATTTCAATTTCGCTTCCTGAAATCATCCGGTCTGTTATTATACCCTTTAACGACTCAAAGGGTTACAGCAAAGATATTACTCTTTTATAACTCTTTCCTTTTGGAATACAGCTGGATTACCCCGATATATCCCATAAGGCTCTAAATTGCTGCTGGCGACGGAATTAACACTCAAGACGGAATGCGATTTACAGGTAACTCCTGGGGTGACGGTTGATTTGGCACCTATCCACACACCCTCTTCTAGTGTAATTTTACCGGTAATCAGGTCGAAACCCGACTTTTTATAATTGTGATTTCCGCAAAGAAGCATAGCATCCTGAGAAATACAGGCATGATTTCCGATTTTAACCGGTGCATGGTTTTCTATCCAGCAACATTCACCAATCCACACATGATCTCCAATTTCCAGGAGCCACGGATATTTGATTCGAACACATTGCTTTATCACCACACCTTTGCCGACCTTAGCGCCAAACATCCGCAACAGCGAAACTTTAACACTGCTCATTGCAGATAAATGATTCAGAAAAAAAATAGCAGATACTACATGCCACAAAGCCAGTTTTATGGTTGATCCGCCATGCTGATACCAGCTGTTATCGAATTTCGAAAGATCGGTTTTGATTTTTTCCATGATATTAATTTTCGATCTTGTTTTCTATCAACCAGTTTTCCAGAACCACACCAATCCATATATCGGGCCATCTGACAGCAGGATTGCCATCCAGAAATTGTTGCCATCTGTTTAACAGCACTTTTTCATTTATAAATGGACGTTTTGCCAGCGATTGAATTCGGGTTTCACAGAAACTTTTTAAATCGTTTCGCAGCCATTTTTCCCAGGGGAACGTGAATCCCATTTTTTTGCGATGCACAATTTCATCGGGAAGTAAATCGCCCATACTTTCTACCAGCAATTTTTTAGGGAAAGATGGAGTTTTGTATTCATCATCAATTCCCATTACATATTCTACCAGTTCGTAATCGAGGAAAGGAACCCGAACTTCCAATGCAGAGGCCATGCTCATCTGATCGGTATCGCGCAATAAAATATTTTGCATGTAGGTGGTGATTTCAGCAACACTCACCTGTGATAATACACCAAGATCTTTATTATTTCTAAGTTCTTCCGAAACAATTTCAGCTACGCGGTCGGGTGGCATCGGAAAGTTCAGCAGTTTTGCAATATGATCCGGTGTGCTTATTTGTCGAGATACCGGAAAAGTATCAGCTACACTTCCCGATGGTAACGAAAGCAACTGGTTGTATTTTTCACCCATAATTCCGGGTTTAATTTTCATCGCTACAGCACCCATTATTTTGCGGATTCCTGCTGGAATATTCCACAACCACTTCTTGCTTTCGAACTGAAGGCTTCTGTTGAAAACGGGATAGCCGGCAAATAATTCATCACCACCAAGTCCGGAGAGTGCCATGGTAATTCCGTTCTCTCTCGTAATTTTAGAAACGATATAAGAATTGGGGCCATCACCGCTCGGATGATCGAGCGCACTCATGGCTGCCGGCAATGCAGCAAGAAAATCGGCGGGTGTTAGTTTTAGTTCTTTATGGTCGGTTCCGAATTTTTCGGAGATAATTCTTGCATATTTGGCTTCACTGAATTCGCTTTCATCGAATGAAATATTGAAAGTCTTCACCGGTTGCTGTTGTACCTTGCTCATGTAACCAACAACTGCTGATGAATCGATACCACCTGACAGAAATGCTCCAAACGGCACGTCACTGATGAGGCGACGTTTAATGGCAGCTTCAAATAACTTACGCACATCACTACAAACATCGCTGTACGATTTTCCTTCTGCAGCTTTTGACCGGTTTGCAATAATATCCCAATATTTTTCAATCTTCATGCCTGACATTGAAACAGTCATGTGATGACCGGGCATCAGCATCAGTACCTTGTCAATTATAGTATAGGGTGCATGGACAGTCTGATAAGTAAAATAATCGGCAAGCGCATTCCGGTTGATTTTTTTAGGAACTTTTCCAGATGCTAGCAGTGATCTGATTTCGGAAGAAAAATATAATACGGAACCATCTAAATAATAATAGACAGGTTTTATTCCGAGTCTGTCGCGTGCAATAAATAATTCCTTTTTAGTTTTATCCCAAATAGCAAAAGCAAACATGCCATTAAACTGATGCACGCATTGTTTGCCCCATTTCAGATATGCAGCAATAATTACTTCTGTATCACTTCGTGTTTTGAAATCATAGTTATCTATTTTCTCACGGATTTCCATGAAGTTATAGATTTCACCATTAAAAATAATTTCAATATTCCCATCCAGACTGTGCATGGGTTGGTGACCGGCAGGGGAGAGGTCGAGAATTGCGAGCCTCCGGTGACCGAGTGCTACAAATTCATCGGTATAGATTCCCTGATCATCGGGTCCGCGATGTGCAATACGGTCGTTCATCTGTTGTATAATTACAGCAGATTGATCCTTATCTTTAATTCCGAAAATTCCAGCAATGCCGCACATAGGGATTAATTATTTATAAATTCCAAAACTGTTGATGACCATTTTGCAGGAGTGATTCGCTCGGCAATTGCTGCACTTGCATCTCCCATTTTAAGTAATTCAGCTGGTGACAGCCGATCAATTTTTTTCAGCACCGCAACCAGTGATTCTGTACTGCACGGATCATGAAAGAAACCATTTTTGCCTTCTTCCAGGAAGGTTGTTGCCGCTCCTGTTGAGGTTGTACAAATCAGCGGAAAGCCGGCAGCTGCATATTCATGGACTACTACTCCCCAATGTTCATAGTGGCTGGGAAGAATAAAAACGCCCGTTTCTGAAATAAATTTTGCCATTTCTTCCGGTTGCACAAATCCAAAGTTCTTAATTTTTGGATGATTCGGAAAATCGGTATCCATATCACCTTTTCCCAGACACCACAATTCCCATTCGTTTGGTTGTTCCTGGTGAAATCTGATAAATGCTTCCCAAAGTTCTTTTACGCCTTTGAGTTTGGTATATCTGCCAACAAAAATGATTCTTTTCGGGAATGCTTTTTCTTTCGATTTGTGGTAGGTTTCAAACAGTTGGTGGTAAAGTTTAAAATCACATGAATAAACTCCTTCACGGATGTTTTCGTCCTTAAAGCCTAACTTTCTGGCAAATTTTCGCTGTGGTGAACCCGGAACCCAGCAATGCGAATAATATTTATGCAGATACAAAGGCCCTACAAAAGACGCCAGATTTTGTTTTAAAGTATTTCTCCACGGATTATCAATGGTAAGAACGGTTTTTGTTTTGTTTCGGTAAGATTTGCACACCGCCATGTAGCCTTTGTCTATCCAGCCACTGCAAAAAATGATATCGGGATTAATGTCATTTACAAATTTCAGAAGTTGTTCATCAGAGAATGATGCGCGTTCATAAAAGTGAAGATTTTCTCCCTCCAGTGAAAATTTAAATGGTGCCACAGCATTTACGGGCCACCTTACCACATGCACTTCCACCAAACCGGTTGCTGCCAGGTCTTTCATGCACGCAACAATGTAACCGGCAAGTTCGGTGAAAAGAAATACGCATTTTTTTAGTGGCAATTTCGACATATAATCTACTATCTTAATTAATTTTCAAACAGACGAATGGTATCTGATAAGGTTTTTTTGTTATTGTGAATACTGTCGGCAAATTCATAGGCAGCATCACTCCATTTGTTATACTCTTGCTGATTCATAAGGCAAGCTTTTTCCAGTGCTGCTGAGATGGTGCTGCTATCTTCTAAAGGCAAATCCCATCCTCTGCACGCATTTTCCAGTTGTCTCCAGGGAGTTCGGTTACTGATAATAACCGGTAACCCGGCAGTAAAACTTTCGACAATTGCATGGCCATAATTTTCATTCATGGTTAGCAACAGCAAAAAGTGATAGCCTGGTAATATGGCTTTTATAGCATTGTTGTCAATGGCTCCTTTAAAATTTACTTTTATATTTTGCGATAACCGGGATATGGCTTCATCGCATTGTTGTTTATAAGAAATTTCATCAACAGGGCCATAAATATCAAATTCAATTTTTGAAGAACCAATATTTATGGAGCCAAGTGCATGAATGCATTGAAGCAGGTTTTTAACTTCACTTATTCTACCAACATAAACAAGTCTTGTAAGTTGTGAAGTTTTCGTGCGAATTTGTTTCTGAATTTCAGTTTTAGGTGTAATATTTATTGCATGAACAATGGAAGCCTTCGAGCCGAACACCTTCTTGATTTCATTTACTTCAATTTCTGTTGATGCATGAAACGTTACGTTATTAAACAATCGCATGAGCTTCGCAAAATGCAGGAACATTTTTTTCTTGAGTGGTTTCAATGCCAGGGCGCCTGGACTAAGCATGCCACGAGGAGCAACAACAATTTTAATTTTGTTTTCGTATTTTCCTGAAACCATGAGTGGCACTAAAGTAAACCAGGGAGAAAACATGCTGTTCAGGTAAACTACATCAGGCATTTGTTCTTCAATAATTTTACTTATTGATGCATGATTTTTTGATTTTGCCGAACAATAAAAAACCGGTGTTTTATCCTCGAGGATATTCCATTCATCTGATTTTATATTTTCAAATGGAATAGATTCATTCAGATCGGTATTTCCGGTAACAATTCTGAAATCAAATTCATCATGAAGCCTTTGGACCATACTGGAGCACGATTTTATTGGTCCGCCCGCTTTGAATCCGGGCAGATACCAGTCGATGAAAACCAATATTTTTTTCTTAGCTGCTGACATGATATCAGTTATTGCCTGGTTTTTCAGATTCTTCCGAAGCAGGAATATCTGCTGTTGTTATGGCCGGAAGTTGTTCTCCGGCAAAATCAGATGTATTTGTTGTGATCAGAGTAAGTACAAAAAGGAACATGATGTGGAATGGGTTCAGTGATCCCATCAACCATGCTTCAAAGGTTGCTGAAAATATTACTGCATACATCATTGGAAATGCTGTGTAGGAAACGGTAACCGCTTTGAAAACGGAGCGAAAAAATCCTACCAGCCATAAAGCCAGCCCAATTATTCCGGTATTGAGCCAAAGAGCAAGATAGGTATTGTGAACACCTCCTTGATGGCCCATTGCACTTAGCATGGTGTAATTGATGTAATATAGATATTCGTCGAATGAGAAACCTCCTCCAAACATAAACAGTTTTATGTCGGAATTCAACTTGCTCAATGCAAACAACCAGGCCACCATCCTTCCTGAACCATTTTCGAGTGTATCGGCCCGCAATGCTTTTGCAAGACCAAGTGCTTCCAGAATTGTTGGAAGATTGGAGAAGACCACCTGATAAAGCATAGCTGCAATAATTACCGCAATGAATCCATACCAGTATGATATCTTGTAAAATTTGGTGAATACGAGAAATATAAAAATACACATCAGCGTATTTCTGGAACCCGAAAGGATAGCCGAAAGTGCCATGAATGTATAAATCATGATCAGTTCATTTCGGGTGAACAGATTTGGAAATTTGATTTGTGTACAAACGGTAAGGATAAGAGCCAGTACAGTAAATATTCCCAAACCATTCGGGTTCCCTAATATCCCGCTAAAGCGGCCAGCCAGAAACACGAAGTTGGGAGCAAGGACAATAAGCGCTACACCAATCATGAATAGCAGTGATACGAACATGATGAAGTCTTTCAAAAAGATAGCTCCTTTATCGCGGAATGCTTTCGTGAAATAGGCAGGTATTACCAGATAGAGCAATCCGTATGAAAGCGTTTTCATAAATGCAATTTGCATTTCCGGACTTCGAAAGACCACGATAAATCCCCAGATAATAAATGGGATAAACGGAATGACCATGGCATTTTTAAAATTGAATTGCTTTCGGTCGAAGAAATAGAAAGCGGCCAGCAGGATCAGGTAGATATCTTTTACCTTCTTGGCGAATTCCAGTTGATATTGGCGACTATCGGAAAGGATGAGAATAAATATGAAACCGATAATTAATTCGGGGAACATATCTTTTCTTTTCAGAAGTATAACAGAAAGCGCAACTACTCCAACAGCTACCGGGGAAGCCACAAAACCGGATACCACCCAAATGAGCAGCATCACTACAAACTGGAGATTACGTTTCAGGAATTCATTCATGCATCAGGTTGTGGCGTAAACAGTTTCGAACAAACGGTAATGTTTAGCCGCAACTATTTTCCACGTAAAGTTATTTTTCACTTTTTCATAAGATGCCTTTGACAGATTTTTTCTTTCTTCAGCAGTCGTATGATAATATTTCAGAAGATTTTCCTTCAGAGAATCAACACTGTTTTTATCGATTATAAAACCATTTTTGTCGTCAACCATCTCAAGTGTTGCACCCACATCGGTTACAATAATCGGCATTCCATGAGCCATCGCTTCCAACACTACTGTAGGCATACCTTCAAACAACGTTGGCAAAACAAACATATCATTTGTTTTGTAGAGCTCATTTAATTTGTCATCATCGGCAAAACCCAGGTAGTTGAGATTATTGAAGTTGTAGACTTTCTTGTATTCGTCAAACAACGGACCTTTTCCTACCAGATTGAATACCATTTTATCGCCATAGCCATCTTCATTCAGAGATTTAACCGCTTCGGCAAGTATATTTATTCCTTTGTTGAAGGCAAATCGGCCCACAAAAAGGAATTGTAAAGGTACATTATCAAACTTTCTAATGATGGGTTCAGGAACATTTACTGCATTTGGCAGTGTAACCACATTCCTGCATCGTCCATTCAATATCCCGGTTAACCGGCCACCCAACGATACAACATGGGTTGCATTGCGGAAAAGGTGGTTGAAAATCAACCGGAAAGGTGTTCCCAGCAGCTTATCTTTTAATGAAAGCGTCTGATAAGGTTCCAGACCGTGAGGATTTACAATCAGGCGTTTCGATACCTGACCGATTCCATGCCAGACAGATAATCCTTGTGAGTAGATGACTGCATGCGGATACTGAAGCAGAATTTCCAGAACCTGTTTCGAATAATTGTAGCAATTGATCAAATACCGTTTGCTGGTTTGAACGGGAGTTAAAGCTATTTCCTTTATTTCGGGGTTATTGAAAACCGATTGGCCGGCATGTGGATGAATAACGATGAGTTCCAGCCCGCCCATAGCGGCCAGTTCCTCAATCAGCAATCTGGAATGACGTTGCATGCCACCTACAGCCAGCGGGAAAATTCCGTCGGTGCAAAAAATAACCTGTGGTTTTGATGATTTCATATTATTCTACCAGTGTTCTGATGCCGTCTTCAATTCCTGTTTTAGGTTGCCATCCAAGCGATTTAAGTTTGGTGACATCAGCAAGCAGGTGCATTCTTTCCACTTTACGGACTCTGGCAGGATCAACTTCAATTTCTATTTTTTCACCAATTGCTTCCGAGAATGCATCTACAATTTCAGTAACTGAATACTCGATGCCGCGACCCAAATTGTATGTATGAATACCAGAAGCAGTTTTATCAAGCAAAGTATGAACGGCATTTGCCATGTCATAAGTATGAATGAAATCTCTTTTTGGAGTCAGGTTTCCTAATTTTATTTTTCTGTTACCACCTAAGATTTGTTTTTGAATTTCTGGGATCAGGTGTGGATTGGTTTCGTTCGGACCGAAAGCATTGAAGAATCTGCAGATCACAGTCGGAATACCTGTCATCAAATGGAATTCATTGCATAAATGTTCACCGGTTAACTTTGAAAGTCCGTAAATATCGAGTGGACCAACTACGTGTTGTTCAGTTACTGCTTCATCATAAATAGGATAAACAGCTGCTGTAGAAGCAAAGAATACTTTTTGTACACCTGCAAGTCGCGCAGCTTCCAGAATATGCATGGTTCCGCGGATGTTGATGTTACTCGATTCATAAGGATGTTCATTGCAATAGGGGATAAAATGCACCGCAGCAAGATGAATCACATAATCGGGTTTAATATTTCCAATTATTTTAACCATGCGATCCCGGTTAAGAATATCCTCATGAAAAAAATTAGCATCAGGAACGGAAATGAATTCACGATTTCCAAATGAGAGATTATCAATAACAAATATTTCGTTATTGAATTGTTGCAGATGACGGATAACTGCTGAACCGATGAAACCGGCTCCTCCGGTAATTAAGATCTTACTCATAGTATATTGGGCATTTAAATGTTTCAGTTTTTATTCATGAAAGCAATCAGTTTGTTGTATTGCTCCAGTTGTGACTTCTTGGTGAAATGTGTTTCTGCCAGTTTTGCCATTCGTAGTTTGCTGGCAGATCCGGTTTTGGCAAGTGTAATTTGTTGACCAGGACCAATAACATTTCCGCATTGATGATTTTTCACAAAATCGGAATAATCACCCAGATTATCAGAAATAATTACAGGCAACCCTGCTGCCAGATATTCGGCAAATTTGGTAGGCGACGCTACCTGATTGGTGACGCTGTCTTCCCGGTATAAGATCCCAAAATCGCCGGCCATAAGTACTTGCTGAACTTCTTTATGACCAACCCATTTGTTGGTTACCTGTCCGGGGAAATCGGCTTTCATTTTGCTGATATTCTCATCTTCTTTGGCGAGAAATAAAAGTCGGTGAGTCGGATTTTCTTTCAGTACTTTCCCCAGTATATCTCCCAATACAGCAAATGATTGCCATCCTGCAGTTGATCCTGAATAAATCATTACCAAATCATCTTTGGCAAATCCTTGTGCAGCTGCAGCCTTTGTAATCGCACTGTCGGTAAATTCCGGAACTTTGAAATCGCTGCCCAGTGTACAAGGAATGACCACATGATTGTTGCCTGAGTAACCAAACGATGTTTTCCAGTAATTCACCAGTTTGGAAGAAACAGCAATCCGGAAATCACTTTCAAGAACAGCTTCTTTTTCCTGACCGAAAATCGCTTTTTTCATATTCTCGTCGGGAACAACCTGATATTCGTTCCATTCCGCAGCAATGGCACCACGGCCATCCAGACAGACTTTTTTTACCAGACCTGCTTTCTTGAGTTTCAAAGCTATCAGAGTTGCCATGATATTTCTGGCAATAATTTGTCGTTGGCCGGTTAGCAGGCAAATCAAGCCCACAACCAAAATACTGAACTTCCAATATTTTGCTTTCGGAAGTGCTGGCAAAACCAGTGCATCCGGAACTTCTTTCCTGATTTTGCGACGGTTTTCCATGAACTGGTGCAATGAAATGATGGCTACCAGCTTGATTCTGGCATCAGTAGTTTTATTCAGATAATTGCACACGTCGTTTACCTGGCTCGAAAACACGCCGGAAGGCTGATCATTATAGGTCAGGTAAATCATAGGAATACATTTACAACTAAACAGAATAAAGGTTGCAGTTTCGCCTCAAAATTATTCAGGAAGCATACTATGAAAGTCGGTACTCACAGAATACTTTTCAAACGCCCAATCCAGGAAATTGTCGAAAACTACCAGATTATGGTTGGTGATCATTTTTGGATGGGAGATAAAGTGCATGTATTTGTTCTGATCGAGGAAATTCTTGTAGGCACTCATCTTAACAGCTGTCAGCAATTCGACTGAAATCCGCTCCCAGTGCGTATCGCTAAGGTCATGGCCTTTATCAGAAACGGGTTTTATACCATTCAAAATCCTGGATGGTTGTCCTTCGCCTTTGTTGAAAGTGTGATCACCCTTGATTTTGTACAATAACTTGAGCCACAGCTTATTTAGCATTAACTTGTTGTTAGACAATGGTATAGAGCTAATATTGTACTGTGTGAAAGGGCCATTTGGGTCGGGAACACAAACGTCATCGTTGAACCTGTAAATGGTTTTTTGAGGCGCATTGGAAAAGTCGAAATATTGGGCATCGGTAAACTGGTAAATTCCTCCCAGAACGCTGAATTCGTATTCGATTTTATTTTGATGAAAATAAGGTTTAAAATCGGAGAAAGGCTGAATACACCAACCACCGGCACGATAGGCGTTTACTTTGTAATCGGGGAAGGAGGGGTGCAGGATTTCTTCGAGGATCTTTACTGATCCGTTGAAAACCATTGCTTTTTCTGAATCGGAGATGTTGTGAAACCGATATTTGGCAGTGTCATTCAGTTGCCACTGATTGGTTTTTTCATCGTAAATGGCATCCAGCCAATGCGGATGGACATGCGGATACACAAAGTGACCTTGTTTCACCAGATCGGTTAATTGAGTAGCTACGGTTTTGAAATCAGCAGCGCATTGAGTAGAATTTTCTGCCTGTTTCTTTAACCTCAACAAGTATGTAGTATCCACAAAAAATACAGAGCGGATTTTATGTTTTGCCATGATTGCCATCAACCGGTTAGTTGGCTCAATCATGCAATCGTGAATATGGCCACTGCGATTGCCTAAAAAAAGTTCATAATCGAAAGTAACCAGCAGTTGCTTTTGCATATCATTTAAAGGGATAAAAAATATCAGGAATAGATCACTCTTTTGCTTAGAACGTTGTGATACATTTCCATCATTTCGCTGGCAATTTTATGCTCATTAAAGTTTTCGCGGCAATAAGAAATTAGTTCTTTCTGATTATAGCTGTTATAATTCTGAATCACATGTTCCATTCCTTTAGCCATAGCTTCAGGTTCGTGTTCTTTTACGATTACCCCTTGTTCTTTATGAACGAAATCCCGGGGGCCACCGGAATCGGTGCATACCACAGGGCGACCACAAGCAAGGCTTTCGATAAGCACCACACCAAAGGTTTCATATTGACTGGCCAGCACAAACGCATGGCTGTTATCGATTTCGGTCTTGACTTCATCACGCCAGAGTTTTCCTGTGAAATGAATTTTACTTTCCAGTCCAAGGAATTTTACATACTCCCGCAAAGTTTCATTCATTGGTCCGTCACCACCTATGGTAAGATGCACATTAAGTCCTTTATCGAGTAGAATTTTTACGGCGTCAATAATCAATCTGATATTTTTTCTTGGCAACAGAAACGAATTGGTAAAGAACCGGAAAGTTTCTTCAGGGCCACTATAGGTTTTCGGCAAATAGGAATTGAAGAACAATTCATTTACCAGATTGTGAATTACCTTGAAAGTATTTTCAGGCAGATCAAGTTGTTTTTCCAGATCTTTTCTGAAGTTATGACTTACAATAAGCGAACCATCAGCATATTCAAATATTTCCCGCGCTACTTCAATATCAACTTTATTGTTGATGTAACCCATGAGGTAAGCAGTGAGGTGTTCGGTAATGATGAATGGAATCTTATGCAATTTGGCAATCTGAAATCCTGCAATTCCTGCATGAAAAACGGAGTGTGCATGAATAAGATCAGGTTTGCCAAAATTTTTCACATATTCATCAAAAACATCATTTACAGCCTTACTGTATTGACGATAACTGAGTCGGCGTAATTTAGGAATTCCGGCCTGAGTTTTAATATTAAAGGTTGGAATCCCTTTGTCCATATAAAAATCGAGGCGTTCCTTATTCTTGCTGGAGAATAATTCGCCCGGAGGAGTATATTCAGGATAGATTACACCAACTGTATATCCTTCTTTTTGCAATGCACGAGCCTGTTCTTCAAAGAAAGTTCCTAAAACCGGAGTTTCAGGCGACTTATACCAGGAAGGCATAATTAGTATGTGTAAATTTTTATTAACCGGGACAGGCATTCCAGAGCAAGGTTTAGGTTATCAGGTGTTCACCTGATCAATAATATCAGTTAATTTATCATTTCCGGATTTAAGCTTTACCATCAGATCGTAAGCTTTGGCTTTCAGTGGTAAAATATCGATTTTCCAAAGGTATCCCTCTTTAAGGTCACCTCCAAATCCTTTCTTGAAGCGGAATATTCCTTCTAATGCAGGATTGTTATTTTTTAAGCGGACACCAACGAAGTCATATTTCTTTACACCTTTTTCCTTCAGATGTCGCATCATTTCGAGGTTCAGCAACTTCGCTGCACCATAGAGTTTAGAATCACCACGTGTGCCGGCATGAGTCAGGAAGGCGCCGTATAATGTATGAATAACAAAGATACCACTAATTGGTTCATCCTGATCATAGACTACACCACAGCTGATTCTGTTTTCACCCAGATAATCGTAAAGCGATTGAAAATAGGTAAATTCATCCAGATGTAGTCCGGCTCTCTCCATAGTGCTTTTATAAATCATAAAGAAATCGTTAAGACATTCTTTACCGATTTTCACCACTGCACCATTCTTTTCAGAGTGAGTAACAGCCTTTTGGTATTTAGGATGGAATTTTTCGAGTATTTGTTCGATGGTCTGATTCTCGAGATCGACCACGTAAGTTCCGAAATCACAATATTTTGCTCCTTCAGGAATTGCAGAAAGAATACTGTATGGATGAGGCTGCACCAAACGTTCACATCCGCCCTGGTTTTGTAGCAATCGGATTAGTTTATTAAAGAATTGCATTTGTTCCTCTTTCGACAACTCCATACTTTCCCTCAAGGGAGCATACAAAATTTGAGCAGGTGCAAACAACTTCATATCCAAAATGCGCAAAGGCATGTAGGCATTCAACTCTTCATCATAAATGATGTTCACCGTTTCATTAAAATAGTATTTATGAAAGCGGGTAAATTCTGACACAAATTGAAAGGGCCAATTATCACTTATCTGAGATAAAATGTGATGATCTGCCGGTTTCAGATGATTTAGTACTTTCATAGATCAGATGCTGAAAATAGATTTTTTATTAAGTTCATCTGCAAAAAGTACTTTACAAACTTCCAGAATCCTGCGAGTGGAATCTCCATCCCAGAAAGGAGGGATTTCACCTTTTTTATGTTTGCCGGCTTTTATATTTTCAATCTTTTCTTTCACTATAGTCACATCAAAAGGCACCAGTTCATTGGTTCCAATAGTAATTGTGGATGGTCGCTCAGTATTAGGTCGTAATGTCAAACAAGGTATTCTGCGGAATGTTGATTCTTCCTGAATTCCACCACTGTCGGTGATTACAAATTTACAGTCGGATGTTAGTTTTTGAAAAGCAAAATAATCTAATGGTTCGGTAAGAATTAGTTTCTTATTATCACGTATTCTGTTCATCAATCCGAAGCTCTCCAATTTGCCCGTAGTTCTTGGGTGAATTGGGAAAACGAGATGCATACTTTCAGTGATAAAATCTATAATATCGATCAGTTTGGTAAGGCCTTCTTTAAAATCAACTGTTGCAGGGCGATGCATGGTCATGAGTGCAAACTGGTCTTTTTTAATTCCAAGTTTAGTAAGCACTTCATCTTTCTGAATTTTATGTTCGAAAGCAACCAGTGTATCAATCATGGTATTCCCAACAAAAAAGAGGGAGTCTTTAGGTTTGTTTTCTGCGATAAGATGATCCCAGCCACTTTGTTCTGTAACGAAGAAATAATCAGTAATTTCATCGGTCAGCAAACGGTTTATTTCCTCAGGCATGGTGCGATCATTGCTGCGTAAACCACTTTCAATATGAGCTATTTTAAGGCCCATTTTATTAGCTGTAATTGCAGCGGCAAATGTTGAGTTTACATCTCCAACAACCATCATTAAAGATGGATTAAATTCTTTTGCTACCTTTTCCAGGCGAAGCATAATTTCTGCCATTTGTGTGTTGGCGGAATCAGCAGGTATGTTCAGGAAATAATCGGGAGTCAATTCAAACTGACGGAAAAATACATCAGCCATTTTATCGTCATAGTGCTGACCGGTATGAACGATCTTTATATCAAAAGGGCTTCCCAATTGCTCGTTAACCTTTTTAAATTGGGTAACCTTAATAAAATTTGGTCTTGTACCAACAACGATCAGAATCTTGCACATAATAGTGAGCAGGTTTAAAGTGTAAAATTATCAATTCCCAACGAAATGAAGGGTTCGAATTTTACGTAGAATAGGTAAAATTGTTTTATTTTTAAATGGATTTAGAGGTGCTGATATTCAGCTACTTACTTCAATTCATCCTGCAAAAGCAGGGCTTCGGTAAAATACCTGACTGCCCAACTGGGAATTTCATAGGAGCAGTAATTGCCGCTTATTGGCCAGGAGCCTGATATTCCACCCGAAATGGTAGGAGTTTGGGAATCCATCTGACGCGATTTGAGGTAATCGGTCAAAAGGTCACCTCGGAGCTTCAAATCGGAGTTTCCGGTCATTTTCGATAAATGGTAAGATGCCATTGCTAAAAGTGCATTTCCGGGCAAGCAGGTAAAACTCGATTGGGACCGGAACTGTTCATCAATTTCACCTACCAAAAAGCCATCTTTCCGAGTTAAGTTTAATACAGGAACAAGTCCGTTTAGTGCGGATTTGACATAATTTTCATTCCCTGTTAATTCAGCGGCCTGCAAAATTCCATTTAATGCATAGCCAATGGTAATAGTATAAGCACTCGAAGCACTGTCAAAACCGTTCCCCCTGAAATAGCCATTTTCACTCTGTAAACCTATGGCAAATCGTATATTTTTTTCTCCTGCCTCGACATATTTTGGTTCATTACAAATTTGTCCGAGTCGGATCAAAGCAGCACCGGTAATTGTATTGGAGCTTAATTGGTGAAATGTAAACTGCCGCCAGCTGCCATCATTCGATTGTACTTTCAATAGCCATTCCGCACTTTGAATGCAGGCATTAAGAACATCTTCTCTTTGATTAGTTTCGTAATACCGAAGCAGGTTTCGGATGATAACCCCGTTATTAAAAACGCGGGGTGGCTGATTCATGAAATCTCCGAAAGAACCGGGGAAAGTACCATCACGACGCTGTGTGAGCAAAACCCAGTTAACCAAATCACCGGTAATATCGGTGGTTCCCATTACATCATGGTAAATTTCGGGATATTTATTCTTTATTTTTAAAAGCGCCGGAATCCACATGGCAGTGGTCATTGGATAACCTTGCGCTACCTCATGTGTCATCATGGAATATTTAGCAGAGGCGCCACCGTCGGGGAGCAGACTTGCTTTAAACCATCTGAGTGACCTGTTGAGGTGCGTTGTTCCGGGCTGGGAAGTATCCTGCTGTTTGCTTTTGAAATCAAAAAAGCGGAATCTTATCTGGGTAAATATACGTTCGAGCATTGGTTGAAAGGAAGCTGTTAAAGCACTTTTTCAACGAGTTCTCTGTAGGAATACACGCCTGAAATTTCACCATTCTTCAACTCATAAATCCGGTCACAATTACGTAATGTGGTGATCCGGTGAGCGATTATAAATATGGTTTTATTGGTTTCTGATAAGGAATCAATAGACTCAGTAACCTCATTTTCAGTCTTGTTATCCAGCGCGCTCGTTGCCTCATCAAAGATAAGTATTTCTGCATTACGATACAAAGATCTGGCAATGCCAATTCTTTGCCGCTGACCTCCTGAAAGGTTATTTCCCTTTTCACCGATTTGACTATTCACCCCGGCAGGTAGTCCTTCAATTAATTTATCGAGCGAAGCCTGTTTGATGCAACGTTGTAAACGCTCTTCATCTACCTTGGCATCGCCCAAAGTGATGTTTTCACGAATGGAACCATCCAACAGGAAAATATCCTGCTTCACATACCCGATTAAGTTTCTCCACGATTGTTTCTGAGAAGGTCTTAACGGAATACCATCAACCAGTATTTGGCCGCTGTTTTCATTGTAAAAACGCAACAAGATATTCATCAGGGTAGTTTTTCCTGATCCTGATGAACCAACAAATCCAATTTTTTCACCTTTTTTCACTTCAAAGGTGAGATTCTTTAAAATCTGTTTATCGGATTTTGGAAAACTAAATGAAATGCGATCGAATTTAATGGAAGAATTAAATGGTACCGGTGCAGGATCGGGATTTTCATTTTCCTCTTTCAGCAGTTCATCAAAAATTTCAAGGTTATAAATGGAAACCTGGTTTTTGTTGATGTACATGAATGAATTCAGAATCCGGTTCATGGAAGGCATCAAACGATAGGCTGCTGCAGCAAATGCTCCTACCATAATCAAAACATCAGCACTGCCATCGCTTAAAAATAAAGCATACATGAAAATCAGAATAATTCCAAGCAATGCAATTATTTCGTTGGTCCTGATAGGAATCATGCTCAGCAAATAAGCACTTTGCTGAAGCTCTTGATAATTTTTCAAATGTTTGAGATAACGTTTGCGATAATTATCTTCTTTACCTGCCAGTTTAATGTCGATGTAACCACTGATGGCTTCTGTTAAACTGCTCAAAGCATAAGGGAAAACATTGTCGATGCCCACACCAACGGCAGTCCCTCTTTTCTTAAGTGCAGAATAAACCAGGTAAGTTGCAGGTCCGATGGTAACCAAAATGAATCCGAACAGGAAGAGATCGTAATAGGCAATTGCACCAATGATCAAAAGTACTATAATAAACTCCGACAAAATCATAGTCAGCGGTTGCACGATCCATTGCACATAGCTTGTTGGATTATACAAAATATTCCGCATCAATAAAGAAGATTTGATGGCAGAGAAATCGAGGAAGTCGAGTTTGTAATATTTGATGAATTGATTTTGTGTGATGTAAACTGCAATGTCGGCAGTGAGTCTCGCCTGCAACCAGTTCACAAAAATTCCGAAAGCAGTTTTGAATAAAAAATAAGCCAGCAGACAGCCAATTAAAAACAGAACGAATGATTTATCGGTACTGAATTCAAAATAATTATAAACTGCACTCAGGTATTTGTTGGTGTGGATCATTTTAGTATCCGTTCCGGCCTGTATCAAAGGAAGCACTGCGGCTAATCCAACCACATCCATTACAGCTGAAAAGAATACCAATATACTAAGAGCTCCTATTTTCCTTTTTTGTGCGCCATTGGTGTGTTTCCTGACACTCTTAATGGAATTTATAAAGCTATTAGATGGCTGAACAAAATTTTCGTCACTCATAATTTAATACATCCGGTATTAATCGGATTATTTATAATAACCTCCACCATAACCTGCCGGAATGTTTTTCACATTCACGTTATTAAGAAGGAATACCAAATGTTTCACATTATTTTTTTCAACGATCTGATGTGCGATATCAACAAAATCTTTCTTAGAGAATCCTGCTTTTAATACATACACATTCAGATCCGAGAATTTCATCAGTGCTAATGCATCTGAAAGCAATCCAACCGGTGGTGTATCGAGGATCACATAATCATACATTGTTTTCAATTCGTTGATCATTTCCTCAAGCATCGGATCAAGAATGAGTTCGGAAGCATTCGGAGTACGAGGTCCTGTGAGTATTACCTGCAGATTTTCAATTGGTGTTTCTTTAATGATTTCACTTAACCGCGATTTTCCAACGAGATAGGAGGTAACCCCAACATCGTTCATAAGGTTGAATGCATTTGCCTGTTTAGGTTTATGCAAATCCAAATCTACAAGCACAACCTTCTTCTTGGTCTTTGCCAGAATAGTTCCGGTATTAATAGCATTAAACGTTTTACCTTCACTGGCTACCGAAGAGGTAAATAACACCACTTTGCTGCTGGCTTTCGGACTAAAATAAGAAAGGTTGGTTCGAACCACGCGATAGGCTTCACTGGTGAGCGATTGCGGGAATTTGTCCACCACCAGATAATCGGTCTTGGCATCTTTACTTTTGCCAATAACACCAATGATTGGAAGTGTAGTGAGTTCGGTAAGATCATCCTTAGTATGGATGAAGTTGTAAAATATGCTTTTCAGGAATATTACAAGAAATGAAAGCACTAAGCCAACTGCCACTCCTCCAAGAAGAATTTTTTGTTGAATCGGACGCTCCAGACCTGTGGAAATTGCCGGCTCTAAAATGCTTTTATCAGCAACAATTCCTGCCTTTTCAATTACAGTCTGTGCTCTGGTTTCCAAAAGGAAGAGGTAAATCTTTTCATTAATTTCAACCTTACGGTTAATGTTTACCAAGCCTCTGATAGTTGATGGCATCTGGTTCATGGCCCCCTGAAATTGTCCAAGTTGTGATGAAAGCGAATTGATTTGTACAGTGACATTTCTACGCATGTTCATCACAATAGAAATCAGATTCTGACGCGCAATTGATAATTGAGCCTCTACTTCTTTAACAACCGGACTGCTTGGTGTATTGCTGAATAAAAGGTTTGTTTTACGTTGTTGCAATACGCTTAATTCTGTGAAAGCGGCACCCATTGCAGGGTCTGGTGCATCACCAAGTAGGGCTGGACTGATAGCGCCACCATCGGTTCCGGATGTAAGCTGCTCATATAAATAATCGAGTGAACGGAGGCGAATACCTAACTGGGCACGTTGCGTTTCAAAATCAACTTTTTGTTGCAGATAAACTCCCTGTTCGCCTTCCGGATTTACTGCATTCCGGGAACGTTGGAATTGCTCCAGATTCGACTCAACACCATTCAGAATGTCTTCAACTTCTTTCAGCTGACCATCAATAAATGCTAATGTGTTTTCATTAATTTCCTTCTGAACAGAAACGGAGTTTTCCAGGTACATTTCAGTTAGTACCTTCAGGAAGTCAACTGCTTTTTCAGGAACTTCATCTTCAATGAAAGCTTCAATAACAGTAGCTTCTTCACCCATAGAAAGTTGCAGTGACTGCTTATACTTTTTTACCAGATAGGCACGGTCGTTAATGCGAAACAAGTATCTTGTTTCAGCAAGATTTACGGTGTTCTTACCAACAATAGATGAATCGCTGTTGATGATGAGTGAAAATTTATCGTTCACCACCGGTTCTCCGAACTTGTGGATCTTGCTGTATTTGTAAGCTCCAAACTCTAATGTCAGTTTGTATTTTTGTTTATCCAGAATATTTACAAAGAATGGAACTCCGTAAAATGTGGCATCCAAAACTTTACCATCAACCAGAAACGGTTTGCCTTTGTAGATTTCACCGGTTTTAATACGGCCTTCAATAAAATAGGAAATATCAATATTCAGTTTGCTGATAACATCATTAATCAGACGTGATGATGACAGTACTTCGATTTCGTTGGCAATTTCATCTTTTGAAGGACCGGTTGATAATGAGGCGCTGAGTGCATCTTTGAATGCGTTTTTCTGCGGTTTAATCAGAATTTCGGCCGTTGCACCATAATATTTGGTGGCTTTGTATAAATAAAAGATGGAACCACCAATTCCCAGGCCCAGGAAAAGTATAAACCAATACCAGTTCTTTAGAACCAGGGAAATGGTTTTTTTAATGTCCTTTTGATCAATGATGGCGCTGCTTGTAACGGGTTTGCTCATGAATAATGATATTTTACTAATTTCCTTAAACGGGTTTATACCGCAATTTTGGTAATAAAGTTATGTTTTAACAGGTTATATTTTATTTCCCGGAAAGGGAATTTTCTACTTAGTTTTGCACAAAATTAACAATTCGGAAGGAGAGAAGGGTATAAGTATCAAATTCATATCCCGAAAGGTGCAAAATTGCAACTATTTGAAGGGCATTAACGTTTGAAACTAATATTTATTGAACCAAAAACCGAATTTCCAAGCAGAAACTCATGAAAACAGCATTAATTACAGGTATTACAGGTCAGGACGGGGCTTATCTCGCAGAACTCTTATTAGAAAAAGGGTATCATGTTCATGGAATCAAGCGCCGCAGCTCGCTTTTCAACACCCAAAGGGTCGATCATTTATACCACGATCAGCATGAGAAGAATGTCAAATTTAAACTGCATTATGGTGATTTGACCGACTCTACGAATATTATCAGAATTATTCAGGAAGTACAACCCGATGAAATTTATAACCTCGGTGCCATGTCGCACGTGAAGGTAAGTTTCGAAACCCCTGAATATACCGCAAATGCAGATGGAATTGGTACGCTCCGTATCCTGGAAGCCGTGCGATTGCTGGGTTTGACTAAAAAAACGAAGATTTATCAGGCATCTACTTCCGAACTTTATGGTTTGGTACAGGAAATTCCTCAAAGAGAAACTACGCCATTTTATCCACGTTCACCATATGCGGTTGCTAAATTATATGGCTACTGGATTATCGTGAATTATCGCGAGTCTTATGATATGTTTGCAGTGAACGGTATCCTTTTCAACCATGAATCACCACTCAGAGGAGAGACTTTCGTAACCCGCAAAGTTACCCGTGCTGTTGCCCGCATCGCGCTTGGTCTGCAAGATTGCGTCTATATGGGAAACATCGATGCGAAACGTGACTGGGGCCATGCTAAAGATTATGTGGAAGCTATGTGGATGATGTTGCAGGTTGATACTCCCGAAGATTTTGTAGTAGCAACCGGTGTTACAACTACTGTCCGTGATTTTATTATTAAAGCATTTGCCGAGATTGGGGTTGAACTCGAATTTATTGGTAAAGAAGAGAATGAAGTAGCAGTTGTTAAAGCTTCCAATAATCCGCTGTATCCTGTTCCGGTTGGAAAGGAAGTAATGAAAATCGACAAAAATTATTATCGCCCCGCTGAGGTTGAATTGCTGATTGGTGACCCGATTAAAGCAAAAACTAAATTGGGATGGACTCCTAAACATGATCTCGATTCTATTGTTAAAGAAATGGTTGCTTATGACCTGAAACTCTTTGGCAGAGATAAATACCTCCAGGAAGGTGGTCATGAAATCATTAATTATAATGAAGGGTAAAATTCGGGATTTCGAGTTTTAAATAATTGATTAAGAATATTTTAAAGATTATATAAGTTGGATCGTAACAGCAAAATATTTATTGCAGGACATCGTGGTATGGTGGGTTCTGCCATTGTCAGGAAACTGGAAGCAGAAGGTTATACCAATCTGATCACCAAAACTTCCAAAGAGCTTGATCTTAGGAATCAACAGGCGGTACAATCGTTTTTTACGAATGAAAAACCGGAATATGTCTTTTTAGCAGCTGCGAAAGTTGGAGGAATAGTTGCCAATAATACTTATCGCGCCGATTTTCTTTATGAAAATCTGATGATCCAGTCCAATGTGATCCGTCAATCGTATGAAAACAATGTAAAGAAATTGCTGTTTTTGGGCTCATCTTGTATTTACCCTAAAATGTGTCCCCAGCCTATTAAAGAGGAATATCTTTTAACGGGTTCACTGGAGCAAACCAACGAGCCTTATGCAATAGCAAAAATTGCAGGTTTGAAAATGTGTGAAGCATTCCGAATGCAATATGGATGTGATTACATTTCGGTTATGCCAACCAATTTATATGGCCCGAACGATAATTACGATTTAAAGAACTCGCACGTATTGCCGGCTTTGATGCGCAAGTTTTATGAAGCCATTAAAAATGGAACTCCCGAAGTTGAAATCTGGGGAAGTGGCAAACCGATGCGTGAATTTTTACATGTTGATGATCTGGCTGATGCATGCTATTTTCTGATGAATAACTATAGCGGTGAAGGATTTTTTAACATAGGTACCGGCGTCGATCTTACCATTGCCGATTTAGCTCAACTGATAAAAGAGGTTAGTGGTTATACCGGAAATCTTCGCTTTGACCCATCCAAACCTGATGGAACACCCCGTAAATTGCTCGATGTAACTGCCATTCATAATGCAGGATGGAAACATCGGATCTCATTGGAGCAAGGTGTGAAAATGGTTTGGCAGGAAGTAACCGAAAAAGCAGTTTTTGCCTGATTCAATTCTCGGTTTAATTAGCTAATTTAGTGCCATCCAAAGGCACTATGTTTTCTCATGTAAGTTCTCCTTCTGATCCCGACCGGCTGCGCTCCGGAGTGCTGAGGTATTTAGCACAATTCAGCCATGGAGTTTTCCTTGATAGTAACACCGCTGCCAATGGTCCCGTTCCTGTTACCGGTATCACTTACGATTGGATTGCCGCTGCCGGTGCATCTGAAATTTTTTATGCTGCCGAAGAACCATTCCTGGAATTAAATGCATTTTTAAAAAGACAGCAAGCCGCCGGTAATTGGGTTTTCGGTCATGTTTGCTACGACTTCAAGAATGAAATTGAAAAATTGCATTCGCATCATCATCCGGCAATGAATTATGCTACCCTTCAGTTTTTTGTTCCGGAGCAGCTTTTAATAATGAAACAGGGGCAACTGACTATTTATAGCCGGATTAATAACATTGCAGAAATTCTGCAGGCTATACAAACATCCGAAAATCAAATTAGCTCCCATCAAACTTCTCTGCGACTTGTGCAATTACCTTCACGGGATGCATATCTGAAAACCATTGGCACCATACTTCATCATATTTCTCGAGGGGATATTTATGAGATGAATTATTGCCATCAAGTGACTGCGGAAGGTACTATTGATCCTGTTTACATCTATGAAAAATTGGTAACAGAATCTCCAAATCCGTTTGCTGCGTTTTATAAATCTGATAACAAATTTCTGTTATGTGCCAGTCCGGAACGTTACTTGAAAAAATCAGGCAACACAGTTTTATCGCAGCCAATTAAAGGTACTGCCGCTCGTGATACTGATCCGGTTCAGGATACATTGAATAAAAATCATCTCGCTAAAAGCGAAAAGGAAAGAGCTGAAAATGTGATGATCGTTGATCTGGTTCGCAATGATTTATCGAAGCACGCATTGCCCGGTTCGGTCAAAGTGGATGAATTGTTTGGAGTTTATACATTCAGAAAAGTCCATCAGCTAATTTCAACAGTAAGTTGTAAAGTTGATAAGGGCACTTCATTTGCAGATTTGTTGCAAGCTACTTTCCCTATGGGATCTATGACCGGTGCTCCCAAAGTTAGAGCAATGCAAATCATTGAAGCAGCAGAAAATTTTAAACGCGAATTATATTCAGGTACTATCGGATATATTTCACCGGAAGGCGATTTCGATTTTAATGTGGTGATCCGAAGTATTTTTTATGATGCTGCTGCGCATAAAATTTATTTGGCTGCAGGAGGTGCTATTACAGCAGCAAGTATTCCTGAAAAAGAGTTTGAAGAAACGTTAATCAAACTCGCTCCCCAACTAAAGGTTTTAAATATTCCGTTGTCAGCTATTTTTTCGACTGAAAAGGAGGGCCGACATGCTTAGAAAGATCGTCGATTTTTTAGAGTCTCAAAAAATAAATTTTGAAAATAAGAAAGTTCTTATTGCTGTAAGTGGTGGAATCGATTCTATGGTATTGGTGCATGTGGCCAAAAAATTGGAATGGAATTTCGCTGTTGCACACATGAATTTTAAATTGCGTGGTGATGAATCTGAAGGAGATCAAATTTTTGTTGAGAAGCAGGCAGCACATTACAGCGTTAAAGTATTTTGCAAGCAAGTTGACACACTTGAATTTGCAACTCAGCATAAAATTTCTATTCAGGAAGCAGCCCGAAATTTACGTTATGAGTGGTTTGATGAACTTGCTACGGAAGAAGGATTCCATTACATCTTAACCGCGCATCATGCCGGTGATGTTGCTGAGACACTTATCTTTAATTTGGTACGTGGTGCGGGATTATCAGGTGCGCATGGCATCTTAGCCAGCAACGGGAAAATTATAAGACCCATGCTGCAGCTTTCACGAAAGACAATTGAAGAGTTTGCTTCACAGGAAAACATCTCCTGGCGGGAAGATTCCTCCAATTCATCTGAAAAATATTCCCGGAATAAAATCCGGCATTCTATTCTTCCATTGCTCGAATCAATTAATCCTGAAGCACAGCAACACCTGATGCAGCATGCATTTTTAATGAAGGGATACGAAGAAATTATTTCAGGTTACATGATGGAATTGGAACATCGTTTGGTGATTCCAATGTTTGATGGTAAGGTGAGCATGATTTATTTGAGCAATCTTAAATCGTACCCGTCTCCTGAAATTTTGCTTTATCATTTTTTTGGTAAATATGGATTTAATTCAAGTGATTTCACGTCTCTGTTATATCAATCAGAAACAGGTGCACAATTTATTTCTGGTCGGCATCGACTGGTACTTGGTTCCGATACTTTGGTGTTCCTTAAAAATTTCCCGGAAGAGATAAGCGAACCTGTATTAGTAGTAGCAGAAACCAAACAAATAGAGTTAACTTATGGTAATATCACCTTGGAAATTAGTAATCCAGATCTGACTGGCAGATTTCCCGTTAAGTCTGATAAACATACCGCCATTTTGGATGCTGCTAAATTGCGTTTCCCTTTAACAGTAAGGGTTTGGAGGCGGGGAGATTCTTTTCGTCCTTTTGGCATGAGAGGCACTAAACTCATCAGTGACTTCCTGACCGATGAAAAAATTCCTTCCGGATTGAAAGAAATAGTATATTTACTCGTCTCTGATAATGAGGTCGCCTGGGTGGTTGGCCATCGAATCAGTGATGACTTTAAAATCACCCCGGAAACCGGAACGGTAGCTAAATTCCAATATCATCAACAATAGTCCCATGAATCAGTCTTACCAATTCGAAGAACGCCAGTACATTGGCACCAATAAAAGTACGTTAAGCCTTCGTATTTTTTTGGCCATTTTCTGTTTTGTGGCCTACAATTACACCGATGTTCCTGAGGTTAATGGCGATTTGTTGTTTTTCCTGGGAGTTGCAATTCTGGTGATTTCGGTGGTTTTGTTGTTTGTGACTCACATCCATACCCGAATAACTTCCGAAAACATCCTGCTGAACGGGTTTTGGGGAACTACTGCGGTCACCATTCCTTTGTCGGAAATATCGGGAGTTGAACAAACGGCTTACAGCACCTATTTTATTAATAATCCGGTGTATAACTTTCATAAAGATGGAGTTATAAAGTTTTATTCGGGTGGTAAGGAAGCTGTAAAACTTACTATGAAGAATGGCTCAGCATATTTAATCGGTACCCATAAACCGGAAGCCTTTTTACGTGTTATAGATGATCATATAAAAGGAGTGAAGTCTTAAAACCACTTCTTTTATTATAACTTTGTACTATCAAATTAAACCAAAACATATGAAAAAGTGGATTATTATCGGGAGCCTGGTTGTTGTAGCAATATTGCTTTACAACTTATTTGCCGGTTCCTACAACAGTATGGTAACCAAAAATGAAGAGGTAACCCGTGCCTGGCAGGATGTGGAAAGCGACTACCAGCGACGCCTCGATCTGATTCCGAATTTAGTTAATACCGTTAAAGGATATGCTGAATTTGAGAAGTCAACCTTGACAGCCGTAATCGAAGCCCGTGCATCTGCTAGTCAGGTGAAACTCGATCCAACGAATCTTACTCCCGAAGCTTTGCAAAATTATCAGGCTGCTCAGGGACAAGTTAGCTCTGCATTAAGTCGGTTGCTGGTAACAGTTGAGCAGTACCCTGATTTAAAAGCAAATCAGAATTTCCTGGAGTTGCAGGCTGAGTTAGCAGGTACAGAAAACAGAATTAAGGTTGCCAGAAATAAATTCAACGCTACTGTACAGGATTACAACACTTACATAAAGTCTTTCCCACGTAATTTCCTTTCGGGGATGTTTGGATTTACACCTCGTGCATATTTCGAAGCGGATGCTGCTGCTTCAAAAGCCCCCGAAGTAAAATTCTAAATAATTGAAAGCACTCACAGCAATCAACGATGATCAGCGGATAGCAATTAAAGAAGCTATTCGCAAAGCGGAATTACGTACTTCCGGCGAGATTCGTGTGTTTTTTGAAGATCATTCTGAAGATGGACCGTTAAATCGTGCAGCATTTATTTTTGATGAATTAGGCATGAATAAAACGGCGTTGAGGAATGGTGTGCTAATTTATATTGCCTTCGTTGACCGTAAATTTGCCATAATCGGTGATGCCGGAATCAATGAACGAGTTGGTGCTGCATTTTGGGATGATATCAAAGCAAAAATGCTTCAAAATTTTTCGGCAGGCAAAATGGCCGATGGAATTATTGAAGCAATCAGTGCTTCCGGTGAAGCATTGGCGCGGTATTTCCCATTTGAGCGAAATGACAGCAATGAGCTTTCTGATGATGTGGTGTTTGGATCTAAAATATGAAGAATAAATTTTTAATTTGGTTTCTCCTGTTGCTATTCCCTTTTGCAGGGATGGCACAGGAATTACCGGAACGACCAAATCCGCCTAAACTGGTGAATGATTTTACCGGAACTCTTTCAGCCGGTGAGGTCAGTGCGCTGGAATCGAAACTGGTTGCTTACAACGATTCAACTTCAACACAAATTGCAGTAGTTATACTTAGTTCACTGGATGGATATCCAGTTGATGACTATTCTTTTCAGTTAGCTGAAGCATGGGGGATCGGACAAAAAGGAAAAAACAATGGTGTTTTGTTGCTCATAGCAAAAGATGACCGGAAATTATTTATTGCGACAGGCTATGGAATGGAAGGGGTGATGCCTGATGGATTAGTGAAGCGAATTGTTGAGCAGGATATCAAACCATTTTTTAAAATGGGAAGATATTATGATGGAATCAACAGCGGTGTGGATAGCATGATTCGATTGGCAGCGGGTGAATATACAGCCGATGCAAAAGGAGCCAAAGGAACTCCGGTCTTTTTTATTTTGGGAGTTCTATTTTTTATAATTCTGTTTATCGTTATCAAAATAAAATCAGTGAAATCGTATGCTTCCGTAAACAGCATTTCATTCTGGACTGCATGGACCTTGTTAAACCAGGCACGTAATATTCATCATGGTCGCTGGGGAGGATTTACCGGCGGCGGTGGCAGTTCCTGGGGTGGCGGCGGCGGCGGTGGTTTCGGCGGCTTTGGAGGCGGCAGCTTCGGTGGCGGTGGTGCTGGTGGGAGTTGGTAATAATTCAATACCAGATATCAGTATTCTATCAGAGTCATTTCAAAATTATTCTTTTATGAGAGAAAAATTAAAGATTGTTGGCTGTTCCATTTTAGTATTGCTGGTAACCAGTATAATTTTTTCCTGTGGAAACAGGCCAAATGCTCCTGATGAACCCACCCCCACAGTTGGCTTCCTCGATTTTATTCAGGATCCAACTATTGAATTAGCTAAGAATGGATTTTTTGATGCTTTGGCATCGAAAGGGTTTTCTGAAAAGGATTCTACCATAACAGTAGTGTATTCAAATGCTCAGGGGGATATACCAACTTTGAACCAAGCGTGTGATTTTATCCTTTCAAAACATCCAACCTTAATTGCAACCAATATTACGCTTCCAACCATTACGGCAATTCAGCGAACAGAAAAAATTCCGGTGTTTATGATGGTAGCTCCTCGTCCCGACTTAGCTGGATTAACGAATGAAAAAGGACTGGCTCCTAAAAATTTATTTGGTGTGTATGAAACGTTGGATTATATCGATACTGCAGTAGTGCTGATTAATCAGCTCATGCCTTCTGCAAAACGAATAGGAACAGTTTATAATCAGTCGGAGCCGCAATCACAAGATGCATTTGATGTTTTGCAGAAGAAATGTAAGGAATTGGGACTCGAGCTGATCAGTCTTCCGGTAAATAATTCATCCGAAGCGCAATTGGTAACGCAGGCACTTCTGAATAAAAAGATTGATGCTTTTTTTGCACTCCCCGACAATGTGATATTTGCAGCATTTGAAACCGTAGTGAAGAGTTGTGATGAAGCCAATGTGCCTGTATTTACAAGTGAAGCTGGTTTAGTTAGCAGAGGTGCGCTGGCATCGTTTGGTGCCGATTTCTACCAATGGGGTTATGATGCAGGACTACAGGCAGCCTGGTTTTTAAAAACCAAACATGTTCGTGATTTGAAACCTGCTATCGTGAGTAAAAGAATTAAACTCTACAATACAAAAGTAGCTGAACGATACGGAATAAAACCTGATTCCACTTTCCAAACATATACCCCTAACCGTTAGTACACTCATGGACTTTTATACCGCTGCACTGCTTCAGGGATTAGGTTATGCTGCAATGGGGCTTGGTATTTTTATAAGTCTTAAAATTTTTAATATTCCTGATATCACCACTGATGGGAGTTATACACTAGGTGGAGTAATTACAGCGGTGGGATTGGTTTCCGGCTGGCATCCGTTACTTACCCTGCTTTTTGTAATTTCAGGAGGTGTATTGGCCGGCATAGCAACAGGACTTATTCATACCAAACTAAAAGTTAATTCTTTGCTTGCAGGAATATTAGTGATGACCGCTTTGTATTCTGTAAATCTTGGAATTATGGGTCGGCCGAATATTCCATTAATTAATGTCAATTCCATTTTTGACTTGTTGCCTGCTTCCGAATCAATTAATATGGAATTGATTGTTTTTTTACTAACAGTTTTATTACTGGTAGCTGCATTATATTATTTGTTGCACACCGATTTTGGCATCGCCATGCGGGCAACAGGTAACAGTGAGCGAATGGTAAGGGCAATGGGAATAAATACAGGAGTGATGATGATAACCGGTTTGGCATTGGCTAACGGACTCACAGCAATCAGCGGGTTTTTGCTGGTGCAATACCAGGGCTTTGCCGATATTAACATGGGAATCGGCATTGTAATATCAGGTTTGGCATCGGTGATGATAGGGGAAGCAATTGCAAAAATGTTTAACAGTAATAATATTTTGTTGCAACTGGTATTAGTAGTAGCAGGAAGTATTTTGTTTCGTTTAATTCTCGCCGGAGCACTTTCATCAGGATTGAATCCCAACTATCTGAAATTAGTTACAGCCTCATTGGTGTTGGTAGTTTTGGTGTTGACAAAATTTAAACGGAGTCGGTCATGATCACAGTCAAAAATACCGGTCACATATTTTCTCCCGGCACTCCCAACGCCATCACTGCCTTGCGGGATGTAAATCTGCAATTGAATAAAGGTGATTTTGTGGTTGTTTTAGGTTCGAATGGCTCCGGAAAATCTACGTTATTAAATGCCATTGCCGGTGTGATTATCCCTGATCAGGGACAGGTTATAATTGATGGAAATGATGTTTCTGATTTAAAAGATTTTCAACGCAGTAAATGGATTGCCCGTGTTTTTCAGGATCCTTTGGCAGGTACAGCTGCCGATCTTAGCATTCTTGATAATTTACGCCTGGCTTCAATACGTACACAGACGAAGAATTTGAATTTTGGAATTAATGATAAATTTAAGAGCCAGGTTGCAGATGCTGTTTCTGTTCTGCAACTGGGACTCGAAAATAAATTGAATCAACCGGTCGGCACATTATCAGGCGGACAACGTCAGGCACTTACTTTATTGATGGCAGTCATGGATAATGCTTCTGTATTGCTGATGGATGAGCCTACTGCTGCTCTTGATCCGGCTACAGCCGCCAGAATTATGCAACTTGCAGATAACCTGGTTAAAAAGCATAACCTTACAGCAATGCTGGTGACTCATTCATTAAAGGATGCAGTAAAATATGGCAACCGCATTATAATGATGAAGGAAGGCGCCGTTTTTAAAGAATGGGATAAAGCAACTTGTAAGGAAGTGACAATTGAAGAGCTGATTACTTACTATGAATGATAGCTATTTTCCTGCTATATCCAGAATGGAACCTGCACCTTTTAAATATGCTTTGTAAACTGTTTGACGCAGAGGAGAAGCAGTAAGTTGTTTGGCAAAATCATCAACAAAATTATTCCACTGTTTTGCACCAACATTGTTTGTTGAAAGTGCTATTGACAAGCTCAACAAGCGAGTTGTGTGCCACCATCCGCTTGGCAGGAAAACTGTATCGCCTTCGTAAATGGTAGTTTTTAGAGCACGAGCCTGAGCAAACAATGGGAATTTATTTAAATCCGGATTGTACACATCATTTACCAACGATTTGTTGGAACCTTCATGCAAAGGATACATGTATTTGGTTTGATCAGGAGAAAACAAAATGAATTCTTTATCGCCACGAATTTGCGTTACAAATGTGTTCATGTGGAATCCATCGTAATGCAGAGTTGGAAATTTGGTTCCTTTTCCACCTATTAATAATTCTACAACACCTTTACGCATACCCCAGGTATCGGGCATGAATGATGTCATTAACCTATCTGGTAATGCGTATGATAGGAATGGTTCTACATCTGGGAGTAATTCCGGAAAATCGATATGAATATTTACTTCATTGAGATAATGAGAAGGTTTCTCTTCTGTTGAGGCCATTACCGATTCCATAAACTTTCGTAAAGTGGGCTTTTCTCCGGCAACACGAACTTGTTTATCTCCCAATTGATCACGAAAATATTCCGGATCCCATTTTTTCCATGCCGGCCACTGGTCTTTCATAGCTCCTGGAATCACCACCGGAATTCCCGGTTTCAGATAATTGTTTAGGAATTCTTTATGTGATAAACCGGGCTTACGGTCAACTTGTGTGCTTGTTGCGCAACTAAGGTACGAATGTTAATTAATATTAGCAACTTTTTTAAAAGAGGGGCATTTGGTAGTTTAACTTTGGTTTATGCAAGGCAAAAAGAACTATTCCGAAAAATTATTTACCTCGTTTCAGCTAT
>JAEUTI010000040.1 GCA_016788065.1 Bacteroidia bacterium | reverse complement strand
CAACTCAAGGCGCTCAATTAAAATTGTTTTCTTCAGCTTAAGATAGGGCCTGCTTCTAAAAAATTAAATTAAATACTGGGTTTGAAAGGGGAAGTTCTGCGATGATTGGCAGCTTTGAATTTTTACCGGACAGTAATGATTCTTAATTCTTAATTAATTCCGCGTCTCCCTAACTCTGCGTTCAAAAAAACCTAAGTCATAGGTCATAAGCAATAAGGGTGCATTTAAAGATGAAAATTTGTTCGGTATACTACAAAAAGTTAGTCGATAACCACATGTTTGAATGCGGAATACTCCTCTTCGCGCTAGCGAAAATCTCTGCGTCTCCCTAACTCTGCGTTCAAAAAAATGAAAAAGAAAGATTGATAAATTGTTGATTTGATTATTCTTAATTTGAAAGTTTCTACTCAGCAATTGGAGCTGTTCTAAAAAAATGTTTATTGCGAAATTAAAAGTGATAAACACAAAATCAGTAATCAATTTATAATTTATCTGCGGCATTATAAGTATCATTATACCAATAGCAGTTATATTTTTTGTTTAGAAACAAAAAATCACCAAATCACCACATCATCAAATCAGCACATCAGCACATTAGCACATCAATTCAATGCAAACTGCTCTTTCGCCATTTCACACACCGCCGTTCCAATGGCCAGCGATGCAGTTGCTGCTGGAGATGGAGCATTTAACACATGCAGTGCATTTCCGTGACGTTCAATTTTAAAATCATCGATCATTTCGCCTTCGGGATCAAGTGCCATTGCTCTTACGCCGGCTCTGCCCGGGACAATATCGTCCATTTCCAGACTTGGAATAAGGTAACGAAGACGGTTCAGGAAAAGTCTTTTTGAGAATGCACGTTTATATTCATCGAGACCAAAGCGCCAGTGCTTGAAAAATAATTTCCACGTGCCTTTGTATGTCAACGCTTCCATAGTATCGGTGAAGTTGAAATCGGTTTTGCCATATCCCTCACGCTTGAAGGTGAAAACGGCATTCGGTCCGCATTCAACACCACCATGAATCATTCGGGTAAAGTGAACACCAAGGAAAGGAAACTGAGGGTTTGGAACCGGATAAATCAGATTCTTCACTTTATTCATTCCTTTTTCTGACAAATCGTAGTAATCGCCACGGAAACCAACAATCTGCATTCCGGGATCTACACCTTCTTTTTTGGCAATCCGGTCGCATTGCAAACCGGTGCAACTAACTAAATAGCGACCTTTGAATTTTCCTTTTGGAGTTACAACGGTTGTGTAGTCTGCCGATTTTTCAAATCCCGTAACTTCATGTCCGGTTAAAACTTTGCTTGAAGTAAACTGATTATTAATAAGTTCCACATATTTCCGGGAGACATCGGCATAATCAATAATGCCGGTACACGGCACCCAAAGACCTTCAATTCCGGTACAAAAAGGTTCAATTTCGCGAATCTGAGCAGCGGTAATTTTCTCGACTCCTTCCACCTGATTGGCGATTCCATTGTTATAGACCTTATTCAGGTGTTGCAATTCAGAGGTTTGTGTGGCAACTACAATTTTACCACAAATATCGTGGGGAATGTGATGATCTTTGGCAAATTGAACCAGTTCCCTACGACCATCAACACAATTCTTAGCTTTGTAACTACCTGGTTTGTAATACAATCCGGAGTGTATTACCCCTGAATTATGACCGGTTTGATGTGCGGCCACCTGATCTTCTTTTTCAAGAACCAGAATTTTTAGGTTGGGGTAACGCAGATTAATTTTATAGGCACTGGCTAAACCTACAATGCCGCCACCCATCACGATAATATCGTAAAACGGGATTTGATCAGATGCTGTATTCATGAGTGTAAAAGAGGGTGTAAAGGTAACTGAAATGCCATTATTACAATCAAATTAAATAACTCTCAGAATGAGGGTCTTAACAAAAATTTGTTCAAAACTCCGTGATTACCGCTATCTTTAACCTTTATTGCCACCCTAAATTTGCCGGAATGGTTAAATATAAGATTCGTGTTGCCGGAATAATTCTCGCCGGGTTAATAGTGCGGTTGTCACCCTTGCATGCCGGAGGTATGTTAACTAATACCACTAGTGCATCTTCGGCCGCGATGGCTGGTACCGCAACAGGAATAGGATCTGATGTTTCCTCCGTTTTTTCAAATCCCGGAGCAATGACCTTTCAGGAATATTCTAAAATTTCTGCCGGTGTGGTGCTTTCGACATCCTCAACTTCATTCCTGAGCCCCTTTGCGGGAAATACCGATGATGAAACCGGAATGGCAATTGCACCACTTTTATTTGGTGTATATAAATTGAACGATAAAATGGCGGTTGGCCTAAGCATAAATACTCCATTCTCAAGTCGCAAAACTTGGAACGACAACTGGACCGGAAGTTATATCACCCGCGAATCGGTTAATCGTGCTGTATGTATTCAGCCAACCTTCGGAATTTCTGTTTCTGAAAAAATTGGAATAGGTGTTGGTGCTGTGATCGCATTAGGTCGCGATTATAAAACTCGTGCGATGCCATACAACTCTTATCTAGGTCCAATTAATGGTTCGTTTGAAAGCAAAGGAACTGCTTACGGATTTAATCTTGGAATATTTTATAACAGCAGCGAGAAATTTAAAATGGGAGTAAATTACCGCTCCGCCCTGAAGTTTAATATTGATGAAGGAGATGCTGAATTTAGTCGTGTTCCACCTTCCCTAATTACGGCTTATCCGGCATTTATCAGTTACAGCACATCCTATTCTCTCCCTTCTGTGATTACAGCAGGTGCTTCTTACATGCTCACACATGAGTTGTTAGTTGCAATGGACTTTACTTACACCGGGTGGAATGTTTATGATAAATTGGAGTATGAATTCGCGGATCAGCCGGATCTCAATTTTACAGAAAATAAAGATTACAAAAATAGCTTTGCACTTCGCTTCGGAAGCAGCTATTTAATTTCTGAAAAAATTACAGTACGAGGCGGTGTCGCATTCGATAATTCTCCCGTTCCCGATGAATCTATGTTACCCGACAATCCAGATAGCGATCGTTTCATTTTTTCACTTGGTGGAAATGTTAAATTAAATGAGAAAATTGCTGTTGATGTGTTTTATCAACTTGAAAACTATAAAGAACGTGAAGTGAGTAATACCGAACTGAGGTTCTCCGGCAGTTACAAGACAATTGTGAATAATTTTGGTTTAGCGATTAACTATCAATTTTAATGAATAAGCAATCAAATCGTAGACTTCTTCTTCTGAGTTCAATACTGATATTGTCATGTCTGTCGTGTAAAACTTCATTCGATGAAATAAATTATTCTGATGGTAATGCTGATTTTACCCGGATAGTTGCTATTGGCAGCGGATATCTTGCCGGTTACAGCGATCAGGCACTTTACAGAGAAGCTCAGGCAAATAGTATTCCGGCACTCATGGCTGGAAGGCTTACATTAGTTGGTGGAGGATATTTTGTGCAGCCAATGGTAAATGTTGGCGATGGCATTGGTTTAAATGGAAATAAGCGAAGAGGATTGATTACTTTGGATGCGTCTTGTAATGGTCAAACCTATTTTGCTCTTACTCCGCCTGGTGCAGGAGATGTTTCCAATTATAACTGGCTCGGAAATTCAGTTGCATTCAACAATGTTTCTGTACCCGGTACCCGAATGGCAGATCTCACTGATCAATCGTATGGTGATCCAAGTCCGTTTCTTGGCAATCCGCTTTATGCAAGATTTGCCAGTAATCCGGGCACTTCAACAATGGCAGGTGATGCATTACTTTCTGTTCCATCATTTTTTATTGTTTGGCTGGGGATGGATGATATTTACGATTATGCTATTTCCGGTGGCGAAGAAGGGAAAGATTCCATTACTGATGCAGCAGAATTTTCGTCGCAATTCACGTCATTGCTAAATAGTCTCACGGCTCAGAATGCCAGTGGTATTGTTGCGAATATTCCATTGCCCTCCGGATTTCCATTCTTTACTACCATAGGATACAACGATCTGGTACTTACTGCTGCTGAAGCAGATGAATTGAATGTTCTTTATGCAACTGTTGATCCTTCTATACAATTTGTTGCCGGTAAAAATAGGTTTGTGATCGCCGATTCATCGGTTGCTACCGGACGCCGTCAAATTGAAGAAGGGGAATTAATTTTATTATCTCTTTCTACGGATTCCTTGATATGCTATGGTCTTGGACGAACTGTT
This sequence comes from Bacteroidia bacterium, assembly GCA_016788065.1. Classification (GTDB taxonomy): domain Bacteria; phylum Bacteroidota; class Bacteroidia; order AKYH767-A; family OLB10; genus JADKJB01. The sequence goes on along the minus strand of JAEUTI010000040.1, from coordinate 4,685 downwards.
CCTATTCCTGCGCAGTTCGTGCTTGATGCCGATGAGGTTTTCGAAATCACCAATGCTATTGGTGCCTATAATACAGCAATTCAGAATTATTGCACTACCAATAACATCGCTATGGCCGACATGCGGAATTTTTTCAATACACTTTCAACCGGTTATGTTTTTAATGGTGTGACTTATTCGACTGAATATCTTTCAGGAGGTGCTTTTAGTGTAGATGGATTTTATCCAAGCGGAAGAGGTGCTGCTTTAATGGCTAATCAGTTCCTCAGAGTGATTAATTCCTTCTACAGTGCAAAAATTCCTTTGGTGGATGTTAACAAATATCCCGGAATAGCGTTTCCATAACTAATGCTTCTGCAATTTTAACAAATCGTTTTTCCCCACCTTTCTCGGTTTTAATTGGTATTTTTGCAGAAGGTTATTATTCTGTAAAATGGACCCCTATTCATATCTCGGCAATGCCGACCCTTCAGCTATAGAAGCACTTTATAATCAGTATCTTACTGACCCTTCATCCCTTGATAGCGGATGGCGTGATTTTTTTAAAGGTTTTGACTTTGCCCGCAGCAATTACGAAACCACTTCAGGAGCTGTTCCCGAAAATGTATTGAAAGAATTTAGTGTGATTAGTCTGATTAACGGCTATCGCACCAGAGGTCACCTCTTTACCAAAACAAATCCCGTTCGCGAAAGAAGAAAATATTATCCTACAAATGACCTGGAAAATTTTGGTCTCTCTGCTGCTGATCTCGATAAAGTTTTTGTTGCAGGAAATGAAATTGGAATTGGTCCCGCAAAGTTAAGTGCCATCGTTGCTCATCTCGAACAGACTTATTGCGAATCGGTAGGTGCCGAGTATAAGTATATCAGAAGTCCAGAAGTGATTGCCTGGCTCGAACGTAAAATGGAACAGGCGAGAAATACTCCCGCTTTTTCAATTGATGAGAAGAGAAGAATGCTGGAGAAATTAAATGAAGCACTGGCATTCGAAAATTTCCTGCATGTAAAATTTGCAGGACAAAAAAGATTTTCATTAGAAGGTGCCGAGACTTTAATACCTGCCCTCGATGCAGTTATTGAATCAGGTGCTGAACTGGGAATTAAAGAGTTTGTGATTGGGATGGCTCACCGCGGCAGATTAAATGTCCTTGCCAACACACTCAATAAAACTTACGAAGATATTTTTACGGAGTTTGAAGGAAAGGAATTTGAAGACAATGCATTTGATGGTGATGTAAAATATCATCTGGGCTTTTCTGCAGATGTAAAAACACCTAAAGGGAAACAAGTGCATCTTAGCTTAACTCCAAATCCATCGCACCTCGAAGCTGTTGATCCAATAGTGCAGGGAATTGTAAGAGCTAAAATTGATAATACCGAAGGTGGAAATTTTGATCTCATTGCACCGGTTCTTATTCATGGCGATGCTGCTGTGGCCGCACAGGGTGTCGTGTATGAAGTAATTCAGATGTCGCAATTAAAAGGATACGCTACCGGTGGTACTATTCATATTGTGATTAATAATCAGATCGGATTTACTACCAATTATATGGATGCACGTTCATCCACTTATTGTACTGATGTAGCCAAAGTAACTTTGTCGCCGGTATTTCATGTGAATGGTGATGATGTGGAAGCAGTTGTTTATACCATCAGAATGGCGATGGAATACCGCCAGAAATTTCATCGCGATGTATTTATTGATTTGCTTTGCTATCGTAAATACGGACACAATGAAGGCGATGAACCACGCTTCACACAACCAATGTTATACAAGGCTATTGCAGCACATCCTAATTCACGGGAAATTTATAATCAGAAGTTATTAGCTCAGGGCGATATTGAAGCAAACCTTGCTCGTGAGATGGAAGTAGCTTTTAAGAAAATGTTGCAGGAACATCTCGATGTTGCCAAAACAAAAGAGAAAATAAAATTTATACGACAGTCGGAAGGTAATTGGACCGGATTGCAATTTATGAAGCCGGGTGAGAATGAGTCATCGCCTCAAACCGGTCCCGGTAAAGAATTGTTGTTGCAGATTGGTGAACGCATTACATCATTACCTGACGATAAAAATTTCTTCTCTAAAACAAAACGTTTGTTCGCCGACCGTAAGGCTATGATAACCGATGGAAAGAAACTCGATTGGGCAATGGCAGAATTACTGGCTTATGGTTCTTTGCTGAAAGAAGGATTTCCGGTTCGTGTAAGTGGTCAGGATGTCGAGCGTGGAACATTCTCGCACCGTCATGCCATGGTTCGTGTGGAAGATTCAGAAGAAAATTATTGTCCCCTAAATACGATTGATCCCAAGCAAGCACCTTTTTATATTTATAATTCGCTACTTTCAGAATATGCCGTACTCGGCTTTGAATATGGCTATGGTTTAACTGCCCCGCGCACACTGGTGATCTGGGAAGCACAGTTCGGTGATTTTGCCAATTGTGCACAGGTTATTATCGATCAGTACATAAGCAGTGCTGAAGATAAATGGAAAAGAATGAATGGTTTGGTGATGTTGCTTCCTCATGGTTATGAAGGACAGGGTGCCGAGCATTCAAGTGCACGCCTCGAAAGATTTCTGGCTTTATGTGCAGAAAACAATATGCAGGTAGCCAACTGTACTACTCCTGCGAATTTCTTTCACCTGCTGCGTCGTCAGTTGCATCGTAACTTCAGAAAACCTTTGGTGGTAATGACACCAAAAAGTCTATTGCGTCATCCTAAGTGTGTATCTGATTTATCTGAACTAAGTTCTGGCGCTTTCAGCGAAGTAATCGGAGATGATCTGGTTGCTGCAAAGAAAGTTTCGCGCATTGCACTTTGCAGCGGTAAAATCTATTATGATATGTTGGAGTATCGGGAGAAAGAAAAAATTGATGATGTAGCGATAATCAGAATGGAGCAACTTTATCCATTCCCGGAAAAACAACTGCAGGAAATTCTGAGTAAATATTCAAAGAAAGCGGAATTAATATGGGTTCAGGAAGAGCCTGAAAATATGGGAGCCTGGAGTTTTGTGTTGCGCATGCTTCGCAATACAGGAATTCAACTGGTCAGCCGTCCTGAAAGTGCAAGTCCTGCAACAGGTTCGCATGAGCAACATGAAAAAGAACAACATGAAATTCTTGAAAGAGTTTTTGCAACCGTAAAAGCTTAATTTTTTTATTGTATTAAAATAACAGGTTATGATAGTAGAAGTTAAAGTTCCATCACCGGGTGAATCCATCACCGAAGTTCAAATAGCACGTTGGTTAAAAGCTGATGGCGATTATGTGGAGAAGGACGAAGAAATTGCAGAAATAGATTCCGATAAAGCAACGTTAACTATTGCTGCAGAACAAAGTGGCACCATAAAAATACTTTCTCCCGAAGGAGAAACCATTCCTGTTGGAACTGTTGTAGCTTCTATTGATACGGAAGGTGCAGCAACGGCACCTCAGGCAAAACCTGCAGCTTCTGAAACTGCACCTGCAAAGGCATCTGCACCTGAAAAGGCTCCTGCACCTGAAAAAGCTCCTGCCAAAGAAAAGAAAGAAGAAACAGATTCCAAATCGTATGCTTCCGGAGTTCCATCACCTGCTGCAGCAAAAATCATTGCTGAGTCCGGAATAAAATCATCCGATGTAAAAGGCACCGGCAAAGATGGCAGAATCACCAAAGGTGATGCAATGGATGCAGCATCGGCACCTAAATTAACTGCAGATAAAACCGCTGATCCGTTATCCAGGAATATGCGACGTGAAAAAATGAGTATGTTACGTAAGAAAGTTTCACAGCGATTGGTTGCAGTGAAAAACGAAACAGCAATGCTCACAACTTTTAACGAAGTTGATATGAGTGCTATTATGGATATCCGGAAGCTTCATAAAGATAAATTTAAAGAAAAGCATGGTGTTGGTCTTGGATTCATGTCGTTTTTTACCAAAGCTGTTTGTGTGGCATTGCAAGATTTCCCAGCTGTGAATGGAAGTATTGAAGGAGAAGAAATGATATTCCACGATTACTGTGATATTGGAATTGCAGTGAGTGCGCCTAAGGGTCTGATGGTTCCTGTAATCAGAAATGCAGAGTCGTTGTCATTGGCAGAAATTGAAAGCGCTGTTGTGGCACTTGCTACAAAAGCCCGTGACGGAAAATTGTCACTCGATGAAATGACAGGAGGGACGTTTACAATTACCAATGGTGGTGTATTTGGAAGTATGCTCTCTACACCAATTATTAATCCTCCACAAAGTGCAATATTAGGAATGCATAATATTGTGGAGCGTCCGATGGCGGTGAATGGCAAAGTTGAAATCCGCCCCATCATGTATGTGGCACTTTCCTACGATCACCGCATCATCGATGGCCGCGAGTCGGTTGGCTTTTTAGTCAAAGTAAAACAACTCCTCGAAGACCCAATTAAAATGCTGTACGGCGGCGCCGATCCAGTGAAGCAGTTGCTGAAGATTTAATTCATCATACCCTTAATAAATAGGATTAAGAATTAAGGATTAAGGATTAAGGATTTTTTTCTCTGTGCAGAAGAAAATTTCGTTGGGATGATAAATTATAGATGATAGATCACTAGCGTTGCGTTAATTGTAATTGATTTTCAATTGATTGAAGTTTCGTTCTTTAATTTCTTGTAATTTACCCTTTGAAAAAACCTCATGTAAGGGAGTTTTCTCAAAGGGACAGAT
>JAEUTI010000030.1 GCA_016788065.1 Bacteroidia bacterium | reverse complement strand
AGGGAGAGATTCAATTAAGGATTAAGGATTAAGGATTAAGGAATAAGGAATTTTTATTCTCGCTCAATAGGAAATTTCTTCTCCTTCTCCTTCTGTTTTTGAGTCTGCTCCTGTTTCTTCCCCTTTCTCATTCTCATTCTGCTTCTCACTCCGCCTCACCCCTGCCCTCTCCAGCATCGGCATCTTCCTCCGTGGAATATTTCGGGCTGGAGAGGGAGAGAAGTGAATTAAGGATTAGGGATTAAGGATTAAGGATTAAAGATTAAAGATTTTTAGTTTCAAGCCTTATAATATTTCACTTTTCAATTTTTGTTAGTCAATCTTAAATGAATTATTTTTAAGTTGAAAAGAGATTTTCCTGAGCAAACATATTTATAGGTAAAAACATAATTCTTCCAAATTAAAAGTGATAAACACTGAACTCTAAATAGAAAGCTAATGCCGTTACTAATTTTTTTGATTTTGTGTTTATCACTTTTAATTCCGCTACAATCATTTTTTAAGAAGGATTTCAATTGCTGAACAGAAACACTTAAATTAAGAATCATCAAATCACCACCCTTGAAGCAGAGCTGAAGCATGCTTCACGGCACCCATTCGACTACGCTCAGGGCGGCGCCCATTCGACTACGCTCAAAGCAGCACTTTCAGGGCAGCGCCTATTCAACTCCGTTCAGGACGGTGATTTTCACTGAACACTCAACAAGTACCTGATCACTAAGTACTGATCACTGTTCACTCCTGAAGCAGTGCTAAAGCACGCTTCAGGTCTCACTAGTCACTGCCTTCCCCAGCAATGGCAAATTCTGATTTTTCAGTTTCGCCAGTGTCCCTATTCCTATCAGGTATTGTGCAAGAAAATAGGTACTTAAAATTAACTCACCGGCAAATGGAATTTTGGTGACAAACATGTTTGTGGCCAGCAGGGAGTCGGAAATGATAAAAAACAGTGCTCCAATGCAAACCGTCACATAAGCACTCCAGTTTTTGGTGCGGTCTCGCATTACAGCGCTTACTCCCATAACGGTAATTCCGGCGCAATAAATCATAACAGGAATGGCAAGCGAATCAAAACTGAAGCGGTTTAAAATGTAAAATTCAGCACCATAAACAACAACTAGTGTCGAGAGTGCTAACTGTACCCAATGCTGGTTCCAGGGGCGGCTTCTGAATATGTCGTTGATAAATCCTGCTGTATAGCAGATGTGCGCAATCAGAAACGCTACCAGTCCACCAATAAAGTACTGCTGCCCCATTTCCACAAACATCAGTAACGCATCTCCCAGAGCGCTGAAGATAAAGCCTGTCAGCATCAGGTTTCGGAAGGTTTTATTTTCTACAGCACCGGTTTGAATCCTGTAAAAGAAAAACAACAATAATAAAACCATGGGCTTGGTCAGGTAATATGTCCATGTAAGGTCCATCACATCTGCGACAATAACCAGAATGCTAAGAATTGCATAAATAAATGTGAATCTCGGATATAAAAGTGATTGCATCAGATTGTTCTGTTTTTAGTGCGGAAAGTACTTTCCAGAATGAGTTGTATGGTGATCAATGAAATTACAACAAGAACCAAAGTTACAGGAAGGAGCGTTGTAAAAAATGATTCTTTCATAAATAACAAGGCAACCGGAATCATCGATAATAATCGAAGCAATTCCATCTGCACCCCATGTTTCCTGTTTTCAAACAACTGACCGAATATTAGCAATGAAAAAATAAGCAACAATGCCACTGCCAGTGACTGATACCAATTCATGTTTTGCTGATTGAATAAAAATAACGTTGCCACTCCAAGCACTATGGTAAACTGAAAAAGGATGTAACCATGAATAGCTTTGAAGGATTTAGTATCATATTTGACATACTGTGTTTCGTCAATTTCTTTTGGTGCTTTGAAACCACCCAAATAAGCAGGAAACCAACCCGGAGGTTTAAGGAAGACGAGGATTTTATCTTTTATCCCTTTAACCTGTCTCGATTCATCAACCAGGTCTTTCCAATAATGCATATTTGCCCATACCGGATTCCAGCTGTTTAGCGGAGTGGTAATACCATAATGTGGCTCCTCTTCTTCCTGCTGAAAGGTACCAAACATGCGATCCCAGATAATCAAGGTTCCTGCATGATTTTTATCGATGTATTTCGGATCTGAACCATGGTGAACGCGATGGTGAGAAGGCGTATTCAGAATGAGTTCGAGTGGCCCCATTTTCTTAATTACTCTGGTGTGAATCCAGAATTGATACAATGTATTGAATGCACTTATGGTAAGAAACATCACAGGTTCAAATCCTAAAATTGCAAGTGGTAAATAAAACACCCATGAAAAGGCACTTTGCAGCCACGATTGTCGCAAAGCAACCGACAAGTTGTAATCTTCACTCTGATGATGCACAATGTGAGCTGCCCACATGGCATTAACTTCATGACTTAAGCGGTGAAACCAATAGTAGAAAAAATCGACTCCAATAAATAATAAAATCCAGACAAGGACAGTGCTTTCCAGTGTCATTATCCGGTAGTTCTCATAAAGATAGAGATACCCGAAAAAGAGTGCAGTTTTCATGAAAACTCCCGTCACCTGTTGTCCGATGCCGAGACTGATATTGGTGATAGAGTCATTAAGTCTGTAAAGCTTAACTTTTTTAATCACGCCATACAGCAATTCAATTCCTATTAGAAGGAAAAAAATAGGGATAGAAAGGGCTATATAATCAACTTTCATTTAAAAGTAGTGACCTGTGACTTTACAAATATAGGATTACAGTATCAATTCCGGAAATCAAACCCGCTCTTTTATATCGTGCTAAAGGCGGTATTGACCTATAAAATGGTGCAGTTCGTCAAATTCAGGCGACATTCAACCACTTGTGAATTTAGATTAATACTATGATGCGTGTAATAATCAGAAAATTCCTTGTTTTTCAGGTGTTGATAATGGCCGTGTGTTGCTTTGGTGTCAATGCCGGCGACAATCGTATGCTAACTGGTAACTCATCAGCTATTGGTCTAAATATCAATCAATTGTTAATCAACCAAGGGAAGCAAATCCTACCGGGAACTACCTGGGAGTTTATTAATGTTGAAACAGATTTAACCAATACACAACATTATCGTTTTCAGCAGTTTATAGATGGTGTGCCTGTCGAAAATGCAATAATCATAGTCCATGCGAAAACCTCCGGGAATCAGGAAATTTCAGGTCTTCCTGCCAAAGGTTTGTTTATTAAACCGGCAGGTTTGCCTGAAAGTTATAACACAACCAGCCAACAAAACCGATTTAAAGAATTATTACTTCGAACAAATCCCGATTTTCGAAATCATTCGCAGGAAATTGTAATTGATAGTCTCTTTGTTTTATGGTCGAGAACAGATGACCAATCGGCATACAAGCTTAAATACCGGATTATTTTTAGTTTCCACAACGATTTGCACCAACATGAAGCAACTGTTGATTACAGCACCAACCAACTAGAAAATGTATTTGAAAAATCGTGTTTTGCAGATGTAGTCGGGACAGCACAAACAGTTTATCATGGCAATAAAAGTATACCTACCTGGAGTGACGGTGTACATTTCACTTTGAAAAATACCACCAAAGGAAAAGGAATTGAAACATTAAATCTGAATTCTCAAAATGGTTATTCGCAGGTCTCCTCCTACTCCGATTACGATAATTCATGGAATGCATCAAGTTGTGGTTATGCTGCCGATGCTCATTATTGCGCAGTTAATTATTATGACTTCTTGCACCAGCAATTTAACCGTAACAGCATCGATAATAATGGGATGAAACTGATCAGTTACCTAAATTATGGTCAGGGATTGTTAAATGCATTCTGGAATGGTTCTGCAGTCGTTTATGGGTCAGGTAATGCCACTGCTACTCCACTCACCACATTAGATATTTCAGGGCATGAATTTACGCATGGATTAATTCAAAAATCTGCAAACCTGAATTACAGTGGCGAACCCGGAATTATTAACGAGGGTATTGCCGATATTTTTGGTGTTGCTTTGGAATCACATGCGAATGGAGTTTCAGGAAACTGGACCATCGGTGAAGCTTCGGGAACAACGCTCCGTTCAATTTCAAATCCTAATTTATTTAATCAACCCGATACCTATCAGGGAACATTTTGGTATTATGGAACAGGTGATAACGGCGGTGTTCATATCAACAGCGGATTTATAAATTATTGGTATTACCTGCTGGCTCAGGGCGGCACAGGAATCAATGATCATGGTACTTCTTATCAGATTACCGGAATATCGGCTGCGAAGGCAATTAAAATAGTGTATCAAAGTCTGGTTGGTTATACTACACCTTCCACCGGTTTCTACAGTTTTCGGGATGCCACTCTGAAAGCAACAATTGATTTGTACGGTAGTTGTTCACCGGAATATATAGCAGTATTGAATGCCTGGAAGGCAGTTGGCATTGGCAATAGCGGTACAGATCCTGTAACTATTAACACAGCAAGCACACCTGAGTTTTGTGAGGGAGATTCCATCCTGTTAAAGGCGACAGGGTTACCAGGTTCCAACTACGTTTGGAAACTGAATGGAAATACCATTTTTACCGGCAATACCAATGAAATATTTGTACATCAACAGGGTTTGTTTACGGTAACTGAAAATCGCTGCGGTTTGAATTTCACGTCTGCGCCGGTAAATATAATTCGTCATGCTTTGCCGGTTGTTACTGCAACCGATATTTCAGGTTGTGAAGGAATTTCTTTATTCCCGGTTGGATCACCGGCCGGTGGTAATTTCAATATACTGGTTCCATACTCCGGTTCAGCAACAGATTACAATTATACTTATACATCTGTTCATGGATGTACTGCATCGGCCACAGCTAAAATTACCCGTTTCTTAGCTCCTTCAACATCATTTATCACCTCTGATTTCACCATTCCTCAAAACGCATCACCGGTAGTATTAGAAGCAACCGGAATGGCAACCTTTTCGGGTGCGGGTGTGGTAGGCAGCAATCTATTTGATGCTTCTATTGCAGGCATTGGAGGTCCCTGGAGTCTAATAATGACAGATGTTAACGGACACGGTTGTATGACTTCCGATTCCATTTTGGTAACTGTTACAGAACCATGCAACCGCGATTTTACAGCAGTTGAAATTCAAGTTCCGGAAATAATTAAGCCAAATGTTCCAATAACCATTTCAGCTATTGGTGCATCAGGTGCATTTAAGTTAAACTGGAAATTGCCTGCAGGTTGGGACATATTAAGCGGACAAGGAACTGGTCATCTATTGGTTATTCCGGGCGATGAAGATGGCACAATAAAACTGACCATCACCAACACCTGTTTGGAAGCATATGAAATAACTTCAAAAATATTGGATGTTGCTTCTGACCTACGTGTGAACATCTATCCAAATCCTGTAACGGATTATCTGATAATCGGAACTAATTCAGCAGATGAATCGGGCTTGCAATTGCTTATTTTTGATTCTTCATCAAAGTTGATCAGCGAAATTTCGGGCACTTTTAATCAACCAATCTATTTACCACGTGAACTCACTAATGGTAATTACATTGTTCAGTTTCGCGATAAGCAAAATCAGCTTCAACGAAAATCAATTATTGTTGTCAGGTGACAGGTGCACCAAATTAATTGACCTCAGAATAATTTGGGTTAGAGGTAAAAGTATAATCGTTAAGTGTTTTTAAAAACTTAATGATATCGGCTTTTTCCTGAACTGTAAGTGGAATATTTCCACTCACTAAAGGGTCTAAAGTAGGAGAATTTTTTACTCCGGAAGCATAATGATCTAGAACTTTTTCGAGTGTTTTAAGGCGACCATCGTGCATGTAAGGGTAACTCAATTCCACATTTCGTAATGAAGGTACTTTAAACTTTCCTTCATCATTTGGATCAAGTGTTATGTGAGCTCTTCCGGGATCATTGGTAAAAACCGAATCGAGTCCGTTGTTACGGAAAGAGTGATCGGTGAACAGTGGTTCAGAATGACAGGAAGCGCATTTTTGACGGAATAAATCGAGGCCATTTAATTCCTGGGCATCGAAAGTGCCACCTGATTCCCCCCGAATGAATTTATCGTATTTTGAGTTGGAAGAAACCATCACACCCATAAATTGAGCCATGGCACGAAGCATCATTTGAGATGTAATAGAATCACTTCCATAAGCATTCAGGAACAAATTTTTATAAGTACTACTGGCATTTAGTTTCGCAACCACATTACCGAGTGTTTCATCCATTTCTACGGGATTTTCAATTGGGCCAATAGGTTGCACTTCGATATGATTAACGCCACCATCCCAAAAGAAACTGGTATTCCAGGCGAGATTAAATAAAGCAGGAGAATTCCTGGTACCATCGAGATCATCGATACCATGGCTTACTTTATGATCGATATGAGAAAATGCACCTGACTGAATATGGCAAGAACCACAGGAAATGGTGTTATCACGAGATAGCAGCGGATCATAAAATAATTTCCTTCCTAACTGAAAACGCTCATTTGTCACTTCATTGTTTGTAAAATCATAAACCGGTTGTGGCCATCCTGCCGGAACCTGAAATTTTATTTGTGCTGGCAGAGTTGGTGTATCATCGTCATTATCATCTTTACACGACTGAAAACCAATAGATAAGCTTAGAATCAGAACCGGAATAAAAGAGGAATAGGTTTTCATGAAGTTAGACATTCAGGTTTATTACGCAATTACTATTAACAAATACTGACATTCAAATGTTTAGGTATTGTTCTCACATTACTAAAAATCAAAATTAAGGTATTTCTTTTGATTCTAATATGACGGCGGTCATTTTTTGAATTAGTTGTAAATGAGTCTTTTGCACAATAAAAAGTTGAAAAAACAAGTACCCCGTCGCAAAAGGGATAGTAGTAATGACTAACTTTGCGACGATTTATACATGACCCAAACATATTAATGAGCCAAAAAATCAAATTCAGGAACGTCCAGGACGCTAACTTTACAACAACATTAAACCATCGCATACAAGATTATTTCGCATCAAACCATATAACAGATAAGGGCAATTCGCTGATGACTGTGAAGGTCATTTTTTTTCTGGCCGGATTCTTCGGATCTTACCTGCTGATATACCTTTCAGGGGATAATTTCTTAGCTTCATTGGGGAGTTGGTTATTATTAGGTTTATTCACGGCATTTGTTGGTTTCAACATTTCACATGATGCTGTTCATGGGTCGCTGTCACAGAATAAATATGTAAATAAATTACTCGGATATACCTTCAATCTTGCCGGAACCAACAAGTACATGTGGAAACTCATGCACAATGTGATTCACCACACTTATACAAATATTCCGGGGCATGATGAAGATCTGGAGCCTGTTTCTTTTATTCGTTTATCGACTGAAAACAAACTTAAAAAGATCCACCGTTTCCAACATTGGTATGCATACTTCTTTTATTGTCTGACCTCCATTTCATGGGTATTTAAAAAAGATTTCGTTTCATTTTTCCGTAAGAAATTAGGAAACTACGAGAACAAAACACATCCAGTTAAAGAGTATATCATTTTGTTTTTATCAAAGGCTGTTTACTTTGCCATGTTCCTGGTTTTACCAATTGCCTTAATTGATTTACCCTGGTGGATGACTACAATTGGATTTGTAGCCATGCATTTCATTCAGGGAATAACTCTTGCTGTAGTGTTTCAGCTGGCACACGTGGTTGAAGGAGCTACTTTCCCTGCTCCTGATGAAAAAGGCGATATCATGAATAACTGGACCATCCATCAATTGAATACAACGGCCAATTTCGCTATGAAAAGTCCTTTAGCTTTTTGGTTTTTTGGAGGATTAAACTTTCAGGTGGAACACCATTTGTTTCCTCATATTTGTCACATTCATTATCCCCAACTGGCACCAATTGTAAAGCAAACAGCTAAAGAATTCGGAATCAGTTATCATGAAAATACTACCATGTGGGATGCCATAAAATCTCATACCAGAATGCTAAAACTTTTAGGGCGTTTTGATGTTTTACCATCAGCAACCGCTACAGCAGCCTGATATAACTGACTTTATGGAATTTATAAAAAGTATCATTGATTTTATTCTGCACATTGATGTGCATTTGGTGGAACTCACCAATAATTACGGACTGTGGATTTATGCCATCGTTTTCCTTATAGTTTTTTGCGAAACAGGTCTTGTGGTTACCCCGTTTTTGCCCGGCGACTCTCTCCTGTTTGCAACCGGAGCCGTGATTGCTTTACCGGGTTCCGAACTTAATATTCTGGTAATGGGAATTTTACTGATCATTGCCGCCATTCTTGGTGATACTGTCAATTACCACATCGGTCAGGCCTTTGGAACCAAAATATTCAATATGAATATGCGGTTTATCAAAAAAGAGCATCTCGAAAAAACCCAGGCTTTTTACGAAAAGCATGGTGGGAAAACGATCATTTACGCTCGTTTTATACCAATTATGAGAACATTTGCCCCATTCGTAGCCGGCATTGGAACCATGAAGTATCAGCGTTTTATTACCTTCAATGTGGTTGGTGCTTTATTGTGGGTAATTCTCTTTCTGGGCGCAGGATTTATGTTTGGAAATATACCATTCATCAAAGACAATTTCAGCATGGTAATTATCACCATCATTTTCTTGTCACTCCTCCCTATTCTATTTGAATATATCAAAGCTAAAAGAAGCAAAGCTTAAGCGTATTCTATTATCTAAAACTGTATTTTTCTCAGAAACAGGCCGATTTTCACCTGTTTATTTGATCTAAGCCACATCAAAAGGGTGTTACCTTTTATGTCGGCGATGACAAACTTTTTTTTACTTTGAGCCCTTCAAATTACAAGTATGAAAAAGACACTCTTGTTGATTGCAGCAGCAGTCACCTTCTCCGGTTTAACAGTTGCACAAAAAAATGATGCGCCCAAATGGGATGTAAATTATCCTCCCGGAAAATTCAAATCGGTAAACTTTGATGTTTCTGAAGGAACCTGGATGAATCTGGATGTGAGTCCGGATGGTAAAGAGCTTGTATTTGATATGCTTGGAGATATTTATACCATGCCTGTTACCGGTGGCAAGGCCAAAGCTATAAGAACAGGATATGCGTTTGAAGTCCAGCCCCGATACAGTCCCGATGGCAAACAGATTTGTTTTACATCTGATGCCGGTGGTGGTGATAATATTTGGGTTATGGATCGCGATGGTAACAATGCGAAACAAATCACCAAAGAGGATTTCAGGTTATTAAATAATGGAATTTGGCACCCTTCCGGAAATTATCTCATAGCCCGCAAACATTTTTCATCGGGACGATCATTAGGTGCCGGAGAGTTATGGATGTATCATATTTCAGGTGGTGATGGTATTCAACTCACCAAGCGAAAAAATGATCAGCAGGATCTCGGTGAGCCTACCATTTCTCCTGATGGGAAACTCATTTATTACAGTGAGGACATGTATCCGGGAGGCTATTTCCAATACAATAAAGATCCCAATTCCCAGATTTATGTGATCAAAAGTTACGATACCGAAAAAGGAGAAGTTGAAACTGTGACAGGAGGTAATGGTGGTGCTTTCAGACCACAGATATCTCGCAACGGTAAACTGCTTGCCTTTGGACGCAGGGTTCGCGAACAAACCGTTCTTTATATTCGTGATCTGGCAACCGGAGCAGAATGGCCGGTTTACGATAAGCTTAGTAAAGATCAACAGGAAGCCTGGGCTATTTTTGGTGTTTACACGAATTTTAACTGGATGCCTGATGATAAAGAAATTATAATTTGGGCGAATGGTAAATTGAATCGCATCGATATAGCAACCGGCAAATCGACCGATATTCCATTCACTGTTTCGAATAGCCATCGCATTACGGAAGCCATCAGGTTTACCCGTGATGCTGCACCGGATTCATTTCCTGCCAAAGCAATTCGCCATGCAGTTACTTCCCCCGATGGAAAGACTTTGGTCTTTAATGCGGCAGGATATCTTTATGCGAAAAACCTTCCCGATGGCAAGCCTTACCGTTTGACAACAAGCACCGATTTTGAATTTGAGCCTTCTTTTAGTAAAGATGGCAAATCGGTAGTTTATGTTTCCTGGAACGATGAAACTATGGGTGCAATACAAACTGTTTCTGTAGGGAAAGCGGGTTCTAAACCGGTGAAATTATCAACTGATAAAGGAATTTTCAGAACTCCTTCGTGGTCTCCTGATGGCAAACAAATTATTTATGTTAAAGAAGAAGGAAACGATCATCAGGGGTTCCTTCATTCAGTTAAGCCTGGAATTTATGTGATGTCCTCTACGGGTGGCACACCCCGTTTCATCCGTAAATCGGGAAGTGCGCCAATGTTCACTGCTTCGAATGATGCATTTTACTTTTTTGAAGATGAAGGTGACAGCAAATCACTGAAGAGTGTAAAGCTCGATGAAAGTGACTTACGAACTCATTTTACCTCTAAATATGCAACTTCTATTGTTCCCAGTCCTGATGCAAAATGGGTAGCATTTACAGAGTTGTTCAAAGTTTACATTGCCTCCTTCCCGCCAAGTGGAAAACCAATGGATCTTGCTTCCGGAGCAAAGGCATTTCCTGTTTCGCAGGCAGCTAAAGATGGTGGTTTGAGTCTGCATTGGTCCGCTGATTCCAAAGCACTCCACTGGACTGCAGGAGATGAATATTTCACCCGGAAAATTACCGATGGCTTCACCTTTGTGGAAGGTGCAAGAGATACCGTTTTACCAGCCGATTCTACAGGATTGAAAATAGGTTTGATGTTGGCATCAGACAAACCCAAAGGATTAATTGCATTAAGGGGAGCCCGAATAATCACCATGGATGCATCCAGAACAGTAATTGAAGATGGTATGGTTTTAATTGATGGAAACCGTATCACGGCTGTTGGAAAAGCTGCTGAAATGAAGATATCTTCAGACACCAAAATTATTGATGTTACCGGAAAGACCATCATGCCCGGATTGATTGATGTGCATGCACATTTAGGAACTTTCCGCCATGGATTGAGTCCGCAAAAACAATGGAGTTATTATGCCAATCTGGCTTACGGAGTAACCACAACTCACGATCCGTCTTCGAATTCAGAAATGGTATTCTCTCAATCGGAAATGGTTAAATCGGGTGCAATGAAAGGTCCCCGAATTTTTTCAACCGGATGGATTTTGTATGGTGCAGAAGGCGATTTTAAAACTGTAATCAATAAACCTGAAGATGCCTGGTCAGCAATTAAACGTACCAGTGCATTTGGAGCATTCTCAGTGAAAAGTTACAATCAGCCTCGTCGTGATCAGCGACAAATGGTAATTGATGCAGCAAGGAGTCAGAAAATAAATGTTGTTCCTGAAGGAGGTTCCTTCTTCTTTCATAATTTATCGATGATTCTTGATGGTCACACCGGAATAGAACACAATTTACCAATCGGAACCTTATATGAAGATGTGCTAAACCTCTGGTCACAATCGAAAACAGGCTATACTCCTACCCTCATTGTTGGTTATGGTGGCGTCACAGGTGAATATTACTTTTATCAGAAGTACAATGTATGGGAGAATCAAAAGTTGTTGAAATACACACCTCGTTTTGTAATTGATCCCCGCTCCCGTCATCGTACCATGATTCCGGATGCTGAGTACAACAATGGCCATTTACTTGTTTCCCGTTCCTGCAAAGCTTTGGCTGATCGTGGCGTGAAAGTGAATTTGGGTGCGCATGGACAGATTCAGGGTATTGGTGCTCATTGGGAATTATGGATGTTGCAGCAAGGAGGAATGACTAATATGCAGGCATTGGAATGTGCTACTGTAAATGGCGCATATTACATTGGTATGGAAAAGGATCTGGGATCGCTTGAAAGCGGAAAATTGGCTGATTTGATAGTATTGGATGCTAATCCACTAGATGATATTCAAAACTCTGAAAAGGTACGTTATACCATGGTGAATGGAAGATTATACGATACCGAAACCATGAATGAAATTGGTAATTACAATAATCCAAGAGGCAAGTTCTACTTTGAGAATGTCAATTCCCAAACGTCAGTGCCCCACATGGGAACACACGGACATGGGCATGGTGACGAAGACTAAGTAAAGCTTATCTCGTAAACAGAGCTTTCAATTCTGTTGCATCATCAGGCTTCATCTTACCGGCTAAAATCAGACTCAACTGGCGGCGGCGAAGTGCTCCGTCATAGCGTGCTTTTTCTTCATCAGATTCAGGCACCAATTCCGGAACATTGATGGGGTTTCCCATTTGATCTACAGCAACGAACGTATAAATTGCTTCATTGCATTTTCTACGTTCGCCGGTGGCATTATTTTCAACCCAAACATCTATAAAAACTTCCATGGAGGAATTAAAAGCCCTGGAAACTTTTGCCTGCAGCGTAACAATTTCCGCCAAACGGATGGGCTGATTAAAAGCCACATTATTCACACTGGCGGTTACAACCACCCGACCACAATGACGGTGGGCAGCAATGGCGGCACAAATATCCATCCAATGTAAAAGCCTGCCTCCCATTAAGTTACCAAGAGTGTTGGTATCATTGGGAAGAATTATTTCTGTGTTTATACAAGCTGAAGCGGAAGGAGTTTTTGGTTTCATGCTGCAAAGATACGCATCCCATGGAAATGGCGAATTTGTAGAATTTGATTGATCGGTACGGAAAAATGACCTGGATGATGAAGGAATTCCCTAATTTCCCGTTCTCAATCTGATAAAAATGAACAAGATTAAATTTCTGGCATTAATTTCTTTGATGCTGTTTCTGGGAATAACTGAAAAATCCAAAGCTGCTGAAGGTGATACAACTTCAATCAGGGTTCACAATGCAATTAATATGAACTGGTGGGGACAATACAATCAATGGGGTGTATTTCCTGCACCGGGAACCACATATCGGAGAATTAATTTGGATTTCACTTTAGGTTGCCCTCCTACCGGATGCTCCGACTGGGATTATACGGTTCAGGTAGAGGCTTTACACAAAACCGGTGCACTCGATTCAACATTAGAATCAGCTCCGTTATATGTGATCAATGGTGCTTCTCCTGACACTATCTTCGGAAATTCTAATCCGGTGTATGAATATTTTTTCAATACTACCACCCAGAGTGTTGATTCAACATTGGCAGCATCTGCCTGGGTGATGATATATAATGATCCAACCGATCCAACACTTCTTACCGATTCAACTTTCCTTTATGAAGCAGGTTTCTACAATTATATTTTCAATTCTTCCGGCACAATAATTGACTCTGTTTTGGTTGGATATGATACTGCTCTCATTAATGTTTTCACTCCTTATTACGATGTTTTTGAAGTGGTGGAACGCATAGAATTGGCCAGAGTAATTACTCCGTATGGTGGATATTACAATACCTCCTGGAGTAACACTATCCATTTTGATGTCACTGATTTCGCAGATATACTTCGTGATAGTGTTGAAATTCGCGCGTTTTATGGTGGTTGGTCTGATGGATTTGCCATTACCCTCGACTTCCACTTCATTGAAGGAACACCTCCGAGAACACCAATAAACATTCATACTGTTTACAATTCCGGGCCTGGTGGTTTTCCTTATGGAAATACATCGAATCCTATTGAAAATTATTTAGTACCTAAAACCTTCAATACTTCGGCAAATGAGTCAATGGCCATGCTAAGAATAATTCCTACAGGGCATGGTGCAGGGACACAAAACTGTGCTGAATTTTGCCAGAAGAACTATCGTATTAAGTTAGATGGAATACAACAATTCCAGCAAGCAATCTGGCGCAACGACTGCGGACTTAATCACCTCATGCATCAGGCAGGTACCTGGTTATATGATCGTGCTAACTGGTGTCCGGGAGAAAAAGGTTCCATTAAAGAACATGAAATTACCGGGCTATACACTCCCGGTAACCCTGTAACAGTTGATATGGACATTGATGCTTACACCAATCTTGTTTCGGGACAAAATCCGAATTACATTATGGCAGCACAGTTGATAACCTATTCGGCTCCTAATTTCAGTGTCGATGCATCTATGGAAGAAATTCTTTCACCGAACAACGACTTCTATTACAATCGTTTCAATCCTATTTGCAACAATCCTCTTATTGCCATTAAAAACACCGGTTCTACCACGCTCACAAGTGCTACAATTACCTATGGAATAAAAGGTGCAACACCATCAGTATTCAACTGGACCGGTTCCCTCGATTTCAATAAGACGGTACAGGTTCAACTTGGGGCTCTCGACTGGAATTCAGTGAGCAATCAGTCGGAGCAATTTTATGCATACATCAGCAATCCAAATGGAACAACTGATCAATATGCATACAATGATACCATGTACACCACTGTCAAATTCCCGGTTCAACATCCGTATTCATTTGTGATATTATTCAAGACCAATAACGCTTATACCGAAACTACCTACAACATTAAAGATGATTTGGGTAACATCGTCCATACCAATGGTATTATGGCTGCAAATACCATTTATCGTGATACCGTGGTATTGTCTCCGGGTTGCTATTCATTCAATGTGAATGATAGTGGTAAAGACGGGTTAAATTTCTTTGCCAATAGTGACGGAGCAGGATATGTGCGATTCGTGAATGCATTCGGTCCGGGAGTACTTCAGTTTTTCGAAGCTGATTTCGGAACCCGCTTCACACAGAATTTCACCGTTGGATATTTGCTGAATGAGCCTGAAATTATGCAGGAATCAATGATGCAGGTTTTCCCGAATCCATCATCAGGAGATATCAATATTGATCTGGCCTACCCTGTTGCTGAAACCGGAGATGTTTTCATTATGGATGCGGTTGGAAAAATTGTATTTCAAAAGCATTTCGAAAACGAACATAATCCAGTAATCAATGCCGATCTTAATCACCTTTCGGGAGGCATTTATTTCGTTCGTGCAACCACTGAAAAAAGCAATATTACCAAGCGGGTGATTATTCAACCAGCCAGGTAACTGTTGTTGCTTCATATTTTGGTTATGTTTGAATGCAAGTTGGAAAGCACTTACCTTTGCACTTCAGGTAACATGACCCTACTTACATGATTCTTTTACTGGACAATTACGATTCCTTTACCTGGAATTTATATCATTATATCACTCAGCTGACTGATGTTCCTGTTGTTGTGAAACGTAATGATGAAATCACCGTGGAAGAAGCGTTGCGATTTGATGCTATCATGTTATCGCCCGGCCCGGGACTGCCTGAGGAAGCCGGAATTATGAATGAATTGATTGCAGCAGCAGTTAACACTAAACCGATACTGGGAATTTGTCTGGGACACCAGGCCCTTGGAATGCATTTCGGTGGGAAATTGAAACAATTACCGGAGGTTTGGCATGGGGTTCAAAAAGAAATCAGGATCACAGATACTGCTTGCCCACTTTTTAAAGGTTTAGCAAGTACGTTTGAGTCGGGACATTATCACAGTTGGGTAATTGATCGGGAAGATTTTCCGCCATTTTTAAGGATAACAGCAACTGACTTTGAAAATACGGTTATGGCACTTTCACATCAAACCCTTCCGGTACATGGAGTTCAGTTCCATCCGGAATCGGTGATGACAACGCAGGGATTGAAAATTATCGAAAACTGGCTGAGAAGTATTGGTTACAGGTAATACATCACAATTCTGGAGCAGGCATACCAGGTAAGCATACCCGAAACTATCAGTTTAAATCCGATGGAGAAAAGGGTGCCTACTGCATTTCCCAGCCCAGATTTTGCGGCATCCTGAAATGATTTTCCGGCAACCATATCTCCCAGGATAGCACCAACAATTAGTCCTGCAATCATTCCAATTGGTGGGAAAATCATTCCTGCAATCAAACCTACAATGCTGCCAATAATTCCTTCACGGGTGGCACCAAATTTTTTGGAAACCCAAATTGGCAGGAAGTAATCGAGGATAACTACAACCAGTGTAACGGCAGCCCAGATCCACAGAAAAGATGCGGTAAACGGCTGGTAAGCCCACTGAACCAGCAAAATAGCAATGAAATTCAAGGGTGGTCCGGGTAAACCCGGGATTATACATCCGGCCAGACCGGTAAGCGCCAGTAAAATGGCAATAGTGAACAATAATACTTCCATGATAATGTTGGTAACACAGATCGGGCAATATTGTTAATTTTGAAATTATATGGCAACCATTATTTCACATGCAGTTGTGGCATTAACAGCCGGGAAAGTGATTCCTTCAAAAATCATAACCACACAGGTGCTGATTGCCGGAATGATTTTATCTATGCTTCCTGATGCGGATGTAATTACATTCGGATTAGGAATTCCCTATGAAAGCCCATTAGGTCACAGAGGAATCACCCACTCTTTTCTGTTTGCCCTTGCAATTTCATTTATCATAACGATGTTATTTCAACGAAAACAGCGTTATGATATTAAAGCTTTTGCAACTGTAAACCTGTTTTTATTTATCTCAACCGTTTCTCATGGGATATTGGATGCCATGACTACAGGGGGATTAGGAGTAGGCTTTTTTATTCCTTTCAGCGATCAAAGATTTTTTCTTCCCTACAGGCCGGTATTGGTTAGTCCTATAGGATTTGAAAATTTCTTCAGCAGTTGGGGAATGGCTGTAATTAAATGTGAAATTAAGTACATTTGGATTCCCTGCGCAATATTAATTGTTGCATGCCGGTTACTAATAAAAAGAACTCACTGATATGGTAAAAGAAATTACATCTGACGAAGACATCTTTAAATGCAGGGAAGCATTTCTGGATCTCAGACCACATATTGAAGCTGCAGCATATCCGGCAATTTTAAAATCCATGATTAATGACGGTTTTAAAGTAGTTTTTATTGAAAGGGATGGCAAAGCAGTCTCTGTGGCAGGCTTTTGGTCTGGATACAAATTGCATCGTGGGAATTATATTTATATCGATGATTTAAATACGCTTCCGGACTACCGCAAAAATGGATATGCAGGAATGATTATGGACTGGATAATTGCTTATGCAAATCAGAATAAAATCGATCAAATTCACCTCGATTCCGGTGTGATGCGATTCGATGCACATCGTTTTTATCTGTCTAAAAAGTTTATCATTTCCAGTCACCATTTTGTCCTTGGTAAAAAACAATAAAATCATAGGTATTTTAAATATGAAAATTAAAATTACAATTTGTCTTTTAGCATTCATTGCATGTTTCGATTTTCAAACAAATGCTCAATCAGTTGAGATTGTTAAATGGGATTACATTGAAAATTTAATGAACCAAAAAAGTGATACACTTTATGTGATTAATTTTTGGGCAACCTGGTGTGCCCCCTGCGTGAAAGAACTGCCATATTTCGATCGTTTGGCTGCAGAAAATAAATCTGCCAAACTGAAAGTTATTTTGATTAGCCTAGATTTCAAAAAGCAATTGGAAAGCAGAATAAAACCCTTTGTAAAAGATAAAAATATTCAGTCGCAAGTGGTTGTATTGGATGAACCCAATTACAATAGCTGGATCGATAAGGTGAATCCTGAATGGAGTGGCGCTATTCCTGCTACCTTGATAGTTGGTGGCAATACTGCAACTCCCCTTTTCTTCGAAAAAGAGTTTATCTTTACAGAATTGAATGAAATTGTGAAACCCTTAATAAAATGATATCATGAAAAAACTTCTTATCCTTCCTGCAATATTATTCCTGTTTATTGCTGCTGCTCCATCTGAAACAGGATTCAAGGTTGGCGATAAAGCTTCCGACTTTAATCTGAAAAATGTTGATGGCAAAATGGTTTCGCTTGCCGGACTAAAAAATACCAAGGGAGCTATTGTGATTTTTACCTGCAACCATTGTCCGTTTAGTGTTGCTTACGAAGACCGCATTATAGCTCTTCATAATAAATATGCTGCGCAAGGATATCCGGTAGTAGCCATTAATCCTAATGACCCTGTTAAATCACCCGACGATAGCTTTGATGCAATGGTGGTTAGGGCAGCCGAAAAGAAATTTCCTTTTCCATACATCTATGATGTTGATCAGAAAGTAGCTTCTGTTTACGGTGCTGTCAGAACACCTCATGTATTTGTTCTCACAAGAGAAGACAATGCCTATAATGTAGCTTATATCGGTGCAATTGATGACAATACCTATGAACCCGAAAATGTACAAACGCGATATGTAGAACAAGCACTTGATGAGATTCTTGCAGGTAAAAAAGTGACCACTAATTTCACAAAGGCAATTGGATGCACCATTAAATGGAAAAGCTGATTTCCTAAGTAATCAATAAACAAAAAAATCTGTTTCGGTTGAAACAGCTTTTTTTAATTGTATTCGGAGCATTACTTTTCGTTCTGCTTAATAGTATGTCCCATTTTATCTCTTTTCGTTTCAAGATAATTTTTGTTGTGTTCATTGGAATCAATTTCCAATGGCAAATTTTCAACTATTTCAAGACCATATCCGATCAATCCTGCACGCTTAGTTGGATTATTGGTAAGCAATCTCATTTTAGTCACACCCATATTTCGGAGGATCTGTGCTCCTACTCCATAATCACGTTCATCCATTTGAAATCCTAATTCCAGGTTGGCTTCCACGGTATCGCGGCCCATTTCCTGAAGTTTATAAGCCTTCAGCTTATTCAGCAGACCGATTCCACGGCCTTCCTGATTCATATATACAATTAATCCTTTGCCAGCAGCTTCAACCATTTCCATGGCTTTATGTAGCTGCGGACCGCAATCACAGCGGCAAGAACCAAAAATGTCACCTGTAACACACGAGCTGTGAACACGAACCAACACCGGTTCATCCTTTTCCCAGGTGCCTTTATATATAACAAGGTGGTTTTGATCGTTGGTCAGTTGTTTGAAGGCGGCAAGATTAAAATCGCCATATTCAGTAGGAAGCTTTATGTCTACTTGTCGCTCGATCAGACTTTCAGTTTTGAGACGATATGAAATCAGGTCTTCAATTGAAATAATCTTCAGGTTAAATTTCTTAGCAATTGAAAACAGATCCGGCAAACGGGCCATAGTTCCATCTTCATTCATTATTTCAACCAATACTCCGGCCGGCTCAAAACCGGCAAGTTTAGCAAGATCAATAGTTGCTTCTGTATGCCCTGCTCTTCTCAGGACACCACCATTTTTTGCTTTTAAAGGGAAAATATGTCCCGGACGACCTAAGTCTTCCGGTCTGGTGTTTGGGTCAATCAGAGAAAGAATTGTTTTAGAGCGATCGCTGGCGGAAATCCCTGTGGTACAGCCATGTCCGAGTAAATCAACTGAAATTGTAAAAGGCGTTTCATTGGAAGAAGTGTTATTGGCTACCATCATATCCAATCGTAATTCCTCACAACGTTCAACAGTCAAAGAGGCACAAATTAGTCCGCGGCCATGGGTTGCCATAAAATTCACCACTTCGGGTGTCGCATTTCTGGCAGCAGTTATAAAGTCGCCTTCGTTTTCCCGGTCGGCATCATCAACAACAATGATGACTTTACCCTGGCGGATATCTTCCAGTGCTTCCTCTATTGTATTCAATTTGGTGGCTTCAAAAGCGCTCATTTTGGAATGATTTCAAGTGGTTAAGTCTGCAAATTTAGGCAGAATTCCCTGATTCCAACCCGGATCCCTTTATTCGGAGATACAAACCCGACATTTTTGCTTCGAAAACCTCACTTTATTTAGATTACTTACAAATCCTTTAACAGAATTCTGTTAGTGATTGTTCAAAGAATGAGCTGAGAATCCAATACTTAATTGCATCATTCAGCAGCATACAACATTTAATTCGTGCCAAATGGACCTTTTCTTACAAATGCAATAAGACTGGCAAAACAAACAATCTTACCCTGTCAAATGATGTTAAAATAGTAGTGTCAAACGATGACATTTTAAAAAGATAGCCAAGCAGGCCCCATAAGGCCTACCAAAAGGTGATAGATATGGTTTTTGGTTAGTTAGGTTGATTGTCAGGTTAAGGGCAGCCCCGTAAGGCTGCCCGGCATCTGAAACCTTCCATCCGGAACAGCGTTAGAAGATATGATTTGGTTTTGGTTAGTATAGGTTGATTGTCAGGTGAAAGCCAGCCCCGTAAGGCTCGCAGTCCATCTGAGAAAAAAGCAAGAATAAGCCGCAATCCCGTAAGGTTGCGGCATTCTTATTTTAGACTGTTTTGGTAAACACTGTCTCTAAAATCTGATGTGAATGCCTGATTGAATATGTTCCCGTGACAAAATCGAAACCCGACTTTGCAATTAATTCTGCTTTATCCGGATTTTGAAGAAGATAAAGAATGTGACCGGCGATTTCTTCTTTCGTATTTCCAACCAAAATATCCTTTGTTGCTTCGGCATGTAGCGGAGTAAAACTTATGGTTGTCGTGATACAAGGTAATTGCACGGCCATAGCTTCAAGCAATTTATTTTGCAATCCTGTCCCTGTTCGCATGGGAGCAACAAATATCCGTGAAATGTGATAGCAGTCTCTGATATCATTTACCCACCCAGTAACTTTTACTTTATCAGAAGCAAGTGCCATAACTGATGCATGCGGATTAGCACCTGCCAATTGCACGGTTGCATCCGGTTTGCTTTTCCATACGATAGGCATTATTTCCCTGACCAAAAAAATTGAAGCATCTACATTTGGAGGATAATTCATATTTCCAACAAAGGTGATATCAGTTGTCTTTGCAATATTTTTAGGCTGAAAGAAATCAGTATCAACTCCATTAGGTATTACCCTTAAAGCAGCTGCTTCAGGAACTGACATATTTTTTCGATCCTGATCAGAAATTATGAGGTGACTCTTGAACCATTTGTACGAACCCATTTCAAACGATTTCACTTTGTTGAGTTCTCTTTGAAAAATAGGTTTTAAAAGTAAGGGTGCATTTTTCAAACGCTGAGCGGTTCCTATCGAAAATGCATCCATATAATCGATAATACCGGGAATGTTTTCGAAATTCTTCTTGTATAAAGCGGTGCGGATTAACTGGCAATAAATTAATTCGGGCTTAATTTCCCGAATTGTTTGATCAACTAATTTGTGGATTCTTTTACTGTAAAAATAACCAACCTGCAAAGGCAATCCTCTGAAAAAAGAAAATGTCAGGTTCATCAACCGGTTTAGGAATGATAATTTTATAATGTGAACTGTAGCACAAAACGATTCTATTTTTGCTTTCGATTGTTCACTGATTGCTTCATCAGTAAGCGCAATCAAATGCACTTCGTGACCAGCCTGCTTTAAGTAGGAAAGATGTTGAAAAGCACGAAGCTTATCCCCTTTTTCTAAAGGGTAAGGAAAACGGGAAACTATCATTACAATTTTCATAGAGAATGCAATTCAATTTTCCTTTAAAATGGTATGATTAAAAAATGAAATCACCTCTTTACCAAGCACTGAATTTTCATATTTAGTTACAGCCAGATCTCTTGCCGCTTTGCCAATGTCATGGGCTCTTGCTGGATTAGCTATGCACTCTCTGATACGGGCAATAAACTCTTCCGGTGTATTACCGATAAGCATATTTACATTTTCAGTATATTTAATTCCTTCAGCTCCAATTGAAGTGGAAATAATTGTCTTCCCCATAGCCAATCCTTCAATGATTTTCACACGCATACCACCCCCCGATAAAAGAGGAACCAGCATGACCGATTTATCTGACATAAAAGTTCGGGCATCATCTATTCTTCCATAAACTTTCAATTGATCAGAGGCCTGCTTAAAGATTGCATCTGGCATACTTTTTCCGGCGAAATGGAATATTGCTTTTGGGAATTCCTTTTTGATAACCGGAAAGCAATGCTCCAGAAACCAGTTTACAGCTTCAATATTAGGCAACCAATCCATTGATCCCAAATGAAAAAACTGAAGTTCCCGGGATGTATGGTTGGCCACTTCATATTGCTCAGTGTCGAGGCCTATTGGAGAAACCAGCATCGGAACCCGAGCACCAGAAGCTTCAAATAGTTTACGATCATCTTCAGTTAATACAATGATAGCATCGAGCTCATTCAGGATAGCGTTTTCATAGGTTTTAAGTCTGCCGGCAAGGAAATTCAGATACCATTTTTTAAAAGGATTTCCTGCTGCTGATGCAAGACGTTGCCAAATCATGTATTCCACATTGTGTGCTCTCAGCACAACCTTTGCTTTTGAATGTTTTCTGATCGTTTTCAAATATGGGGTCATGAACAGACTTTCCATCTGAACCACATCAAATTTTTCCTGTTGAAGCAGAACCTCCAAAGCATGGTGAAATGCAGGAGTATCGAACCGGGAAATGTTATAGGATTTATTGTTAAAGAAATTAAGAATGGCAGGGATAGTTTTTACTGTTGCATCCAGAAACACGCCCTGTACGCTGAATTTTTCTCTTATTTCCGATGGTAATTTTTCAGGAGCAACAAAATGTTTGCGGGTATTAAACGACAACATGGTAACTGATGCTCCGGTTTTGTCGAGTGCACGGGCCATATTATACATGGCAATGGTGCCGCCATCAGCAGGAGGAAACGGTATTCTCAGACAAAGTTGAAGAATTTTCATTTCTTGCGTGAAGGAATCAGTTTTTTGAAAAAGCGGGCGTATAATTCAATATCAAACAATGCTGAATCGCGGGTAGCCTTGTAGAGTAAAAACAATCCTACAGGAAGAAGTACTGCCGGAGCAATCCACATCCCTACTCTGGGTTCTATAACACCTTCACGGGCAAATTTTTCGCCCATAATCGACATCACATGAAATACCAGGAAAAACATCACCGAAACCACAACAGGCATCCCTATTCCTCCTTTTCTGATAATAGCACCTAAAGGAGCACCAATGAGAAACAATATAAAACAGGCTATCGACAAGGTGTATTTTCGATGCCATTCAATAGCAAAACGTGCTTGCAGTTTCTCTCTGGCATCCATTTCATCAGCAGTGCTTGTCAGATAAGCTTTGACATTTCTTGCTTGACCCAGCGCACTTTCATAAACCGGATCTGAAATCAGTGTATCGAGCCGGTTGAAATTGGTTTCATTAGATGCCGGGGACTTTAGAAGGCTGTCACGAAATGTCATGTAATAGGAAGAAACCGTTTTTTGCATTTCACTTTTCCGACCTGATAGTTGTACCTCAAAACTGTCGAGTGCTGTTTCTAACTGGTCCAGATTTAACATCTGGTAATTATCTTTGAAAAGATCTTCATTCGTACGGTTAAGTTTGAAGGTAGATAAGTCAAAACTGATTTTATAGGTCTTAAACTGATTTCTTAACAATGGATTTTTATTCCTTTCACCAGGCCTCCCCTCCTTCTGCTCTTCATAGCTGTTACCATTGAACAAGGTAACTATCAGATATTTTTCATCATCCGACATCGCCATTTTCCCTTTTTCAGCAACTACAACTTTCGTGTTTCCTTTTTGAGCGGTATGATCATAGATCATTACATTATGCAATGTTTGGTTGTCTGATTCCTTTTTCCCGATCTTAATAGAATAACCATCAATACCATTATAGAAGATGCCTTCTCTGATGTACAATGCAGGTTTTTGCTGTCTTACATCATACAAAAGCGAGCCCATTTTTAAATTGGTGTAGGGCAACATATAATTGGAAAAATAAAATGCCAGGATACTGATGGCCAAAGCAGCACCAAGCAGCGGACGCAATATTTTCTGTAGCGGAATTCCGGCCGATTTGGCAGCTACCAGTTCATAATGCTCGGCAAGGTTTCCAAGAGTCATAATGGAAGATACCAGAATGGCCAGGGGCAAAGCAAGAGGTACTAATGTTGCAGAAGCATAAAACAGCAACTCTCCGATGACATACCACTCAAGACCTTTTCCAACCAGATCATCAATATACTTCCATAAAAACTGCATTAACAGAACAAACAAGACTACAAAAAATGTAGCAGCAAAGGGAGCCAGGAAGGAGACAAAAACCAGTTTGTAAAGCTTTTTCACTTGATGTCGGATTCCTCTTTTTGGTTGTGATTGGCAGATACTGAACAGAGCACTATCTTTACCATGAATTATGAGCCCGAAAGATACGAATTTAAGCCTGAACGACGATGATCTCCGTTTCCTGTCTGATCGGGAAATATTTCTTAAGAAACGTCAATTGTCTGATCATATTATTGATATACTGGGAGATATAGAGTCTCATATTCAACAAACTGCAGTTGATTATGTTCACAAAATACCTGAGTCAGCATTCCAAAAAAGAGGCAAAATAAGTCGTGGCGAAAATTATTTGGGCTTCCCCTGGTTTATTCTCGATCACCCTGCCACTTTTCAAAAAGAACAGGTCTTTGCCTTCCGGACCTTTGTTTGGTGGGGGAATTATTTCTCCATCACCTTCCATATTGCCGGAGCCGGATTTGAAAAATTGAATGTAAAGGAATTTATTTCTCAATTGCTACCTACTTTCCCGACACTTCTAATTTGCACGAATGAAAACCAGTGGGAGCATTTCTTGGAAAGACCCAATTTTGTGCCCGCTGAAGAATTTCTTCAAGAAACAAAATTTACCAATGAAAGCAGGCAAACTTTTCTGAAAGCAGCTATTCAAATTCCTTTTGAGGAATCTGAAACTTTAAAAAATAAGGTACTGCTTTTTGTACGAACAGTTCTAGATTTATACTAAACTCAGGAACCAATTATTTGTTTAAGATTATGCAATTGGGTATCCCATAATTGTTTGGTTTCTTCCTGATCATCCGGAGTGGAGAAATCAGTAATAAGCAAAGCAACATCAGAAGTAAGATCATCTGTCAGAACTTCAAATTCAAAAAATGAATCATCGGTTTCATCAATCCATTTAAACCTGATTAACTGGTGATCTCTTTTATGTACAACCTTAGCATGCGATTCCGTTCCTGTCCACTTAAAAGTATACACACCATCCTTAACTATCACGTCATCGGCAAACCATTCCGATAAACCGGATGGCGTACTTAAATAATTAAATAATATCCTTGGCGAACAATGCATTTCAAATTCAATTTGAAATTTTTCTTTTTTGGCCATGCTAATCATAATAATTCAAATTAGGTGCGAATCGGATCAAAATGTGCGATTCACGGGTTCAAGATAAAAATTATTCCTGAATATCAGGTAAAATGTGAAAAAGAATACAAGTAGCAGCAATTCAGCGAAATAATTTTATTTTATGGTTCATTATCGGTATTATTTGTAAATTTATTGTGTCTTTTAATATAAGATCGTCATGAAAAAATATTTATTACTCCTTTTAATCGGATATTCTGCTTCCTTGCAGGCTCAATCACCGCCATTCTCCAAATTGTGGGATATTCGCTTTGGAGGTACTTATGATGATATTATAACAGGGTTTGAACAATTACCAGACAGTACCTTTTTTCTTGCCGGTTCATCAATTTCCGGAATTACTGGTGATAAAACCGAAGACAACCGGGATACGAGTTACAATACACCTGATTTCTGGATCCTCAAAGCGGCTTCTGATGGACCGAAATTATGGGACAAAACCTATGGTGGTTCGGGAAGCGAAGAACTCATGGATTATGTACGCACAGCGGATGGTGGTTATCTGCTTGGTGGTCAAACTTTTTCAGGAATTTCCGGTGACAAAACAGAACCTAATTGGGATCCGACACTTGCTTCTAACGATTATTGGATAGTGAAAACGGATGCCGCAGGAAATAAACAGTGGGACAAGCGTTTCGGCGGAACATCATTTGATATATTAAACAGCGTCAATCAAACTGCGGATGGAGGCTATCTGCTGGCTGGTTCTTCATTCTCAGGAATCAGCGGCGATAAAACTCAGGCTAATCAAGGTGCCTGGGATTACTGGCTGGTGAAGACTAATGCTTCCGGTGTCAAGCTATGGGACCGTCGTTTTGGTGGTCTTGAAGATGATTTTGCTACAGCTGCCTGCCTCACTGTTGATGGGGGTATCTTGGTTGGCGGATATTCGAAATCAAATCCGGGAGGCGATAAAACTCAACCATGTCAGGGCAACTGGGATTATTGGGTGGTTAAAGTCAATGCTCAGGGGAATAAGGTATGGGATAAAACATTTGGCGGGAACTACACCGATTGGCTGTTCGATATGATTCTGGTTTCTGATGGTGGATTCTTATTAGGTGGTCAATCGTTTTCGGAAGCGACCGGTGATAAATCAGAACCGAATCACGATCCTACTCCTGCAGGAAGCGACTATTGGATGGTACGCCTTGATGCAAGTGGTAATAAACTGTGGGATCGCACTTTTGGAGGTTCCGAAATTGATGATATAAGCAGACTAGTGGAATTAGCTGATGGAGGATTTTTAATAAGTGGTGAATCATACTCCCCTGCTGATGGCAATAAGACAGAACCAAATCTGGGTATTGAACAAACATGGGTTGTGAAAACCGATTCCGTAGGAACTTTTTTGTGGGATAAAACCATTTTTACTTATGGACACGATGAGTTGGGAACAGCTATTCCTTCCGGTCCCGATTGTTTTGTGGTTGTGAATTTAACCATGGCCGATTCAGGTGGGTATGTATCGGAAAATATGAAAGGAAACGGAGATTTCTGGATGGTAAAGTTATGCAATACTCCTAACGGGATCAGTGAACTACAAGCAACTGCAGACTGGAAAATATATCCAAATCCTTCTTCCGGAATGATACATCTCGTGGCATCAGAAAGCGAAGAAGCTATGATAACTGTTACAGATTACACCGGAAGAATAATTCACCGGCTTGATCAGATTAACGTTTATTCAGGCGAAGAAATTACCATGGATATGTCAACATTTCCAAATGGAATTTATCTGATCCGGATAATGAGTTCAGATGGTGTTGAAACGATGAAGCAACTGGTATTACTAAAATAAACCGTGCAATTCAGCATTCACCCTATTCACAATCATACCAAGGTGTTCCGGATTTTCAGCAAAATTAATTTCATCGATGTCGATCACCAGCATCTTACCAAATTCGTATGTTGAAATCCATGCTTCGTAGCGTTCATTGAGGCGACGCAGGTAATCGATACGAATGGAATTTTCATAGGCACGACCACGTTTTTCAATCTGCTTTACCAGAGATGGTACCGATCCGCGTAAGTATATTAATAAATCCGGTGGCTTAATAAATTCCACCATCAGATTAAAAAGTTCCTGATAATTTTTGAAGTCACGGGTTGTCATGAGACCCATCGCATGCAGGTTGGGCGCGAAAATATTGGCATCCTCATAGATCGTCCGATCCTGAATAATGGTTTTCCCGGTTTTCATGATTTGTGCAACCTGTCCGAAGCGCGAATTCAGGAAGTAAATCTGAAGATTGAACGACCAGCGTTGCATATCTTCATAGAAATCGTTCAGATAAGGATTATCATCAACATCTTCATAATGTGGTTCCCATTTGAAATGTTTGGCCAGTAGTGTGGTCAGCGTGGTTTTTCCGGATCCAATGTTTCCGGCAACGGCAATATGCATGATCAGAAGTTAGTTTGAAAATATGAAATTAGGGTGCCCCGAAAATACAAATTAAATCGGTTGTTTCAATAACTATATACAGTAAGGTTTTTCTGATGGCTGATTAACAGCCTGTTTCCTTCAATGCGAAATTCATCAGAAGCCTCATTTTCAGGAATTATGAAGGTTTTAGTGATACCCGAGGAAATTGAAATTTGCTGTATTTTATCCCCTTCTTTGTATAAAACATCATCTCCTGAGGCTTGAATTTGTCCTTTAGTCCCTGGGCGCAGAGTCTTAAAATAGGTTCCAAAACTATCGAATACCAGAATTCCATAATCAGGGACATTTAACAATAACCATTTTCCGGAATCTCCAATCCATACCGGTGCCAATGGTTCATCGCTGATTTGACGAAGCTCGGTCCCTTCCTGCAAAATACCCGATTGATCATTGATACGCTTTATCTTTTTAGCTACCGGATCAAATATCCAGTAGCCATCCGACCGGGAAGTACAAATTAATTTCACGAATGGCGCACCTTGAATATTCAAATCAAATATGCTGTTTGAAGCCATGCCTGCATCAAGAATAACAGCTTTGGAAAACGAGGCAAATACAACTAGTATTTTCATCGGATTGCTGGCATCAACATAACTGATATCTCCGAATTCACGGGTTGAATACTTCCCTACTTCTTTTCCGGTGCGATCGAGTTTAGTGATGTCGCCCTGACTGAATAAATAGATATTACCTATAGGATCGGTGGTAAACCGGCTTTCTCCCATGGGAAGCGTGAAAAGCTTTTCGTAATTCTGAGCCGCGACAATAGTTGTCAGATTACAAATTAAAAATGCAAGTATTAAATTTTTCATGAATACAACTGCGATGTAAATGACAAAATTTCATCGGCAACTTTGCGGTCGTTAGATAACCTTGGGACTTTATGTTGTCCTCCAAGTTTTTCTTTCATTTTTAACCATTGATAAAAAGTATTGTATGGTAAAGCACGAATGATTGGAGGCCTTAGAGCCAAATCTTTATAACGCTTGGCTTCGTAGTCGGAGTTCACGTTTTTCAGTTCCTGATCAAGTGCTTCCGTAAATCTGTCGAGTTCAACAGGCAACGATTCAAATTCGATCAGCCATTCATGAGCTCCGCATGATCCGGCACTGAAAAATAATGGAGAAGCTGTATATTCTCTGATAACGGCACCGGTTTTTCGGCATGCTTCTGAAATGGCCTTCTCTGCATTTTCCACAATCAACTCCTCACCAAAAGCATTGATGAAATGTGCAGTGCGCCCTGTTATTTTAATACGGAAAGGATGTAGCGAAGTAAAGGTAACGGTGTCACCAATTTTATAGCGCCATAATCCCGCATTGGTAGTAATAACAATTGCATAATTTTTACCTGTTTCAACCTGTTCCAGCGTCAACGTTTTCGGATTATCCGAATTCAACTGATCGGCAGGAATGAACTCATAAAATATTCCATAGTCGAGCATCAAAAGCATTTCATCGGAACCATGCTGATCCTGTATTCCGAAAAATCCTTCAGATGCATTATAGGTTTCATAATAATTCATTGCCGGATTCGGAATTAGTTTTTTGAACTGATCCCGGTAAGGCTCAAAATTCACTGCTCCGTGAATGAACAATTCCAGATTGGGCCATACTTCGGTAATATCTTTTTTTCCTGTCAGATCCAGAATTTTATGCAACAACACAAGAGTCCAGGAAGGCACACCTGAGATGTTGGTTACATCTTCCCGTAAGGTAGCTTCAGCCATCCGCATAATCTTCGACTCCCACTCATCCATTAATGCAATAGAAATTTCAGGAGTTCGGAATAGCTGAATCCAGAAAGGTAGATTTTGAATCAGTATGGCAGATAAATCACCGTAAAATGAATCGTTGTTAAAAGAATTAATTTGGTGACTTCCTCCCAATGATAAAAGTTTTCCGTTAAAGAGACCTGTTTCAGGATGATTATTACAATAGATAGAAAGCAAATCTTTTCCACCTTTAAAATGACACTCCTCCAGTGCTTCAGCAGTAACAGGAATAAACTTGCTTTTATCGCTAGTGGTTCCCGATGATTTTGCAAACCATTTTACTTCAGAGTTCCACAACAACCGCTGCTCCCCTGCCTTAAGCCGTAAAATATATGGTTTGATGCTTTCGTAGTCTTGTACCGGAAAGCGGTTTTGAAAATCTGAAATGGTTCGTATCGATTGATAATCGTAACGCTGTCCCCATTCAGAATACCTGCCGGCATAAACCAGTTTTCTGAGCCATTCCTCCTGAACTTCCAAGGGATATTTAATGAACAACTCGATCTGATGAATCCGTTGTTTCATTATCCAGGATAATATGGAATTTATGATTGGCATATATCTTCTTTTCCAAAGCTAAGAATTTCTGTTCAATTTTGCAACAGCTATCAGCTTTACAGGATTTTTAGTTTTATAGATGCAATAACGATAAAATATTCAGATTGCAATTTTAATTTATATTTATTTCAATTATGAGGGAACCTCTTTTATCTGCAATTAGCTAATTTAATGTAATATTTAACTAAATATCAATGATATAGCACTGCACAAATTAAGCTTTCCGGCTTTCAAACCATTTTGATACTTCTTCCACAGACCTGGTATTGAAAGTCATTTTGGCAGTAAGCATCCCTTTGCGACCGGCACAAACTCCATAATACATATCATGATAACCATTGGTATGATGCGCATCTGGATTTACGGATATCTGCACGCCTTTTTCGATAGCATACCTGATCCATCTCCAATCCAGATCTAACCGGTATGGATGTGCATTTAATTCAATAATTACATTATTTGTGGCACAGGCATCGATTACTTTTTTGTGATCAATCGGATAACCTTCTCTGGCCAAAAGCAGCCGTCCGGTAGGATGTCCGAGAATGGTTGTGAAAGGGTTTTCAATGGCTTTTAACAATCGTGCAGTTGCCTTTTCTTCCGTCATTTTTAATCCGGAATGAACGGATGCTACTATGAAATCAAATGATTTCAGTACAGATTCATCATAATCTAAGGAACCATCGTGTAAAATATCTGATTCAATTCCTTTAAAGATTCGAAAAGGAGCCAGTTCTTTATTCAAAGCATCAATTTCCTGATGTTGCTGCAGGATGCGCTCCTCCTTCATACCATTGGCA
Source organism: Bacteroidia bacterium (assembly GCA_016788065.1). Classification (GTDB taxonomy): domain Bacteria; phylum Bacteroidota; class Bacteroidia; order AKYH767-A; family OLB10; genus JADKJB01. The sequence continues at coordinate 26,808 of JAEUTI010000030.1, read as the reverse complement.
TAAAAGGCGCTTTTGCTGTGATCACAGATTCCCAGATATTCGTAACCACCATCCCGCAGGAAAACGGCCATTTCACGTAAAGTGCTTAATCCGTCGCTGTATGTGGAGTGATTGTGCAGGGACCCTTTCAGATCGCCATATTCAAGTAATGCAGGAATGGCATTATTTGCAGCCATTACTATTTCATCGGCACCTTCACGCAATTCGGGTTCAATAAATTGAAGACCCGCTTTTTCATAAATGGCATTTTCACTCGATCCTTGTAAGTCGACATCCGATAATTTATCGAGCACTTCATTTACATGAACATCGTTACCTGTATTTACAAACAACGTTTTGCCGTAATCGGCGGGCACACAAAATGCAATAGTAATTGGAATTTCGGATTCATGTTTTCCGGAAATGATTTGCAATGTAGGATTTGAAACTACTTCTTCAAGAGCAAGTATTTTGATTACTTCATCGGCACAGGATTGAAAATTGTCACATGCAATTACAAAAGAAGCATGTGTCAATATTTCACATTTACGTCTGAGTTCGCCACTAAATGAAACATCCTTAACAAAAGGTATCTTTTTAATTTCATCGAGCCAAACAACTGCCTGCTTTTCGACTGCAGCAAAGTGGTATAATCCTTTATTGGAGATTTTAAATTCAATGGCTTTACGGATCTGATCTTGTGTCTTAATTCCAAAACCTTTCAGTTCCACCAGCCTGTTTTCATTGCAGGCATAAAGTAATTCGCCGGGGGTTACAACCTCCAGTTCCTTCCATAAAACCGCTACTTTTTTCGGTCCGATGCCTTTGATGGAAAGCATTTCTACAACACCTTCGGGTGTATCTTTCAACAAGACTTCCAGGTCAGGCATTACACCTTCGGAAATAAGCTGATGAATTTTCTGACTGATACTTTTGCCAATGCCTTTAATACCTGCCAGTTCTTCTTCGCTCAGTTGTTTAACCGGAATCTCAAGTTTGCTGACTGTAAAGGCCGCATTTTGGATAGAACGAATTTTAAATTCATTCTGCCCGTGCAATTCCATAAGTTTTGCAGTGGTACTTAGAATTTTGGAAACTTCTTTGTTCTCCATATTTGAAAAAGCAATTTAGTTGATCACCACTGAAAAAGGCAATCTTGCCTGAATACCTTTCCAATTCATCAGTTCATTGGCATAGCGCATCAATTCAAAATCACTTCCAAATTTGCTTTTCAGATATCGGGTTTCAACATCACCCGACAGCTCTTCCATAAATTGTTGTAAGGGTTCTTTTTGCTCCGGCATTTCACTCACCCGATAATTGGTGATACCTGCTTTTTTTGCAGCTATAGCAACAGCATCATCGAGACCGCCTAGAACATCCACCAATCCAATTTGAAGTGCATCAATACCAGACCACACGCGTCCCTGTCCAATGGAATCAACATCGGGCTGCGACATTTTTCTTCCATCAGCAACTCTTTTGGTGAAAGTATAATAAACACGTTCCACTGAATTTTGCAAAACTCTTCGTTCTCCTTCTGTCAATGGACGTGTCATAGTTCCTGTATTTGCATAGGGGCCGGTTTCATAGCCATCGAAAGTAACTCCAAGTTTATTGTTAAACATTTCTTTGGCATTGAATAATAATCCAAAAACACCAATGGAACCGGTGATCGTGTTTGGTTGTGCAACAATAGTATCAGCCATGCAGCTAATATAATATCCGCCTGAAGCAGCCACATCTCCCATTGATACAATAAATGGTTTGCTTTGCTTGCACAACAATGCTTCCCTCCAAATTACTTCAGAAGCAAGTGCGTCACCACCCGGCGAGTTTACCCGCAACACAACCGCTTTAACTTTTTCATCCAGACGGGCTTTGCGTATTGTTTCAGACAGCGCATCTGATCCTATCTGATCGGCAGCACCTTTCCCTCCTACAATATCGCCGGAAGCATAAATAACTGCAACCTTATCACTCGTAAATTCTTTTGCAGGGGCAGTCGATTTTGTTTTAGTGTATCGGTTTAAATTAACAAATTTTATATCGTCAATTTCTGTTTTAGAGGTCTTTGATGCAAGGTCGGTCAGAAATTCATCCTTATAACCGATTTTATCAACCATCTTATAAGTAAGAGCATCTTCGGCAGATTGAACAAGAACACTGTCGGCAATTACATGCAGTTGTGCAACATCAATTTTTCTTGATGCAGCTATTTCTGTCACGAAATGATTCCAGAACGCATTCACATAAGTTGCAACCTGCTGTTTATTTTCCTCACTCATTTTGTCGAGAATGAATGGTTCGATGGCACTTTTAAATTTACCATGACGAATTACCTGTGGCTCCACTTCCAGCTTTGCAAGCATACCTTTCAGAAATGGCATTTCAGATGAAAACCCTCTAAAATCAACCACTCCCTCCGGATTCACCCAAATTTTATCGGAAACAGAAGCTATATAATATGCCCCTTGTGTGTAATAATCGGCGTAAGCAACAATAAACTTTTTCGATTCCTTAAACTCAAGCAATGCATTTCTTATTTCTTCCATAACTGCCATACCACCGGAGATCCCTGAGAGATCAAGATAAATACCGGAAATATCAGGATCAGTAGATGCCTTTTGAATGTTTTTAACAATATCATTCAATCCGGGTTGAGCAGTTGATTTAAAGCTTGAAAAATCGAAATTCTCAAATGGATTATCTGATGTCCGATCCTGAATCGGTGCTTTAAAATAAACGTGTAAAACCGTTCCCGATTCCAATTTTGTAGTTTCATCGCTTGAGGCTGACGAAACCATTGCCCCTATAATTCCTGCCAGAATAAAAAACAGTAAGATTAAACTGAGAAATAAGCCCAGCATAGACGCGAACATAAATTTGAAGAATTGTTTCATAATGTAGATTTCTGATTTGTTTGTAACAACGAGATGCAATTATAGTTAATACATCGGTGAAATGAGCATTTCTGCGTATTTTTACAGTGTGAAACAATATGAATTTAATACCATATTAATGCTGGGCGGAAATTTGGGTGATGTGAAATCCAATTTTGAGTCAGCACTTTCTGAACTTGAAACCGATATGGGTTCTATTTTCAAAAAATCATCACTCTATCAGTCTGATCCATGGGGAGATACCGATCAACCGCCTTTCTTAAATCAGGCAATTTGGTATAAAACTTCACTTGAGCCGGGTAAATTATTAGAAATGGTTTTGGAGATTGAAAATAAACTGGGGAGGGTCAGAAATCGGAAGAACGGTCCCAGAATAATGGATATAGATATATTGTTAATTGATAATCAAATAATTAACGAACCAAAATTGATAGTACCACATCCCAGAATGCATTTGAGAAGATTCAACATGCTTCCATTAGCTGAACTGGTTCCGGAATGGATTCACCCTGTTTTAGGCAAAAGTATGTCGGATCTGATGGAACTTTGTGAGGATGAATCAGCAGTATTCCAGATTAATCATTAGTAAATGACTGATAATCAAACTAAATACATAGTTATTGAAGGCAATATCGGTGCCGGAAAAACCTCTTTGGCAACCCGACTTGCAGAACATATGGGGGCTGCGTTGGTATTGGAAGAATTTGCTGAAAATGCATTCCTGCCACAATTTTATACCAATCCCGAAAAATATGGATTTCCATTAGAACTTTCATTTATGGCTGCCAGGTACCATCAACTCAGGAAAATATTTGAGGAAAATAAACATGGCGTGGTAGTTTCTGATTACCATTTTCACAAATCCAGGCTTTTTGCATCGGTTAATCTGGACCCTGCAGAACTAGAGCTCTATCAATCTTTTTTTCAAATAGTTTCATCGCATGTTCCTGAGCCTCAACTTCTTGTATATCTTGACAAAGACATTCCAACGTTACAAAAAAACATTCACAAACGTGGCAGGCCTTACGAGAAATCTATTACAGATGAATATTTGCATAAAATTACAAATGAATATCAACGATTTTTAGATATCCAGCAAAACAGCCGTGTATTAAAAATTGATACCAATAATAGTGATTTTCTGGCCAACGAAAATGACTTCAAAACCATTGTAAATGCAATACTTTCACATAGTTATTAACTTTTGATGGTCAATATAATTTTGAATTCAATTTTTTTTTAAAAAAACATTTGTTTATACTTGCAGCCTGAGAAAGACTTAACAACTCATAAATAAACCAATCATGAAACGAAACTTATTAATGTTTACTTGTTGCTTTTTGTTTTTAGGAAGCAGCCTATTTGCCCAGAGTTCAGGCAAATACGGTCTCCCGAAATCGAAAGATTATGACCGTTGGTCTGTAGGAATTTCCTTTGGCCAAACGTTATTTTTAGGTGATGTCCTTAAAGACTCAAAAAACAATAATGCATTCAAGGACCTCCCTTTTACACCGAATTTCGGTTTACAATTAACCCGTCAACTGAGTCATTCAGTTGGACTACGTTTATCGGGTTCATACGGAATGTTTGAAGCTGGTCCAAGCCGTGAAAAAATCGGACCAACTGCTTACACCGTTAATTTTGAAAGTCCGGTTATGGAAGGTGCTCTTGAAGGAGTATATACTTTCGGTAATATTTCCCATTTGAAGAGGAACAAGAAATTCCATTTCTATGTTAGTTTAGGAATTGGAATGTTCAACTTTGATGGCGAACTGAAAGATAGCGCAACTAAAATTTTAATTGCAAAAACAGGTAATGTTTCTGAAATTATGATCCCTGCAAGTCTAGGTTTCAAATATCAAATAAAGAAATTTGACCTGGGATTAAGCTATGACTTCCGCAAAACCTTCACAGATAAGGTTGATGGAGTTAACAAAGAGCTTTCAGAATATGACAACTACGCTTTCATTCGCTTAAATATCAATTATGCTATTGGTAAGAAAAACAAGCACATGGAGTGGATCAACCCAATGGAAGTTGTTTACAACGATATTGCTGATCTGAAAGACCGTGTTGATTTATTATCAGGCGATAAAGATAAAGATGGTGTTGGTGATATGTTCGATAAGGACAACGCTACTCCGGAAGGACAAAAAGTATATGGAGACGGTACTTCAGTTGATACTGATGGTGACGGAATTGCAGATACTAAAGATGGTGATCCATTCAGCTTAAAAGGAGCTAAAGTTGATGCTAACGGTGTTGAAATTGATACTGATGGTGATGGTGTTCCAGATAGCCGTGACCTTGAGCCTGCAACTGAAAAAGGTAAATTGGTTAACTTCCAGGGTATCACCATTAAAATGGATGATCCAATAGGTGGCGGTGGAGCAGTTTCCTTCCTTCCTTCTGTATTTTTCGATACCAATTCATCTGAAGTTAAACAACAATATAAAGACAGAATCCTGGTTGTTGCACGTGCTTTGAAAGCTAATCCTGAATTGAAAATCATGATTACAGGTAACACTGACATCACTGCTTCTGAGCAATACAATGATAAACTTGGTTTAAAACGTGCTGATGCTGTTAAGAATCACCTCGTTAAAGTTTACGGTATTGATGCAGCTCGTTTATCGACTGAGTCAAAAGGTGAAAAAGATCCTTTGGCTAATACAGCTAACAAACCAATGAATCGTCGTGTAGATTTTTCAGTTGTTAAGTAATACGATTCTACTGAATCAAAAAAGGCGTTCCACATCGGAACGCCTTTTTTATTGACTTTTATTTCAGATGAAACTTCTTATAAAATTCCCACAGTACAATGCCGGCACATACTGCAATGTTGAGCGAATGTTTGGTTCCTGATTGAGGAACTTCAATGCAACCATCAATCAACGGCAAGACTTTTTCATTTACCCCTTTCACCTCATTTCCGAAAATTAAGGCAAACGATTCCTGGTTCAGGTTACCAATTTCCTGCAATGGTATACTTGCACTGCTTTGCTCAACAGCGTAAACTGTTCTTCCCTCCTCTTTCATATTATGAATGGCATCTGTCACCGATTCAAAATATTCCCAGGAAACCGATTCGGTGGCACCCAATGCTGATTTCAAAATATCGCGCTCCGGAGGTTTGGCAGTAATTCCACAGAGAATTATTTTCTCGATCAGAAAACTATCGGAACTTCGAAAAACAGAGCCAACATTCAAGCCACTGCGTACATCATCCAATAGGACTGCTACGGGTATTTTTGTCAGATTGCGATAATCTTCCAGATCAGGTCTTCCGAGCAAATCGTTGCTTATAAATTTCATTTTTTAGGGATCAATTACGTGGTAAAGATACTATCTGAAAATTAATCGTGTAATTGACTATGCGGGGGAAAACATTCCAAAAAATGACCTTACCTTAGCGGTTCGCATTTCCGGAAAGCATCCCGATGAAAGAAACCAAAACAAAAGCCGCCGAAACCGAAACACCTTTAATGAAACAGTACAATGCTATTAAGGCAAAGTACCCTGATGCATTATTGTTGTTCCGTGTTGGTGATTTTTATGAAACATTCAATGAAGATGCCGTCAAAACTGCCGGTATCCTTGGAATTGTGCTTACCAAAAGGGCCAATGGAGCCGCTGCCTATATGGATTTGGCAGGCTTCCCATACCATGCCCTCGATACCTATCTTCCAAAGCTGGTACGTGCCGGTCAAAGGGTTGCTATTTGTGATCAGCTGGAAGATCCTAAAACTACCAAAACTATTGTTAAGCGGGGCGTCACCGAACTGGTAACACCCGGAGTAGCCTTTAATGATAAAATTCTGGATCACCGGGCAAATAACTTCCTGGCAATAATCCATAAAGGCTTTCGTAATACCGGAATTGCCCTGCTCGATGTTTCAACCGGTGAGTTCTTATGTGCTGAAGGCACCGATGAGTATGTCGATAAAGTATTAATGAACTTTAGTCCAAGTGAAGTAGTTGTCTCTCGCTCCCGACTTAAAGAATTTGCTGCACAAAATGGTGAGAAGTATTACACTTATCACCTGGATGACTGGGTCTTTACCCGCGAATACGGAGAAGAAACACTGCTGAAACATTTTGGTACCACTTCTTTGAAAGGTTTTGGTATTCATGAAATGGATGATGCGGTTATTGCAGCTGGTGCAGCACTTTATTACCTGAAGCAAAATCACCAGGAGAAAGTCGGTCATATTTCAGCATTATCGCGCATCGATGAAGATCGCTATGTGTGGCTCGATAAATTCACCATCAGGAATCTGGAATTGGTGAGTTCTCCGCACGAAAATGCCCGAACCTTAGTAAGCATACTCGATCATACTATTTCACCCATGGGAGCCCGTCTATTAAGACGTTGGATTCTGATGCCACTGAAAGAACGGGAACCACTTTTGGAAAGGCAGGATGTAGTTCATTTTTTCACAGAGAAAAGAGAACCTGCTGCAGAAGCCGGGAAATTAATTGGCACCATAGGCGACCTCGAACGTCTGATTTCAAAAGTTGCCATTCGCAGAATTAATCCACGTGAACTGGTACAGTTAAAACGAGCCATGCTGGCTGTTGATCCGCTAGTTACCTTATGTAAATTTTCAGGTAACGAAAATCTGAAAATGATAGGTGATCAGATGAACTCCTGCCCTGCTTTAATTGCCCTGCTCGAAAAAACCATTCACCCTGATCCACCTGCACTGGTTGCGAAAGGCGGAGTCATTTGTGATGGTATTTCTGCTGAGTTAGATGAACTTCGTCAGATTGCATTTTCCGGAAAAGACTATTTACTAAAAGTGCAGCAAAGGGAATCTGAAAGAACAGGGATTCCTTCTTTGAAAATATCCTTCAACAATGTTTTTGGTTACTACATTGAAGTCACCAATTCACATAAGTCGAAAGTGCCACCCGAATGGACCCGCAAACAAACACTGGTCAATGCGGAGCGGTATATCACCGAAGAGCTTAAAGTTTACGAAGAGAAAATTCTGGGAGCCGAGGAAAAAATTCTGGCTATTGAAGAACAACTCTACAATGATCTTGTAATAAAAATATCGGAGTACATTTCGCCGGTGCAATTAAATGCCAATTGTATTGCACGCCTCGATTGTCTGCTGGCATTTGCCAATGTTGCTCTGGAAAATAATTATACCCGTCCCCTGCTCGATGATTCTCTACTGCTCGATATAAAAGACGGCAGGCATCCTGTTTTGGAGAAGCAATTACCTCCGGGCGAAAGTTATGTTGCCAACGATGTATTTCTGGATCCGGATACACAGCAAATTTTAATCATTACCGGTCCCAATATGTCGGGTAAATCAGCCCTGCTCCGGCAAACTGCCCTTATAGTTTTAATGGCTCAAATTGGATCATTTGTCCCTGCACGTGCTGCAACCATTGGAATTGTCGATAAAATATTCACTCGTGTAGGAGCCTCCGATAATATTTCATCCGGGGAATCTACTTTCATGGTAGAGATGAATGAAACGGCCAGTATCTTAAATAATCTTTCCCCACGCAGTCTGGTTATTCTCGATGAAATTGGTCGCGGAACAAGTACCTACGATGGTATTTCTATTGCCTGGGCCATTGCCGATTACATTCATGAACATCAGGGAGCGAGGGCCAAAACACTTTTCGCAACCCATTACCATGAATTGAATGAAATAGCCGCTGTTTTGGGCAGAATCAGGAATTATCATGTCTCCGTTAAGGAAACCGGTCAGAAGATCCTGTTCCTTCGAAAGCTGGTTCCCGGTGGCAGTGAGCACAGCTTTGGTATTCATGTGGCTAAAATGGCCGGAATGCCCTCCAGAACCATTCAAAAGGCCAACCAGATGCTCTCCTTGCTCGAGAAAGCACACAGTAATGCTGAATTGGTTAAAACAGCTTCAGGGCAAGCCGAAAAAGAGGCATTTCAACTCAGTTTCTTCAAATTAGATGATCCTTTGCTGGAGCAAATAAGAGAGGAAATCCTGAAAACCGATATAAACACACTTACGCCGGTAGAGGCTCTGATGAAGCTAAATGATATTAAGAAGTTGATAACCAAACACTAAGGTCGCCAATAACTTTTTGACTTTTAATTTTGCATTTTATGATTTTGATCTTAAATTTGCAGTCCGATTGCGAAGTAGCACATCAAATTCAAAAGTCGGTTTAATTCACATTCGCCATCGGGCGGATTTTGGTCGGAGTTCGAGACCAGAAAAAATTGAAAATATAAGCGAAAGTAGCTTCCCGATAGCTATCGGGAGTAGAGCGCAATCCGCCAGCGGGCGGATTTTGGTCGGAGTTCGAGACCAGAAAAATTGAAAATATAAGCGAAAGTAGCTCAGTTGGTAGAGCGCAACCTTGCCAAGGTTGAGGTCGCGAGTTCGAGACTCGTCTTTCGCTCGAAGCCCTTTCATTGAAAGGGCTTTTATTTTTCACACAAAAGAAAGTGCATGAAGCACAGCACCCCATCTGCTTGCAGGTAAGGGTGAGCGTCAGCACTCTCCTTCCCTGCCTGGGTGGTGGAATTGGTAGACACGCAGGACTTAAAATCCTGTGATCCTTAAAGATCGTACGGGTTCGACCCCCGTCCCGGGTACTAGTTGTATTGGTATTTATTTGATTATTAAAGGCTTAATAGTAATTTTTTAGATCAGGGGACTGTTCAGGGGATAAAAATCTTGATCTTTCGTTTAATTTAGTCTAGGCAATTAAGATATCATCTCTTTTAAAGGATTAGAGGTTCAACAATGAAAAAACTTACCCCTCAAAACCTTAGATACCAAAAAAAACATTCTAGAAAAGAATTTAGGAAGAATGTAAAAAGAAAAAATAGAAAATATTCCGGAAATGACATAGTTCTCAAAAATCGTTACGATTCAAAAATCGGAAATTATGTGTATGAGGGACCTCATTATGTTGGACCTAAACGTATTTACTTTAAGGATTTGATTGCTCCCAAAATATTTAATCTACAATATGAGAATTGTGAGAAAGTTATTGAATATATAAACAAGGTAAAGTTGGAGGGTAAATCCGGTCATAATTTAAATATCGTGCTTGAAGATATCACTGATATTGGAGAAGGTGCAATAGCAATGCTATTATCTGTGCTTGAAGAATTGAGAGCAGAAGGAATATATATGAAAGGTGCTAAACCTCGTGACAGTGAGGCAAAAGATATATTAGAAAAATCAGGGTTTTTGAAAAATATGGAAACCCAATTGGATGAAAAGAACTTGAATTCCAAAAATACAATCCTTAAAACTCAAGGAATTGGCGAATTGAAAGTTAATATTGTTGGTGAGATTAGAAAGGCAAATGAAACAGTTTGGGGCGAAACTGGCAGAAACCCTCCATTAAGAGGCACAGTTTTTGAAATGATGAGAAACAGTTCAGATCATGCTTTTGGGCCAAGTAGAGATTTAATTTGGCATTTTGCAATCAGTCATGATGAATCCGAAAATAGAGTAAAATTTTCCTTTGTAGATAATGGAAAAGGCATTATTAATTCATTGAAAACCACGACGCTAAGTAGTGTTCTCAGAATATTCAAAGACAATGCAGATATATTAGAAACCGCATTTAAAGATGGAATTGAAAGTAGAACTGGTTTGCGTTACCGAGGCAAAGGATTACCTACAATATTTGAGAATTATCAAGAAAGATACTTTGAGAATTTAGTTGTAATTTCGAATGATGTATTTCTTGATTTTGATAAACAGATTTACAAAACTTTAAACGTTCGGTTTAGGGGAACTTACTATTACTGGAGAATGAGTCGAAATTGTGTCAAAGCTTGTTATAATTAAAAAAATGATAGAAATAAATATTGCCAAAGATTTTACTACAGAACCGGGAGCCCGAACTTATGATGATGGTCCATATTCTGGTCAAGAGTTTTATGATTTACTACTTGAACCTAAATTTGCGGAAGCCATTAAAAGGCAAGTTAAATTGAAAATTATATTAGATGGAACTGAAGGGTTCGCAAGTTCATTTCTGAATGAGGCATTCATCAGACTGGGAGATAAATATGGATCAGATGTTGTTTGGAATAATATAATTTTAATTTCTGAAGAAATACCAAAATACATTACAAAGGTCAAAGAATCCATTTATGAAAAAAGGAAATAATATTTATTTCATAATAATTTCATTCATTCTTGGAATTTTTTCCAATTATATAATTACTCAATTTAAATATTTTAAAGTAGATCTTGAAGTTAATCTTGTGGAAACCGTAATTTCCCTAATTACGGCAGTGGTTGGCATTTACATTGCTACGTCTCTCAACAAATTTCATACTAGGTCTGTTAATCTACATAATTACCTTCAACCGAAACTTGATTCAATTTGGATTTCATTCACGAACTTTAATTCGCAACTAGTATCTAAAGATTTTATAGAAATTTCAGAAATAGCAAGAATAACTAAAGAATTTGACCTTAACATTGAGCCATTAAAACAAATGTTTTCATCTTTTAATTTGAATCATGAGTGTCTAAATGCTATAGAGGTAGAAATTGAAAGCCTTGTGAAATTCATTACTGACAATCCTAAAATCAACCCAATTAGCAAGAATATAGTAAATTATTCAGCTAGTTCTTCTGAAATTAAAAGAAGAACCAATCTAGTGAATGAAAAATTCGCCTTGGCTATAAAGAATATAAATAACATAGTTTAATGCATTTTTTTACAGGACCTTTAGTATTACCATTTTAATTGACTTAACGTACTTTGAAAATTACCTCGCTTGTGTAATAATCCGCTTTTCATAGAAACATAAAGACCAGATACCTCATCTAATCCATTATCCCGTGCCTGTTTCATTATTTTCCTCAAATTTTTCATTTCCTTTATAGATTCTTCGTGTCCCAATTGACATAATTCTTCTAATGCTTCGTAATATTGTAATGCCAATGGTTCGATTGCTCGACATTCAGGAAATTCCATATTAATTATAGTTAATAGTACTGATTGCAAGTCTGTCAAAAAATCTTTATTTGAAATAGCCAAATCATGCAATTCAGATCCTTCGGGGTACCTGTCCATGAGTAGTACTTTTAATTTATCGATGTCTTCTAAGTTAGAGTCAAGATGAATAAATTTCTTATAAATATTTCGGGTCAATTCTTTCGCAGGACTTATACTATTTGCTGAATCATTCTTTTTAATGATTATATGAGATGTGATAAACTGCCTTATGAAATGAAATATGTGAATTCCAAAACAGAAAACTGTCGCTTGAAATGCTAATGTTGAATTTAACAATCCTATAAGCAACACAGTGACGGTAATGATGTTAATCGATAAGTTGAATAACATAATTCTAGTTGTGTACATTTTTTCTCTCAACAAAAATAAAATGAGGAAAATAGAGAAACAAAGCAAGAATATAAAAAAGACATTTCTAACAATATTATTGTAAAAACAAGCAATAAAAAGACCGATAAATATCAAATTCATCAAATCGACCTTTTCTAGATAAAAATAGAGTTTATTTTCTTGGGTATCATCTTTCCTTAATTTGAATTGTTGTTTTTCTTCTTTTAATTTGTTACTTACTTGAGAAAGACCAGTAATTGAACCTGCAATACCCATAACTAATGGTAATCCACCTTCAAGAAGATAATATTGAAATTTGTCAAATTGAATTTCGAAAACTGCCATTATGAAAAATAATCCTGCGAAAACCATCCAAGCAATAGACAGAATAATAGCAGTAATAAATTTTTTTTCTGGAGCAATTTTAGCTCCCACCCAAACAATTGCAAGTGAGGTAAAAAAGGGTAACAATATTCTTTCAGGAAGTTCCGGGTAGGGAGTTATAAAAGGGTCATTCCCACCACTCAATGTCTGATACAAAATCCAATGAATTGGAAAAGTTATAATTATACCTACTGCAATCGAGATTGGCAAAACTCCAATCCAACTAACCCAATATTTTAGATCTCGTTTCATTTAAGCATAAATTAAATTAAATATTCATATTATAACTGTTGTAATGCCTTCCCTATTTGCCATACACAATAAAAATTAACATTTTCATAATTGGATTGTGTACTGCGGCTGAAAAATAGTAAAAATTTCTGCCCCGGCAACTCAAAACCATTTTTTATAATTCTTTAAGTCAATATCAGCGACAACTGTAACTGGTAGCTTTGTAATACTGAAAGAAGATCATTCAGACCAAATTAGTGATTGTTACAATTAAGTTTTAGAAACAATAATTCTTTTGATATTGATAACTGAAATGGTATCTTTTAGAAAAAGGCACTGAAGTTCACCTTTGTTTTTAACAAAATACTGCTTCCCAGTATTTAATTCTCTGAAAAAATCGTTTTCATCCCTTTTTATAAAAATACGCTCCTGTCCCGGAAATTGTTCATTGATTGTGGTTTTCCCCTGAATCAGATCATTCAGAAGTTTAATTTTATCTTTCCGGGATAATGGTTCCTTTCGGGATGAGGTTGACATTGAATTTAATTTTTGAACTTTTATTAATAACTTCTTTGAACCTCATCAATTCCGGTTCTGTCATGACTCTTCCGGTATTTTTGTTTTTGAAAATGGTTCCATCAGTATTGATGCAAATGACCACCTCATCCGGAAACAATTCTTCAAGTTTTAATTCTCCCTTATATAACTTTCTGAGAAGGTCAATCTTCCCCTTTCTAGTGATCATTGAGTGCTGACTGTTTGAGTTTTTCGATTACTTCAGTTAATTGTTCATCGGTTAATTGTTCAAACTGGAATTCATTTGAGACTGCCTGAAGTCGAGGCAATCCGTATTGAAGTAGGTCACAATAGATTTTTGCCCTATCTTTTGGGTTCAATTTTTTAAAGTCCTTTTGAATAGTATCAAAGTTATCAATCAGGAAATTGGATATTGTCTCCCTGAGCTGAATTCCAATCTTGTTCTTGGCTCCCGGTGGTTTTCCTGTCGGGTTTCCTGATTCTCCTTTTTTGAATGGCATTGAATTTTATTGAATTTATCAATATTAAAATCAAATTTCTTCATGTTCATCATCCTCTTGAAAATATTCATAGAACTCCTTTTTACTGGCAATCATAAATAATAGATCCATGTGCATTTTAGCATTTTCCCCAAAAGTCTCACTAACTGCTTCATAAAATAGTTGAAAATTCCCTTTGCATTTTAGATACTCCATATTTAGAAAACCTCTAATTTCAGGATCTGTCAACCTTTCAAATAATTTTTGATATAATGGTTCCTCATTTTCAATTTCATCCATTTTTTTTTCTTTTGAATTGTTGTATTTATTGACAATTAAACAAATTTATTCATTTTAAGATTAGGAACGATGAAATTTCAAAAAGTAGTCCTTTTCTATAAATCAAACTTTCCCTTCTTTTGAAGTTATTCCTTGGATTGCTCCCCCGGTTCCGGCATTTTTTACCTTCTTTCCCATATTTCCATTCACTGCAATACTTGCTCCCGGGTTTCTGATCTGAAATGTCCTTTCCACATGATTGACAAGTTCTTTTCTCTATCGGTTCAATAGTTACCGGAAATAATACACTATTTGAAGGGTTATTATGGGGAAAGGTTGATTTTTGGAGGTCGGTTATTTCGGGGAAAGTTTTTTCTCCGGAGGTGGTTATTTCGGGGAAAATTTCTAGGCGGTTATTAGTCAGGAAATTCTCAATCCCGGACTTGGTTTCCTCGTTCATGGTTGACAAAGATTCCCATTTTTTAATGATGAGGTCTGTCATGGTCTCCAGAAACTTCATTTTCCCATGTTTTGAGACCAAATCCCGGTATTTTTTCAACCGTTTCTTGTATAACTCCGGGTTCGATTTTTTTAGTCCTGTCCAGTACCTAACATTCTGACCATCTTTTAAAATAGCGTTTTCACGTGGTTTAAGGCTCTTTAAGTTAATTTTTGGGTCATGGACTACCAGTTGACTGCAAAAATCCTTTAAAACGGCTCCTAATAGCAAATTGAGGTCGGGATTTAACAGGTCAGCTGAATTCTTTATGGATATTCCTTTAGCATGGAGAAAATTCATAGTTGTTACTTTTATTTCAAATCGGAGTACTGAGTGCGACAAGTTAAATTGATGCCCTTTGTCATAAATTTTCAGTTCATACTGATCAAATGGAAATTTCACCATGTATCCCCTCCCATCATAGAATCTTTTTTCAAATTCCTTCCCTTTGAATGTAACAATAGACTCTAGGAACGCTCTTGCTTCAAATGGTGGAATCACATTAACACCAAACTCCAGGTTGTGGATATGGTCTAAAAAAGGGTTTATATTGAATTTTTCTTTCAAGTCTGCAATAACTTCGAAAACCTCCTGAACTGTAAAATCATTATAATTGGTTCCTCCATGCAGGTATTCATGAAGGCTCCCGGAAAAGTTTATGTACTTGTCATTGGTAAGGATGAACTTACAGTGTTGAAAAATTGACTCCTTACAGATTTTAGGGGTGAATTTTTCCTTTTGCCTGTCCCGGTTATTGGAAGGGATTACCTCACCTGTTTTGAGGCTAACCGGAGATTGAAAATCTAACAGAATATTTTTGAAGAATTCTGAAGGTTCAATTCCCTTAATATCGCTATATTTGTAGTCGAACATTTTACAGTTGCCCTGTATATGTTTTTGAACAACTTTGGGAGGTCGGGAATTCGCCTCCCTTTGTCGTTCCTAACAGGGGTGATTTTGATAATGATTTTAAAAAGTCGCTGATAAACTTTGCTCTTTTCCCCGGATATACCTTGAAATGATTGAAAAAATAAATGGTCATTTCTTTTTGGTCAGAGGAGAATCTAAATAGAATGAAACTATTCTTCTTGCTCCCATTCTCAAACTCAAAATGATCCCCGAAATATAGATTCCCCTTCCCGACTTGAATCAACCCGGTAAAAAATAGATATCGACCATTTTTGATTCTGCCTCTGCAAATCTTATCAGATCGAATTTGTTGCCTCTGACGGGTATCTTCCACCTTCAATTCCTTTGGCAATTTATCAAATCCAAATGGAGAAGAATTCAGTTCATAATAACCTGTCTCATCATTTAAATAATAGATATGAACCTTGTTTTCCGGCTGCCCTGTATGATGTTTCATTTCGATCCCCTACCTTTCTTTGTTGAGGTCTCCAATGATTTCAAAAGATCGGATTTCCGGTATCTTATACGGGAACCAATTCGATAAAACTTAATACGTCCTTCATCCCTCCATTTCTTCAGAGTTACTTTGCTAACCAGTAACATCTTTTTAGCCTCTTGCTCAGTGATGAGATCATCATCCGGGTTTGATGGTTGAGGTTTGAATGATTGCAGTTCCGATTTTATACAGTCCCGGAAAACTGTTTCAATGTCTCCAAGGGTGTAGGTAGACATGATTAATTGAGTGTTTGACATAATTAAATAATTTTTGCCAAAACTACTCTTGAACCTTTCAAGGAGTAACCCAAGAGGTAACTCCCTATTCTATTCAATTTTTATAATAACCTGATTTTCTGCTAATTTCATCCATTAAAATTTGAACTTTTTCTTCTAAAAAAGAGTTTTTAGTGGAAATGAAATATTGTTTCACTATTTCTAAACTCTTCAATTTTGTGGGTGCAGAACCTTTTGTAATATCTTTTTTGTCAAGTATTTTTTGAACTTTGCTAAATGCATCCTTAATAACACTGGCATCATCTCCGGTTAAAACTGCTATAACATTTTGAAACTCTTTCTTTGTCTGTCCTTTTTTGGGGTCGAACTTTGGGAAGTCTGCAACACTTTGATAAAAAGTCAGAATCAATATTTTCTCGACATTAGTATAAACATTTGATTTTTTAGGTTTGGACAAGTATTGATTCAATTCGAAATTATCAATGAAATTTTTAAAAAGTGCCAAGTTTCTCCCATAAATAAAATTTTGTATTTCATCGAGATCGTCAAAAATTGAATTATCAGTATAATCTATTTTTTTATTACGGACTAGTCCTTCATAACCTTTCTGCTTTGAATGGTAAAAACTTGCATGTAAAACTCGATTTTTACGACCTAACAATACATCAATCTCATCATTCAAATTTGATGAAAACCAGTCTAAAAACTCATTTTTATTAACAGAACCTGCCAAGTCCTCTAAAAATGTCTCTTTCCGTAGTGAAAATGAATACTCTATCAATTTAGGTTCAATCCATTCGAAATATTGTTTCCTTTCTTCGATAAATAATTTATAGTTATCCGAAAGTTGATCACCTTTTTTTAACATGGGGAAAACTGATATTTGATCTGCATCAGATATGGTTTCAATGTCCCATCCAGATTCTAGAACTTTATTACAATATCCAAAATATTTAGTATGGGAATACGGAAAATGCACCTCCCAAAACTTTAACTTTTCAGCATAAGAATTTATTAAGTCAAATTGAGTTTTAAGACTTTTAAATTCCTCATCAGTGAATGTTTCAATTTTATTTTTTATATTATCAATTGTCATGATATGTTACTTCTAAAATATTTTATAGAATTCAACCTACTACTTTGAGCATAGGCTCCCGGCTCCATACTTTATTCATTTCTATCTTTTTGATCCTGTCAGTTATTTTGATGTACTTCTTAAACATCTTATAACTCTTGTGTCCGGTTATTTCCATAACTGTTTCAGCTCTCATTCCCTTTTCAAGTGACAATGTGACAAACGTTCTTCTACCTGTATGAGAACTAAGAAAATTGAATTTTGGTTCCCTTTTTTCGATTCCTTCAGATCCCCTGAATTTGGTTATCAAAACGGGTTCTGAGATTTCGGCTAATTGCCCCAGTTCTTTGAGATAGGCGTTTGTTTTCTGATTACTAATTACAGGAATTTTAAAGTCATTTCTTGTCAAAATATCTTTTGCAAAGTCATTCAGGGGAATTCTAACTGAACTTTTAGTTTTGGTGGTGATTAAATGGATTTCATCCTCTATGACGTTTTCTTGTCGAATTTTAGCAACATCGGAGAACCGGAGTCCGGTAAAACATGAAAAACAGAACGAGTCCCTGACATTGCTCAATCTTTGGTTTCCTGACAGATCAAGTTCAAAAATTCTCATCAGTTCCGGTTCTGTCAGATATATGATATCTCCCTCTTGTTTTGCTGCCTTAAATTCCTTGTCTTTAAACTTCATGTTTGAATTGTGACCTCTGCCAGTTGCCCAAATGAGAAAAGTCTTAAATACTGAAATATTGGTTCCGATCGTGTTATTTAATTGGTTCCTGTCATTCATCAGATATGAAGTAAATGAATCATAAAAGTTGAGGTCGATCTTACTGAATGATAGTTTAAACTTTTTCGATCTTTCAAATTCCTTTAAATGGTTTTTTAAGGTGGTCACCTTCTTCAAGTAATTCGAAGTCAATTTCCCTTGTTTGATAGAAATATACTCCTCTAAAACAGTAAAAAAACCTTTTGGGGTTGAGGTCGACTTACTGAGGGATATCAATAATTCATTTTTCAGGAATTCCGGAGTGACCTCCTTTTTTACCGATAGCCTATTCCGGTATGATGCTAAAACCGTTTCACTCATGGAGTTTAACAGATCATTCAAAGGGCTAAAACCTGTATAATTTTTAACTGCCCTCTGATTGTCACTATTCCATTGTTTAGGAAGGATTTTCTCCCCCGTTGAGAATTTTAGCACCTGTCCATTGAAAATGAACCGGAGATAAATTAAAGTAGGTTGTTTTGAATTCGGCTCCTTGAGGAAGAAGTTAACTTTTGCCATGATGTACGTTTTTGAACACTGTAAAGATAATACAAAAATTGTCAGGGGACTACTCAGGGGACTGTTTTTTGTTTGATCACCTTAATTTAACTTTTCTGAACTTTCCCTAATCAATCATATTTCATAGGTAAAACAATAAATAAAAGGGACATTTAAACAAAGTATCTAAAAAGAAGGTTCGACTCCCGTCCCGGGTACTTGACAGAATGAGAGGGAGAATGAGAATGAGAGGGGTGATTTTTCACAAACTCTTGATTTCGTTCTTTAATTTTAAACGTTTTCATTCTATTTCTAACCTTTGCTCATTTTCATTCGCAATAATTCACGTTGTGACCCTTTTCCGTTCTCATTTTCATTCACATTCTGACCAATGCTCATTTTCATTCGCATTTTCTTTCTTTTTCATTCTCACTAATTCACATTCTGACTCCTAGCCGATCCCATTCTCATTCACATTCACATTCTGTCCCTTTCCCGTTCTCATTTTCATTCTCATTCACATTCTGACTCCTAGCCGATCTCATTTTCATTCTCATTCACATTTTGACCAATGATCACTTTCATTCGCATTTTCATATAAGTATTTTCTTTTTCATTCGCACTAATTCCCATTCTGACCCTAGCCGATCTCATTTTCATTCTCATTCTCCTTCTCTACCGTTCCCATTCTCATTCTCATTCTCATTCTGTCCAATGTTCGCCTTTCAAGATCTTGCTGTTTACAAAAAATCAAAACAGTTCCATATGGAATGTAAGAAAATTATCCAAAGTATACCTAACGATAAAATGGTTGTTGATCAACTCAATAGAGCATCATTAAGCATTATATTGAATATCGCTGAAGGCTCAGGAAAATTTTCGAATGCCGACAGAAAAAAGTTCTTTATTATTGCCAGAGCATCAATTTTTGAATGTGTAGCCATTCTCGATATACTTCATGATGAAAATAAAATCGATACCTCTCTCTTTAAAAATCAATTAGTAATCAGTGACCAAATTTCGCGAATTTTGTTCACCATGATACAGAACCTGAAATAGCTATGAAGCTAAGCTATATCCATCTATCTTCAAATGGTATCATTAATCGTGCCCTCTCAGCATCGCCGAAGGCTCCGCAAAATTCTCAAAACCCGATAGAAGAAATTATTTCACCTCCCGTGGCTCTTCATTTGAGTGCATAGCAATCCTGGAAATAAGGCATGCAGAAGGAAAATTAGAAGCAACCACTTTTACGGAACTTACATGACTCGGTGAGGAGTTGTCTAAAATGTTTTATACGATGGTTAAGAATTTGCAGTAGTTCATATCCATATGTCCTGACAGCCATCTGGCAATCTCAATTAAGCTGACGGATAAAGCCTAATCTGATCCAGAAATAATCCCGCCCTTCACTTTTTGAAAATTCTTTGGGTAATCCTCTCTCCGACTGATTATTTTTTGCTCGGGGACAGACAAATTATAAGTTAAGTAATCAGACATTTTAAATCAGCAATTGTTTGTTCTCCAATTATGCATAAAAATGGTTGCTACAAACTTTAAAATTGTTTATCTTAGGCGGGAAATTCTTGGGAAGCAGTTTAAATGAAAAAGGAAAAAATGACTACTGGTGAAATTGCTCAATTGTTTTTTGAAGTATTAACATTCTTATGTGCAATAGCTGGCATATATATTGGATCTTTGAACAATGCTGATGATAAAGCCAACACATCAATCAATATTGTTACAAGTCAGAGTACCAAAAATGTAAACTCAATAAAACAAGATTCGGAAAATAAAAATAGCAACATTAACAACAATACAGTTAATCCAGTGATTATGATATCTCCAGCTGCTTCTACAACTGATCTTAGATCTAGGATGGATAAAATTGTAATGAAAAAGGATTATAGCGTTTTCAATAATTTTTACACTGAAAACGGAGATGATCTAACAATTGAAGATTTCAAGCACATTGTTGCTCAATTAAATGGCGACTACGAAAGTACAGTTAAGGAAATGTATTTGATGCTTTTATTTAGTAGAAAGAATTTTGTTGCAGATCAATATGTTGCTAACAATCTTGTTGGCTCTACCGATCCAATCAAACATCGAAGCATTCAATACATTTCGAAAAATACACTAGGTGATTACAAAGATGTATTATGCAATTACATTCTAAAGTCGGAACCAAAAATTGACTCTTTTATTCTACTAAATCTCGCTTTCATTGATTTATTTCAAACAGGTGAAAAAGCCACAGAGCTGTGTAATTGGAATGAATTAATAGATAAAATTGCCAACGATCCAGATTTTGTAGTCAAAATGGAGACTATGTTTAGGACATTAACAGATAATAAACTTAAGTATTTTGAAGATACTTATTTGCAAAAAAAGTTGAATTCTTTTGGAAGTAAAAAATAACAGGATAGGAATTCTACCTATCATAGAGAGGGGTTTGCTTTGGTATCTTGTTCGACACACATCAAAAATGTATATCTTTCGGGGAAATTATTGGCAATAAGTTTAAATATAAGTTATTATGAATCATGTTAATGTAAATGGCCCAGGTAAAATAATTTACACTATTAGAGGATATCCTAATGTATGTCCCTATTGTAAAACCACTATAGTACCAGTAAGTATGTTTGCATATAATAACAGAATACTTGAAGTTTTCACTGTTTGTACTGCAGATGATTGTCGAAAATCTTTCATTGCATATTATGTTAGCATGGGTTCAATCTATAATTTTGGTGGATATACAAGTGCAGGAAATTTAAGTAGTAAAACTTTTGAAGATGCAATTAATTTAACTTCTTCAGAATTTTGCATTATTTACAATGAAGCATTTCAAGCTGAGCAAGCTGGCCTATTAAACATTTGTGGAGCTGGATATAGAAAATCTTTAGAATTTTTAATCAAAGATTATGCTATTTCTAAAAACGTAGAAAATCATGATGCGATTAAGAAAATGCCACTTAGTCAAGTTATAAAAAAGTACATTGACAACCCCAAGATTGTAGAAGTATCAACTAGGGCAGCGTGGATAGGCAATGATGAAACTCATTATATTAAAATTTGGACTGATTTAGATCTTAGTGATTTAAAAAATTTAATTGATCTAATAGTTAAGTATATTGAAATGGAAGCTCTTCATCAAAAATATGTGAACTCAATGCAATCGAATGCAGGTTAAGGATTATTGATTATTTCCCTACCCACCACCAATTCATTTTACCCTCAATGATCAGATCCTGCAGATCTGCGAGCTTTGTAGTGATTTATTTTGGGGGGCGGCAAACGGTTTTCATTGGCTCGAACTTTTTCGGTGCACTGGCCAGTATCACCTGACATCCCGGACATCAGTTCCAATCGACAGCGACTGCGCTCTTTGCAAGCATCAGCACACCAGCACCCGTTCGACTTCGCTCAGGGCAAGCATCAGCAAATTAGCACATCCTGTACTTCGGAACAATTGGCATTCAATCAATTCCAACATTTCTCACCGAATCCTTACCTTTGCAGCCTCCAATAAGTTAATTACTACCATGCCCGAAATAATACTTTTACTTATTTCTACCATTGTACTAACACCACCCTTAATTTCCGGATTCTTTGCTAAAAGTCGGGGGCGGCGGTTTTGGGTCTGGTTTTTGATTGGCTGTGTGCTGCCTTTTGTCTCCATGTTTATACTCTTTTTCTTACCTTTAAACCACCAACCTGAACTGAATGAAAACCCCTGAGTTAATTATAAATAAACAATCATTTATACGCTTTTTCCTTGTTTTTTTGGGACTTCTTATGTTTGCGCAGCTGGCAGAAGCTCAGCGCCTGTTACCCTTCACTACCAGGGCCGGTTCCAATTCTTCAGCCTTGATTAAGGATGCCATTCCCTACCCAAAAGTGATGTCTGTTTTTGATGCCATACCTGAAGCTTCAAAACCCGTTTATACCAAACAATATTATATGAAACTGCCCGGTGCAGTCGAAGAGTTGGGCATCCGATTTTTCGCTCCTTCCCCACCCTATTATTATCCCTTCCCCGGCGATGTGGTAACACCTGAATTTGAAGGATCACAAGCCGCTACTTCACGATTTTTACCTGTTGTTAAGATTGAAGTGGCTATGTTCGCCGACAGCACCACAAATTATACCGGACAGCCCGTCTATAGCTGGATTCCGGTTGGCGAAACTTCCTCCAACAGTGAGCGCCATGCAGACCCTTCCGGAAGTGAAAATTCTGCCATGATACGAATGAAAAGATCTTTTGAAAATGAGCTGATCAGAATCACTATCAGCGATAAAGCAGGAAATGCGGTAGCCGGAAAAATACTGATGCAAATTGGAACTTATCCCGGATATAAAAACATTCGAATTGGAAATTCGATTGAAGCGTTGAAATCAGAATAATTAAAAACGATAATTGTAAGCAATCGTGGTAATATAGCTGGTCCATGGGTTACTGACCTGGACTTCCCGATCAATTAAATAGCCCAGCTGAATATCACTTCTTTTGGTGAATTCATATTCGATTCCAAATGAAATGCGGTAATTATCGAATAAAATTCCATCAGGATTATTTAGATGAAAAAAAGTTTCTCCACTGACATACGGCATGTATCTCTTTTCGAAATCATATTTCCATGACAACTTGGTTCGCAGATAATTATCAGGAACTTTTCCATTTTCACTGGTATTTACTCCACTGTATTGCGACTGAAAACGAATTCTGGCCGACACCGCAATTTTGCTGAATTTTTCCTTTGCATTTAAGTCAAATAACATCCGGTGACGTTTTTCATAAGAGTCATCCAGTTCACGTTTGTTGATGAACCGGTAGCCGGCACCAATGCTCAGGTTTTTGTGAAGTTTATATTGTGCTGATATTTCTGTGAAGAAAGATCCCAGCTCTGAAATATTTTCATTGAAACGAAATTCCTGACTCAGATCAACTGCAATTTTCTTTGTAATCTTCTTTTCGAGATTGATACTGGTCCATAACCCTGCATCATTGACCTGAGCAACAGCAAAAGTTGAACAGAGCAATAAAAAACAAATGCTCAGGAGATTACTTCTCATAATAGAAAACATGTATTTGTGCGGCATCTCGCAGGAAATCAATCTTACCCAAAACAACCTGATTAATTTTAACACCCATTCTGGATTCCAGATCTTTAATCAGGAGTTCCTTATTCTCAGGTTTTATCAGTTCAATGTTTTCATACATGATGATTTTAGAAACTTCTTTCTTCATCAGAACATTGCTTTCCAACAGATACGTTGCCAATATTATAATAAACATCAAAAGCGATAATTCATCCCAGCTTCCCTTGCTGACAGCGTTAATGAGTCCCATTGCAATCACCAAAAACAAATAGGTCATGTCTTTGATGGAAATGTCTTCTGTACGGTACCTTAGCATCGAAAACACTGCAAATAAACCGAAGGCAGCACCCATACTCATCTCTACTTTGTTAAGCAGGAAAGTAATCAGGAAAATAATCAGATTAAAGATGAAAAATGTAAATACATTTTCGCGACTCCGGTAAATGGGGAAATAGATGAAACGGATGAGAATAAATACCGAAATGAAGTTAACAGATAATCTGATAAAAAATTTAGGTGATAGTTTATCGAACAGGGTGAAAACACTGTCAATACTTTCACTATTTATATCCTGCAGCAGTAGCATAGGTAGTTTGAGTTATTTTTTTAATTTGTTCTTTGAAATTGTTAGCCCGTAGATCACGGAAAATACTGGCAATGCCAAAACAATATTTGCTTATTGATCCTCTTCGGATATGGTGTTCTTTCATTAAACGGTTGAAAGCCGATTGTCCTGCCCGACTTTGCTTCACTTCAGCAATCACCAGATTTTCATGGGTTACTTCTTCCTGGTTATTTTTAAATGTCAGATTCAGGTCAAGCGTTAATCTTTCTTTAAAATCTTTACTAGCAAGTGTAATCCTTACATAGTTAATCCAGATTTTAGGTTCAAGTCCACTTTCTGCAAGCGGCGATTTTTCATTTAGCAGATGGAGAGCATCGCCGGTAATTTGTAATCCCTCATTGTATCGAACTCTGCTTTTAACCGTGCGGCCTTTATTGTTTTTAAATTTAATCTCGAAAAAGCTGAGATTGGATTCAACATATTTGCGTAATCGGACTTTATACCGGTTCATCCTTCCACAATAGTGCATATTGTACAATGCAAACTGATGAGTGTCGAAATAAAGTGATTCGTAATTAAACATTCGGTTCCCGTCAATTTCCAGAATGTTATAATGTAATTTTAATGTTTTTAAGAAGTCGAGTAACTGTGTGCGGGTAAAAACATACTTGGTATCCATTCTGTCCTGCAAAGCAACCTGATCCAGTTCCTTCAGTGAAACGGATTCAAATTCCTGCAACGCATCAGAAATAGTACTCATTTACTGATTTCCTATTTTATAGTTATACTTCTTAACTGCAATGAGTTCATCCTTGCTGTTATAGGTCTTTCTTTCTTTACGCAAACCGTTTTTATCATAAACATACAAAGACTTTCGGATGGTTTTGCCTTTATCATCGAGTGAAAGCTCAAAAGTTTTTTCGCCCAGATCGTTGTAACCATACTTAAACCACTCAACCAGTTTACCGGTACCATCGTATATCTGTTCGTTGACTTTGTCATTCGATTCATTGTATGCAATTACCACTTTTGATACAATGGCACCTTTGTCATCATACTTTACTTCTTCAGTAATTTCTCCTGACTTATTGTACTTCCGGGTATATTTCTTTTTAAAAGAACCATCTTTATTGTATTCAACTTCTTCTATGATATTTCCGTCGTTATCATATTTCTCAAAGCTGTCGATATGGGTCACTTCCTTTCCACCAACATATTCAGTAATTACACTTTCTGTTGAGCGAATACCATATTTTTTAATTTCCTTACGGCTTTGTGAAAATGATGAACTGACAAATAAAAACATCATTACAGTTGAAATACTTAAAATCCCTGAAAGGCTGCGGATCATATCAGTCTTTTTTGATTTCAAAAGTACCTGCATCCAGCTTTTGTTTTTTGTCTGTGATCTCTACTATTTTACTCACCACAGAAGTTCCCGATAAAGTAGTATCGTCGGAATAAACATAGAGCGTGTAAGTTCCTTCGCGGAGATATTTAAATTCAAATCTTCCATCAGGCCCTGTTCTGGTGCGATCGCCTTCACCTATATCATCCCCATATTTAATATAAACATCTTTGTCCATTCCGGGATATTCACCCTGAACAATTACAAATGATGCATTGTAGTCGGTTACATGCACATATCCGGTAATGGAGGCACTTCCACCCTCACCTTCTTCCTTTTTGCATGAAGTAGACAAAACCATAAATGAGGCTACTGTCAACAGACCAATTTTTATTTTCATTGCTATAGACTTTTATGCAAACATCACATCGGTGTCGCTGAGACACTGATGTGATGTAAAGGTTTAATTTATGATAAGATTAGTGTGGATTATAAATAAGCTTGATACTTTTTTCATAATCACCGGCTTTAAAATTGAGGATGTAAATACCGGAAGCAAGTGATGAACCTGAAAGATTCAGCTCCACATCATAGTGACCGGGAACCAGGATATTTCCATCGGTACCGATTTTGGCAACCTCTGTTCCCATCAAGGTGTAAAGACGCATGCTTACAGCAGCTTTTTCAGGAAGATTGTATTTAATGGTAGCCGAGTTTGAAAATACTGCAGGGAAAACATGAACGGAAGGATCGGTACCCGGAACTTCAGGAAGCGCGGTTGTTGAAATGAAATGAGCAACAATAGAATCGCTGCTGTTCAGCGTAGTCTCAACTGCAAGTGAAGTATTGTTTGGCGTGAATGCCGAGAAGTTGGAAGACCAGTCAACGAAACTGTAATTTGAATTAGCAGTTGCTGTCAGGTTGGTTCCGATTCCACCAAAATAAGTTCCTGTCCATGGGAATTGAGTAAGGGTTAAACTATTCAGTTGAACCGTTCCTGCTCCTGCTGGATCAGTGTTGATAGTAAGCGTGTGTGGGCCTGTGAGGCTGTAGCAGGAAATAAATCCTGATGAAAGATAGTTGCAACGGTTGGATACAAAAGTTCTCAGTTGCATAGCATTATTGTACCACTCCGTATACGTCCCGCCCCAGCGGTTAGCCTGTGCGGTCATTTCAGGTGATAATAAA
>JAEUTI010000083.1 GCA_016788065.1 Bacteroidia bacterium | reverse complement strand
CATTTTTTTGCCACCACAATCCCGAGCGATAAATAGCATCATCAAAAATTAGTGCTTGTATAGCCGTATATGGTTGGTAATGACACATCTGAAAAATTGTTGGGGATTTTTAGAGAGTTGTGCAACGGCCACCCGTGTTATGCCTAAGTGCTTCTTCTCGATTATAAGTAAGTCTCCAAGAATTTAATGCTGTCTTTCTTGTCATTGAAACTTGCTTCTATTCTGTCGCCCGTGTTGTATTTGATAATAATTTCGTATTTACTCAACGGTAATTTGGCTCTGTCTTCTGAATACTTTTTCAAAAAGTCAATTGCATCGGTCACATTTGTTGAAACAGTTTCTTGTCCATGCAATGGTAAAATAATAATGCGTTCAATGAATCGAGAAACTGTGTCAGATAGTGAGTTTAAAAATTCGTCAACATTTTTCTTGTTGAGTTTTAAAAGTTCCTTGGCTACATCTTCTTTGTTGGCTAATTTATTCCAACTGTCAATTTTCTTTCTGAAATCTGTCTCTGCTGTTTTCTCGTCAAACGCAGCATTAATACCGAATTTAGCAAATGCTTTTACTACTGTGTCGTATGGGAAATATAGAACACCAAATCCAAGTGATTTTAATTGAGACAATGCACCTTCAGTAAATACACCTGCTAAAACTACTCCTACAAACGGAGAAGAATTTTTGTATTTGTTGGCTAATGGAAGAACAGCACTTTGAATTTCTTGTGATTTATTTCTTGAATGTTTGGTGTATCGTCTCCATGCTGATTCAATGAATGCAACAGGAACACCAATTTTATTTTCTGTTCCACCACGTTCAAGCACAAAGTCTAAATCGTGTTTATTTTCTTTCGAATCTGTCCAAGTAACTTTCTTTCCTGAACGTGCTTTTCTGACACCTTTCTTGTCGAGGT
Source organism: Bacteroidia bacterium (assembly GCA_016788065.1). GTDB lineage: Bacteria > Bacteroidota > Bacteroidia > AKYH767-A > OLB10 > JADKJB01. The sequence goes on along the minus strand of JAEUTI010000083.1, from coordinate 7,704 downwards.
AAAGTTTATGCTTTCTTGCAAACTTTTGCAAGTGTGGTTCTAAGGCCAACTCCAAAAGGTCGCCAATTAATTGTCCAAATTTATGTGATAAAGATTCTGCCATTTTTTAACTATTTATCCAAAGTCGTCCTTCATGTAAAGGAACTGTATGTTTTCTGTTTTTCCATTTTACGTTTCTGTCTCTCAGCTTTTCGAATGAGTAGTCGCTAAAACCAGCCGATACAGCTAATTCCCCAAGCCACTTGTCAACAGGAACGTAAATGCCATAAGGTGCAGAGTCTCCAATTACAAAGCACATTTTGCAGTTTGGACTTGTTACTCTCCTTAATGAATGAAACACATCAGCAAGGTCATTGAAATATGCTGCAATCATTAAATGGTAATTCTTCTTTCCACCGTGTTTTAATCTTTCCGTTTTTAGTGTTTCAAATACTTCCAATAATTCAGAATGAATTACCGCCAACTTTGGATTTGAAATGATACTATCCACACTGTCACCCAATTTTGAAACATGTTGAGTGCAAGCTCTTACTAAATGTTTTCTCACGTTGTCTTGTAAATCAGCCCAACCACTAATGTCACCCCAAAAAGTCATTTCAAGTCTTGTAGCGTCTGCATAGTCGTAATTGTTTGCATAAGGTGGTGATGTAATTACAAGGTCGCCCCAGCCGTCAGGAATTGATTTAATGTCCCTTGCATCTTCGTTCAATATGATTGAATCAATTACATTTAATAAGCGATTTTGTGTTCGCTTCATATCTAAATACATTGCATTAACTTTTGCTTCAAATGCAACGAAAGGGTCAATAACTTTTGATTTTGTCTTGTTTGGTTGAATATATTGCCATTGGGCTGTTCCAACTGGCGAAGTTGACCGAAGAATTGAAGTGATGATAAACCAGTTGAAGTTTTTTATTTCATCTTCTTGGTTTTTGTCAAGCCAAGTCTGCTTTAATGCTTCCAATTTTTGTAAAATTTCAATTGGGTAGCAACTCATTATTAATTTTGGAAACTCTGTCTGTGTGATGATTTTGTTTTTTGCTTGTTTAAGAAGTGAAAGAGCTTCTTCTTTGAATTTGTCTGCTGGATAATTCCAGTTCAGTTTTGCTTTTGCAATCCTATAAATGTAGGGATGGGCTTCAACTCCATATGATTCAACTCCTGCAAATTCACTTTCAAGTAAAACTGTTCCAGAACCTGCAAAAGGGTCTATTATTTTTGTTCGTCCGTTTTTTTGTTCTTCTCGGATTAGGTCGTTTACCCATGAAGCTGAAAACCCTGCTGTGTATCTATACCACTTATGAATTGGCATTTTCATATTGTCAGCAAAGGTTGCTGTATAGTCCTGCTCCACCTTAACTTCGTCAGGAAATAAATCTAATGTTTGTGTTTGATATGCCATGTGTCAAAGATAAGGAATTATGTTACTGTTTTTTCTCCAATGTTGATGTCTGCACTGTCTTTTTAGCATGAGGCATAACTCATTTATTCCCGCTACATAACTTCGCTTTTTCATCTAATTCTGTATTTAACCCGCAACTGTATTTCGGTTTACCAGCATGGCATAACCCCATTCCGAATTGTCTAAAAATACATCATCAAAAACACCCAACCTAATTTTGGAAGCAGAATTTCAGTTTTCATAAATTATTAATTATCAACATATTAAATAATTCACAAAAATTAAAAACAAGGGTAAACCCTTGACTGTTGAAAACTTTTTTTAAGAAATTCCGCTAAAAATGGGAATGAATAGTGATTGGCAATGTTCTATAATGTAGTCCAATGGGTTTATAACTCAAAGGAAATTTGTCATTTCGTTGTTATGGGCTGGTGGGATAATTTCATTAGACACCTGACTGAATATTACATATCCTTGTGCTAGTTGCTATGACGATTTTGTACCTTTTTTTAATACTCCATACCAAAAAATAAAAAATGCAATTATGACCCACATGAGTGCCATTCCATAGTTTGGCCCTGGTAACACTATGTCATCTCCTACTGCTTCCAAACCGTCTCTAGTTCGAATAACTTGGGTATTTCCCAAATGAGTTTTGGAAGTAAAATCTACGAAAGCTGAAATTAAAAATAAAAGACAAATTGCACCTGAAAGAATCCGCTCTAAAACAATCTCAACTTTGCTTCCGGGAGGCCAATGCTTCCATAACCACCGAAGAAAAAGCCAAAGAAATAAAGGAATAAATAAAAGATAAGCAAAACGTATGGCCAACCATGCAGGCCAAGAATGATCAATTGGTCCCCAAATAAGAAGAATTACAAAAACAGATCCAGTTAAGTAATTAATAAATTTCATTCTATTTTGTTATATGAGTTCATTAACAACTTGAATTACTAAAACTAGGGGATTTTACATCAAAGGAACAAAAGAACATGAACGAAACTGAACTTTACCCTATCCAATTTCTTGCATCCTCAGGTTGATAATTGAATAGCCTAAGGTAGTTATGTTTAATTGCATCTCCAAGGTTTAACTACCACCAAGTTCCTGATAAAAATCTGGAATACCGACGGATGTCGGGAAAAAGAAAATGCTAGATGAAATTCTAATTTGTGATTCCGATTGGATTCGAACCAATGACCTACTGCTTAGAAGGCAGTTGCTCTATCCAGCTGAGCTACGGAACCATTGGGTGATTTGTACACTACAAAATGCTGGTATCTTATTGTCGGGGTGGCCAGATTCGAACTGACGACCTCCTGCTCCCAAAGCAGGCGCGATACCGGACTACGCTACACCCCGAATTAATTTAATTACAATATGTCAATACTTTCGAAATCGATGTGCCCTTTTAAGGATACAACCTCTCTCTGCGGTGAGGGAGGGATTCGAACCCTCGGTACAGTTACCCGTACGACAGTTTAGCAAACTGTTCCTTTCGGCCACTCAGGCACCTCACCTGAACCAAGGGCGGCAAAGGTATAAATAATGTTTACTTATTCCAAACATAATTTTCGAAATTAATATAAGGCCCTTTTTTCACCTCTTTTTGCTTTAAACTGAAATCACTATATTTGCGAAACACCTGTAAATGTTAATTTTATGAATCTATTTCGGTCGGTATTAGGGATTTCGGCTATTCTGCTTTTGAGTGCATTGATGACTTCTTGCGGCTCCAAATCCGGCAAAGAAACGGGAACGGAGGTGCAAAATGCCGATTCCGCCAGCTATATCCGCATTTCTGACGCCTCAAAAATCGAGCCCGACTGGTCCAAGGAAAATACCATCGTTTATCATACCCTGGCTGAACCCGATGTGCTCCATCCTACCAATGGCACCTCGGCAATAAGGTCTGAAATTTATCAATATACACAGATGTCGCTGGTGCGTTTCGACTTCCAGACTTTGCAAATTGCCCCTGCTCTTCTGGAATCGATGCCTGTCCTGAATGAATCGGGGACCGTTTACGACTGTAAACTTCGCAAAGACGCCCGTTGGGACGATGGAACGCCCATTACAACTGCCGATGTGGTGTTTACCGCCATGGCCAGCAAATGTCCCGTCACCGATAACCCTGCAGCTAAACCTTATTGGGATAACCTAAAGGAAATTGTCCCCGACCCTGCAGACCCGCTCAAATTCCGGGTAGAAATGAAAACTCCTTATATCCATAATATCATTTTCTGGGCTGACTGGCCAATTATGCAGGCCGGCTTTTTTGATCCTGCCAAAGTGTTGTCAAAATTCAACTTCACTCAATTCAACGACTCCTTATTTGATGCTTCTACTCATCCGGAACTGACCAAATGGGCAACCGAATTCAATAGCTCCAAATACGGCAGGGAGCCGCAATTCCTGGCCGGTTGTGGCATGTATCATGTTTCTGAATGGGATCCGGGCATTAGTGTGTCTTTGACGAAAAAGGAAAATCACTGGACAGCCAACTCGACTTCCATCTATGAAATGGCCTTCCCTGAAAAAATAATTTACAAGGTCAATAAGGATCCGAATTCCCAGTTGCTTGAATTCAAAGCACAAACCATGGATGGAACCAATAACATCCCTACCAAAGCCTTGCTGGAATTGCAAATCGATTCTAATTTCAACCGGAATTATCACAGCCGTTGTACCGATTCATTTAATTACACTTACATCGGCATGAATAACCGTCCCGATGGAATCACTCATAAAAAATTATTCACCGATAAAAAAGTGCGCCGGGCAATGGCTTTGCTCACTCCTGTTGATGAATTAAATCGTGTCATCAACAAGGGACTCAATAAGCGAATGATCGGTCCGGTTTCGCGATTGAAAAAAGATTTTGATGCTTCCCTGCAGCCTATTCCTTACGATATGGAGCAGGCGAAAAAATTATTGGCTGATGCCGGATGGAAAGATACCGATGGCGATCAGATTCTGGACAAAGAAATTGATGGGGTAAAAACACCTTTTGAATTTACCATCAGTTACATGACCAATACACCTGACTGGAAAGACTATGCTACCATTCTTGCAGAAGCATACTCAAAAGCAGGAATGAAAATAAATTTCAACCCACTCGATTTTTCTGTTTTTGTTGCCAACAATAAAAACCACGATTTCGATATGATAATTGCTGTTTGGGGACAAGTAGCATTACCGGAAGACTTCACCCAATTGTGGCATACCAGCTCCTGGGAGAATGGTGGATCCAATTATCCGGGATTTGGAAATGCAGCTTCGGATGCTTTGATTGATTCCATTAAAGTTACTTTGGATGACGCAAAACGAGCCCCAATGGTGAAGCGATTCCAGCAGATGGTTTACGACGAACAACCAATGATATTCCTGTTCTCATCATTAAGAAGAAATGTGATTCATAAAAGATTCGGAAATGTGGAAATGTATTTCGAGCGACCCGGAATATTATTGAATAATCTGAAACTTCTATCTGCTACCAACGAAGTTCAGCCTTAAACCAAATTCTATTACGGTATGAAGCGCTACCTGATCAGGCGATTACTTTTTTTTATTCCTGCTCTGGTAGTAATCTCTTTGCTTGCATTTGCCATCAGCATAAATGCACCCGGCGATCCTGTCGAGCGACTGCTATCATCTGGTTCCGATGATGGGAATGGTGCAATTGATCTGAACACCAATAAGCAAAAAGAGTTCTGGCGTACAAAACTGGGGCTCGATCTGCCACTTTTCTACTTGTCGGTTCGATCGAAAAGTTACCCCGAAACCACACTTACTTTCAACAACGAGAAACAACAAAAAGCGCTTGAAAAACTGGCCTTTTCGAATGGAGATGGCGCAAACGCAGCTAATTTTCATAATCAGCGGGCTTCTTTCTCAGATGATCTCAGGCAGTACAAAAAAGTTTACAGTGAGGTTTTATGGAACGACATAATGCTACATCTGAATATGATGAATCATGCCACCGATTACTTACAGGCACAGCAGACACTTAGCAGCATTGAAACTATTGTGAGGAAGGTACCTGAAGTGAGGTCATTGACATGGGATAGTTATATCGCGTTAAAAAAAACCATTCAGAATGGAATCAATACACATGCTACAATTAATAATCTGATTCCAAAAATCAGCGTACATGCCGACAACCTCTATCATCGCTGGTTATTTGGTGATGGGAACTGGCTGACCGGCGCCGGAGCAACTTATTCGAAAGGTATTATCAGAGGTGATTTCGGCATTTCTTATCAAACGCGGCAACCGGTCTCGGAGGTAATCGGTCAGAAAGCCGGATGGTCGCTTTTACTATCATTATTATCAGTTTTGTTTGCATACCTCATAAGCATTCCAGCCGGAGTATGGGCAGGCATTCACAAAGGAGGCCGATTCGATAAATCATCTGCACTTTTGTGGTTTGTCTTGTATTCAATGCCTTCATTTTGGCTAGCAACCTTATTGTTGATGCTCTTTGCCAATCCCGATATCATTCACTGGTTTCCCGCATCCGGAGTAAAGCCCGCCACAGGTTATCCCGCCGATGCAGGCATCCTGGAAAAAATACAACTGTCACTCCCCTATTTAATTCTGCCGCTTATTTGCTATACTTATTCATCCTTTGCATTTTTATCACGCACCATGCGTGTGAATATCATTGAACAAATGGGCCAGGATTACATCCGCACAGCCAAGGCCAAAGGATTATCCTTAAACCGCATTGCCTTTGTACATGCCTTGCGAAATTCTATGTTGCCACTCATAACGGTATTTGCGAATATATTTCCGGCTGCATTGGGAGGATCGGTTATTTTGGAAACAATTTTCACGATTCCGGGAATGGGATACGAAACTTACTTGTCGATACAAAATCAAAATTATCCTATGATTGTTGCCATTTTCACCATCACGGGATTCTTAACTATTGCAGGATTTTTGATTGCAGATATTTTATACGCTGTTGCAGATCCACGAATTCAGTTTCGTTCTGAGACCAATAAATCATGAATAATAACCAATCACTGTGGAATAAAATCTGGCACTCGGGAAAACGTTCCCGGGCATCGGTGATTGTCTTATCAGTGATGTTATTTTCAGCTTTATTGTCATCATTACTAGCTTCAAACAAACCCATTTGGATTGCTACCAATGGGGGCCATTTTTTCCCCGCTTTAAGCGGCATGGATGTGATTCCCGGTAATGCAGAAGGCACCAATCAAATAGATTTCAGAAGTTCAAACTGGGAACAAACTCCTGGAATTAATTTCATCAAAGCACCCATAGCCTGGTCACCGAATGCTTCTGACTCTTACGATGATGGTTATTCTCCACCGGAATTGGAAAGAAATAAAGATACCAATCAACCACCTCATTTTCTGGGTACAGGCAAACGTGGCGAAGATTTACTTGCAGGACTCATTCATGGCAGCAAAGTCTCAGTAACTGTGGGGTTTCTTTCGATGGTGATTGCAGGTATAATAGGAATTTTTTTAGGAGCGTTATCCGGTTTCTTCGGTGATGATAAAATCAAGCTAACAAAGGGAACACTGTACATGTCAATTGCAGGAATCATTCCTGCCTGGTTTTACAGTTTCCATATCAGATCCTATATTCTGGAAGAAGCATTGAAGACTTCTACCCTCTCCTTTTTATGGGAATTACTGCTTACAAAATTTATTTTCATGCTTGTCATTGGCCTTTTTGCTTTTGCAGGAATGGTGCTATCAAAAGTTAAATTCTTCAACAAAAAAGTCCCACTCAAAATTGATTCCACCATTTCAAGAATCATAGAAATTTTCATTTCCTTACCAAGATTATTACTGATACTTTCAATCGCAGCAATAGCCAAGCCTTCGATCCTAAATCTGGTTCTGATAATTGGTCTCACTTCATGGACCGAAATAGCACGGTTCACACGAGCGGAATTACTGAGCATCAGAAATCATGATTACATTCTTGCAGCCCGCTCCATGGGATTAAGTGAATTCCGAATCATGTTGCGCCATGCACTACCGAATGGCATTTCCACAGCACTGGTAGCACTTACCTTCGGTGTTTCTGCCGCCATTTTAATTGAATCGGGATTATCGTTTTTGGGAATAGGCGTCCCGCATGACTCCGTTACATGGGGCTCCTTGCTGGCAGCAGGCCGCGAAAATTTCAGCGCCTGGTGGTTGGTGGTCTTCCCGGGATTAGCGATTTTCGCAACTGTCACCGCACTAAATTTTTTAGGTGAAGCGATGAGAGAGATATGGGATCCGAAAAATAGACTCTGATGTGCTTATGTGCTTATG
>JAEUTI010000034.1 GCA_016788065.1 Bacteroidia bacterium | reverse complement strand
ATTGAAATAGGCAGTGCCCGTAATTTCAAAAGTATAACCTCCTAAGTCGACAGTATCACCGTTTATCGTTAAATTAGTAATCTTTTGATTTTGAATTAATATGAGGTCATTTGGAGCATTACTGTTTATTGTGATATTGTCCAGTGAATCCGGAATGCCATTAGACCAATTCCCTGAAGTGCTATAGCTGGAGTTTACAGATCCATTCCAAGTGGTGCTTTTTGCAGAGATTAAGGCAATTTCAGAAAAAATGAGCCCTAAAGTAAGTAATGTGATATTATATATTGTTGCTTTCATGCGTAAAAATGTGTTTGAAGGTTAAAAATCATTAGGTTTTTTACTTTATTTCTGGCAAATCAATTCCCGACAAATTCATACCAATCACCCCAGGCACCGCTGCCGTTTTTAAGTCGGGTCTTAACATGGTAAATATTTAAAGGTATTAAAGTGCCAAGTCCAAGGTTAATGTTTACTCCTAATCTGGAAAAGGAAAGCCCGGTTGGTAGCCCTGATGTTTGATCATAAACAAATGTGTGCTCAAATACTTCCGAAGGATTTTCACTGGAGCCAATTTGCAATTCGATTTCTGAAATATTAGTAGAGTCAGGAATAACAAGGCTAAAAATTCCTGTGTTATTACTTATGGATAAATTTGCATCCAAAGGCGTTTGTGCTTGTCCTTCCAGGGAAAGAAAGGTTAAAAATACCATCAATACCAGATTGAAAGTAGTTTTAGCAAAGTTACGTTTACGCGTAGCACAAGCCATGTCCATACCGGACGGAATGCATAATTTTTCCATGATGAGAAAATTTAAGAGTAATTTTTATTTTTTAAGAGTCAAATTCAAATCGTTTAAATAAGATACACTTATTAGTTGTGTGTGTTTTAATAAATGAATCCCAAACGCTTCTCTTCAAGGATTCCGGGCAGATTCCTCATCGCAATCATTCATTAGTTTTAACCTGTTACCAGATAAATTCTATTTATTCGATTGTAATAATATACAAGTTTGATTCAAAAGTCAAGTAATTGTAAAAATAAAGTTATTAACATACAACTTTTAGTGTAACCACCATTTGTTGGTTCCCGTGTGAGTATAGCATAATAATCAAAAATGAATCCACATCCGACGTTGTGCTTATTAAATCAAATGAATGGAATGAAATCAAAAAGATATTTTTATTTTATTCCTGAGTTCATTATTCACTTTACTATTCTAGTTCACTAGCGTTGCGTTAATTGTAATTGATTTTCAATTGATTGAAGTTTCGTTCTTTAATTTCTTGTAATTTACCCTTTGAAAAAACCTCATGTAAGGGAGTTTTCTCAAAGGGACAGATGCTAATGTATTGGAGTATTTCATATAAGGAATTATCAATATTTAATTTCTTTTTTGTGATGGCCACGAGAACGTATGTTGATATGGCCACCCAGACTTGAATTCTTACAGCATTTTCACTCTGACCCCAAAATGATTTAATTTTGAGATTCTGTTTAATCCATTTAAAAAATATTTCGACATGCCATCTGTGTTTATATAACTGTGCAACCGTTTTTGCTTTTACAGCAAAGTTATTTGTGATAAAAACAAAATGCCTGTCATATTCCGAATCATAGAATTCAATTCGTCTTATTTTGTCTGGATACTTATCTTTTGATAATGGTCCGGTTAAATAAATATCTTGATCACTTAGTATACCATTAATTTTATCATGTTCTCTTGATTTCAACTTCTTAAACTGAATATTATCCTTAGCTCGTACAACGAAGTATGCCTTCTCAACTTGCAAATAATATAATCTACTGAAATCTATATAAGCCTTGTCCATTAAGTAATAACTGCCTCTTTGAATATTAATCTCATCTAATATTTTTACATCATGTACTTTACCATCAGAAATAAATACAAACTCTGGAATGGATGTTTTGGCATCCAACAGCGTATGAATTTTAATGGCTGCCTTAGTTTTACGAAATGAAGCCCACCAGAATACCTCCAAACATAAATCAACTGTTGTAGCATCTAGTACAAATACATCACCCTTTAGTTCAACTTTCAGTTGATTGTCGCCCTTATATAAACCTCGAGCTTGTTCAATTAATTTCAAACCAAAGTCTTGATATATTCTCCAATCTCTTGATTCGTTTGCACGAGAAACAGTTGACTTATCTGCTAGGTTTCCGATACCCAGATGAAATAACTTATCAGGATTTAGTCCTAGGCAAAGCAATGTATCGCTCATACTTTCCCGATGGGTTAACTGACCAAAAGCCAAGCAAAGAAATTGCTTCCAACAACTAAATGTTCTCATTCGGTGATGGCCATTATATCTTTCAACACATCGTTTAAAGATACTATAAGATGCAAAGTCAATAATTTGAGCGAATGCCATTTTCCCTTTGTTCATAATCAATAGTTTATGCAAAGGAAACTGTAAATTAATTCAAATCGTTGCCAAGAATTAAACAGTCAAAACCTAGTAATATCAATGCTTTCAAAGAACTTTAACTAATTTTAACGCAACGCTAGTGATTCTAGTTATTTAATATTTAATAAAGGTTTTGTTTAAGGTAACTAATTCCATTTCTGCCGAAAAACTTCCCTTATTGCTTATGACATATAACCAAGAAAAATTAAGGATTAAGGATTAAAGATTAAGGATTAATATGTTTTTGCTCAGACAGAAATTCGCTGAAATGTAAAAAACCAGTATCGGATCATCCTGTCTCATAATCGTCCGAGTGGAAATTTAAAACCTAGTAATGCAGTTTTGGATCTTACCAAGAAATTGAAATCCGGTGGACAGATTCCAGAGATTCAGATTTTAGATCATACTATTTTAACAACAGAATTATACTTCTCGTTTGCAGATGAAGGGATTTTGTAAATTTTGGTTGAGATAAAATACTATTCAGACACATATTTCAGAATTTGTTAAATAATTACACTAATACCATTTCAATTAAGCCTATAATTACCGGTGTTAAAAAAACTAAAAATGCTACAATTGTAAATTTCCTATTTCTAATTAATTTATCATGCAATAATGACGATTTAATATCATGCATATTTATATTTTTGTTTAAAAAATATATTGGAAAAGTGTACCATAGAATTGTATAAAAATTAAATTCAAATAAAGTTAAACTAAACGCAAATTTTAAATAGGAAGTTTTATTAGATAATATATGTGGATACATAACTTTTAATAAATTGAATTGATAATAAGCTCTACGAAAGAAGAGCCAAATCAATGAAGCAAAACCTATGATATATATTGAATTTAAGTAACACATAAAATACTAGTTTTGTAAGAACGGAAATGATGTGAATGTATTCTATTAAATCCTTGATGAAGTGAATTTCCACTACTAGAATAATCTAACGATGCACGCAACCCAATGGCCAGAGTATAGAATAACTACGTTTCATAAAACTACTATTTGTAATGCGAATTGCCGCATCATATAGCTTTCGAAACGATGCCATGATGAATACTCAACTGTAAAAATACAATTAATTTCGTTATAATTTTAGATTTTTAGGAGGGATCCTCGCCACAATCCGATAGTTATCGGATGAGGACCAGTATCGAGATTTAGAAGACATGAAGAATAGCGTGTCCTCAGAAGAAAATTCGCTGAAATGTAAAATACTCAATATAAAATTGTGAATGTAAAATGTTCAACGTAAAATGTCCAACGTAAAATTTTGTTTTGAATATTTACTTTTTTTATATAAGCAACGGAGTTGCTTATATAAAAAAACCGTCTCGTCATTGCTGACGAGACGGAACCTTACATAAACCGAAAAGCCTCATTAAATCAATTATCTTTGTTTGGCATCAATCGAAACTCCTGTTTCGTCAATGCTGATATCTACATCTTCGGCATCGACATTAATTGTGCTATCTCCATCTTCGACGCCGCGAACACGCACTCCGTTACCATCAATCTTAATTTTTATATCATCGGAACGCTTGTTGCGAGAATTGCGTTTCTCATACTTGAAGGTACAACCGATACATTCCAGTCCTTCAGGTGTCATGGTCCAGGTATGTCCAACCATATCGCCATCGTAGGTATTAGTTACGTTTTTAACATCGTAAATGATGTCGTGCATCGACTCTGATAGGTAAACGCTTTTACCTACAGGCACTTTCAGCACCAACTGTACTTTCTGTCCGCGGAATTTCATGCCTTTGGTAAGAATATACGATTCGTCGAATTTAATCAGACTGTCGGTTTGCTCGAGATGGTACGATAATGCCTGAGCATTATCCACTGCATCGCGGCGGGTTCTTCCTCGTGATGAATTAATTTGCACCAGCTCAAACTCAGTTCCACCGCCTTTAATGATGTCGAGTTCCACTTCATCTATGCTGATACTGTCCATGCCCGAGATAACCGACCAGGCATCACGCTCTCTGCTATCGTAGATGTAATAATCTTCACTTCTGTCATAGCGGGCCATATCGAGGAACAGAGTGTCTGTTGCCGGAGTGGTTAATTCAACTTCAAAGCGGGAAGTCTCACGCTGACTGAAATCTCGAGCAATGATAGAACCAACAAAGAAGGATAGAATTACTCCGCACACCCACAATGCCAATGCTGACCAGTTCAGAATTTTGCTTTCTGATCGAACTTTAAACAGCACCTTGATTGCTTTGTAGATGATCATGATCACAGGTATTCCGATTACCAGAAATACTGCTGTAAGAGCCATTGTTTGTTGCCATGGATCCAAAAACAGATCGGTCACAAAGAATGGAATGGCAATCCCTCCTACTCCCATCAAAGCCATTGCAACGGCTCCGAAAGCTATCAACAGCAGGATACCTACGATGATGAAAATAACGGCTATCAGTTGCCCGAGGAGTTTGAAAAAACCTACGAACACCTGCCCCAGCGCATCTATAAACCGGGTAAAGCCTGATTGATTCCCTCCGGATGAATACTGGTTTTTAATTGCGCCATATTCATCCTGCACTGACTTTTTTATGTTCGAGATGTTAACCTGCTCGCCTTTCATTTCTAATTTTTCGGCAGTAGTATTTGCTTTTGGCATCACCACCATTAAGATGATGTAAAGAAGCAATCCTGTTCCGAATACAAAGAAGGAAACTGCAAATGCTACACGAAGGTAGGTTGGATCAATACCCAGATAGTGACTGAATCCGGAACAAACACCACCCACTACACGATCATCCGGATCACGGTACAACCGGCGGTAAGCTCTTCGCTCACTGCTTGCCGATGGTCCACCGGTTGCTGCTGCCGGCTCTTCTTCACCATCGCCAGCAAATTGCTCAGGACGACCCATGATATTGATTACCTGCTCAACATCAGCTTCAACTATAACCTGCTTGCTGTTTGAAATGCGCTCCTGAAACATTTCAGCAATTCTGCCTTCAATGTCCTGGATGATTTCATCACGACCATCGGCAGTTGTGAAATAACCTTTGATGGTGTCCAGATATTTGGTTAATCTTTCGAAGGCATGTTCTTCAATGTGAAAAACGATTCCTCCTATATTTACAGATAATGTCTTGTTCATTGGTTTGTGTTTTGAGTGGCGGTTTTATTTACTGCTTCAACCAGTTCGCTCCATGTTACGCGGAGCTCTTTAAGGAATTCCTCACCTAGAGGAGTAAGTTTGTAGTACTTGCGGGGTGGTCCGGAATTCGATTCCACCCATGTGTAGGCCAGCAGACCTGAGTTTTTTAATCGCGTAAGAAGCGGATATAAAGTCCCCTCCACCACAATCAGTTTTGCCTCTTTCATCTTTACTATGATATCTGAAGGGTAGATCTCCCCCTGAGATATGATCGATAAAATGCAAAACTCTAAAACCCCTTTTCGCATCTGCGCCTGTGTGTTTTCTAAATTACCCACGTTTTTTTGTTTTAGAGAACTGTTAGAACTTTTTTGAATAACTACCAGGAGTTATTTTGTTATGCAAAGATATATCTTTTAAATAGTACCATGCAATACATAGTACTAAATATTTTATATATTATTGATTTTCAGGTACATAATTTTCAGGTAAAAACTAAAGCGTTGTTCTAAAATCTAATTTCAGGGGTTCAAGCACCCAATTTTAAATCGAATTTTAAACCTGATTTGATCAAAAACCGGCATTTTTTCAAGTTCCGGGATAACTGAAGGTTAAACAAAATGTCAGGAAATTGTCTATTTTGTTTAACTGTTAATATCTTTTCTTAAACATTTTGTTGCTTTTATTAAAATATGCCCTACATTTGTGGAATATTAATCACTAATACTTAAACAAAATGACACAACTGGAATTCAATCACGCGGTACAAACCCAGTACAAACCCTTACGTGGATATGCTATGAAGCTGGTGCAGGATGTAGAAGATGCCAATGATTTGGTACAAGAGACCATGTTGAAGGCATTTAAAAACAAAGATAAATTTGCAGAAGGCACCAATTTGAAAGGATGGTTATATGTAATGATGAAAAACATCTTCATCAATAACTACCGCAGAATGGTAAACAGCAATATTTTCAGCGATGATACCGAGAACCAATATTATATTAACTCCTTGAACAACTCTGGCAAAAACGGTGCAGAATCGAGACTGGCATTAAATGATATTCACCATGCAATTGATCAGTTGTCGGAAAATCTGAAACGACCATTTTTATTGAGTTATGAAGGATATAAATATGAAGAAATCGCAAATTCACTTCGCATTCCTTTAGGAACAGTCAAAATCAGAATTCACAATGCCCGCCAAAAACTTCAGAAAACACTTCTTGGTTACGGACGTGAACATGGATTATTGAAAAATATACAAGCTCAATAATATAATTAAGCAACCCGTATTCCCAGTCTTTGGTATATCATATTCAAAAGCCAAACCGGGCCAATCAATAAAAACTGAACATCCTTCAAAAAGGATGGCTTTTTACCTTCAATTTTATGTCCCCAGAATTGCCCTATCCACGCAAGTGTGAAAAGCAAAAGCGATGTACCCCATAAAGGCAATGGAATTAATGTTGCCAGCAGATACCCTGTTCCTGCAAGTAAAAATACAACCAGCAACATACCTAGTGCCAATTGCGCTGATAAGGTAAAATAATAAATCATGGCAAAAGCGATAAATAGAGTTGCCCAATTTATGGGGATGCCGGCGATATTCATTTGACTCATCGCTTCAGGTACAGGTATACTCCAGATTAATCCCAGCAAACTCACAATTATCGCAGGAACACAAATCCAGTGTACCCTTTTGTTCACCGGATTCTGATGGCTTTCACCATACTCATCCAGTAGTTTTTGTAGCCTCGACATGCTCTTTAATTTTTATTAAAGATACCATTTTAATTATAAATCGGCTTATCTTCTGATGAATACTTCTGTCTGATTAATTTTTTTGACTAACCTGAATTTTTCAAGTAACAACTTATTTGTGGCTTCTGAAATACTATCATCTTTATTGGGGATGAAGTTGAAGCGAGTAACAGCTGTCACCTCTAATCCTGTTAAATTCTCATATTTCTCAATTGTGATGGTTGGATTCAAAGATTGCCCGAAATTTCCCAGGCTATCCACTACCCCAATTTGCTTCCATACCAAGGGAAATTCTTTCAATTTAGCCTCATAGTTATCGAGTACTACAATTCCTGGCACCGCACCCATATAATTTGAAATATTGGTATGCAACCAATTTCCAGAATAATTCAAAGGCAAAACAACCGATCGTTGTGGTAATTCAGAAGCTGCTTCTATAAAATCATCTGCAAAATTGCTTTGCTCCTTTGCCACATCGTGCCTGTATACAAAGGCATAGAATGAGGCAACTATTCCCACTATTCCAAGGATGGCATTCATCCAGGCAGGTCGCTGGTTCAACAATATATAAATTACTACAAGCAGGTAAAAAAGCAGCAACAATCGTAAACTTATAAATCCTCCTGAAGCCATTCCATCTGGCACCACAAAATAACAAACGAATATAACCAGTGCCATCCAAAGCCATATGCGGGAATCAGTATCCGGTTTGGTTGTGATATTTTTAAAGACTGTAAATACGAATGCTATTAACAAGGCAACCATAAAGACAAACACACCTATTTGTTCCTGATCACAGTTCAAACCAATGAATGGCTGACCCAGGTAAAGCCATTCGAATAATTGTCCCGATGGTATGAAATTCACTTTACCCTGATATCCTTCCACTCCACGTTTGCTCATAAAAATAATAGCCAAGACCACAGCCGGCATAAAAGCCAGAGCAAAAGTTGAAGCCGTTCTCACCGGATTTGAAAACTTCCGGAAATAAAACAACAGATAAACACCTGTGAAGAGCATCAACAAAAGCAGAGGTAATAAATGTGTAAAATATAAAATCAGTGATCCCGATAGTAATTGCCAAAATGTAGTTTTTGAAACCGCTCCTGTTTGTTGTGTAATCAGATGCATCATCCAAAGCATCAAAGCAATGCCGAGCAAATAATTATAAAATCCTAGATAAAATATCAAGGTAAAAGTGAAAGGTAGAATCAATAATAGTGAACCATTAATGGATATATTTCTTTCCTTCAGAATTCTATAAATTACATAAGGCAAAGAAATCATTATTAACAGCAGCACCAGTTTCTCCGCCAGCCACGCAGGTACTATAAAACCAGCCAGCATCATTAAAAAATGTCCCGACCAGTTAGGCACCAACTGCTCATTAAATTTAAAAAACAAATTATACAGCGACTGATCTCCGGTAAGCATTTCTCGGATAATAGTTGCGTTGTAAAGATGTGCAGGACCATCTACGGTAAGAAAAAACCGGAACTTCAGAACCGGTAAAATAAGTGCAATGAAGAAAATAATAAAAAGTAGTACTCCGCCGTGTTGAAATTTACCTTTCATGCGGGTGGACTTTTGCTATTTGCCGGAATTTATTTTTTCCAGTTTGTAATCGTTAAACTGCAATACTGAAATGGAACTATTTTCATAGCCACTTCCCGATCCTGTTTCTGTAAAATGGTAATTCGGTAAAGTTGTATTTAACTCGGAAAACTTCAATTTCTGATTACTTTTCTTATCTTTTTTACCTACCCCAAGAATGATATCAAACACTGTATAGGAAACCGGTAATGGATCATTGTGATAGGTGCTGATAAATTTCTGACGGAATAATTTCACTGCAGGAGCATCATAGTCGATGAAATTATAATCGAATAAAAATACCTGTGTATTTTTGAAACCCATAAAATTAATCGATTCAAAATTTTGCCAGGTTGGAAGTCCTGAAACATATACTCCAAAAATATCCTGAGCTTCAATAAGAGATAACATTGGATTCACAAATGCCTCGTCTGATGAAACAATAAAGACCAAATTTCTTTTTGTCTTGCTCAATAAATTGACGATGTCTTTGTAAGGCTTTTCTGTTGCATTCAAGTCTCTGAAATCGGAAGTACCCTTTGATTTCAGTACTTCTTGTCTGAAAACGGCCGCCATTTCATCTTCACGTTTGGTATTTCTGAATACCAGAATAATGTTAGCATTGGTATAGGTGCTTAACATGTATTTAACCATCTCTTTAATCTGGGTGGTTGTGGAAGCGTTGGCAATGACACTATTAGGTGCATTGTCAAGAACTGCCGGAGTTCCTGCCTGAGTGAGTATCAGATTTACATTGTTTTTCTGTGCAAGTTGCGCAGCTGCATTACTCAGCGTATTAGGGAGTGTAGCAAATATGAAATCTGATTCTTTCACCTGTTTCGAAATCATGGTGCGTGCGAGTGAAAGGGAATCTTCGGGCGACTCCATCGCAACAATTTTTACATCCCTGTTTAATTTTTTAAGGGAGTCGGCAGCAAGCAAAGCGGCTTCATAGCAGTGAAGTGCAGGCAAAGAAGATAATTCAATTATAGGCTCCTGCTGATCTTCTGAAATTTCTGGTTCAGCGAAGTTTTTTTCAAGTGAAAAGGGCATCATTAGAACAATATTCCAGGAAATTTTCTCTTCCTTAACAGGTTCTTTCACTTCTTCAACTACCGGCGGTTTAACCGGCTCGGCAGGCTTTGGTGTTGGTGCAACAACAATCTGTCTGGGTTTACACCCTGAAACCAAAAACAAACCGGTAACTAATGAAAGCAACAGCAAAACCATCAATTGATAGTTGCGTGAATTTAATTTATTTGAACTTACTCCCATTCGATCGTTGCAGGTGGTTTGGAGCTGATATCGTACACAACCCTGTTTACTCCTTTTACATTATTAATAATTTCATTCGACATGCGACCTAAAAATTCATACGGAAGATGAACCCAATCAGCAGTCATGCCATCGGTTGAAGATACGGCGCGCAAACTAACCACATTTTCATAAGTCCGTTCATCACCCATTACTCCTACCGATTTCACGGGAAGCAGAATGGAACCTGCCTGCCACACCTGATCGTACAAACCATGTTCTTTCAAACCATTTATAAATATCGCATCTACTTCCTGTATGATGGCAACTTTTTCAGGAGTAATATCTCCCAAAATTCGAATACCCAATCCGGGTCCCGGGAAAGGATGACGATTTAATAAATCGGATGCCATTCCCAAGGCAGTACCAATAATCCGAACCTCATCTTTAAATAAAGTTTTTAAGGGCTCCACTACTTTGAGTTTCATTTTCTCAGGTAAACCGCCCACATTGTGATGCGATTTTATAGTTGCACTCGGCCCTTTTACTGATACCGATTCAATTATATCGGGATAAATAGTGCCCTGAGCCAGCCATTTCACATCCTCAATGGCATGTGCCTGACGATCGAATTCCTCTATGAAAACACGTCCGATAATTTTCCGTTTTTGTTCCGGTTCTGATACACCTGCCAGTTCGCGATAAAAATGAGAGGATGCATCAACACCTTTAATCTGCAACCCCATGTGTTGATAAGCATCAAGCACTTGCTGGAATTCATTTTTACGAAGCAGTCCGTTGTCGATGAATATACAATACAAATTTTTACCGATTGCGCGATGTAAAAGCACAGCAGCCACTCCGGAATCAACACCACCCGATAATCCTAAAATAACTTTATCATTTCCCAGTTGCTGCTTTAACTGCGCAACTGTTTCCTCTATGTAAGAACCGGGTGTCCAGTCACCGGTAAAACCACAAACATCAAAAAGAAAATTGCTTAATAAGGTTTTGCCTTCTTTGCTATGAACTACTTCCGGATGAAATTGTACACCGAAAGTCTGCTCCCCATGCACTTTGTATGCGGCAACTTTTACTGTTTCCGTGCTGGCTATAATTTCGAATCCTTCCGGAATCTCAGTGATGGTATCACCATGCGACATCCATACCTGTGAAGAAGCGCTTACGTTTTTCAACAAAGATGGTGTTCCATTGGTAGTAGATAAATGTGCACGACCATATTCACGGGTTTTGGAAGGCATTACATTCCCACCGGCTTGCTGTGCCATAAGCTGCGCTCCGTAGCAAATTCCCAGTACCGGGTACTTTCCGCGAAATTCCATGGTAGGAATCTCGGGCGCATTCAAATCGCGGACCGATGCAGGGCCTCCCGAGAGAATAATCCCCTGAAAACGTTTGATATCAGTAGGTAAATGATTGAAAGGATGGATCTCACAGTAGACATTTAATTCACGTACTCTTCTGGCAATCAGCTGAGTATATTGAGATCCGAAATCGATTATAAGTAAGGCCTGATGCATGGACAAATGTAATAAAAAGGATCAAAAAATGAGTTATGATTCGGAAAGGAACGTACATGAGCTGGAATCAGCAATCACAAAAACAAAGGTAACACCGTATAATTCAATACTTAAAAAGCTAAGAAATAGTCAGCTACATTTCAAAATTCAGGTCAAAATCTACTTTTTCTTTTTTCTTCAAAGGCACATCCCAAAAGCCTTTGTAGGAAATATTTTTGGGATGCAGCATAGGTGCATCATCCATTACAATTTTCATGTTCACATCAAAATCGAAAAGCAGGCCACTATACACAAGTTGGTAATCGCGGTAAACGATTGCGAAGGTACGTCGGTCGAACCAGGTATTCAATGACTTCACTACAGTGCGGTCGCCAGCATCAGGTTTCGAGATGCAGCTAAAAACATAACATGAAACAGTATCCTGCCAAAGGGCAGTTGAAATGCGGTAATCGTAAAAAGGCACCATGTGATCTTCAAAAATTGCCATACGTTTTCCTATCACAGGCACACCATCAATTTCGGCTCCGGGATTAAATACCAACTTCTTGAGTTGATTAATATGGCTGCTGTTTTCGTTTTGGGGATCAGCCTGCTGAGATACAATTTCACGATCAACCGGAATGGTATCTTTATAAAAAAACACCTCATCAAAAATTTCTGCAGTGTAAGTTTCCGGATCTCCTTTTCGTTTATAAAAATCGCCGGATACTTTTTCATCTTGTATGGTGACATATCTGCGACGATCCTTCACTGTTTGCATAGCCTTTCTGGTGCGTGTGGCAATCACTTTGTTCTTTTTGCCATACACGGTCATTGTGCCGTTTACCTGGTGAGAATTATTTCTGAGATTTCGGAAGCCTCGTAAAAAAGAGGTATCCGATTTAACCATCTCTATGAAATCGGTAACGTTGAATCCTTTTGAAACTGCAACTACTGTCATGGAATCCAGCATAACCGATTTCACCACTTGTGCATTTATACCGGATGAGAACGGAAGCAAAAATAAGAACAGGCAAATCCTCAGTAACATGGGAGCAATAAATTTAGTAACTGCTATGGTATGAAAGAAAAGTTAGTGATTCAGGAATGAGATCATTTTGATTCATTACGAAACTTAATATCCAGAACTATGAATGAACTTATCAGGACTATCTTAAGCAACCTTACTATTGTAACGATTTATTGCATTAAGTTCTTCCTGTTTTGTATTCAACCCTTCTTCAATATCATAATCATCCTGAAGTCCTAACCAGAACTTCGGTGAATTTCCAAAATATTGCGATAATCTTAATGCAGTATCTGCAGTGACTCGTCGATTCCCTTTGAGGATTTCCAAAATTCTGGTCTGTGGAATTCCTATATCTTTAGAAAGTCTATAAGCAGAAATTTCCAAAGGAATGAGAAATTCTTCCATTAACACTGCTCCCGGGTGTATGTTTTTGAGCTTTTTCATTGCATAAAACTAATTTCTATTTCGCACCATCTGATAGACTTCAAAACGTTTTTTAATGTACATTATAAATTCGTATTGGGTTGAAGTCTTCATAAAATTTTCCGAAACATTACTAAAATCTACAAAGTCATCGAAGTCGGCATTATCTAGCGTAATAATATCATTATCGACATACTTTCTGAAAAGTTCTTTAAGCAATTCCCGCCGGCGATCATTGTTACGCATTTCAGCTACCAAACGTTTGTTACGTTCCCTCCTGCTGAATGCCTGATAAAGGGCCGTGATGGGGCTTTCCAAAACATCGGCACCCTGAAGCATATAATCCTCTTTTTCATAGCCGAGTGTTTCAATGTCTTTTTGGATTTCTTCCAAATCTCGCTTGGTAAAAATCTCTACCGGCTTAAGGGTAATTTCCAGTTTTTTTAAGGCTATCGAAATATTTTTAGAGGAATCGAGAATCGAATCTTTAAGAAATATTTTAATGGTCTGAAAACCTGTTGCGGCAATAATTAACGTATCGGTTCGCTTCACATCCAATTCAAAATATCCCGAGTTGGTTCCAAAATACCCTTGTTGTGTTCGCTTATTAACAATCATGAGATTTGGAATAGAACCTTTATTACCTGGATCATAAACGGTTCCTTTAATGCGTACCGTTTCATCCTGCGCAAAAGCAGCCGAAACTAAGAATGAAAACAATAGAAGAAATGTAGTTAGTTTCAAAGTGAAGCGGACTTTTTAAGTATTTCAAGTGTATATTCGAGCATAGTATCATCAAAATCGAGATGCGTTACCATTCTCACTGCCTGTGGTCCGAAAGGTACGGCTTTAATGCCATTAGCAGCAAGATGCTGTAGGAACGTCTCGAGAGGCATATTGTTATTTATGAACGATACAATAATATTGGTCGAAACCGGCAATATGGAATCCACGAAGGGCAATGCACTCATGGCATCTCCAAGAATGCGGGCTCGCCGGTGATCCTCTTTCAATCCGGCCACATTGTTGCGAATTCCGTACAGACAAGCTGCTGCTAAAAAACCTGCCTGACGCATTCCTCCACCCATTACTTTGCGGATGCGGCGTGCCTGGTAAATGGTAGACTTATCTGCAACCAATACAGAGCCAACCGGTGCTCCAATGCCTTTGGATAGACAAACGCTCATGGTGTTAAACAAGGAACCAATCTCTGTTGCAGCATAAGGGCTTTCTGCCAGTGCATTAAAAATTCGGGCGCCATCGAGATGGAGTTTTAATTGCGCTGCATCACACACCTCTTTTATGGCTTTAATTTCCTGCAATTCATACAAACTCCCACCACCGCGATTATGAGTATTCTCGAGTGACACTAATGCTGTTTTAGGATAATAAACATGATCGGGACGAATGGCTTCTTTTACCTGATGTGCAGTAATCCGACCCCGGTCGCCTGCTAACAATGCAACCGATAAACCCGAATTAAAAGCCAGTCCACCACCCTCATAAAGATAAATATGAGAATGTTGGTCACAGATAATTTCTTGTCCGGGTTGACTCTGAATTTTAATTCCAATTTGATTAGTCATGGTACCTGATGGACAAAACAAACCGGCTTCCTTCCCAAATATAGAGGCCACTTCATTTTCGAGCTCCACAACGGTTGGATCTTCTTCAAAAACATCATCCCCGATTTCGGCACTCATCATCGCTTCCAGCATACCTTTGGAAGGTTTGGTAACCGTGTCGGAACGTAAATCGATATTCATAGGAACAGGAGTTTGACAACAAAAGTAAGTCTTCCGTTTAATTTGAAATGAATTTAAGGTGAAATGGATTAAAAACCAAAGTGATGTACAATTTTCATATCATCCATTTGATATAAACAATTGATTATAAAATTATTACAAAATTCACGAAGCTTCGAAACTATCAGAATAATTAAGAAATTTACCGAGTCTTTTCTGGCATTATTCGTGTAGAAAGTCGACTGGATTTCAATGCTACCGGAAATAAATTACTTGAATTATGCAATTCAACAAAGTCTTTTACCTGAACACTTTTGGTTCTTTAATTTTGATGATCTTTATTTTGGGATGTGCGTCTCCAGAAATAAATTCAGCACCAGAAAAAACAGATTCTTTAGAAATTGCTGAGCCGATATCAGCAACTACCGTTAATGATTTCAGCTATCCCTGGGGGAATCCACTATTACTTCAATTAAAGTACCCCTTAAAATGGGAAGCAGATCCTGAAAAGTACGGGCAATTGAAACAACCGGAAGCGATGTTGTTTGACTCCATTTCAAATTATTATGAAAGTTTGAATTTGGCGAAAACTATCGCAACACCGGATTATAAATCAGTGCAAGTGCTTAATCCGGTTTCCCGGGAAGAAATGAATGTAGAGACTGATAGTTTGATAGTGTATCATATGGATGGCTGTCGATTCAGATTACCTGATGCAGGAAATTTTGAGTGTTATTATTTTTCAAAAACAGATACCGGAGCTCCTGCTTCCACTTTCGGAAATTTATTGTTTATTGATAAAGCTAGCAGAAATGCCAAACTCATACAAGCTTATCATATGCAAGGAGGTGAACAAAGTGTAAAATATCAGTTTTTTACCGTGGAGAAACTCACAATTTCCACTTTTTCAGGATGGTATTATGATGATGGGTTCACGTTAAAAATGAAAAGTCAAATTAATGTTGCAGGCGATTAAAGCAGATTGACAATTAATATAATCCCACATTTATTTAAAAACAGATTTGTAACTTTACAAGTATCAAATCAACAATTATGGAAAAGCGCCTTTCAAAAAAGAACAAGAAAATATTTGGGGTATGTGGTGGATTGGGTGATTACTTTGATATTGACCCAACCATCATCAGGGCACTGTTCCTCATATCGGTTATCGTATTTGGAACAGGCCTGCTGATATATATTATTCTGGCATTGGTAATGCCTGAGGAAGGAACTTATTAATTAATCACGTCGGCGTTTTCTTTCGCCATCGCGTTTGCCGCCGTAGCCACCGCCACCGCTGCCTGCACTTTGTTTGCGGTCGTGGTAACCACCTGATGCTCTTCCGCCTCCGGATCTTGGTCCACGGTCTCCACCACGATCACCACCGCGATCGCCACGGTCATCACGTCTGCGTTCACCATCACCACCCGATCTTCTGGAGCCACCACTTTTGCTGCCACCTTCCGATAAATCGACGCGCACTTTTCTGCCTTTGAACATTTCACCATTAAAAGCTTCCAAAACTGAAGTAATTGCATCGCGGTCGATGTCGATGAATGAGTAAACACCCTTTATGTCCATACGTCCAACCTGAGGTCCTTTTACAGGAGCAACATCACAAAGCAAACGCAACATTTTACCAGCATCGAGCCCATCGGCACTACCTAAATTAATAAACAACGTTCCATAGTTACCTTGTGAACGAGACTTACCTCTTTCTGCGCCAGCACCGCCAGTTGCACGGGATGCATCGGCATTAATATCAGGAGCATTCCGGTAGTAATCGAGGAATCGGTTAAATTCAAGTGCTGTAAATCGTTTAATAACTTCTTCTTTCGATAATTCTGCCAGTTCATCATTGATTCCGGGAAGGTAACCGGCAATTGCTGCTTCATCAACCTCAACGGTGTGAACTTTATGTACCAAATGCCACAGTTGTTTTTCACAAACTGCGAATCCATCAGGCACTCTTTCGTGTTTGAATTTCCGGTTTAACTGGCGTTCTAACTGGCGAATTTTACCAATCTCACGCAGGTTAATGATAGCAATCGAAATACCTGATTTTCCGGCACGGGCTGTACGTCCGCTACGGTGGGTATAAACTTCACTATCGTCGGGTAATTCGTAATTGATTACGTGCGTTACATTGCTCACATCAATTCCTCTTGCAGCCACATCGGTAGCAATAAGTAATTGCATAGAGCGATCGCGGAAACGACCCATTACCTTATCTCTTTGCTGCTGGCTCAAATCACCATGTAAAGAATCGGCATTGTAACCATCTTTAATCAGTTTATCAGCAACTTCCTGCGATTCAATTTTGGTACGACAAAAAACAATACCAAAAATATCGGGATTAAAATCGACAATTCTTTTTAATGCCAGATAGCGATCGCGTGCCTGAACCAGATAATAAACGTGTTCAATGTTTTCTGCTCCGGCATTCTTTTTTCCTACCGTTAATTCAAACGGATTCTCCATGTATTTCTTCGCAATGGAGCGAACTTCCTGAGGCATGGTAGCTGAGAAAAGCCAGGTAGTACGGGTATCAGGAGTATTCTCAAGAATGTAATCAATATCTTCCTGAAATCCCATGTTCAGCATTTCATCTGCTTCATCCAGAACAACAGTATCAATTTCCTTGAGGTTAATACATTTTCTGTCTAGTAAGTCAATCAAGCGACCCGGGGTAGCAACGATAATCTGTGCTCCGCGACGAATCTGATCCATCTGTCGGGAAATGGCTGCTCCACCATAAACGGCAACGATGTGAACGTTTCTGATTCCGTCTGCAAATTTCTCTAAATCACTTGCAATTTGCACACACAATTCACGTGTTGGTGCAAGAATAAGTGCCTGTGTTTTCTTATTTTCAAAATCGAGCAGCTGTAGAAGTGGTAATCCGAATGCTGCTGTTTTTCCGGTTCCTGTTTGTGCTAATCCAATGAAGTCGCGTTTGCCGGTTAATAGCTCCGGGATAGCTTGTTCCTGAATAGGTGTGGGTGTTTCAAATCCTAACTTTGCAATACCTTGAAGAACCCGCTGGTCGAGTCCTAATTTCTGAAATGATTCCATTTTTGTTTTTAAGTCATATTCCCTGAGTATCAGGAAAATTCGGTGCAAAGGTACTCTATTTTATGGCACAGAACCAGGTATAACGGAATTTAGTACTTCGGGGAATATCATTACCTTTGCGCAAAATTCAGATTATTCCAGGCAATAAAACACCTAAAACACTATGAAAGAAGTATATATAGTAGCTGCAACCCGTACACCAATAGGTGCCTTTGGAGGCGCATTAAGTAGTTTCACCGCCACTCAATTGGGTGCTATCGTAATTAAAGACGCTGTTCAGAAAGCCGGTCTTAAACCGGAACATGTTCAGGAAGTTTATATGGGTAATGTTTTGTCGGCAAATGTTGGACAAGCACCTGTAACACAGGCTTCTATATATGCTGGATTACCAAATACGACTCCCGGAACTACCGTGAATAAAGTTTGTGCTTCCGGTATGAAGGCAATTATGCTTGGTGCACAGTCTATAATGCTGGGCGACAATGATATAGTGGTTGCAGGTGGTATGGAAAGTATGTCAAATGTGCCTTATTACCTCGATAAAGCCCGCAACGGCTATCGCTTGGGTCATGGACAAATTACCGATGGTTTGGTAAAAGATGGCCTTTGGGATGTTTACAACAATTATCACATGGGAAATGCCACGGAACTGTGTGCATCCACAAACAATATTTCTCGCGAAGCTCAGGATGAGTATGCCATTAATTCATACAAACGTTCTGCAGAAGCTTACCAAAAAGGTCTTTTTAAGAATGAAATTGTACCTGTAGAAGTTGCTCAGCGTGGCAAAGATCCTTTAATCGTTGCAGAAGATGAGGAATACAAAAAAGTAGATTTTAGTAAAATTCCTACGCTGAAACCAGCATTCCAGAAAGATGGTACTGTAACAGCAGCCAATGCATCCAAACTAAATGATGGTGCATCCTGTGTGGTGCTGATGAGTAAAGAAAAGGCCTTGGAAATGGGCATCAAACCACTTGCAAGAATTGTTTCTTTCGCCGATGCACAACAAGCACCGGAATGGTTTACTACGGCTCCTTCGAAAGCGCTTCCAAAAGCAGTACAAAAAGCAGGATTGAAATTGACCGATATCGAGTATTTTGAAATCAACGAAGCTTTTAGTGCTGTAGCAATTGCCAATAATCAGGAGATGAAACTTGATCCTGCCAAAGTAAATATTAACGGTGGTGCAGTTGCTCTTGGACATCCATTAGGAAGTTCCGGTTGCCGCATTGTGGTTACACTGGTTCACGTGCTGAAACAAAAAGGTGCGAAATTAGGTGCTGCCGGTATTTGTAATGGTGGTGGCGGAGCCAGTGCCATTGTAATTGAAAACATGTAATCTGAATACGAATTGACACACGGAGTCTGTAATCTCACAGTAATTCCTCTCAGGAAGGAAGCCTCGCATCAAAGCGAAATGGTTTCTCAGGTGCTTTTTGGAGAACATTTCGAAATAATTGAGCGTTCGGGATTGTGGTGCCGTGTTAAATTGGCTTATGATGGTTATGAAGGATGGGTTTCATCTGTTCAGTTTGAACCCATCGATTTACAGGAATTTGCAAAACTTAATAAAGAACAATATTGCGTATCGTTCGATCTGGTGCAAATTATGCTCCACGAAAATTCGCTTTTTTCGATTGTCCTGGGTTCTTCAATGCCGCATTTCAAAGATCACACCTGCAGGCTTGGAAGAACAGCTTTCAGGTTTGAAGGGAATGTAAAATGTCCCGAAAAACTGCAAACTACCAAAGGTATTGTCGAGAATGCCTATATGTATTTACATTCTCCCTACTTATGGGGCGGTCGCACTCCTTTTGGAATCGACTGTTCAGGATATACGCAAATGGTTTACAAATTAGCCGGCATCCGATTAAAAAGAGATGCCTGGCAACAAGCCGAACAAGGATCTCTGATTCACTTGGTAGATGAAGCTCGTCCGGGAGATCTTGCTTTTTTCGATAATGAAGAAGGCAGAATTGTGCATGTAGGTGTAATTCTGCCAAATAACCAGATTATTCATGCATCCGGTAAGGTTCGCATTGATAGCCTCGATCATCATGGGATATTCAATGCCGAAACCCGCAAATACACACATAATCTGCGGCTTATCAAACGTTTTGTTTGATCTTAGAAGTCTTTTCCTCCCCCATTAGAAATTAGAGTAGAAATGGCAACGATGATTGCCATTACCCAAAGTAATGCAAATACTCCTGCACCATCGTTACTGAAATATGTTTTAAGGAACTTTTTCATAATTAATTGAATTTAATGGCACAAAATTATCAGTTTTTTTGAAGTTCTGCTAATGAGAAGTTAAAAACAAATAAAAAGACCGTCCCCGGTAAGGAACGGTCTTCTTAAAATTGTTGATCAGAATTATCTGGAAATAACCACTCTGGTTACTTTATTGAATCCTTTGGCGCTAGTTTTTAACAAATAGATACCTGCTGGATAGGTATTCACTGCCAATTGCTTGCGGGAATTCGCATTTATGGTTGTTGCAAAGACTGTTTTGCCTAAGATGTCGATTAACTCAACTTGTACTTTGTTGTCGGCAACCCCAGAAGTTTCGATGGTGATGTATTGGTTAGCCGGATTCGGCGCAATGGTCACCAATGCATTTGCAACAGTTCCAATTCCGGTATTGATGAAGTTGAAATCTGGTGAAGGAGCACTTGAGCATCCATTAGAATCGGTAACAACAACATAGAACACTCCGTTTTGTGGAGGTGAATAAGTATCACCGGTAGCACCGGCAATTAGTCCGCCCGGTACAGCATACCATTGGTTTCCAGTTGGTGAACTCGATTGCAGGGTATTTCCTACCTGAGAAACAGAAGGAGTCGGAATCTGAGGATAATATGAAATTTCCACATCATCAGAACCAGTACATCCTGCAGCATCGGTGACAGTTACGGTGTACAAGCCGGCGGCAGTCACATCGAGTGTTTGTGCAGATGTTCCATCATTCCACAGGTAAGCGGTAAATCCTGCGCCACCATCAAGAGTAACGGTGGTACCAAAACATACAATAGCATCTGGTCCAAGTGAAACCAGTGGCGCCGGATTCACCGTAATAGTAATATTATCGGTTGCCTCACATCCGGAAGTGATGTCAGTAATTGTTACTGAATAAATACCTGAAGTGGAAGCCAGGTATAACTGGTTAGTTGAACCATCATTCCACAGGTAATTGAAATTACCTGCACCCGCATCAAGTACAACTGCGGTTCCAGAGCAAATAGTTTGATCGGGACCTAATTCGAGGAATGGCGGAGGAGTAACCGTAATAACTACATCATCAGAATTAATACAACCTGAAGCATCGGAAACGGTTACGGTATAAGTTCCTGCAAGAGTAACGTTGATAGTTTGTGATAAAGCACCATCACTCCACAGGTAAGTTGTAAAACCTGCTCCGGCATCTAAGGATGCAGTCTGACCATCACAAATTGCAAAATCAGGACCTAAAGAAATCAATGGTGTTGCAATAGCAATTACTTCATCAGTTCCGGTACATCCATTAGCTCCTGTAACGGTAACTGCATATGTACCACCTGCTGTAACGCTCAGAGTTTGTGCTGAAGAACCATCGCTCCACAGATACGATACAAATCCTGCGCCGGCATCGAAGTCAATGGTAGTGCCTCCACAGAAAGTAGTATCTGCACCAAGTGAAACAACCGGCGATTGATTCACGGTTACGGTTACCGAATCAGTAGCAGTACAACCGAAAATATCGGCTACAACAACACTGTAATCACCGCTGGTAGTAACGGTAAGGGTTGGATCAGATGAACCATCTGACCATACATAAGAAGCGAATCCGGTTCCAGGATCTAATACTGTGGTAGAAGCTGAACAAACGGTTACATCCGGACCAAGGGAAATGATCAGTTCAGGATTGAAGGTCACCTGGACGGTATCAACTGCAGTACATCCGGCAGGAGTGGTCACAATCACATCATAAATACCTGAAGTATTAACCACAATTGTTTCAGTTACTTCACCTGTTGTCCATAAGTATCCGGGGTAGCCTGAAGGAGCAATAAGCTGGTAAGTCGATCCAAAGCATAAAGTAGTATCAACACCCAGATCAACAACCGGAATTAAATCAATCTGAATAGCAACGGTATCAGTAGCACTGCAACCAAATGCATCGGTCACAACCACACTGTAAATGCCTGAAGCAGTTACACTGAAAGTTGAATCGGTTGAGCCATCACCCCACACATACGAAGTGAAACCTGCTCCCGGATTCAGAATTACCGGTGTTCCTTCGCAGTACGAAGAATCGTTACCAAGAGAAATCAGAAGTTCCGGATTAATGATGATGTCAACAGTGTCGGTACCACTGCATCCTGCCAAAGTAGAGGCAATAACTGCATAAATACCGGAAGTTGTAACTGTAATGGTATCGGTAACTTCACCGGTACTCCACAAATAATTTGGTAATCCTGCAGGAGCAACCAACTGATAGGAGCTTCCAAAACACAAGGTAGTATCCTGACCTAATGAAACAACCGGGATCAAATCAACTTGAATGTTTATTGTATCTGTAGCTGAACAACCAATATCTGTAAGAACAGTTACAGCATAAGTTCCAGAAGTTGAAACAAAAAGTGTTGGGTCAGTTGAACCATCACTCCACAGGTATGACTGGAACGATGCGCCAGGATCTAGTGTTACAGAGTTGCCATCACAAAAAGCAGTATCAGCACCTAATGAAATTATCAGTTCCGGGAGTATATTTACCGCAATTGAATCGGTATTGGTACATCCTCCAAAATCGACAACAGTCAGGAAGTAAGTTTCGGATGCATTAACAATGATATTTTCTGATGTCTCTCCAGTGGACCATAAATAAGAACCCATTCCGGAAGGACCTGTGAGGGGCAATGACGAACCAAAGCAAAGTGTGGTATCAGAACCCAGTTCAACAACCGGTAGTGCAGCAACCACAATGTCGATTTCATCAACAGCAGTACAGTTGTTATCATCAGAAACCAAAACTGAATACTGACCACCTGTAGATACAGCAAAAGTTGAATCAGTTGATCCATCCTGCCATAGGTAAGATGAGAATCCATCGCCTGCATTCAGAGTTAATACAAAACCATCACAGAAGGTAGTGTCAGCACCTAAATTCACAACCGGATTGTCGAACAATGTTACAGATGCTGAAACAGAATCAATACAACCCGCACCATCATCAGCAGTTAAGGTAACTGTAAAATTACCGGAAGTGGTATAATTGTAAGTGGCATTATTAGTAGTTGCTACTCCCCCATCTCCAAATGTCCAGTTATATGTAACAGTTGAAGTGGTGGTACTGTTGTTTGTAAAATTGAAAACATTACCATTCAAACATGCTGAAGTAATATCAGGAGTGAAAGCAACGGCTGCAGAAGTTTTTTCAAGGTCGTTGAAATTAGCAGTAACGGCAGCACCATCGATTACGGTATTGTATATTTTCAAAAGAGCGATATTTCCCGGACGGGCTTCACCGCCAAAAACCAAATCATCCTGAAAGAAGTTCATCACATTTGATGCATCCAGAACACCCAATTGAGTACTATCCACAAAAGTTCCGAGCAGTGCTCCATCAACATACAGATTCACCTCTTCGCTGGCGGAATCTCTGGTCACCACCAAATGCACATACTGATTTGCAACAAAAGCAGTGGTTGGGATGGTTATTCCATCATAAAACTGCAATTCGCCGGCGGTGCAATAAAGTCCGAAATCGGATGTTTGATTTTTATAATCGATAATTCTTTTGAAACCGGAGTTATTAAGGAATTCGAAATACATCTCTACCGAATATGTTTCAGTCACAAAATTCCCTGCTGCAGTATTGTCAAACTGAACACCGCTGTTTTGAGTGAAACCATAAACTGTTCTCGATAAACAGGATAATTCCGGCAATGGAACATCAGTAAATGCTCCTGTTCCAAGCACATTCAGCACAGGTCCTGAACCTGAATTTTCGTTGAAGTTGTTTCGGAAATCATAATAGTACGTCTGCTGTGCAAAAGTTGCTGTAGCAGTTCCCAGCAGTAAAATAGCAAGGAATAATCTGGTAATGTTTTTTTTCATGTTTTTTGATTTAAAAGAGGCAGCTACGAATCCCGGAGCTACCACACCGGTTTCAGACCGCAAAAAACATAAAAAAAAACCGATTTTAGGGGATTATTTTTCAACAATCCTCTAAGATGATGATCTTAAAAAGCTTTAAGGCTTAAGCTTCAGAAATGCACCCGGATTCTGGATCACTTCTTTCGACTTTTTGGCATACTTAATTGCCAGATCATGATTACCAATGAGTCGGTAGGCTCTTCCGAGACTATCATATGTTGCTGGGGCAATCGGATTTTTCTCGATTCCCAGCTGAAAAACTTCGATAGCTTCATTGAATTTGCGCTTATACATGAGCTCATTGCCTAATTGGTGAAGTCGCTCTGACTCATTGATTGCCAGGTACCCCGTAGCATAGCCATGTTGAATATTAAACCTTTCTATCTCCTTGCGAACCTTGGCAGTCTTCTCAACAAAATACTGGAACGGAACAGCTCCATCCACCAAATCGCACTCATAAGCTGACAGGCAATCGTTTAAATAAGCCAATGTATCCAATGGACAAGTAAGTCGTTTTGCATACAAATCGAGCATGCGGTCGCCCTGAATCATGAACACAGTGTCTTTATGCTGACTAATTAGTCTGTCGAAATTGATTAGTGATGCCAGAGCGATCTGAGAATAATTCTGTGATTCGTTCTTAAATCCTGCAGCTTCAGTCCTCCACATGGTGCGAATGAGGTCCATTCCTCCTTCAGTAGGATTGATTTTATTAATTACAGCAGCCACATTTCCGGCTCCGGCATGATAAATATGAAGCGTGAATAAACGGAACCACAAATCTTTTTCATTGTAGGCTATCCCCTTCTCATCCAACATTTTACGTGCGTAAGGAAGACAAATGTTTTTAATGAGTTTGGCAGCTCCTGCAGCTGATTTTTCGAGGTCGGTACGATCATCGCGGTACTTTGAAACCACCAAACCATACTTCTTAGCCACATAAGGCATTAGCTGGAATGGTCCTCTGGCACCCACATAAGAACGTGCTTCGGTTTTGCCCGGACTTTCGATCACCAAAATAGCCTGTGCAAACCAGGGGTCAACTTCCAAGGCTTCGAACACTGGTAACGATCTGGAAATCAATGGCAATACCTTCTTATATTCAAAGAAAAACTTCTTTCCGCTGGTGACAAAAATATTCGTGTTTTCATCTATACCATTGTAAATACACAGATTCTGCTTGTAACTGTTTTTTTCGGTTTCAGTGAGACAATGCCATTGGCTGGTTGCAACTTTTAGTAAGGGTTTACGGATGCTGGCGACATTCACAATCATGCTATCATGTGTGAGATCAATAACATCCTGCCAAAAGCGTGCTTGTGCCAGGGTATCCCAGCCTTCCTGATACAACTGGTAGTTATTCAGAAACTTCTGCTTTGAAACGCCATTATGTGTGACAACAGCTTTATGCACAAATTCAGGTCGGGGCTGCTGCGCTTCGGTCGGAGCCTGAGCAACAATAGGTCCGTCACATGCAGCAAACAAGGCCAGGGCTGGAAGCCATATAGATAGTTTCATAATCATTATCAGGGAATTATTCCGGTTGTTACTCTTCACTTATCACTTCATCAATATACGCTAAAAAACACGGCAATTTTCAACATAAACAGGCAAAACATTACATTTTGGGGCTTATTTGAAGTGCCAAGATAGAAATTATTTTATTTACAAACCAGTATTTGTTATTTCACTTGTCAACAATTTCATCAGAATAGATTATCCTCTGTCTATAACAAACCAATTGTTACTTTTATTGTTTTAAATCCACACCAATGAGCGTATGTCGGTTTCCTGGAGAGATGTAAATGATTACCTTGATGGTCATGCCGTTCAATGGAAACGTTGCGGGCAGGTATTTTTTGATGAGTTAAATGCGCTGATATTATCGGCTGAACGCACCATTCATTTTCAAGTGTACATCATTGATCCCGATGATACAGGAGTACCATTGCTGAATGCACTCATGGAAGCTGCTAAAAAAGGCGTGCAGGTCAATTTGGTAGTAGATGATTTTGGAGCTAATTTATTTACCGAAGAATGGGAACGAAAACTGGAAGAAGCCGGAGTAAATTTCAAAAAATTCGAGACTTTCATTTCAACCGGCAAGTTTTATGTGGGACGAAGGATGCACCACAAAGTGCTGGTTATAGATGAAAAAATTGCAATGGTCGGTGGCATGAATATCGCCGACAGGTATCGTGGCACCAAAGAATTTCCTGCATGGCTCGATTATGCAGTAGTTGTTGAAGGTCCCATATGTAAGAAGCTTGCTTTAGCATGCACCAGGATATTAGAGAAACAATTTAATCCCGCAAAACCGAAATGGCCTAAAATATTTGCAAAATCAAATACGCTGGATACATCGAAAGTATGGGTACGAATGCGTAAAAATGATTGGCTTCGGAATCGAAGAGAGATAACATCCAGTTACAATAAAGCGGCTCGACTTGCAACAAAATCGATTACCATTGTTGGCGGCTATTTTATTCCCGGTAGAAAATACAGGAGATTGTTAGCAGATGCATCGAAACGGGGTGTTGAAATAAGAATCATACTCACGCACTATTCCGATGTGCCTGTAGTCAAATATGCGTCCGATTATTTATATGGCTGGTTGCTGAAACATAACATCCGCATTTTTGAATCGAAAGAATTGATGGTTCATGGCAAGGTTGCCATTGTAGATGAGACGTGGGCAACAGTGGGGTCCTACAATCAGAATCACCTAAGTGCTTACTTAAGTATTGAGCTCAATCTGGATATTGTCAACACTGCTTTTGCCAAAGAATTCAACGACCACCTCTTGCATGTCATCAATACTGAATGCATTGAGGTCACCAAAGATTCCTACTACAGCAAATCGAACTGGTGGCCAAAATTAAAGCGCTGGATTTCCTATCAGCTCGTAAGGATTTCATTAAGGATGTTGTTTGTGGTGAATAGGATTTTTTATGTGGACGACTGATTTATTTGGTGGGCAGAATAAATTTTGTCTTACTTTAATTGTTTCTGCTCAGAAGAAAATAGCGTTATTATGATAGATTATAGATGATAGATCACTAGCGTTGCGTTAAAATTAGTT
Organism: Bacteroidia bacterium; assembly: GCA_016788065.1. GTDB lineage: Bacteria > Bacteroidota > Bacteroidia > AKYH767-A > OLB10 > JADKJB01. The sequence goes on along the minus strand of JAEUTI010000034.1, from coordinate 113 downwards.
AAAGTTCTTTGAAAGCATTGATATTACTAGGTTTTGACTGTTTAATTCTTGGCAACGATTTGAATTAATTTACAGTTTCCTTTGCATAAACTATTGATTATGAACAAAGGGAA
>JAEUTI010000016.1 GCA_016788065.1 Bacteroidia bacterium | reverse complement strand
CTTCCTGAATTTACCAGATTACAAAATGGGGAATCTTCATTCCTCAGGCCTTATGCAGCAACTAATATGGAAGAGTTTTTTGCTGTTTGTGTGGAGCACTTCTTTGAAGCTGCTGAAGACTTTCAAAAACAATTACCTGACATTTTTAATCATCTGTGCTTTTTGCTCAATTTAAATCCATTAAATAAATCTAATGATTTCAAATTGGATCAGGATTTTATTAAGTCAGTAAATAATGATCGTTCCCTGATTCCCTTCCCTGATAAAGTAAAGAAAAACTATAAGTACGACAACAATCATTGGAGTTTCTTTTTTATTCTATCAGGCATCTTTTTTGGTTTAACTTATTCATATCATGCTTCTGCATGGTATTTATTCCACGACTATTTTATCATCTGTTTTATTGTGACCGTTATAGCCATTGTTGCAGGATTCCGCAAGTACTTTTATTCCAAAGGTATTTACCTGGTAAGGCATCTTATGCTTTTTTCGCTTTTGGGAGTAGCAATGCCCGCCTTGGCAATAGTGCTCTTCTTAGATCAACAATTCGTTGTAGAAACTCGGGTTTTGAATACCAAAGTCATCGATTATTCTATTTACAGAGACCCCCGAAATAAAGTGCTCGTTTACCATTATCGAGTTGATAATCAATATTTAATGAGTTATCCTAAGGTGTTAAAGTTTCAGGCATTTGGCCTTGAACTGGCAGAAAAGGAGTTTTTGGCCTTAGATGTAGAGTTATCGACGGGAATTATGGGACTAACCAGAGTATCTGCCAGAAAGATAATTTATCGCGAATCAGACATCCCGCAAAAGATGCCCTGAATGCCTAATTTATTACCTTTGCTGCTATGAACAATATCAAAGAAGCTGCCGCTGCTACCGAAATTTCTGAAGCCATTTTGCTGAATGCATTCAGACTGATGGGAACTGCAAAAGCAATGTCTGCCATATACGAGGCAAATAGTACCTTTACCAGCAAATATGTACATGCTACTTCTCGGGGACATGAAGCAATTCAGATTGCTCTGGGTTTGCAGTTAGGTGCGCAGGATTTTTTATCGGCATATTACAGAGACGATAGTATTCTTTTGTCAATTGGGATGCAGCCTTATGAATTAATGCTTCAGCTTATGGCAAAGCGCGATGATCCGTTTAGTGGAGGTCGTCTTTATTACAGCCATCCAAGTTTGAACCGTCCCGGTATGCCTAAAATTCCAATGCAATCTTCGGCAACTGGTATGCAAGCAATTCCTGCAACAGGAGTTGCAATGGGCATTCAGTACCTGGAAAAACAAGGACTGTCGGTTTCCGAATCAGGCAATGCACCTCTGGTGGTTTGTTCATTAGGAGATGCGTCAGTAACTGAAGGTGAAGTTGCAGAAGCCTTTCAGATGGCAGTGCTGAAAAAATTACCTATAGTTTATTTAGTTCAGGATAATGAATGGGATATTTCTGCTCATGCCCGTGAAATCAGAGCAATGGATGCTTCCGAATATGCTGAAGGATTCAAAGGTTTAGAGGTGAGGTCAATTGATGGAACCGATTTTATTACATCTTACCAAACTATTCGTGAAGTGTTTTCAAAAGTGCGGTCAGAAAGACGTCCGTTTCTTATTCATGCAAAAGTGCCTTTGCTAAATCATCATACTTCGGGAGTGAGGAAAGAGTGGTATCGAGATGATTTGGAAGAACAACAGAAACGCGACCCATTTCCTAAGTTCCGTAATCAACTATTGGACTTCGGATTTTCTGCTGATCAGTTAGATCAGATTATTTCCAATTGTGAATCTGCGGTTCAAATAGATTACAATAAAGCGATGGCAGCAGAAGATCCGCGGCCTGAGGATTTGTACTTGCATGATTTTGCTCCAACTCCGGTTACCGAAGAGAAAGGGGAGAGAGAGCCGGCAGGTAAAGAAAAAACTGTGATGGTTGATTGCGCACTTTTTGCTGTTCAGGAGTTAATGGCAAAGCATAAGGAATGTCTTTTGTATGGGCAGGATGTTGGAAGAAGGTTGGGAGGAGTTTTCAGAGAAGCAGCAACGCTTGCTCAGAAATTTGGTGACGACAGAGTTTTCAATACCCCTATTCAGGAAGCATTTATAATTGGAAGTACCGTTGGGATGTCGGCTGCCGGTTGCAAGCCAATTGTTGAAGTACAGTTTGCTGATTACATCTGGCCGGGATTAAATCAATTGTTTACTGAAGTAAGCCGCTCTTGTTATTTGTCGAATGGCAAATGGCCGGTCAGTTGCATCATCAGAGTCCCAATTGGCGCTTATGGAAGTGGTGGTCCCTACCACTCATCCAGCGTTGAAAGTGTGGTAGCCAATATCCGTGGTGTTAAAATAGCATATCCTTCAACTGGAGCCGATTTAAAAGGTTTATTAAAGGCTGCCTACTATGATCCCAATCCTGTAGTAATTTTTGAACACAAGGGATTATACTGGTCAAAGATAAAAGGTACTGAAGATGCTCGTACCATTGAACCCGATGAAAACTACATAATTCCTTTTGGTAAAGGAAGAATTGTTCAGGAAGCAGCTATTGATGGCAAACAAACCACTTTAAGTATAATCACTTATGGTATGGGTGTTTATTGGGCAAAAAATGCAGCTAAACAATTCCCCGGTAGAGTTGAAATTATAGATTTAAGAACCATTCATCCTGTAGATGAGAAATTGATTTTTGAATCTGTGGTTCGTAATAACAGATGTTTGGTAGTGACAGAGGAGCCTGTGAATAATTCATTTGCTCAGGCATTGGCTGGTCGAATTTCTTCCAACTGCTTCCGACATCTCGATGCTCCCGTTGAAGTGATTGGCTCAGAAAATTTACCTGCAATTCCATTAAATTCTGTTCTGGAATTTACAATGATTCCGAATGCCGATAAAGTTGCTACGATGATCGCAAAAGTTCTTGCGTATTAAATCGGTTTCCAATTAATCAATAAGTGATTCCATAGGATTCCATCAAATATTGATTTGAAATTCTGCATTTGAGTTTTGTTTTATTTTTAAAATGAAACTGCTGTAACCTGCTCTGGGAGCGAGTTTGAGCCTTTAGTTTTCAACAAAAGCCCCTATTTATCAACAATTCAGGCTATTTGAACATTGCTAAGTTGCACTATGACTGTCTTTCGTATACTTTCGTTGTGTTCAATTACTAACCATTAAAAACTATTAAAATGAACAAAGGTGAATTAGTTGATGCTATGGCATCAGAAGCAAAAATCACGAAAGCAGATGCTCAGAGAGCACTTGAAGCTTTCCTGAATGTAACTGCTAAAACTCTTAAAAAAGGAGACAAAGTTACTTTAGTTGGTTTTGGTACTTTCTCAGTTGCTAAAAGGGCTGCTCGTACCGGTCGTAACCCACAAACTGGAAAAGAAATTAAAATTGCTGCGAAAAAAGTAGCTAAATTTAAAGCAGGAGCTGAACTTTCATCAAAAGTGAAGTAAGCTATTAAAGCTAAGCGCGGGCTGCAGGTTCATTAGCTGCAGCCCGTCCTTTTTTGTAAGCTGTAAGTAAAAATGATTTCATTTCCCTTTTTGAAATTTTGAATTCGTAATTTTGTGTCATAATCTATGAATTCATGAAAAAAGTATATTTCTCTCTGATTCTTCTTCTGGTATCTTGCGTTTCCATGCAAGCTCAATTGACACTTACCCCATTTGTAAGTGCCGTAAATAAAGTAACCGATATAACCAATGTTGGCGACGACAGACTTTTCATTGTCGAACAGGAAGGCCGTATCAGAATATCTGATTTGTCCGGAAATTTGCTTCCAACCCCCTTTTTAAGCATTACTTCCAAAGTAAATGATAATTCATCAGAGCAAGGGTTACTGGGATTGGCATTTAGTCCAACCTATGCCAGTGATGGACGATTTTATGTGAATTATACCAATTTGGCCGGAAATACAGTAGTCTCCCGCTTTCTGGTGAGTGCCGGAAATCCTGATGTTGCTGATTCGTTAAATGAAGAAATTTTATTCACAGTTGCACAGCCTTATCCAAATCATAATGGAGGTTCCATGCACTTTGGTCCAGATGGGTACCTATATATCGCACTTGGTGATGGTGGAGCAGGAGGAGATCCCGGAAACAGAGCGCAAAATAAACAGCTTTTACTAGGTAAAATTTTGCGTATCGACGTTAATACTCCTTCCGGTTACAGCATACCGGGCAGCAACCCCTATTATGGATCTTCAGTTGCAAATCCTCACATCTGGGCTGTTGGAGTCAGAAATCCATGGAGGGTTTCATTCGACAAACTTACCGGTGATTTCTGGATAGGTGATGTTGGACAAAATCTTTGGGAAGAAATTAATTTTCAGCCTGCCTCAAGTGCTGGTGGCGAAAATTATGGTTGGAGATGTTATGAAGGAGTTGCTGTTTTTGATACAGTTGGTTGCCTGCCTGCTTCCGCACTTACTGAACCGGTTTATACTTATGGTCATTTCCCCCCTTGCTCAGTAACCGGTGGTTATGTTTACCGTGGGGCGCAATATGCTGCATGGTTTGGGAAATACTTCTTTGCAGATTATTGTACCGGTGAAATACAAACACTCACACCGGCAGGCAATGGTACATTCGTTCATAATTCTTTGGGGGGAGCAACACTATATGAATACACTACTTTTGGCCAGGACAGATATGGGGAATTGTATGTGGGGAAAAATACCAGTGGGGTACTAAAGCTGACTGATGCTTCCTGTTTGCCAACTGCATTTATATCCAATGAGGACACAATCACTTCCTGTACTTCTTCTTACTCTTTAAAAACACCCTTCTTCCCTGGATTTTCATATCAATGGTTTCAGAATGGTGCGCCATTACCTTTAGCTGCCACAGCCACATATAATACATCGGTTTCAGGAAATTATCATGTAAGGGTTACTAATGGTTCCGGATGTGTCAACTTTTCTGATACGGTCACACTCATATTGAATCCATCAGCGAATGTATTCTTTAGCGGATTGCCGCAGGTTATTTGTGTGAATGGATCTGCTGTTAATTTATCAGGAACACCTGCAGGTGGTACTTTTTCGGGGGCAGGAGTAACAGGGAATTCTTTCCAACCATCCAGCGCAGGTGTAGGAACTCATCTGATTACTTACACCTATGATGCAGGTAATGGATGTGTTATTCCTTACAGTGTTTCAGTGCTTGTGGATGATTGTTTATCTCTTCCCGATTTGGAAAACAATAGCGGTATTACTATTTCTCCAAATCCGGCTTCAGGAAAAACGATAATTACCTGGGATGCTTCGAAAGGACAAGTTTCCGGTTTAGAGGTTATTGATATGAAAGGGACAGTTTGTCAGCATGCTGACATTTCCGGAGCAACCAATTCTTTTGTAATTGATGGCGCCAACTTATCGAAAGGAATTTATTTAGTGAATGTTATGCAGGCTGGCAATAGAAAAATTACCAAATTGGTAATACAATAAATAATTAACCCTTGTAAATATCGCCTTCGTCAAAAGGTTTGTTTACTTCATCAGGACTCTTCTCCTTAATCTTTTGATAAAGATTTTTGATCCTTCCTATAATATTTCCTGAATCTTCACCAAAAAGTTTGGAAGCAAAGGTGGTTCCGAAAAGTGTAGCTGCTGTGCGAATCACCGGATTTGCATTTTTAAACAGCAGGTTCGTAACTATAAAACCTAATGCAGCCTCAAGTCCCTTTGATTGAATCTGCGTTTTTAGTTCACTGTCTTTGGTGATGGAATTAAATGTGCTTTTAATGAGATTGACAGGTTTTAATTCATTCGATAAGTGCTGAAATGATTGCTTCAGTTTAATGTCATTAGCAGCTTTCAGACTTTTCAGCCGGTCAATTTCAAGTTGCAAAGTTGCCAGTGAATCAATTTTTGTTTTCATGCTGATCTTTATAAATTGATTTTATAAAACCATCAACCAGCCGGTTTTTTAGCCACTTGTCTTTGGTTAAAACGATGACAAATCCTAGTAAAGCATAGAAGCCTGTCATAATTAGAAATCCGGCATAAGAATGACCAAGTAATTCCGACAGATACAGCGAACAGGCAATACTTCCAAACAGTAAAGCCGATCCTATGAAGAATGCTATCAGAAGATTGATAATGGCAGCTGAAGCAACCTCTGCACCTTTTTGTGTAGCCTGATGTTTGTATAAAGTTATGCTGGTTTCAACATACTCTTTCAGGTCTTCAGCAATATTTTCAATTGCAGGTTTAATATTTTCCATAAGTTTCTGATTCAGACTTTAGTTTTTCCGGCCATTTCATCCAAAGTTTCCTCGGCTTTGGTTAACAAGGTATCTGCAAGTTTTTTTGCAGTATCGGTTATTTTTTTTCTGCTTTCAGAACCTTTATCAGGTGCAATCAAAATGCCAATTGCAACTCCGGCTGCTGCCCCGGCTAATAATGCCAGAAGGATTTTAGAATTATTTCCCATTTTATGAGTTCCTTTTTCAAATTAACAATAGTAAATCAATACAGATCAAATGTACACAAATCTGTTCGCATTTCCTATGAGAAATCTCAGCTTAGCGTATAAAATTCCGGAGTTTCATGAGCATGAGCCCTGATTACACCCATTCTGATCAGATTTACCAATATTCCGGTTGCTCTTCGTCTCGAAATGTTAATGAGTTTGCAATACTGATTCAGTGTAATTTTCGGATGCTCTTTCAGATAGTCAAGTAATGCCTTTTCTTTGCTTGAAAATTCAACAAGTGTATCGCTGCCATCGCCTTCTCTTTTAAGTACATCAAGTACTACTTTGCTTGCCAACAGCGATTGATCCTTAACGCGGATATATGCCCACCATTTTTCATCTTCAGCCAAAGCATAATATGGCTTATGTTCACCTCTTGGAATAACAACTTCCAGGATATTTCTTTTGCCAATTTTCCAGGTGGTTATTTCAATATCAATAGGAGGTTTACAATAAAATCCTGCTGCCTTTTCCAGCATGAATTTTTCTTCTTCAACTGCAATTCCATGAATAGTTCTGTTGTCATTCACTCCAATGAGCAATCTTCCGCCTTTGTGATTGGCGAATGAAACCATCGTTTTGGCAATCTTGTGCTCACTGCTGACTTCTTTCTTGTAGTCAAGCTGATCACCTTCACCTGATTCCAGCAATTTCCTGACGTGCAACGGAGGAATAGGAGTGACTTCTTTTTGTTTCATAAGGAGTCGCAATAGTTCATTTTAGGGATTGTAAATCCAGTAATAACAATGAAACATACCCGGCTAAGGCATCAATAGCATCGTCGATTTTCCAGGCTTTGCGATTACGTTTTTCAACCATATTGGAAATAGCCCTGATTTGTAGTGATTGAACCCGATATTGATTCGCAACATAAAAAAAGGCAGCTCCTTCCATTGATTCCATAACAGGACCGAATCGGTTAAATGCTTCCCGGGCACTTTTAGTGGAACCATGTACTTTTTGAACCGTGATGCCATTACGCTTCGGTATTGCTTTTAAACTATTGATATTTAGTTTGTTAGTTGATTTTAATACTCCTTTAGTATGAATTCCCGCTTGATTTGGAAATAAACCTGTTGAAAATGCAGGCACAAATTCAAGGTTGTTTTCGATGCCGAAATCTCCAAATTGATCGGATGTTATATTTACCAGCTTCACCGGACGCAATGTTTTATCTAGTGAGCCACAAATTCCGATATTTATAGCAAGCTGATAATCATTATTTTCCAAAACTTTCGTCATTCCAAAAGTAGTAGCCACAATTCCAGGACCGGTAATGAGTAAATCTACATGAAATGCATTTGTGGCAGTAACCGAAATTAGGTGTGGAGTAGATTTCTTTAACTTTCCTGAAACAAGAAAGGCAGATTCCTTAGCTGTTGCTGCAACAATTAAAATTTTTAACATTTATTTGCTTTATATTAGAACAGTGAAGGGGGCAGAAATGTTATAAGAGGCATTGATTTCATACCTTTGCTTGATAACCGCAAAATACTACAATTTTCACCACATTTAAAATCATTTTATTGAATGGTATTCGTTACACGCAGAGAACGTTTTAATGCAGCGCACAAATTACACATTCCAACCTGGAGTGATGAAAAGAATATGGAAGTTTTTGGCAAATGTTCCAATCCTAACTGGCATGGTCACAACTATGAACTTTATGTAACTGTGAAAGGGAATCCTGATCCGGTTACTGGATTTGTGATGGATTTGAAAAGACTTTCGGTTTTGATAAAAGAAAAAGTCATTAATAAATTGGATCACAAAAATATTAATCTGGATGTTGATTTTATGAGTGGAAAGATGCCTTCTACGGAGGTCCTTGCTCAAGCTATCTGGGAGCAGTTAGCAGATGAAATTACAGCTGCAGGAGGACATCTGCATAGCATAAAATTGTATGAGACTGAAAATAATTTTGTTGAATATTTTGGAACATTGTAAGAATCAGAAGTAAGAATAAATAGCATGAATCACGATAACAACAACGACGGCTACACGAAAATTGATCAATACAATCAAATTAAAATTGAAGCACTCTCAGCTGCATACCTGACTGTTTTAAAAGAGGTAGGAGAGGACCCCAACCGCGAAGGATTGCTGAAAACCCCTGAAAGGGTGGCTAAAGCCATGCAGTTCCTGACACATGGATATGATCTAGATCCTGAAAAGATACTTCTTTCAGCGAAGTTCAGAGAAGATTACCAGCAAATGGTAATTGTAAAAGATATTGAGTTGTATTCGCTTTGTGAACATCATTTGTTGCCATTTTTTGGCAAAGCACATGTGGCATATATCCCCAATAAACACATTGTTGGTTTGAGTAAAATTCCCCGTGTTGTGGATGCATATTCCAGGAGATTGCAGGTTCAGGAAAGATTGACTACTCAAATTCGGGATTGTATTGAAAATACTTTAAAACCTCTCGGAGTAGCTGTGGTCATTGAAGCACACCACTTATGTATGCAAATGAGGGGAATTCAAAAGCAGAATTCGCTAACAACCACATCTGCTTTTACAGGTGAATTCGAAAACGAGAAAACCCGCAGTGAATTTATCAGCCTGATTGGCAAACGTTTTGTGTGAAGTTGAGATAGTTGCTTTGAAATCAGCGCAGTTTTGATTAAAATCGTGCAAAATTTCTGATATTATGAAAGCATACTTGTTCCCCGGTCAGGGGTCTCAATTTGTCGGAATGGGTAAAGAACTCTATGATAATTCCGAACCATCGAAAGCAATGTTTGAGCGTGCCAATGAAATTCTGGGATTCAGAATTACTGATTTGATGTTTGCCGGTACCGATGAAGATCTTAAACAAACGAACGTTACACAACCTGCTATTTTTCTTCACTCAGTAATAGCGGCCAGGCATTTAGGTGACTCTTTTCAGCCCGACATGGTTGCAGGTCATTCTCTCGGTGAATTCTCAGCACTTGTTGCTAATAAAACCCTGGAGTTTGAAGATGCGCTGCGTTTGGTTATTGCAAGAGCTAATGCCATGCAGGAAGCATGTGAGGCTAGTCCGTCCACCATGGCGGCTATCCTGGGCCTGGATGATAAAATTATTGAAGAAATTTGTGCATCAGTAAACGATGTGGTTGTGCCTGCAAATTACAACTGTCCCGGACAGATAGTAATTTCCGGAACTATAGATGGAGTTAAAATTGCTTGTGAAAAGCTAACAGCAGCAGGAGCTAAGAGAGCATTATTATTAAATGTTGGAGGAGCATTCCATTCACCCTTAATGGAGCCTGCACGCATGAAACTTGCTGCTGCCATAGATGCCACAAACTTTAACAATCCTGTTTGTCCCGTGTTTCAGAATGTAAATGCTATGCCATCAAGTGATCCAAATATTATTCGCAAAAATTTGGTGGATCAATTGACCGCTCCTGTGCGATGGACACAAACCATTCAAAATATGATTGAGCAAGGTGCTAAGACTTTTGTTGAAGTGGGCCCCGGTAAAGTATTACAGGGACTGGTAAAGAAAATTAACAGAGAAGCGGAGATTGCTGCTTCCTAAATAGAATAATTCTTTAAAATTATGGAAAAAGTACAAAGTTACATTGCATCACATAAAGACCAATTCTTAAAAGAGCTATTCGAATTGCTCAGAATCCCTTCTGTAAGTGCCGATTCAAAATATAAGGACGATGTTCAGAAAGCAGCTGATTTCATAAGCAAAAATCTGATTGCTGCCGGTGCTGAAAAAGTTGAAATTTGTCAAACTAAAGGTCATCCCATTGTTTATGGCGAAAAAATAATTGATGCATCATTACCAACGGTATTGGTTTATGGACATTACGATGTGCAGCCTGCCGACCCGCTCGATCTGTGGCATTCTCCTCCCTTTGAACCTGTAATTAAAGATGAGAAAATTTATGCCAGAGGTTCATGCGATGATAAGGGCCAGGTTTTTATGCACATGAAAGCATTCGAAAGCATGATGAAAAATCAGGCGCTTTCATGCAATGTTAAATTTTTGATTGAAGGTGAAGAGGAAGTTGGTTCCGTAAATCTTGGAGATTTTGTAAGAAACAATAAGGCACGTTTGAAAGCAGATGTAATTCTCATATCTGATACCTCAATGATTGCTAATGATGTGCCTTCTATCACGGTTGGATTACGTGGTCTTTCTTATGTGGAAGTTGAAGTAACCGGACCTAACCGTGATTTGCATTCCGGTGTTTATGGTGGTGCTGTTGCCAATCCAATACAAGTTTTATGTGAGATGATTGCTGCTACCAAAGACGAAAATAATCATATCACTATCCCTGGTTTTTATGATGATGTAGTTGAAATCAGCGCTGAAGAACGTGCTGAAATGGCTAAAGCTCCTTTTAGTCTGGAAGATTATAAAAAAGACCTTCAGATAAATGATGTACATGGAGAATCAGGATTTACTACTAATGAAAGAACTTCTATCCGTCCAAGTTTTGAACTGAACGGAATCTGGGGCGGCTATATTGGAGAAGGTGCCAAAACAGTTTTACCTTCAAAAGCCTTTGCTAAAATATCCATGCGTTTGGTACCAAATCAGACTTCTGATAAAATTACAGCACTCTTCCAAAAGCATTTTGAAAGTATAGCTCCTAAATCGGTCAAAGTAAAAGTTACCCCACATCATGGTGGCGAACCCGTAGTTACCCCAACCGATTCTATTGCTTATAAGGCGGCAAGCGCTGCAATGGAAACTACATTTGGTAAGAAACCAATACCAACAAGGGAAGGCGGTTCCATTCCTATTGTGGCATTATTTGAAAGAGAATTAGGATTAAAATCTGTATTACTTGGATTCGGTCTCAATTCGGATGATATACACAGTCCCAATGAGCATTATGGTATATTTAATTTCATGAAAGGCATTGAAACTATTCCATATTTTTTCAGGAATTATGCTGAATTGATGAAGAAATAAAACACACCTTATTATCTTGAAGGGAAGAATTAAAGGTTCTTCCCTTTTTTTATGCTTTCAAATGAATATTTTGTTGAATTTGGATAGTGTAAAGATTATATTAAAAAAAAGAGAGACTACCCGGGCAGTGATAGTCTCTTTACTTATCTGGTATTCATTAATGGTATTTAAAAAGTGAGGCTATCCGGGCAGTGATAGCCTCTATTAAATTTTGGTTTGTGTTTTTAGTGATTTTTTGAAAAGAAGGGCCGGCCGGGCAGTGCCGGCCCTTTTGCTTCACTGTTCACATGGTAATTTTAAACAGGAAGAACAGCATCAACAGGGCAGTGCTGATGTTTGTTCTTACCTGATTATTAATTTGGAGTTATAATTTTCATTCTCGTTTCTGATGCCAATCTGATATATTCCTGTGCTTAGTGTCTCAGATAGATTGAGTGGGATAATCTGGTTGTTTTCGTTGGTGGAAATTTTTTCATTTTGAATAATTCTTCCACTTGCATCAGTTATACTCACGGTATACTCACCTTCTACAGGAATAGATACCTGAATTTGATTGTTTTCAGGAGCCGGATTCGGGAAGACTGTTATACTACCTTTCGTTCCAAACATAACGCTTCGTATTTCACTATAAGTAAATTTTCCATCGTAATCTGTTTGCATCAAACGGTAATAATTAATTCCATTTAATGGTTTCTTATCAGTTTCCTTATAAGTTAAGACAGTTGTGCTGTTTCCAGCTCCGTCAACAATTGCAATATCTTCGAACTCATAACCATTACTGCTTCTTTGGATAGTAAAGTAGTCGTTATTTATTTCGCTGGCGGTTTGCCATATTAAATCTACTTGGTTATCCGATTTGTTTGCTTCGAATGAAAGTAATTCGATAGGTAGGGGAGATGCTCCTGCTGCTAATGTCCACCAGGTATTTAGTGTTGTTACAGTTGGAACTGAAGTAGTTGTTGCAGTTGGATTAGATTGACCAGCACTTGCAGGAAACCAACCCAATGATACAGGCTCCCAGAGTTGCGCTCTTGGATTCAGTATTCCCGGATCTTCTGCTGGTGCATATGAGAAGGTTAGTGTTGCTGTTCCTGCACCTGCTTGAGTAAGGTTCCAGAAACGGTCAATGGTGTTTGCGCTGTTGTCAGAACCTGAAAGATCTCTTACATGAGACACTGTAGGTGGCAATGGAGTATTGTCTGCAGCAGAGCGATAAGTTCCAAGTGTAACAACCCCTGAAGCTCCTGCTGTTTGTTGATAGGTGAATGGAATGTATGTCATTGCGTCATATCCGAAAGGAACTACATAGCTGCCATTACTATTGATATCCCATTGCACAACCCCTGAGCCATCTTCAGTTTCACTGCGAATGTATCCGGTAGTTCGGGAAATGGTAGCATTGTTTTCAATATTTATAGCTCTTCCTCCTGTTGCTGTGTTATGATCATTGTCAAGATTTAGTTCACCAGCAGTCAACATCAATCCGGTTCTCACATATACTTCATTAGTTGCTTCAGGGTAAACCCAGGTAGAACCAGAAACACCTGTAAAATTAATTTCCAGAAATCCATATTTTTGATTGTTTCCTGTAGCTATACCATTTGGAATTCCTGTTATTTGCATGGTAGATGTTCCATAGTACTCAACAATGCTGTTAGCATTTAATTGATAGTTAACGCGGTTGTTTCCATTAATAAATCCATCAATAGAAGACGGTATAAGTGCATCACCTGAGTATAATCCTCCTGTATGGCTTAAACGGTATCGTCCTCCACTTGCAACAATAACACGAGAATAATGAGAGCCTGATTGACGTGCCTGAATTATGTTACTTCCCATATTTAAGGTTCCATTTACAGTTAATGCAAAATGGTTCGCTGGGGTACTGTTATCAACGGATGTTATTTGCAAAGGATAAACACTATTGGAGGCATCAAGAGTTGCTGCAGGCTGCACTGTATATCGAACATGATTGATGGAGTTGGTATTACTATTTCGGTAGTAATTTATTATTCCTGGATAGCTGAAATAAATTTGTCCAAAAATATAATTCCCGGACAAGTCATTTGCATGAGTTATTGACGCATTGCCGTCAAGGGTGAATGATGTACCGTATAGGAACAGGTGGTGCTCAGCTAATCCTGCACCAGAAGCATAGCTGTCGAATCGGAAAGTTCCATTACTCATAAGGAAATTTCCAAAGACGCTCATTATGTTAGTATTTGCAGTTGTTGCATTTCTTGAATGCATATTGAAAGTTCCTCCACTTTGAGAATAGCTTCCAAGTACATCCAGTGTTGCAGCACCTGTTTCGTATTTCAATGTAAGAGTTCCATTTGATATGGAAATACTTCCATCAACATCAATGTCTGCTGTTCCGCTTCCGGTGGCAAGGCGGGTATTACCTCCTGAAATTAGAATGTTGCCGGTAATATTTGTTGTAATATCATGAGAAGCTGTCAATCCCGTTTCATTTCCTACAAAGAATACATCACCATTACTTACACTTAAATTGCCACCAATGTCTACTGTTTCATTTCCTGTGGATGAACTGCTCATAAAATAGGAGCCCGGGAAATTTCCACTTACAGACATATTGCCAGAAATATTGAGATCTAATATTGGATTATTTGTTCCTGTTAATCCTATAAAAGTTACTAGGTCAGTTGCATTCAGGAAATTAATATCCAGATTTCCATTTATGGTAGCAGCAATAGTTTTGCCATCATTTATTCGGCTATTGAATAGGAAGAATGTTCCTCCATCAAAATCAAGATCATTACAGGAGAATGTAACTGATCCGTTGTTTGCAGCTGCTGTATTATTAATCCCTATAAATCTTCCATTATTTATATCTACATTTTCTACAACATCACAGGTTATATTACCGGTTCCCAATGAAACATAGAAATCGCCATTATTGATTTCAATATTTCCAGAGACATTTACATCGGTTAGTTTATTTCCGGTTGCATATATTTGTCCATAGAAATCACTGGAAGATCCCGTGATTACTATATTTCTGCCAACATTAATTGTTGTAGGAGAATTGGTGTTAGAAACCCTGATATCTCCATCAGTAAGAAGAATATCCCTTCCCACATTCAAAGTTGATGTTGCTGTATTTCCTGTGCTGCTAACAAAAGTAGCAATGGTGGAGGCTCCGGTAAGTATTAAATCGTTGGTTATATTAAATGTGGCATCTCCTGTTGGGTTCGATCCCCCCATGAATGTATTATTAGGGCCTCCATAGATGTATAAGTTGGTTGTTGTAAATGTTAGATCTTCATCATATCTATCAAGGAAACGCACCCAGGTTGTATTATTATTTACATAGGTATTTCCAGTGACAGTCAAATTTAATGAAGCATCCACATTTCGGTTGAAATCAAATGCGCCTGCATCAATTGTCAAATCACCATTTATATTTATAACGGAGTTCCCTGTTCCTGCACTACCTTCATAATAACTCCATGTTTGTTCAATGATCACATTTCCATTGGCAGTCCATGAAACACTTCCGGAACAATCGAATTGTATTCCTGAATAAGTGGAGCTTCCTCCGTTATTAGAATCTGTGTAATTACCGGTAACCAATGTTAGGTTTCTATTTGCTCCTTCAGCAATTCTTAATGAACTAGCGCCTGTAATCAATACATCTTGTAGCGTAAGTGTGGTTGACATTCCTGTTCCATCATCCATCAAAATGTCACCTGCACTAATAGTCAGATTTCCTTTAATTCTATGAGGTGAAAACAGACCATCTTGTATCCAGGAGTTACCTTCATTAAATATTACATGGCCAAAGTCTCCTGAAATATTTGTTGGCAAAGGAATATTTACATTGTACCAATCTCTGACTTCCAAAGTGCTGGTAGCTGAAAAGCTTTCTGTGCCTGCAAAAATTGTTATAGCTGCATTATCTCCATTGTTATGAATATAAGTTCCTGTTCCATTCATTGTAAATGTTCCAGTAACAGTAAGTCCTGTGTTAGCAGTTAGAGTACCACCTGTGTTGATAGTTAAATTTGTGAGTTTGGTACTCATGTTACCGGTCACATTATGGTTAATAACAGCATTGTCATTGCAATTAGGGACATTTCCTCCCGACCAGGTGGCTGGAGATGACCAGTTACCGGCAGCAATAGATGTACGGGTTGCACCACCTGCGTAAGCTGTTAAAGTTCCATGATTCACTCCTCCTCCTGTGGCATCTCCACTTATAGTTGCAGTACCACCGGTTCTTAGAATATTACCTGAGGCAGGAACAGAAGTTGCCCGAGCCATAATGCCGGAAATGGTCATTCGGTCACTGCGGTTTGTTCCACTTACAGTATATGTTACTGTAATGGTACCGGCTACCACCGCAATTGATGCAGAAGAAATATTTCTTCCAGCCTGAAAACTGACTGTTCCAACCCCGGCCTGAAACTGGAAATTTGCCGGAGCTGATAATATTAAGGTACGATTTGCGGCAGAGCTAAAATCACCATTATTGTTTTCCTGAATAACAATGTCTCCGATGGCAAGATATGCACCTGGAGTTACATTTAAACAAGTTCCGGAAGAAGCAGGTGTAACAGTTACTGCTGCATTTGCAGTAGTAGAAAAAATTAGCAACAAAATCATCACTAATGATGATAATGATACGATTGGGCAGAATCGATTCATAATCCGGGCAGATTAATATAATATGTAGTCTCTTAACTTTACTTGTCGTTCGTGTCTCTTTTATTTAATGAAAGATGAACTTTTATACAACAGAACCAGAGAACATGTTCGCTTTTTTGCCCTTATTTATTACATTTTTTTTTGTCCTTATTTATTTATTAGATTTAGTTTAATTAGCACAAAGTCAATTTGTTAACGTTTTCCGGCTTCCATTTATTCAATAACAAATACATTAAATCTTACATTTTAGAGCATTCACTAAACCCAAATCCCCAATTTTCGGGGTTTTGAATCCCATTAGTTTCTATAAAATAACAGGTTTTGTGATGTTTTATCTGTTTTTCGAATTGCGTTAAAATTGTAATTCTCAGATAATCAAATATATAGACTTTGCTCTGAATTATTTTCTCAGTTTTCTTACTGTAAGGTTTTGATAGAAAATGTTCAATCTTATTCGCATATCAAGGGTATAAAAGTGCACCTAGTTGAACCAATTGTACTCGATAAAAAATGGCTATGCCAGCCACAATGATATGAAAAAGTTAAAACTCAAGCTGCCGGGATTATTGATCATGCTATCATTTATAATGGTAACTGTTTCAAAAGCCAATGTTACTGTCACTCCAGCCACTGGAGGAAGTTGTTTAGCAATTGCACCCGGTGGTTACACGCCCCTTGGTTCAATAACAATTGCTGAAACAATTAATAATGATATACCAATTCAAATTGGTGGTACATTTATTTTACAAGCTCCGGCGGGATTTGAATTTAATCCGGGTGTTGGTAGTGTTTCAATTACAACCGGTGCCGATATTACATCTGCATCTATAAACATTACTTCCAGTTTGATTACCGTTACTTTAAATGTTGGAAATATTAATGCACTTGATTTATTCCGAATCAGAAACATTGAAGTAAGAGCAACTGCGGCTAACGCATCTGGAAATATATTAAGAACTATCAGCGGTGGTACTGCAAGTATTAATGGAAATGCTCCCGGAGCCGGTATATCTCATGGCACATTGAATGCAACCGGTGCATCTGGAACTTATACTACGGCAGCTGCCGGAAACTGGTCCAATGCTGCCACTTGGATCGGTGGTGTTGTTCCTAGTTGCAGTGATAACGTTACTATTAATCATCAGGTAAATGCCGATTTCGCTGTTTCTTTAAATAATTTGACAATTAATAATAATGGGAACCTAATTTCTGACAACAGTGTAGCCGTTACAGGAACTTTTATGATTTCCGGAACAGGAACTTATACTCATAATAACACCTCAGATCCAGTCACAGGAATTTTCGGGGGAATAGAAAGTATCAGCCCAACTTCAACTATTGTGTTAAATAAATGGCATGATTACAATGTTCCTTTGCCAACAGGTGTGAATGGAAAATTTGGTCACCTTATTTTTAATGCTGCTGGAAACTGGCAACAAAATGGATTATTTGCTCCTGATAGAATTCTTGGAAATTTGACTGTTTCAGCAGGTATCTTAACTTTAGATAATGGTACCGGAATGACTACTGCATTAACATTGAACACAGTTTTAATTAATGGTACAGGTAGATTAATTGTTAATTCTGGTACCCCACGAGATCTTACTTTAACAACAGGTAATTTTACTGATTTAAGTACCAACTCAAGTGGTTCATACATAATGTTTCGTTCAGTTGGTGATTTAATCTGGAATTTGAATGGAAACCTTCAACTTGCACATCGTTTCTGTATTGTGGAAGGGCAATCTGTGGCTGACATAGGTTCTGCATTAATAAATATATCCGGAAATTTTTCTGTAACAGGGAGTATTTTTGAAGCTTATAAAAGTGCTGTAGGACCTTTAACTTTTAATGTTACTGGAACTTCAACCATATCTGGAAATCCTTCCATTGTAACTTTTAAGGACCGTTTCGATGGTGATTTAACTTTTAATTCAGGAACATTTACAGTCGATAATTCACGAAACGTATATCTGCTTGGAAGTTATGGCGCTCCTGGTCTGGCTCAAGTTACCATCAATGGTGATTTTATTGTTACTGGATCTCAAAGCCGTTGTTATATTGCGTATTGCGACACTAATTATAATAACACGTACTTAAATGTATCCAATGACCTTCTTTTGACAGATGGTCAGTTATATGTAGGTTATACAGCTGGAGGAGTCGAAGTCAATGTAGGAAGAAACTTCACTCAATCGGGTGCATCTTCTATTTACAATGGACAAAAGAACACCTATGCTTTTGGTACTATTGATCTGAATATAAATGGAAGTTTGGCTGTAAATGGCGGCACTTTTTATCAGTCAAGAGGTTTTGGGGCTGTGAGCATTGATGTGACTGAAGTTGTTAGTGTTACGAATGCCACTTTTGGTGGGATGTTTAATTCAGTAGCCGGCAATAATGGAGAGGCATCATTAAACTGTTCAGATCTTTCAATTTCAGGAAGTAAATTTTATCTTCACAGAGGGGAAATTACAGACTCAAGAGCTGTTAATGTTACTGTTGTTAACGATATGGTTGTTAATTTTACTGACCCAACTCAAGTAGTGTTTTTTGTGAACAGAGCCGGAAATAATAATGCTCTTCTTAATTTTACTGTTGGAGGAAACGTATTTGTAACAGGAAATAGTACAGGACTTTTTTGTACATCTATGTCGAGCGGTCTTGAAACGATATCTATTGGAAATGATTTAAATATCAGTGGCGGAAGAATGAGATTTAACGGATACGAAAATGTTTCCACCCGTGGTCATGAAACAAATGGAACAATTAATGGATCAGTAATAATCACCGGGGGTAGTTTAAGTCTTTCCGCACAAAAAGGAATTGCAAACTGGACTATTAACGGAGATTATGATCAGTCCGCAGGTTTCTCAGTTTATAAATGGAACACCGGAGCAGCGGCAATATCTGTTTTAGGTAATTATAATCAACTCAACAGTAATGCTATTTTATATAGCAAAGCAAATACAGCCACCTCAGATCCTGTTACTTTAAGTATTTTTGGTGATGCTAATTTTGAAAATGCAACTTTCTATTTCGATTCATGTCTGACCAGCAGTGGTACACATGAGTTAATATTGAAAGGCTCAAATGTAACTTACGGCGACAATACAATTTTTACACACCGCTCGCACTTATCAACCAGAACTAATTTTGGTTTAATCAGATATGACAGAGCTGGAACAATTAACCTGGTAAGAAGTACAGCAAATTTTGATATGCAACAGGTAAAACAGTTGGTTACTGCTAATACCACAGTTGATTTTGCTTCATCGCTTTTTGATTTCATGATAGCATCACATTCAAGTGCAAACTCAACTTTTCATACTACTCTTGATATAGATGGAACCTTGAATCTTGGAACAAATATGATAGCAGGTAGAGAACAGGCTTTGTATTATGCCAGGGTTGATGTTAATAACGGAGGCAGATTGGCTACAGGTCATCCAAATGGATTGTACTCTTTTGCTACCGGAAGTTCAGCTATTCGTCCACAGTTAAGTGGTGATTACAGAATGAATTACTATTTGGATGCAAATAGTACCGTTGAATATAATGGTTTCGATAATCAGGTAATTACTCCAACTGGTTTAGGAGTTGCAACTACTGCCGATCATGAATATGGATATCTCGATATCAATTTCCAGGGAACACCTGATGTTGAATTCGTTTATCCAGAAAATGACGATGTTAATATTCGTACCGGTTTGGTTGTAACCGATGGTGAGTTGAATCTTGATAATGATCACAATACTGCAGGTGGTGGACGTATTCTGAACCTCGACAATGGTGCAACAATCACTAGAAATGACGGATATATCAGAAGTGAAACTGAAGATGGAAGTGGTGTTATAAGATGGAATATAACCACAACGGGAAGTTTTGTTATCCCTTTTGGTTATAACGATTCTGAATATATTCCTTTTACCTATCAGCCAGTAGCAGGAAGTTCCGGTGATGTTATGGTAGGTACCTATCACTCTGCAGTTGATAATTCACCATTTCCTCCAACTGTTACACATGTGAAAGATTTTGGCGGAGCAGATAACAGTGCCAATACGGTCGACAGATTCTGGAGAATCGTTGTGCCGGGGAATGTTACTTCAAATCTGACTTTCTCAATGACCAATGCAGAACGTGGCGGAATTGTAAACCCACGTGCGCAATTATGGGAACCTGTATCTCTCGGATGGTTCCCACCTGCAGGAGTGCAGTCAAATCCAACTATTAACACCACATTAGCAGGAACACAAACTTCTTTGAATAACTGGTGGACACTTTCTTCTCAGTCATCACCCTTACCTGTAGAATTGCTTTCATTTGATGCTAAAGCACAAAGTGGTGTAGTAAAACTTGACTGGATAACCGCTTCTGAAATCAATAATGATTACTTTACTGTAGAAAGAAGTCGCAATGGTTATGACTTCAGTGATTTGTTGACAGTTGATGGTAATGGAACCACAACTTCAGTAAGCAATTATACCGCCTATGATGAACAACCTTATAGCGGGGTGAATTATTACCGTCTACGTCAAACCGACTTTGATGGAAGAAGTAGTCACAGCGAAATTAAAGTAGTGTCATTCATAAAGGCAGGAGTTGTTTCCTTGTTTCCAAATCCATTTAGAGGCGATATCATCAATTTATCTACAACTGATGCAAATGATGCAGTAGAAAAAGTTGCGGTTTATGATGCTACAGGAAAATTAGTTTACAGTCAGAAAGCCGGCGATGGCTTTGATTCAAATGGTATTACCAAAATAAGTATTGGTGATGGAATAGCAGAAGGCACTTATATGATGGAAATATCAACACTTTCAGGAGTGTATCGCGAAAGAATTGTGAAACTATAAGCAAAATATAATATATTAAAAAAAGGTTGCTCGCTAAATGGGCAACCTTTTTTTATTTTATCAACTCGTTAGTTTTTGAAGAGTATGCTCAATTAATTTCATCATGGACTTTTCGGCATCTTCAGAATATTTTTGAGCAAGCCTGTTTGCAACTATTACATTTACTGAACAGCAGTGGTGCCCGAGCATTCTTGCAAGTCCATACATGGCCCCGGTTTCCATTTCAAAATTGGTGATCAGATGGTCTTTAAATTTAAAAGCATTTAGCCTTTCAACAATATCAACACGGTATGGTGTTAATCGAAGTTCTCTGCCTTGAGGACCATAAAATCCGGAGCAGGATGCTGTTATGCCCGAATGCATCCCCGGAGACAAAATTTCAAACAGATTACCTGGCGATTTGGTGATATAGGAGGCAGGTAATCTTCCCAAAGTTGGGTAATGATTATTGAATGCTTCCAATATTTCGGATTCTTCTTCAGTTACCGGCATGTTATAGAAGTTTA
Source organism: Bacteroidia bacterium (assembly GCA_016788065.1). Lineage (GTDB taxonomy): Bacteria > Bacteroidota > Bacteroidia > AKYH767-A > OLB10 > JADKJB01. Next base: position 71,972 of record JAEUTI010000016.1, on the reverse strand, counting down.
GCAAACCATCCAGACCTAATCCAAAAGAGGAGCATACAAAGCCATCTACTGGAATATTTTTCTGCAAAGCTCCGGATGTGCCAATTCTTACCAATTTCAAAGAGCTTAATTTATCCTTTATCTCCCTGGTTTTCAAATTGATATTAACCAAGGCGTCCAGTTCATTGTAAACAATATCGATATTATCGGTTCCTATTCCGGTCGATAATACAGTGATTCTGCGATTGTTGTAAAAACCGGTGTGGGTCACAAATTCGCGCTTTTGCTTTTTAACTTCCACAGAATCAAAGAAACGGCTCACTTTTACAACACGGTCAGGGTCACCTACATTGATAATAAGGTCGGAAATTTCTTCAGGATGTAAATTTAGATGGTAAACACTGCCATCCTTATTTAGAATGAGTTCTGACTCAGGAATTTGTTTCATAACTGCGGAAAGTATAATTTTGTGAACAACAAATTTAAATGAAATTTATGAGTACCGAAGTAAAGCAAATTGTAATTCCCGTCGATTTTGGTGAACAGTCTATGATTGCCCTCAGACAATCTTATAATCTGGCCCGTTTAACAAAATCGGAAATTACCCTATTGAATGTGATTGATGAAGATTTCCTTAAGCCCTTTCAGGATATTGTTTCTGCCAAACATAACTACGAAACGCACCTACGTGATGATATCGGCTTAAGATTGAAAGAGTTAGCGGAAAAAGTGCAAGCTGAAGCCGGTGTTAAAGTTAATGTTGTGACCCGAACCGGAAAGATTTATGAGGAAATCGTTGCAGCTGCAAATGATCTGAATGCAGCATTTATTGTAATGGGAACAATGGGAGCAGTTGGTTTGAAGAAGAAAATTCTTGGCTCCAATGCTTCCCGTGTCGTAAGAGAGTCAGAATGTCCAGTTATTACAATTAAAGGAAAGGAACATCGTTTTGGATGCAGACACATTCTGCTGCCTTTGGATCTGACCAAAGAAACCAAAGAAAAAGTAGACAAAGCAATTGAGCTGGCTACCATGTTTGGATCCATAATTCATATCGTAACCATTTTAGAGAGTGATGATGAGTTTCTAACCAACAAATTAACCCGTCAAATGAACCAGGTTCGGGAATTTGTTGAAGAAGGTGGTATCAAATGTACCTCTGAGTTTGTTTCAGGATCAGATGTAGCAGACGAAATCATTGCAACTGCAACCAGAGTCGAAGCAGATCTGATTATGATTATGACTCAGCAGGAGGTTGGTTTTACGGATTTGTTCATATCTTCCGCAGCTCAGGAAATCATTAATAAATCTGAAATTCCGGTTCTCTCTATCAGACCTACACCTAAAAAAGATACGACTACTTACGTTCTTCAATAGAATTATTACGTCTTACCCTAAAACTATAACCATGAACACACAACAAGACGATTTTATCAAAAAAATACTCATTCCGTACGATTTCTCTGAAACTGCAGATCTGAGTCTGGAACACGCAGTATTCATGGCTAAACTTATGAAAGCAGAAATCACTTTGCTTCATATCGTAGAAACCGTATCATTTACCTCCGCAATCAGCCATGCGCTTAGTGGCTTCGAAAAGAAAATTGAAACGGCTACCAACGAAAAGCTCGATCAGCTGGCACATGATCTTCATATGAAAGCCGGGATTACGCTTTCAATAAGAACAGAGGTTGGTCGGATTTACAAGAAAATTTGTCAGGTTGCAAAAGACATTGATGCCGATATCATTGTTATGGGTACTCATGGCTCAAGCGGATACCAAAAATTTACTGTTGGAACTAATACTTCCAGAGTAGTTCAGGAAGCTCCTTGTCCGGTTATTTCCGTACAAACTCACGCCAAAGGAATTGGATTCAAGAAAATTGTGCTTCCAATTGATGAATCAAATGAATCAAGACAAAAAGTGCCTTTTGCAGTTGCGTTAGCTCGTTTTTATGGAGCACATATTCACGTGGTTGGGCTTATCAATTTTTCAAACGCTGACTTGATCCGTAAATTTAAGATTAAGATTGAGCAGGTGGAAGAATACATTGTGCAGCATGACTTAAATTATGATACCAGATTCCTCGAAGGAAATGATTTGTCGGGTATGACTATGAAAGCTGCAGAAGAAGCTGATGCCGATTTATTAGTTATTATGACCGAACAGGAGCCATCCATTACAGGATTTTTGCTCGGAACATACGCAACTAAAGTTGTGAATAATTCAAGAATTCCCGTGCTAAGTGTTCACCCGGCAGAAGTTGATCCCGATAAAATTACGGTTACCTTCTAGAAATTATTTTTTACCAAAAACTTCTTTCAAAAGATCCGAGACACGTGCTTTCGGATCTTTTCTTATTTTGAGTTCTTCTGCTGCAATCAGTTTGAATAAACCATCAATGGCAAGTGTGGTTACATAATCATCCAAATCAGGATTCATTTTCTTAACCATTGGAACTCTGTTATAGGTCTTTACTAATGGAGTCCAATACTTGGTGATTTGAACTTTTTGCAAAGATGTTTTTACAACAGGTTTAAATTCTGCCTTCAGAGGTGATGAAGTGCTTGATTTTAAAAATTCAGTAGCCGCATTATCGTTGCCTCTTAAAATGTTTACTCCGTCTTTGATACTCATTTTGGTGATGGCATTTATAAAAATAGGTGCTGCTTTTTTAGAAGCATCTTCAGCTGCCCTGTTCAAAGTCATTACAAATGTTTCAACTTGTTTCTGCATTCCCAGCGATTTTAAAGTCGATTCCATCTGTTTCGCTTCCTTAGGAAAAGGTATTTTAATCAATGGGTTTTTATAAAAACCATCTGTTTTGGATGCTTTGTCGGTTGAATTTTTTGAACCAACAGTGAGAGCCTCTTTCAATCCTTTAACGATCTTGTCATTTGATAGCCCTCCGCCTAAAATGGAATTAGCTGAATTGAGCACATTGTTAATGTTTACCTGTGCAGATGCATTTGCAACCAGACCTATGATCAGGAATAGCGCTATTTTAAAAGAGTTTTTCATAATAAATGAGGGTGTTTCAGGGGTTAAATTTACAAGTACCCGAACCCGATTACAAATCCTTTGCCAATTTATTCAGGACTTGTGCATCTTTGCACTATGAATTGTGAAATTATAACTATCGGCGATGAACTTCTCATTGGCCAGGTAATAGATACCAACTCTGCGTGGATGGCTACCCGTTTGAATGAAGCCGGTATCCGCGTGAAGCAAATGACTTCTGTAAGTGATGATCCTGAGCACATTACGAAAGAGTTGAAAGCAGCCTTGAACCGGTCGGCCATTGTATTAATCACTGGAGGTTTAGGGCCAACCAAAGATGATTTGACTAAAGATACCCTCTGCCGGTTTTTTAATACCACCCTTGTTGAAGACCCTAAAGTAGTCCATGATTTAACCGTTTATTTCAAATCAAGGGGACGGGAATTAACAGAAACCAATCGCAAACAAGCTGAAATTCCGGCGAATTGTACTCCGGTCTACAATAAAAATGGAACCGCTCCGGGAATGTGGTTCGATTTTGAAGGAAAGGTTATTGTCTCCATGCCCGGAGTTCCTTATGAAATGAAGGCAATGATGGATGAAATAGTTATTCCAAAACTTTCGTCGTTGTTCCGGTTGCCTAAAGTCAGTCATCAAACTATAATTACCACAGGAGTAGGGGAATCGTTTTTGTCGGATTTACTGGAACCCTGGGAAACCCGGTTGCCACCTTATTTCAAACTAGCATATTTACCTTCCACCGGAATGGTTAGACTTCGTTTGAGTTGTTATCAGTCAAATGATTCCCTTGAAGTTCAGTTAATGGAAGAAGTGAAAAAGGCTAAGTTACTGATTGGCAAGTATATATATGGATACAATGATGATACTCCGGAGAAAATAGTTGGCAAATTATTGATAGAGAAAAATCAAACTCTGGCAGTTGCCGAGAGTTGCACCGGAGGCTATATTTCTCACTTAATAACTTCAGTTCCAGGAAGCTCTACCTATTATATTGGATCTACGATTTCCTATGCTAATGAAGTAAAGACACGCTTTTTGGGTGTTTCTCAAGAAGTTATTGCCGATAAAGGTGCTGTAAGTGAAGAAGTTGCTAAAGCCATGGCAGAAGGAGTAAGAAGCACTTTGGGTTCAACCTGGGCTTTATCAACAACAGGAATTGCAGGACCCGGGGGTGGGACAGCCGATAAGCCGGTTGGAACGGTATGGATAGGCTTGGCGGGCCCCAATGTATTGATAGCCAAGAAATTTCAATTCGGAAACGATCGGTTAAGAAATATTCAGATAACCGCTATTTCAGCTTTCACAATGCTTCGCAAAGAAATTTTAGGTCTTCCGGATTAAATATTTTAAAACCCTTTGGAATAAGAATACAAAAATTGTATCTTTGCGCTCCTTATTCAGAATTTAATAATTAGCGTCATGTCAAGGATTTGCGATTTAACAGGTAAAAAGTCGATTGTAGGAAACAATGTTTCCTTCTCTAATAAGAAAACAAAACGCAGATTCAATCCGAATTTGCAGATGAAAAAGTTCTTTCTTCCTGAAACAGGAGAATGGATCACTTTAAAAGTGTCTACATCTGCTTTGCGTACTATTAACAAAAAAGGTATTTCAGCTTGTATCAATCAGGTGCTGAAAACCGGCAAGCTCTGATCTTAAAAAGATTCCATATGAAAGGGATCAAAATAGCACTTGGTATATTTAAAGTACCTGCTATTTTGATCCTTTTGTTATTTTCTTCAATTAGCTCAACATCTGCTCAGCAGAATTTTTACGATTCCGATCAACTGCCTTCATCTTTTCATCAGCAGCGAAGAGAGTTACTTCGAAAAAAATTAGGTCCATCAACCTGTGCGGTGATTTTTGCCAATCCCATTCGAAACCGTTCCAATGATGTCGATTTTCAATATTCCCAGGATCCCGATTTCTATTACCTGACCGGATTACTGGAACCAAATTCCGTCTTATTTATTTTTAGTGAACCTGTTTCGTTTAACGGCGCAATGATTGATGAATTAATTTACGTTCAGGAAAGAGATCTTAAGAAAGAAGTCTGGAATGGCCGTCGGTTAGGAGTGGAGGGCGTTAAAGAAAAGCTGCAGTTTAAAACAGTTGTTTCGGGCAAACAATGGAAAGATAGTCCTCCTCCAATTGAGAGCTTCACCAAAGTTCTGGTTAAATACCCTACAGACATAAGAGAGAAAAGTGGAACAAGCGGATCGCTGAATTCCATGGTTTATAATCTCAAAGAAAGCTTGCAGGATGCAGGAAAGGAAATGGCTGCGGGTAGTTTAATGAATGCTTTAGCATCACTTCGTCAGATTAAAGCACCTGAAGAAATGGTTTTAATGCAAAAAGCGGTTGATATTACGCTTCAAGGTTTGTCAGAGGCTATAAAAGCATGCAAGCCTGGCATGACTGAATATCAGGCACAGGCAATAGTGGAATTCTATTTTAAGCATAAAGGTTCGGAATATCCCGGATACGGATCCATTTCCGGTTCAGGCATTAATAGTTGTGTACTCCATTATGTCACCAACCGCAAAGTGTTGGAACCAAACGACATGTTATTAATGGATATGGGAGCTGAGTATCATGGCTACACCGCCGATGTGACACGCACCATTCCTGTGGATGGTACATTTTCTGAAGAGCAAAAGGCTATCTATAACCTGGTGCTTGAAGCTCAATTAGCCGGAATTGAAAAAGCAGTCAAGGGCAATAAGTTTAATGACCCCAATCAGGCTGCCAAAGATGTAATAGCTAAAGGTCTGGTGAAACTGGGAATCATATCAAAGCCTGAACAATCCGGTGTTTATTTCAATCACGGTACCTCACATTATCTGGGTCTTGAGGTTCATGATCCCGGATTATATGGTCCATTGGAACCTGGAATGGTCATAACGGTTGAACCTGGGATCTATATTCCGGAAGGTTCTGACTGTGATAAAAAGTGGTGGAATATTGGTGTTCGGATTGAAGATGATGTATTAATCACTGATAATCAGCCTTTTGTTATGTCGGATGCCTTGCCTAAAACCATTGAAGCATTGGAGGAATTGATGCAACAACCAACGCTTTTCGACCAGATTAAATAATTGCCGGGATATTTGTCTTTTTCGTTAGATCGTTATATCTTTGCAGGCTCTAAATAAAAACCACTATTCAAGATGGCAAAGAAAGGTAACAGAATCCAGGTTATAATGGAATGCACGGAGCATAAGACCAGTGGCATGCCTGGAACATCTCGCTACATTACCACGAAAAACAAGAAGAACACTTCAGAAAGATTAGAATTGAAAAAATTCAATCCAATTCTTAAGAAAGTAACAGTTCATAAAGAAATCAAGTAATCCATTAACTTTTAAAGGACATGGCAAAGAAAGTAGTTGCAACACTAAAGACTGGAAAAGGAAAAGAATTTTCCAAAGTTATAAAGATGGTAAAGTCACCTGTAAGCGGGGGCTATACCTTTAAAGAAGAGGTCGTGCACAACGATCACATCAAAGATTTTTTGAAAGATAAGTAATAGTATCTTCTTAAATGGTTAGAGCTTCTTTCAATAATGAAGGAAGCTTTTTTTTATTTATTTTAAACCTGACAATGAATGGGATTATTTGATTTCTTTAAAAAAGGTAAGAAGGAAGACCTCGATCAGGGTTTATCGAAAACCAGAGAGAGTGTTTTCTCGCGTCTTACAAAAGCCGTAATAGGAAAATCAACGGTTGATGATGATGTATTGGACAGCATCGAAGAAGTGTTATTATCTTCTGATGTTGGCGTAACAACTACCTTGAAAGTAATCGATCGCCTGCAAAAGCGTGTAGCCCGTGACAAGTTTATAAGTACATCCGAATTAAACCGGTTACTTAGGGAAGAGATTACCGATTTATTGACTGAAAACGAAAAAGCTTTCGGGAAAATTACCAATTCCGGACCTGTACCAAAGCCTTATGTAATCATGGTTGTTGGGGTCAACGGAGTAGGAAAAACTACCACAATAGGTAAGCTTGCCTATCAATTTAAAAAAGAAGGGAAGAAGGTGCTTTTAGGTGCTGCAGATACTTTCCGTGCAGCTGCTGTTGATCAGTTAACTATTTGGTCGAAACGTGTTGATGTACCTATTGTAAGTCAGGGAATGGGTGCAGATCCTGCCTCTGTTGCTTTCGATACAGTACAAGCTGCCGTTTCTCAGGAAGTGGACGTTTGTATTATTGATACAGCCGGTCGTTTGCATAACAAGATCAATCTGATGAATGAACTTTCAAAGATCAAGCGTGTTATGCAGAAGGTTGTACCTGAAGCACCGCATGAAGTATTGCTTGTTCTGGATGCTTCCACCGGTCAGAATGCAATCGAGCAAGCCAAACAATTTACCGCTGCAACAGAAGTTAATGCTTTGGCATTAACCAAACTTGATGGCACTGCCAAAGGTGGTGTAGTTATTGGTGTTTCTGATCAGTTTAAAATTCCTGTAAAGTATATTGGTGTAGGAGAAAAAATGGAAGATCTGCAGACATTTGATCGTGCAGAATTTGTAGATTCACTTTTTAAAGAAGATGTTTAATCAGTGAAAAATTAATCGACCTGATGCGGCTATGAAACTTACCTCATTCACTTACCATGGATCTTGTTTTTGCCCGTTACTGTTGGTTGGTTTACTTTTTATCTTAAATCTGCAGCAACTATCGGCTCAGCCATTTGACTATTCCATTAAAATAACTGACAACGCAGCTATTTACAATAATAAAATCGAGTACCAGATTATTAATGATTCCCTGATTATTATTGGAGTAGGAGATTTTGGGAGAACACCGGTGAAATACCTGTCACGGTCACTTACTAAAAAAGAAAAAAAATCGCTTCACAAATTCTTAAATACATTTCCACTCGACTCTTTGGATGATCTATACCGGAACGATTTTAATCCTGTGGATTACGATCATAAATCATATTATCCCCGGTTGATGGAAATTCATCTTTCCAGGAAAAATCAGCAGATGTGGTACCGGACTGAAAATTGCTGGGTGAGGTATTCTGATATGATTTTTAATTTCATTAATCCAATGCTTCCGGCAGAAGTCAGAATAAAATATGACAAATCTAATTTTAATGCATTCTATTAATAGCTAATTGTGAGAACAAAATCGACCAAAAGTAATCGTGTAAATGTTGTAACACTTGGCTGTTCCAAGAATGTTGTGGATTCTGAAGTGCTCATGGGACAATTGCTTGCAAACGATATTGAAGCAGTCCATGAAAGTAAAACAGCTTCTTCCGATATTGTTATCATCAATACCTGCGGTTTCATAGATAATGCAAAGCAGGAATCGATTGACACCATTTTACATTTTGCTAAAGAAAAAGCAGCAGGTAAAATCGATAAACTTATTGTTACCGGATGTTTGTCTGAACGGTATAAGCCCGATTTGGAAAAGGAAATTCCCAATGTAGATCACTTTTTTGGAACCCGCGACTTACCTCTTTTATTGAATACTTTAGGCGCAGATTATAAGAATGAATTGGTAGGTGAAAGAATGTTGACTACACCCCGACATTTTGCTTACCTCAAGATTTCTGAAGGTTGTGATCGTCCTTGTTCTTTTTGTGCCATCCCATTGATGCGAGGCAATCATGTATCAAAACCAATTGAAAAGCTGGTTGCTGAAGCGAAGGAACTTGCTGCCAAAGGCACCAAAGAGCTGTTACTGATTGCTCAGGATTCTACCTATTATGGCCTTGATATTTATAAGGAGCGGAAGTTAGCTGATCTGATGAGAGCCCTTGCAAAAGTGGAGGGAATAGAGTGGATTCGCTTGCATTATGCCTTCCCTTCAGGATTTCCGGAAGATATTCTGGATGTTATGCGGGAAGAGCCTACCATTTGTAAATACCTGGATATTCCATTGCAACATATCAGTGATGCCATGCTGAAGTCGATGCGACGGGGAACTACTCGAAAAAAGACTTATGAATTACTCGAACGGATTCGTGAAAAAGTTCCCGGTATTACCATCAGAACTACCATGATTGCCGGATATCCCGGAGAAACAGAACAGGATCATGAGGAAATGTTGCAATTCGTTAAAGAAGCACGATTCGATAGATTGGGAATTTTTACTTATTCCCATGAAGAAAATACGCATGCCTATTCCCTGATCGATGATGTTCCTGAAGAAGTAAAAGAGGATCGTGTTGCTGCTGTGATGGCACTTCAACAGGAAATTTCCGCAGAAATAAATGAATCTAAAGTTGGAAGGATTGAAAAAGTCCTCATTGACAGAAAAGAAGGAATGTATTATATTGGACGTTCGGAAGCCGATTCTCCGGAAGTTGACAATGAAGTATTGATTGAAGCGAAAGACACATATTTAAGGGTCGGATCATTTGTGAATTGTAAAATAACATCTGCCGGAGAGTTTGATCTTTTCGCTGTACCAGTCTGATACTATCAATGAACATCTTTCAGAAATTTACGCAAATATTCAGTGATCCATACCCGCTAGAAGATGACCGCAACCGGCATCTGAGGACCGGGTTACTGATCAGTTTGTTTGTAGTTTTCTTCCTGACAATTTTTCGTCCATTCGGTTTATCGGAATTAAACTGGCCCTGGTATAAAGTGATTCCGGTTTTTATTGGATATGGGGCCGTTACGTTTCTGGTAATACTAATCGCCGATTTTGTAATTATCCCTGCCTTCCCAAATATTTTTGATGATCGCGAATGGACCGTTGGTAAGAATATAATTTGGTCGGTCATCACCATTGTACTTATAGGTTTGGGAAATCTTTTTTACAGTAGTTTTTTAGGATTTACTGGCATCAGCGGAACCATGTTGCTAACCTTTCAGCTGTATACCATTTTGGTAGCAATTTTTCCTGTCACTGTAATCACCTTATTAACAAGAATTAGGTTATTGCATAAGAATCTTAAGGTTGTTGAATCTATAAATCAGGATCTGGAAGCCCCTTTGGTCGGACCCTTTGATAATGGACAGTTGATCTTTAGTTCTGAAAATGGAAAAGATGAATTGTTACTTACTCCGGATCAGTTCCTGTTTGCTGAATCTGCCGATAACTACTCCGATATCATATATATCGAAAATAACATTGTCAGACGCGCCTTATTGAGAAGTTCCCTCAAGCGATTGGAAGAAATGAATACCTCTGAATTTGTCGTCAGAGTGCACCGGGCTTTTTTGGTTAATATCCGGAATGTTAAAAATGTTTCTGGAAGTAGCCAGGGGTACCGCTTAATTTTTGATCATGTTGAAGAATCGGTGCCGGTTTCCCGTCGCGCCGCTACAACTGTAAAGGCCCTTTTGTCCCGGATTCATGGTCGTTAGACCATTTATCCCTTATTAGCCTGCCGTTCATCCCAAATTGCTGATATCCATACCATTGTAAAATTGTTTGGTTGTTGATGCTTTACATTTGTCACATCAAAACAAAACTAAGTTATGGAAAATAGTTTCAAATATTGGTTGTATTTGCACATCGCTGCCGGTTTTCTGGCTTTAGTAGTTGCGCCGGTTGCTATGGTGGTTAAGAAGGGTGGCAATGCTCACAGACTTTGGGGTAAGATTTTCTTTTGGAGTATGACTGTAGTAGCCATCTCCGCACTGGTAATGACCTTTATAAATTCGACTGTGTTTCTGGCATTAGTTGCAGTTTTTAGTTTTTACCTGGCAGCTTCAGGATACAGGGCATTATACCGAAAGAAAATTAATTCGATAGCAGATGTCAAATTAATCGATTGGATCCTGGTATCCGTTTCCGGTTTATTTTCCCTGGCTTTAATTGGTTTTGGGTTGCTGCTTTTATCAAAAAATGTTTCAGAACCCTTTGGTTACATTTCAGTAGTATTTGGACTGATTGGTTCACGTTCCGTTTATACTGATATTAAATCATTTACGATTGCTGGTTATCATATCAAGAATTGGCTGTTTCATCACATGTCGGGAATGGTGGGAGCATATATTGCAACCGTTTCAGCTTTTTCGGCAGTGAATATGCAGTTTTTACCGGCAGTAATAAGTTGGTTATGGCCGACTTTTGTTGGTACCCCTTTGTTGATTTTCTGGATCAGAAAATACAAGCAAAAGAAGATACCCAAAGTATCCTGAGAGTGTCTAAACCTTCAAAAAGCAAGGATAAGTAGTATCTTTGAGCCAAATCAGGCTCATGAAAAATCAGGTAATTTCATTTCAGGAAACCCATCAGTTTTCGTCTTTGGTCAGTGACTATTTGTTGGGTGATTCAAAGTTGAAGCCGTTTTACAATTTACCACCTGAAATTGCTTCATTTGACAAAATGTTTGACCAGCGAAAGCAATTTGAATGTAATCGCCAAGTATTGGTTAAAGCACTTCACAATCAATATAAAAATCTGTTGAGCAGTGATACAGATGCCGGTAAAATTACTTCAAGTACCATTGATTCTTTATCATCTGAAAACACATTTACTGTTACAACCGGACATCAGTTAAATATATTTACCGGACCATTATATTCTCTTTATAAAATTTTAACCACTGTTAAACTGGCAGATTCTCTGAATGAAAAATACGAGGATAAAAAAGTTATACCAGTTTTTTGGATGGCATCAGAAGATCACGATTTTGAAGAAATCAATCACCTGCATGTTTTTGGAAAAAAATACGAATGGAATTATCCTGCAAAAGGTGCTGCCGGCAGACTTTCTACTACCGGAATTGAGCAAATTGCTTCAGAGCTAAAAGCGGTTTTCAGAGATTCGGTTGAGATGCTTGAATATTTTGAAAAAGCGTATGCCGAATCCAATACACTTGCAGAGGCAACAAGAAAAATCATGCATCACCTGTTTGGGTCATACGGGCTTGTCATTATTGATGGCGATGATCCGGTATTGAAACAACTTTTTGTGCCGGAAATGGAAAGGGATATTTATGAAGGCACTGCCTACCATGCTGTGATGTCAACTTCTGCACAACTTCAGTTGAATTATAAGGTTCAGGTACAGCCCAGGGAAATCAATTTGTTTTATCTCGATAATAATTTACGTGAACGAATTGTGAAGTCAGAGAATGAAACATTCCAGGTTCTGAATAGTGATATCAGTTTTTCTGAAGCTGAACTGCGGAAAGCATTACATGAAACACCGCAAAAATTCAGTCCGAACGTGGTCATGAGACCTTTATATCAGGAAAAAATTTTACCGAACCTTGCTTATATTGGTGGTCCGGGTGAATTGAATTACTGGCTTCAATACAAACAGATGTTCGAAAAATTCAACATTTCATTACCTGTGTTGATGCTTCGCAATTGCATGATGGTTATAGATAGTTCTACATTAACTAAAATTGGTAAGATAGGACTAAAGCCAACCGAGCTATTTAAAAGTACCGATTCGTTACTGTTTGAACTGATTGAAAACAGTACTGAAGTTCCATTGCATACTGATCATGTGCAGGCAGGTATCTTAAAGTTGTTTGAAGAGCTTAGCGGAAATTATAAGCAGGTGGATCCAACATTAGTCCCTGCAATTGAAGCGGAAAAGCAAAAAATTGTTAAAGCTGTTCAGACTTTGGAAGAGAAAGCAAGACGATCTCTTAAGAAGAAGAATGAAACGATTGTTAATCAGTTGAAATCGGTAAAGGAAAAATTGTTCCCGGGCAATGGGCTTCAGGAAAGACATGAAAATGGTTTGGCTTTTTTTCAATTGTATGGCATTTCATTTATCAAAGAATTGTACCAGCATACTGATCCATTCAGGAAAGAGTTTCTAATAATTACTGATGAAGAATAAGCAAGCAGTCCGTAAATCAAATCGCATTTAATTATGAAAGATAAATTTATAGAATCGGTAAATGCCGGTTATACTTGTAAAGGAGATTATATTGTTTTAGGAGGTGGTGTTTTAAATGGTGAATCGGTTCCCGGTGTTCATGTTAAAATTCCTCTTAAAACTTTAAACCGTCATGGTTTGATTGCCGGTGCTACTGGAACCGGAAAAACCAAAACCCTGCAAGGTTTGGTGGAAGCCCTTTCACGAAAGGGAGTGCCCTGTTTATTAATGGATGTGAAAGGTGACTTGAGCGGAATTGCTGCATCCGGAGAACCTAATACTAAAATAGACGAACGCCATCAGAAAATTGGTGTGCCATGGTTACCGGAATCATTTCCTGTGGAGTTTCTTACCATCTCCAATGAAAAAGGTGCAAGACTAAGAGCAACAGTTTCAGAATTTGGACCAGTGTTGTTTTCAAAAATTCTTGAATTAAATGACACACAAGGTGGAGTAGTATCCCTCGTTTTTAAATATTGCGACGATAATGAATTGCCATTGTTGGATCTGAAGGATTTTAAGAAGGCATTGCAATTTCTGACTAATGAAGGAAAGGTGGAAATTGAGAAGGAATATGGAAGAATTAGTTCCGCATCAACATCTACTATTATTAGAAAAATTATTGAAATTGAACAACAGGGTGCAGAAATATTTTTTGGCGAGCGTTCGTTTGATCCCGATGATTTGACAAGAATTGATGAAAAGGGAAGAGGTTATCTAAACATCATAAGATTGACTGATATACAGGATAAGCCGAAATTGTTCTCGACCTTTATGTTAAGTTTGCTTGCTGAAATATATGCTACATTTCCGGAAGAAGGCGATGTTGAACAACCAAAGCTGGCCATTTTTATTGATGAAGCACACTTAATTTTTAATGAGGCTTCTGATGCTCTGCTAAATCAAATAGAGACTATCATAAAACTGATCAGATCGAAAGGTGTCGGGGTATTTTTCTGTACACAACAACCTACAGATGTTCATGATTCTGTTCTCGCGCAGCTCGGTCTCAAGATTCAACATTCCTTGCGTGCATTCACAGCAAAAGACAGGAAAACAATAAAATCGGTTGCTGAGAATTACCCACTTTCAGATTTCTATAAAACCGAAGATTTACTAACGCATCTTGGAATAGGAGAGGCTCTGGTTACTGCACTTAGTGAAAAAGGAGTACCAACACCATTGGTGCATACTTTGTTATGTGCGCCTTCTTCCAGAATGGATGTGTTGACTGATCATGAAATTGATGACATAATATTGACTTCAACTCTTGTGAAGAAGTATAATGAGGAAATTGATCGGGAAAGTGCTTACGAAATGTTGTCTGAAAAAATTGCAACAACACCAGAAAAGCAATCAGATGAACCTTCAGGAAGGAAATCTGCTAAAGCAGAAAAATCAGTTATAGGCGAAGCTGTTGACAGCACTGTTGGAAGACAGGTTATGAGAACTGTTGCCAGAGAATTAACACGCGGTTTATTAGGGGTGTTGGGAGTTAGTTCCACACGAAGAAAGAAAGCATCGCGGTGGTTCTAAAATCACATATAGCCTGATACCGTATTGGCATCAATCATAGAATGAGAAGCATCATAAATGCATCTTCCATTCTTAATTACAAGGATTTGAGGTGATTCATGCTGAATGCCGAACTTTGAAGCAACCGAATTACTCGTTTCCCGGTTTTCAACAACATTGATCAGGTAAACTTCTTTATCATTTTTCCATTCTCCTTCGAACAGTTGCTTAGACATACGACTTACGCTGCATCGGGTGCTGTGTTTGAAAATGATTAAAGGTTGTGTTTTATCTGCATTAGCCAGAAATTGTTCCAGTTCCCTGGTATTATTAATTTCGATCCATTTCATGTTGCAAAGTTATGGTTAATTTGTCGTTATTTGTAAAGTATTAATTATGAGAACAAAATGAGTGAAATCGAGCGTGTTTATTTGCCTTTAAAACCAAATAAAAGAAGGCGTTTGGGATTAATGGTTCAATCTGTAACTCCTGCATTCCTGTTGATTTTGACTGCTGCTTCTGCAAATTCGGAAACGGTAGGAGGAATGCTGCTTCGTGTTTTAACTGCGGCAACCGGAGTTGTTATAATTTATGGTTCTGTAAAAGATTTTAAGAACCCCGGTTCAAGTAAATGGATGGGGCTGGATACATCCATGATGTTTTCAGGGATGTTACTGATCGCTCAAGGCGCCTGGATGTACAAACCTGAAAAGGGATTTCAACCGGCTCACATGTTGTTTATCGGAGCATCAATAATGATTTTTAAAGGAGTCATGTTTCCTGAAGCAAAGGTGAAAACAGGATTCGAAATAAATGAGCAAACCTTTTCTTTCAAACGGTTTCTATTTAGCCGGACAGTAGAAATACCAATGAATGAAATAAATTCATTTAAATTGACCGGAGATAAAATGAGTGTTATCCTTCATTCCGGCAAACAACAAACATTAAACTTGAATGGATTTGAATTAAATCCTGATTTAGCCAATGAGCTTAACGCTTTGGTGACTGAATTTCAGGAGGAAAACAAAAGTTAATCCTATAGTTTTTCAAGTATAAAATTTGTCATTTTCTGGTACAAATGCAAGCGCACCCCACTAATTCCATGGGCTTTATTTGGATAGTAGAAAGAGTCGAATTGCTTCTTTTCCTTAACTAACGCAGTTACCATTTCCATAGAATTTTGCATGTGAACATTGTCGTCAGTTGTACCATGTATCAGCAGGTAATTTCCTTTAAGTTTATCAGTGAAATTAATAGGTGAGTTTTCATCATACCCTGTTGCATTCATCTGTGGAGTTTGCAGATATCTTTCTGTGTAGATGGTATCGTAATATCTCCAGTTTGTTACCGGTGCAACTGCAATAGCAGCTTTGAAATAATCTGCACCTTTAGTCATTAATAAAGATGTCATGTATCCACCATAGCTCCAGCCAAACGCACCAATTCGGGATGCATCCACATAGGTTTGTTTGCCCATCCACTTAGCTGCTTCAATCTGATCGATTGTTTCCAGTTTCCCAAGTTGTTTGTAGATACATTTGTTGAAGGCTTCACCACGAGCTCCTGTGCCACGATTATCGACACTCACTATGATATAACCGTTTTGAGCAAGCATCTGGAACCAAAAGTAATTGGGTCCTAACCATTCATTCTTTACAGTCTGACTGTTTGGTCCTCCATACATGTATTGAAACACAGGATATTTTTTCGAAGGATTAAAGTCTGTTGGTTTTATCATCCATCCATTTAATGAAATTCCTTCACTGGTAGTAAAGTTGAAGAATTCAGGTTTAGAAAGTTTATAGCCTGACATTGTTTCAGCAACTTTTTTGTTGTCCTTAATTACTCGTACCTGTTTGCCACTCCATATGTGTAACGTTACAGTGTGAGGTTGATCGATTTTAGAATTCGTAATAAAATAGAATTTATAATTGGCACTGAATTTTGCATCACTTGTTCCGGTTGAAGGACTGATTAATCGGGGAGCTCCACCTTTTGAAACAGCATAAACTTGTTTTTCCATTGGACTGTTCATAGCTGCCTGAAAATAATAAGTGCCGGAGGCTTCATCAAATCCATAAAAGTCGGTAACATCCCATTTACCTTTGGTAATTTGTTGTTTCAGTTTACCATTCAGATCATGCAGATAAATATGATTAAATCCATCAATGGTACTGGTCCATATAAATTCTTTTGATTTTTTCAGGAATGTTAAATGATCTGTTATTTCGATATAAGCTTTATTTGATTCACTGAACATGAGAACAGATTTCCCTGTCGCAGCATCAACTGAATATAATTCGAGCAGGTTTTGCAAACGATTCATTCGCATTACACAAAGTTTTGAGTTGTCCGAAGTCCATTTAATGCGTGGGATGTATTGGTCGGCTTCTTTGTTAACATCTGCTTTTACTGCTTTACCGGATGCTATACTATAAATGTAAATTTCAACTGTAGAATTGGTTTCCCCCGCCTTTGGATATTTATATTTTTCTTCCTTGGGATATAAAGTGCCATAATAGGTAAGATTAAATTCCTTAACTGCCGATTCATCGAAACGATAATAGGCAATTGATTTCCCATCAGGTGACCATTGGAAAGCTTTATCGAATGAAAATTCTTCTTCATATACCCAATCGGTTGCACCATTAATAATTTCATTTCTCTTACCATCGGTTGTTATTTGTGTTTCCTGATTAGTGGAGAGGTTAACCAAATATAAATTATTGTCTCTCACAAAACAAACCGATTTCCCATCTGGTGAAAAACTAGCATATTGCTGTTTCCCATTTTTAGATACAGCTGTGGTGCTTTTTGCAGTCACATCATAAACGAAGTTATTCGATTTGGTAGAGTGCCTATAAATGGGCTCTGATTCGGTTTCTAATAATAATTTGGATTCATCAGCACTGAATTGGTAATTGCTGATCTCCATTTTTTTATCCTGACTTTTATCTGAGGCCGAACTCCAGATGGTATCTTTTGTAGTACCTGTTTTGAATTCTAATTTGGTGATATACTGAATGCCTGCATCACTTACCAACTCAGTAAAATGAATTCCATCTTTCATTGAGCGTACTTCACCCAGTCCAGATGACATAAACTGACGGCTTGCCCAAATATCTTCCAGTTTTAAACTGCTGTTTTGAGCATTAACCAATGAGGTTATAAGCAGCAAGAAGCAAAGCGTGGTTAATTTTATAATTTTCATAATGAATCGAATTGTTTGAGGCAATAAAAATAGTAATTACGATTGAAAGAGACTATTTTCGTATCATGAATTTTGTACAAAAAGGGAACCTATTGGTATCTAAGAAAGCCCGCTATTTTTATATCGGTGATTTACAATCAGTAACAACTGAAATAATTTATGTATTACATGGATATGGGATGCAAGCATCGGAGTTCATCAAAGAGTTTGAAGTATTGTCGCAACCAGGAAGACTTATCATCGCCCCTGAAGGATTGTCGCGGTTTTACAGAAAAGGCTTCTCCGGAGATGTTGTGGCATCATGGATGACCAAAGATGACCGTTTGGATGATATTGAAGATTATGTCAGGTATTTGAATGACTTACATTTGCACATCCTGGATTTTATCCGACAACCATCCTGTAAGGTAAATATTTTAGGATTTTCTCAAGGAGTGGCTACCGCTTCCAGATGGATTGCCAGTAAAAAGGTAAAACCATTAAATTTTGTTGCCTGGTGCGGAGATCTTGCTCCTGATATTGTTGACAAAGCCCCGGATTTTCCTGTGGTTACTTTTGTTTATAGCTCTGATGACCAGTTTATTCCGGTATCCCAGTCAGTTGAACGGAGTAAGGAATTGTCTCAAAACGGCTTTAAGGTAAATGAAGTATTCTTTGAAGGTCAGCATGTTATTGATAGTCAAGTCCTTGCGAATGTTTGGCAACAGATAACAACTGATTAGAATTTTGTAATTTTGAATCTCCTGTAATCAGGAAAATATTAAGGCTATGGTAAATAAGCAAAATAAAGGCAGGTTAACAGGATTGTTGCTCACAGCACTTTTTTTGATCTCCGGGTTAATTCCTTATGGATGTAAATCTGGTCTTCATTCAGGTTTAGAAGAGGGAAAAATTGTATATGAAGTAACTTTTGAATCGGCTGATATTAATCCGATTATGAAAGCATTACTTCCCGGCGAGGTTACTACCTATTTTAGTGGTGGAAAAACCTGCACTATTATCTCAATGGGGATGAATATGATGGAAACTAGATTGATATCTGATGCCATGTCTTTTAAATATACCACCCTGGTTTCAGCTATGGGTAAAAAGATGGCATTGGTACTCGATAAAAATCAGGTAGCTCAAAACTATTCCGACAGAGTTGAATTGAAAGTTGTACATACAGGAGAAACAAAAGAGATTGCCGGCATCAAATGCAAGCAGGCAATGGTAACTGACAGCACAAACAATACTTATCCGGTTTATTATACCGAGGATTTTGATGTTCAATCTCCAAACTGGAGTTCTCCTTTCCGCGATATCGATGGCATGTTAATGGAGTATTCCATTCGTTTTGGTGATATGGTAATGAATCTGAAAGCCAAAGAAATTGTTGCCGGAAAAAATGATGTTTCCTTGTATACAGTCCCTGAAGGCTATGAAGTGTTTACTGATCCAAAAGACATGAAACTTACCATGTAACTATATTGGGAAGTCTAGCATAACTGAAAATCTTTTAAAACCATTTTATGAAAAAGTTCATTTTATATTTTGCAGCTATCACCATTCAGTTTATTGCTACAGGAAGTGCCACGGCACAGAAAGCAATTTCTGAAGGAAAACTAATTTATGAAATTTCATATCCTGATATGGAACTGGATGCCAATATGGCTGCCATGCTTCCTACTGAATCTATAGTATACTTTAATGAGGAGTTTTCACGTACCGAAACAGCGATGGGCATGGGAATGAGTTCTGCCTCTATTGTGAATTCAAAAACCGGAAGTGTTACAACTTTAATGGATATGATGGGAACCAAGTCGGCTATTGTAATGACCGATGAACAAGCCAAAGATGCATTCAAGAAAAGGGAAGCATCTCCATTCAAAGTTGAGATTACCAACGAAACTAAAGAAATTGCGGGTTATACATGTAAGAAGGCCATTCTTAAAGATGCATCAACCCAAACCAGTTTTGAGGTTTATTTTACAGATAAAGTAAATTCTTATGCTCAGATGATGACTGAATGGAAGGATCTTAAAGGATGCCCCATGCAATTTACAATCGAGCAGGGAGGAATGAAATTTCAGATGGTTGCCAAATCTGTTTCTGCAGAAACGGTTACTGCGGATCGTTTTAAAATCCCTTCAGATTATAAGGTTGTCACCCAGGAAGAAATGATGAAAATGTTAGGTGGTTCCAATAAGGAATAGCCAATCTTTAAAGCATCAGTTATTCATAATCACAAACTCAGTACGTCTGTTTTTAGATCTCCCTTCTTCGTTTTCATTCGAGACAACCGGTTTTGTTTGTCCGAATCCTTTGTAGGATAACCGGGATGCATTGATGCCTGATTTAATCAGGAAATCGTAAACAGATTTAGCGCGATCATTGCTAAGTGTCATATTCGCAGCCGCATCTCCTGCAGAATCGGTATGGCCGTGGATAGCCACATTAACCCTTGGGTTTTCTTTTAAAAATCCGGCAAAATCGGTAATGATATTTTTAGAAGCTTTATTGAGTTCTGATGAATTGGTAGCGAATCTGATGTTATTCAGTTTATAAGCACTTCCAACTGCTATTTTGCGAAGTTCCAAATCACTCGTTACAACGCCATTTATAGCCGAATCTTCCTGACCGAAATACTGTGAATTGTAAGCATGACCTTCTTTCTTAATCGTCATGATGTAATCTGCATCAAA
Source organism: Bacteroidia bacterium (assembly GCA_016788065.1). Taxonomy (GTDB): domain Bacteria; phylum Bacteroidota; class Bacteroidia; order AKYH767-A; family OLB10; genus JADKJB01. The sequence goes on along the minus strand of JAEUTI010000016.1, from coordinate 51,734 downwards.
ACTTACGACTGAAGCATAATTTCCTGTCAATGAATCATAGTCAACTTCAATGGTTTCAGATGTTGTCAGGTTTTTCATTTCAATTTTCGCAGCCAAAGGAATTTGGTCATTATCACCACGTACCTGTCCTTTTACAAATAATACCTTTTCTGGACGTTTGTCTTCCGGTAATTCAAATGAATAAATATCATATCCACCGGCGCCGGAAAGTTTGTTACTGGCGAAATATCCTTTACGTCCATCTGTACTCACAAAAAAACCAACTTCGTCTGATTCCGTATTAATTGGGTATCCCATGTTTATTGGTTTTCCCCATTCTCCTTTATCGTTTTTTCTGCACAAATAAATATCAAATCCTCCCATGCCCGGTAAGCTGTCACTTGAAAAGTACAACGTTTTATTATCGGGATGAATGAAAGGAGATTTTTCATTTCCGTTGGTGTTGATGCTTAATGGGGTGGCTTTACTCCATGTGCCGTTTTGCTTTACAGTCTTGTAAATATCACTCGTAAAATTAACGGTATCCCGGTAGGTTGCAAATAACAACGTTTTACCATCGGGAGAAATAGAAGGTTGAGAATCCCATTGTTTGGGATCATTTACATTGGGGCCCATATTGGTGATTTCGCCCCATTTGTCCTTTATAAATTCAGAGTAGTACAAATCAAAATTCCCATTGTCATTACGGGTAAAAAATAGAAATCGGTTATCTTTACTAATGGATGCACCTCCTTCATTGTTACTTGTATTCATATTGAACGGAGGAGGCATCACCTGACCCTTATCGAATTCTGTTTGTGCAGTTTTTTTCGATATCATGAATTTCTCCACACTCTTTGGAGTTATGGATCCTTTACTGACTTCATCAAACCTACGGGTATAAAAACATAGCTCATGATCGGGAGATATGATTGCCAGGTATTCGGGATCAGCACTGGAAACTCCTTTAACCAGTTCCGGGTTGAAAGGAACCGGATTTGCAATCATTTTAGCTCTGAAAAGTAAAACTTCAACTTCTTTATTCTTAGATTCATCTGTCGTTGCAAATTCCAAATAAGTCTTCAGGTAGCTGGTTGCATCTGCATATTTCTTAGTGTCGTACAAATAAGTTCCCATACGATAATAAACTTTGGCATCGGCATCTGGACAAATTTCAATGAGCCTCGCGTAAGCTTTTTTCATAGTTGGGTAATCCTTTTTCTGAAAAGCTACATCACCTAAAACAAGCCAGGGTTCTGCAAACGAAGTGTCTTCTTCGGCAGCTTCCTCACACAATTCTTTAATTACCTTATAATCTTTCTTCGACTTACGGGCATCTTTGGCATCTTCCAATTTCTTGATAGCCTTTTTGGAATCAGAAACCTTACAAAGGTTGCTGATCTGTGCAGTTCCAATACCAGGAATGAGAATAAAAAGCAGTACTAAAATTTTGTGTAGTTTCACTTGTGATTATTTTTTAGGTTTGCCAAAAAGATCTTTCAATTTGTCTTCAGCTTCTTTCTTTAATTTTTCTTCTGCCTGCTTTTTAAGTTTATCGGCTTCAGCTTTAGCTTTTGCTTCCGCTTCTTTTTTGAGTTTCTCAGCTTCAGCTTTTGCCTTTGCTTCGGCTTCAGCTTTCAATCTCTCTGCTTCCGATCTTGCTTTGTCTTCGAGTTCTTTTTTCTTATCATTCAATTGCTGTATAGCCTGATCTTTCAGGTCGGAAACAGCATTGGAAGCAACATCCTTAACACCTGTTTCAATTTTGGGGTTTGTCACTGTTCCACCAATCTTCACATTAACTTTAACTTCCTTACCCATGCTTAAATTGGTTCCTGCCGTTTGATTGGCTTTAGCAAGTAATCCGGTAACAACTCCGGTGGCAGAACTTCCCATCATTGCTGTCGGTATTTGCATCGCAACAGTGTAGTCGATGGTCTGGTCAAAACCGTTTGATCCTTGAACAGTTGACTTTATACCACCTAAATTCACATCAAATGGTGCTACGGTAACTCTGCCATTTTCAAACTTGAATGATAGATTTAAATCAGAAGCTTTCAATTGCTTGAACTGATCCATTTTCAAGGCATCAGCAACTTTTACCAGAGGCGTAAAATTATTTATGGTAACACCTTTGGTAGTCAATTTACCATCGCCACTCAGGGTTTGTATCTCAGGTTCCATTTTTTGGTTGAAATTACCTTTCACACTAACTGTTGATGAATAATTTCCGGAACATTTTTCAGTAATAGGAGCCAGCTTTTGAACTGCCACGAACATATCGTAAGTTTTTTTAATGTCCAAATTTGTCAGATCCAGATTGAAAAAGAAGAATGGTTTTTTTAAGTCTTTGGAATCATATAATCCATCCATTGAAATGTTGCCATCAAGTAAATTAAAGCTGAAATCATTTAATCCTAATGTACGATCACGGATGGCAATATTTCCGTTGGCATTTTCCAAAACCATATCATCATAGTAGATGCGGTTAGCTTTTGCAGTGAGTTGAAATTCAAGATTAGCAGGAACTTCAACAACTGAAATCGGAACCGTGTCTGAAGCTGCCGGTGCAGAAGCTGTTGGTTCACCCATTAGTTCATTCAGATCAATAACTCCTGCATTTATATCAAGATTTCCTTTCAATAATTCATTCTCACGGAACATGTATGAAATCAAGTTGTCAATCCACCCTGAAGCTTTTAGGTCTGTTTTGCCCGATTTGAAATCAAATTTATTTAAGGTTATATTTTTAGGATTGAAAATGATTTCACAAATTCCGATGTTAGCACCTTGTTTAAAATCATTGCTTACATATTTGAAATTTTCAAGTGACAGATTTCCGGCTGCATTGAATTTTTCATATTCTCTTTTTTCAAGTGAGGAAACAACTCCTTTGGCAGTGACATCGGCTTTGAATCTTCCACTGATAGTGGTTCCTTGTTCCAGAGGAACCATTTTACTCACATTGCCCAAATCAATTAATCCTTTAATGCTGGCATCAATCTGCGCATCAGAAACCGGAGTCTTAACTAGCAAACGCATATCGAATGGTTCAGCACCCATTTCGGCATGCATGCGACTCAGATTGATTATTGTGTTATCAGGAACTCCATCCGGGTTTGAAATTTTAAGATCTACCTGAACATTGTTGATTGCAGTTGGTAAATCAGGGTATTTAAACATACCATCTGCAATTATGAGATTCAAACCGAAACCGGGCATAGTAGTTTCGTTGTAGGTTCCTTTCACAAATCCATTTAAACCCAGTTTTCCTTTCGACTGCACCTTGTCGAATCCATCGCGATACATACCGGGAATCATGGAAATGAAATTTTTAAATTCGCTTTGTTTGACATCGAATTTAAGATCCATAGCAATGTCTTCAGCAGGCATGGCAACATAACCATCCACTCCTAAAGCAAGCGCATTTAATTCAATCAGATTTTCTTTGAAAGTATATTTGGAATTAATCATATCCATTTCCAGATCAGCTTTCAGACTTGTTTTAGCTTTGCTGATGTATGAAATTCCGGTGTAATCAACAGTAAGTGCGGCAATAGTGCTCATTGTTTTCAGCGTGAACAAATCCTGCGTGAAGTCGCCGGAACCTTCATGATTAAAGCCATTCATCAGCATATGAAAACCTAACGATTTATCATCGTAATCTATATAACCATTTTTTACTTCATATTTTTTTAGAGCTGCTTTAAACTTTGCCGGTTCACCGGTTGAAGTGGTGGTATCTGTTGATGGTTTGGCAATGTCCCAGTTTGCTTTTCCATTTTGTAAAACCTGAAGCATTATTTTGGGTTCATCCAGAAAAACACCACGTACTGTAATCTGATCACCTGTAATAACACTCATAATGTCGACAGTTACAGATGTTGTTTTGATGGCTGCTAATGTATCTCCTTTGAATTCATCATTCCCAACTACACTTAAATCTTCAAGTAACAAAGTAAGATTAGGGAAATTTTTGAAAATAGTTAAATCGAATCCTTTGAAATCGACTGTTGCATTCACATTGTTATTGATTTCTGACTTTACTTTAGCCAGAATTTTATCCTTCATCAGGAAAGGCACAGCAATTAGCAGTGCGATAAGTACAACAAAAATAATGGCAATAATTTTGAGAGCTTTTTTCATTTTATATTGGGGATCAGTGGTATTTTCTTAAGAACGAATAATTTAACGAATAATTACAGATGGATTATTAGTAGAATGGATTTCAGGCTACAAAGTTAGTCTATGAACCCCTGAATTTCAGGCAAAAAGCGAGATAAAACATCCCGGAAACGGTTATTTTTTCAACATTTGGTTATGAAAAACTATTTTGCTTTACCGGGAAACTGTTTTAGCAAGCAAAATTGCCTGCCACAGCTTATTATCAAGACTTCTATAATCTCGATAATCTGGATCGCAATAACTGGTCGGCAATTACCAAGGCAGCCATAGATGCTACAATGGGCACTGCTCTGGGAACAACACATGGGTCGTGGCGCCCTTTGCCTGTTACAATGGCCGGATCGCCCGATGCATCAACCGATTCCTGCGGTTGCATGATAGTTGCAACCGGTTTGAACGCGACTTTGAAATTGATATCATTACCATTGGAAATCCCACCCTGAATACCTCCGGAGAAGTTAGTGCTGGTAGTGATTTTCCCCCCATGATTCACAAAAGGATCATTATGATCGGTTCCCCTCATGGTTGCAGCTTTAAACCCAGAGCCAATTTCGAACCCTTTTACGGCATTAATGCTAAGCATGGCATGACCCAGGGAAGCGTGCAGTTTATCGAAGACAGGTTCACCAATCCCCGGTTTAACTCCCTGAATGGTTGCTGAAATTATTCCGCCGGTAGTATCACCTTTATCCCGAAGCATTTTTATGTATGCTATCATTCTTTCAGCATCGGAAGGGGATGGACATCGCACATCATTAGAATAAATGGCATCAGCATCGAAAGATTTGAGATCTTCCATTTGAATATCTCCTACAGCAGAAACCCAGGCATGAATGGTGATTCCCTGCTGTTTCAAGAATTGCATAGCTATTGCTCCGGCTGCTACTCTTGAAATCGTTTCCCTGGCCGATGCTCTTCCGCCACCGCGATAATCCCGAAATCCATATTTCTGATACCAGGCAAAATCGGCATGTGAGGGTCGGTATGCTTCTTTTAGCTGGTCATAATCGGCAGGCTTAGCATCTATATTTCTTATGATAAATCCAATAGGAGTACCCAGGGTAGTGCCATCAAAAATACCGGAAAGAATTTCTATCTGATCGGTTTCACGTCTGGGAGAGGTGATGGCAGATTGACCGGGGCGTCTTCGATCAAGCTGCAACTGAATAAAATCGAAATCTATTGGAACCCCCGAGGGCATGCCTTCCAGAATTCCTCCCATTGCGACACCATGTGATTCACCAAAAGAAGTTAACCGGAGTACTTCACCAAATGTGTTGCCTGCCATAATTATTGTTTAGTAACTGAATTCAATCAGCTTGACCTGTTAAATTATTCCAAAATTCTTTTTTGCAATGCTACCTGAGCATCAAACCATTCACTGAATGAATTGGTATCTTCCCATAATTCACGAAGCTCTGAGTTAGTAACTATGTTATCGATAGCATCGGCAGCCTTTTCTCTCATCTCCAATAAATTTGCATGTTCAGCACTTCCTTGTGGGATGTGCGTGTGCATCCATTCCAGGAGATCTCCGGGAAAGTCATGTGCAGGATTTCCTGTTGCGGCTGCAATTATTTCTGAAGATAACAAAGCTTCCTCACAAGATATGATATCAGCATTTTCAGCATCATCGATGATGGTATCCAAAGCAATGGCAATTAATCCGTAGCCGTTTACAATAAGATCTTCCGTAAAAGTGGCTGTTGTCTCACTTTCAAAATTGGAAAAAGTTGAATTTGTCATAGCAATATTCTGTTGTAATTGAATAATGCAAAATTAACAAAAACATGGCTGGGTTACATGCTTTTTGAGCAGGTTGGATTTTTATTCAACTTAGTATTGTAATTAATTGTAATACAATTAATTGTGATGTTATTTCAGCTTTCAGACTGCAAGCACCGGTTCTTGTTTCAAAGGCTCAAGACGGGCAGTAAAATGGCGAAGGAATTTCGTTTCTTTCAAAATTTTGAATCCTTTGGTTTGATGACGGTCCTTCATTATTTCCTGAAAAACTTCAATAACATATTCGATATGAGATTGTGTGTAAACCCGGCGTGGAATGGCAAGTCTTACTAGTTCCATAGCAGCAGGAATGAGCTTTCCTTGTTCATCGTATTTGCCAAACATCAATGACCCAATTTCAACTGCTCTAATTCCACCTTTTAGGTATAATTCACAAACAAGGGTTTGACCGGGATATTCATGCGGAGGAATATGCGGATAAAGCTTCTTTGCATCCACATAAACAGCATGTCCGCCAACAGGCAACATGACAGGAACTCCGGCCTGATTCAAATGATCGCCGAGATAGGCTGTGCTTTTAATTCTATAATGAAGATAGGAGGGATCAAAAACTTCGCGTAAGCCAACGGCAATTGCTTCCATATCACGTCCGGCTAATCCGCCATAAGTGGAGAAGCCTTCAGTAATGATGAGCAGGTCGCGACATTTAATTGCTAAATTTTCATCTTTCAAAGCAATAAATCCACCGGTATTAACCAATGCATCTTTTTTAGCACTCATAACTGTTCCATCGGTCAAGCGAAACATAGCGCTTGCAATTTCACGATAGGTAAAATCTTTGAATTCCTGTTCCCGGTGTTTAATGAAGTAAGCATTTTCTGCAACCCGGCATGAATCGAGCAAAAAGAGCACACCATGCTTCGAGCAAATTGCTTTTACATCCATTGCATTTTTCATGCTTACCGGTTGACCACCACCACTGTTATTGGTAACGGTGAGAATGACTGCGCCAATATTTTCTGGTCCGTGTTTTTCAATTAACTGTTCGAGTTTTAAAGTATCGATATTTCCTTTAAAAGGATATTCAAAACAGGTGTTCGCTGCTTCCGGCACGGGAATATCTATTGCTGTAGCTCCGGCATATTCAATGTTTGCCCGGGTTGTATCAAAATGAGTATTACTGATAAATATTTTTCCGGGACCACCCAAAACCTGATATAAAATTCGTTCTCCTGCTCTTCCCTGATGCGTAGGTAAAACATATTCAAAACCGGTTAAATCTCTGATTTCGGATTCCATTTTATGCCAGCTTCTTGCTCCTGCATAAGATTCATCTCCGGTAATCATTGCTCCCCATTGTTGTGCACTCATTGCAGAGGTGCCACTATCTGTGAGCATGTCAATCATTACCTGTTCAGAATGGAGTAAAAACGGATTGAAATGTGCTTGTTTGAGAAAATGGATTCGCTCTTCCGGAGTTGTTACAGAAATAGGTTCCACCATTTTAATGCGGAAGGGTTCGAAGATGGTTTTAAATGACATGGCAATGATTTTTTTGATTTCTGAAGAAATGCAAAATTATTCCGATGCCGGCTGGTTAAACATGACCAATGTCAGTATAAACCTTTAAAACTTTCCAAACCTTTCAAATGCCGACCGTTCCAAAGCTTCGCGGTCGGAGGGATGTGCTACGGCAATGAGTGATTTTGCCCTTTGTCTGAGATTTTTTCCAACCAGAGAGGCAACACCATATTCGGTTACAACATAATTCACATGCGCCCTGGTTGTAACCACACCTGCACCTGGTTTCAGGAAAGGTACTATGCGAGCCAAACCTCCTGAAGTTTGTGAAGGCAAAGCAATGATAGGTTTTCCACCTTCCGATAAGGCCGCTCCCCGCATGAAATCCATCTGACCACCAACACCGGAAAACTGATAAGTTCCAATGGAATCAGAACAAACCTGGCCGGTGATATCAATTTCAATACAACTATTGATGGCAACAACTTTCGGATTTTGTTTGATGATATGCGTTTCATTCACATAATCAATATCGAGAAAGGCAACTGCGGGATTGTCATTTACAAAATCATAAAGTTTTATGCTGCCCGCACAGAAACCGGTGACCGTTCTTCCCGGATGTTTTCTTTTGTATTTATTGGTAATAACTCCCTTTTCAATCAATGGAATAATACCATCTGAAAACATTTCGGTGTGTACACCCAGGTCTTTGTGGTTGATGAGTTGTTTGAGCACAGCATCCGGAATAGTTCCGATTCCCATCTGCAAAGTGCTGCGATCTTCAATTAATTGCGCAACCTGTCGCCCGATTTCAACTTCAGTTGCACTTAATTGATCGCACACCGGCAATTCATGTAGCGGAGATTTGTGATAAACCATGGCATCAATTTCGCTGACATGAATCATTCCATCACCATGAGTGCGGGGCATCGCAGGATTGACCTGTGCAATTACAATTTTTGCTTCATTTACTGCTGTGCGTGCAATATCTACAGAAGTGCCAAGTGAAACATAACCGTGATTATCCGGTGGCGAAACCTGCACTATGGCAACATCCAATTCCAGGATTTTGTTCTTGAATAAATCAGGAATTTCACTCAGGAAAACAGGAATATAATCGGCTCTTCCATCCTTTACTGCCTGGCGAATTGGTGCTGAAACAAAGAGTGAATTGATGTGAAAATGATTCTCGTATTCCGGCGCAGCAATTTTGATGGTACCGAAAAGCGTAATGGCAACAATTTCAACATTACTGAATTGCTCTTTCATGTCGGCGAGTTCATCCAATAAAAAGGTTGGAGTTGCTGCACTTCCATGAACGAACACACGGTTGCCGGAACGGATTAAATTTAGTGCTTCTCTGGCACTGCAATAATTGTATGCATGGTTCATAATAGTGAATTGAATTCAGGATGCAAAATTAGAAACAATTCATCTGGCAAAAGCCAATAACCAATAATTGAAAAAATGATTGTTATCAGGAAACGATTACAAAAGCTGTATAATGAAATTACTCGTTTGGTTGCAGATTCTTTTTTTGGATCACAATCCACCATAAAAAACCGGAAATCACACCCGTTGTAATAGTCAGAATACCCACGCCGGTGAGAAACCCCTGAAATTGTAAATTGGTAGAAGAGAAGTCCTGCCCTTTGATCATCATAACTGCGAAAACAAGAAAAGCGATGAAAATCAGGCTGAAAAGTACACTTATTAGTGGAAGTACATAGCCGGTATGCGTTTTTTCAGGATTCATACCATTAAAAGTATAAAAAAAGTATTAATATGTCAAATTCAATCAAACAATTTTAAAAATCGAAGAACAGATTTACTCCTGCTTCTAAAAGGTAAGATTGTGATTTAGTATTGATTAAATGATACGATTCCGATTCTTTTTCATTAAAATTTAGTCCGGTATACTGAATTTGAGGCTGAAGTCTCAGATTGGATTTAATTTTACAAAGGTAACCCAATCCGAAAGCATAAGATACACCACCATGGTACTCCGCTGTCGGTGATTGCCTTCCATCAACCGCTACTATTGGACGTGCAGGAGAATATACAACTGTCCCGACTCCAATTCCACCATTCACAACAAGATGTATGGAACTAAAAGGTTGGTATAAACCGTTAAAATGAACCGACATTTTTTTGTTAGATGGACGTGCGCCATTGGCTGTTTTATCATTGAAAAGATCATTCTGATCGACCCATAAAGATGGGCCGAATGAAAGAGAAATTTTTTCTGAGATTTTGTAGCCTAACGACATGTTAAAGGTTACGCCATGAACGCGGGAATTTTCATCTTCTTTCACCAACCGGTTTGTAAGGCCATATCCGGTACCTGCTTTGATATAAAATTGTTTTACAGGCAATTTTAATTTCGTTTCAGGTTCGCCGGCTTTTAATATTCCGGCAAATCCATTCAAACAAATGAATGAAAGAATATAAAGCTTCACGAAATGATTACGCACCATGTTCCTTGACAATTTTATTCAGCCATTTGATCATGAACAGAATAATTAAAGCTGTGATGAGTGCCAACACGAAATTTACACCGAAGAAATTTGCCTTGTGTTCATATCCATCCCACATGGACGCCAGAACGCCACTCATTTTATTTCCGATAGAAGTTGATAAAAACCAACCGCCCATCATTAATGCGGTGAGTCGGGGTGGGCTTAATTTGGATACCAGTGATAATGCCATCGGGCTGAGACATAATTCACCGATAGTAATGACTCCATATCCTGCAACAAGCCACATCATGGAACTTTTCTCGAGTCCATTATGACAAGCAAAAGTTGCACCCACCATCACGAGTGTTGAAAGTGCGGTGATAAAGAATCCATAGAAGATTTTCCATGGGGTAGAGGGCTCCTTTTTTCGTCTTTTTAGAAAACCGAAGAATGCCACCACAACAGGAGTAAGTAATACTACCCAAAATGGATTGACGGATTGAAATAATTCGGTAGAGATCAGGTTAACTGATGCACCATCAGCAGGAAGTTTTTCAGGAGGTACGTTCTTAAAGTAAACCGGATAATCGAAAGTTTTTATAGGTTTATCAGAAGCATCACGAGCCATACGGAATTGTTCGTCGCTTAATGGCACAGAGTCTTTAACGAATTGTACTTCCTGAACCATCCCCAATGTCTTTGCCGGAGCGATCAATGCTTCCGGAATTTCCCGGTCAGTGTAGTTTTCAGCCCAAATAGTCAGTGCGGTACCATTTTGTTTAAAGATTGCCCAGAATACGATTGCCACAGCGAACACTGCAAGTAAGGCAGCTATAGGCCGGCGATCTTCCTTATTCGATCTTACCAGAAGTGAAACATAAAATCCTGCAACCGGAAGCGCACCGAAAATAAAGGCATCGGTACTGTCGCTGCCAAAAATATTTCCGGGTAATATCCAGCCGATATAACCGGCAAGTACTGCCGGCAAGAGTACAATTCCAAATATTTTGGAAAGTGACATATCTTCGGGATTAACAGGCTTGCGGACATCGGCATGCGCATAATGTTTAGCACCAATCCAGAAAATAATTACCCCTATAAACATTCCGATACCGGCAGCCATAAAGGCATATCCCCAGGAGAATTCATTTCGCAAATAAGCCCCAAAGAAATTGCAGATAAAAGCTCCAATATTAATACCCATGTAGAATATATTATAACCCGAATCCTTCAGATCTTTATACTGCGGATCATTATAAACATTTCCAAGAATGGTAGAGATGTTGGGTTTGAAGAAGCCGTTTCCAACTATAATTAATAGCATGGAAGTATAAAAGGCAGTCATGCCAGGCAGCGCGAGACCACAATAACCGAGTCCCATTAAAATTCCGCCGAACGTAATTGAAAACTTATATCCCAGAACCCGATCGGCGAGTAGTCCTCCAATAAACGGAGTTAAATATACTAAAGCGATGAAAGTTCCGAAAATGTCGGAAGCCTCTTTTCGGTCGAGTGCCATTCCGCCTTTTTGGGTATCGGTCATGTAAAGGAAGAAGATCCCTAACATTAAATAGAAACCGAATCGCTCCCACATTTCCGAAAGAAACAGATAGGGGAGTGCCTTTGGATGTTTTCTTGCCATAAGTCAACTCAAATTTGAGAAGGCAAAATAGTGAAAAGTTATGATTGGCAAAGGAAATGAAGCTAAAAAAGGAAAATATTACTTGGGAAATTTATAATGTGTTGATAGTTAGGTAGATTGGTGTTTGTTTTTTTGTAAAAAGATGTGACTCCACTTGATTTGGTGATTCTTGCCTTGAGCTTTTCGAAAGGTGATAATTCGGCTATTTGGTGATGGGTAATTCATATTAGAAAGATGTGACTGCTTTTAAATGTGCTGATTTGCTGGTGTGCTGGTGTGCTGATTTTTTGTTCCACAGTAACAAATGATTGACTGCACATTAGTGACAAGTGTCAAGTCTTAGTAAAAAGATGTGACTGCTTTTAAATGTGCTGATTTGCTGGTGTGCTGGTGTGCTGATTTGCTTATGCATTGCCCTAAGCGTAGTCGATGGACACCGCCCTGATTCCGCCGGTTAGCGGATCGAAGGCTGTCCAAGTTTAGATCTGCGATTGCCAAACTCTCCTCAGCGCGATAGCGCAAATCTCTGCGTCTCCCAAACTCTGCGTTCAAAAAAAAAGAATGTCATAGGACATTTCCTATGTGGGTAGTTCATCGGCGGAAGTTTATTTCGTACTCTACAAAATGCTTTTTATTGAAAATTGATTAGCGAGTAGTGAGAACTTAATAATATTTTGCTCCCTATTTCCTTATTCAATTTGTAATATTCAATATTTGTTATTCAATATTTTGAAGCTGCTATAGAACTCATACTTGTGTTCTACTACAGGTCAATTATTGTGCCTCTCTTCATGATACTTTTATTGAATATTGAGTAACAAGAAGTGAGAATTGAATATGGACATTTTTATCGAACACCTCTTTTTTTCTGAGTAAAGTTCCATTCATCATCTATGATTGTAACGAAATTTACTTCTGAGCAGTATTACACTAATCCCTCAACCATTTCGGTTTTGACTTAAGAATTTTCTTGAACACTCTGCAATCTTCATCATGCGCGCCGGGAAGGTAACCGGTACTCATTAAAAATTCGTTTACAATTTCGCCTCCGGTGAATTTGAAGGTTTTCTTAAATAATGAAATCCACTCAGCTTTTGTTAAAGGGTGATGGTGATTGAGCCAATCTAAAAAGGAACCATATTGCTTTTGGATAACAAGAATTGTCTTCGCATTTTCGATTGCGGCATTAATTTTCAAACGATTCCTGATAATTTCAGGATCGTTCATCAGTCGTGTGAAGTCGCGTTCCTTGTATGAAGCTACTTTCTTGATATCGAAATTATGATATGCTTTTCTGAATCCGACCTCTTTTTTCAAAATGGTCGTCCAGCTCAGACCTGCCTGATTGATTTCCAGGATTAGTCTGCAAAAAAGTTCATTGTCATCAGCAATTGGAAATCCATATAATTTGTCATGGTAGTGTTTGTGAACCGCTTCATCAGCCGGCTTCATAGTTAAAATGGCAGTGCAATAGGACATAAATTCAACTCTTTTTTTAGATTAATGGTATTCAAAAGTAAAGAAATCACCTCAAACCACGCCAATTCTATGATATTTTGAAAATATTTATGACATTTGAGAATTAATCAATGCTTATGTGTCGAATTCTCAAGTTGTTTAAGTTTTGCTGTTTCCTGCTACCAGCATTGCTATTATTTAATTGTGGAATTTTGTATGGCCAGGATAAGTATTTAAACGAAGCTCATGAAGTTTTTACAGCTATTTCGAAAGGTGATTATTTGAAAGCTACTTCATTTTTTGATAGTACATTAAAGACTAAAATGGATGCAGGACAACTTTCTTATATGTGGGGTTCCGTTGAGGAACAAATGGGGAAAATAAAACCACTTGCCATGCGTTTGCCGTGGTCTGAATCAAATGATTCTTTAATAACGTGGATTTATCCATGCGATTTTGAAAAGAAAGCATCTGACCTGAAAATGGTCTTTAACATGAATGGAATGATCGTTGGTTTTTTTCTGGTTCCACCAACTTTAAAAAACACTTACCGACCACCTTCATGGATTCCGGCAGGTGCCGTATTAGAGCAGGAAGTAACCATTCCAAGTGCAGGATTTTTCCTGAAAGGTGCTTTTACAGTTCCGGCCAATAAAACCAAATTCCCGGTAATTGTAATGGTGCAGGGTAGTGGTCCCCTGGATATGGACGTGACTATTGGTCCGAATAAATTTTTCAAAGATCTTGCTATGATGCTTGCGGCAAATGGTATCGCAAGTGTACGTTATCATAAGCGCACTGCTGCTTACAATAATGAGCTTCGAATGGCTATTGAATCTATGTCACCATTTGATGAAACTGTTGAAGACGCCGTTAATGTAATTGGAAGCGTTTCGCAATTGAAAGGTGTTGATCCCGAGAATATTTTTGTACTGGGACATAGTTTTGGCGGGATGATGGCTCCCGATATCGTTTTTCGTTCTCAACATCTGAAAGGTATCATTCTCGTGGCTGCTAATGCCCGCCCTTTGCCTGTTCTAATTAAAGAGCAATTTCGATACCTGATGGAGAATGATTCTACAAGCCAGATTACCTCTTCATTGATGCAGGAAGTTGAACAGAAATGCAGTGAAATTCTGAATAAGAATTTTGCAAACGCTAAAAATCTGTTGCCCGGTACAGGTCCGAATTACTGGAAATACCTTTCAGATTATGATCAGGTTGCCGCATTGAAATCATTGCCGGCTCCGGCTTTGATTCTGCAGGGTGAACGCGATTATCAGGTTACCATGACCGATTATAACCTCTGGCATACAGCACTTTCATCTGATCCCAAATATACTTTTCATTCGTTTCCGGGATTGAATCACCTGTTTATGGAAGGAAAGCATAGATCAGTTCCCGCAGAATATCTGAAGCGGGGAACGGTGCATAAAGATGTTGCAGATAAAATTGCAACATGGATTAACGGACTCTGATTATTGATCGGAATTAATCATGTTTACCTCTGCTTCAGGTAAACCTTTTAATTTCTCTTCTGCTTTCAGACCATCCAGAATTTCAATGTTAATTCCATCAGATAATCCGGTTTTTACTTGACGCTTTTCAAATACCTGTGGAGCGGTTTCTATTTCTACAAAGCTGGAATCATTACTTATAGTTAAGAGACTTTCTTTAACAGCCAAAACGGAATCACGACGATCGAGTACAATATCGGCATTAGCACTGTAACCGGCTCTTATAAAATGATCCTTTTCCAGTACAACGGCTGCTTTAATCTGAAATTGAATAGCGCCGTTTTCTTCAATGCCTTTTGGTGCAATGTATTCCAGTTTTGCTTTGAAATCTTTGTTTTCAATAGCTCCGATTTTTAATATCAGATCCATTCCGGTTTTAATTTTACCAACTTCCGATTCATCTACTTTTCCTTCAAAAACCATTTCACCCATGTCGGCTACCGAAGCAATAGTTGTTCCTTCATTAAAAGTATTGCTTTCAATAACTGAATTACCCTCTTTAACCGGTACATCGAGCACCATTCCTGTGATGGTGGAACGTACCATCGTGTTGGTAATGCTGCCCATTTTTTTGTTAGAACCTTCTTTGATCAGTGCAAGATTATTCTCTGCTGCATCAAGTTCTTCGATAGCAGTTTCATAATTGGTTTGCACAGTCTGGTATTCGCTTTCAGGAATCACCTTGCTATCGAATAATTGCTTACTGCGATTGTATTCCTTCTTTATATTTTCGAGCGTAATTTTTGCGCGGTTCACACGACTTTCAGCGTTATTAAGATTAACCATATCAGGAATAATCTTAACCCTGGCAATTACTTCGCCTTCCTTGATATATGTTCCGGCCTCTACATAAATTTTTTCAATGATTCCGGATACTTTCGCTTTGATGGCGATTTCCTTTCTGGGTACCACAGCACCTGTCGCCACCGTTTTCTTAATAATAGTGGCTACCTCGGGTTTCTCAATTTTATAGACAACCGGTTTGGTTTCCGATTTCTGATAAAGGAAATAGAGTGTCCAGATAAACAAGCCTAACAGTGCAACACCTAAAACTATTTTAATGATCTTCTTCATAAATTTTATAAATGCTTTTTCAGATTGGATTATTCACTTCTTAATGCGTCAATAGGTTTTATTTTCAATGCGCGGAATGCAGGAATGAGACCTGCCAGTGCTCCGGAAACAATTAGTATTCCCAAAGCCTGTAAAGCTACCTTTAAATCGACTTCCGGATTCATGAACATACTTGAGCTATCACCACTTCCTGCCATAGCTCCAGAAATTAATTCTAATAAACCAACACCCAATACCAAACCGGCATAACCGGCAATGGTAGTGAGCACGATTGATTCCATCATAATTTGTTTCATAATATCAGATGGGGGAGCACCAATGGCACGTCTTATTCCTATTTCCTGAGTTCTTTCTTTAATTATAATTAACATGATATTACTTACTCCAATTACTCCGGCAAACAAGGTTCCTGTTCCTACTATCCAGATGAGTAATTCAATTCCCATAAAGAGTCCGTTCATTTTATCGAATTCTTTCTGGAGATTAAAGTGTCCTATGGCTTGTCTGTCATCAGGATGTACGGAATGTCGTTCTTTTAGCAAGGCAATAACTTTATCTTCCACAACTGAAACAGGAATATTAGGCTTGGATGTGATAGCAAACCAGCCTACCACATTTCCATAATTGAAAGCGTTCTGGAATGTGCTGAAAGGAACAAATATGGTACTTGCATCTTCTTCTCCACGGTCACTTGACTGATTACTTTTGAAAACACCAACTACTTGAAAGAATACTCCATTTATTTCAATGTTTTTCCCTAATGGAGATACATCAGCACCAAACAATACTTCTTTAGCTCTGGATCCAATAACAGCGATTTTTCTTCTTTCCTGCTGGTCGAGCTGATTCATTTTCCGACCTTCTGTTATGGTGTAACTTTGGATCTTGAATATCTCCGGGTAATCGCCATAAATGGAAAAAGATCCGGTTTTTAATCCGTAGTTTACATTGTTATTACCGCCATAATTCCCAAGTTGGTTTCTGGGAGCTACAATATCAGCTTCAGGAACATTATCTTTAATGGCTTTGATATCTTCATTGTGATAGTTGAAACCTCTGCCTTGTTTGAAACCTTTGTAGGGCATGCTGGTACGTTGTGTCCAGGTAAACATGCTGTTGGTTGCAAAATCTTTGAATCCATTCTGTACACCGTTTTGTAGTCCGTTACCGGAGCCAAGCATAAAAATAAGCATGAAGATTCCCCAGAACACTCCAAAAGCCGTGAGGAATGTTCTCATCTTATTTTTGCTGAGAGTACTATAAATTTCCTGCCATTTATCTCTGTCGAACATGTTATAAATTTTTAGGAATGTTATTCATCGCGTAAAGCAACTACAGGATTAATTTTTGCTGCTCTTCTTGCAGGAATCAGTCCGGCAATGGCACCTGAAACTACCAGGACAACTGTTGCTGAAATGGCTACACCCAGATTGACTTCCGGATGATCGAAGAAATCACTTTTAGGAACGAATGTTGAAACCAATTCAAGCAAACCTACACCAGCAACCAATCCAAGATATCCCGCCACAGCGGTAATAAACACGGATTCCTGAATGATAAGACTTACAATAGAAGCCGGAGTAGCGCCTAATGCTTTTCTGACACCAATTTCTTTGGTTCTTTCTTTCACCACAATCATCATGATATTAGAAACACCAACGATGCCGGCCATGATAGTTCCAATGCCAATGAACCAGATGAACATCCGGATATTTCCCATCATGCCAATTACTTTCTTGTATTCTTCGTAATTATTCCAGATTGAAAGTGCTTTGGAATCATTTTTATCGAAATTGTGCCGGTTGGCAAGCATAGTAGTGATATCGTCTACAATTTCATTCGATTCTTCTACTGTGGCATCTCCGGTGGTTAACAAAATCTGGCGGATTCTGCCTTGTCCATTGAATGCCTTTTGAGCAGTTGTAATAGGAAGGTAAACCATTCTGTTTTCATAATCGCCTTCCTCATCTTCAAAAACACCAACTACCAAAAATGCGATGCCATTTACTTTGATGTATTTTCCTAACGGATCTTCATCTTTAGCAAAAAGTTGTTCTACAACCAATGTGCCTATACATGCTACTTTTTTATATTCTTCGAGATCGGAATCATTGATGTATCTTCCTTTATGAATAACTGTATTTTCGATAAAAGCATGATCGGGATGAACGGAACGCACTTCAAACGAGCTGAACTTATTTTTATAGGACACATTGATCTCGCCACGAATGAAAAATCGGGAAGTAATATGATCAATTTGAGGGACATTGTTATTTACCAGATCGTAATCCTCATTTTCCAGTTGTATATCGCGGCCGGGCTGAAATCCACCATAAGCCATAGATGTGGAACCACCTCTTACGAAAATCGAGTTCACTGCAGAACTCCGAAACTGATTTTCAACTCCATTTTGGAGGCCATATCCGGAACCCAATAATATAATAAGCATGAAAATACCCCAGGCAACACTAAAGCCTGTGAGTACCGTTCTCAGTTTATTTTTACTGATGGTACTGAATATTTCCTGCCATTTATCGAGATCGAACATATGTTTTTATTGAGCAGTTAACTTTTCAGGTACTTCGATAGCGCCGTCTTTAATTCGGATAACCCGGTCGGTCATAGCTGCAATATCATTTTCGTGTGTAACCACAATCATGGTCATGCCTTCTTTATGAACTTCCTTGAACAATTTCATTACCTCCATGGAAGTCACTGAATCGAGAGCACCGGTTGGCTCATCGGCCAGAATCATTTTAGGTTTGGAAATTAAGGCCCTGGCAATGGCTACCCTTTGTTTTTGTCCACCCGACATTTCAGAAGGCAGGTGAGAAGCCCAGTCTTTTAGGCCAACCCGATCTAGATACTCCAGTGCTATTTTATTTCGTTCTTTTCTTGTAACTCCCTGATAATAAAGTGGTAAGGCTACATTTTCTAACGCATTCTTAAATGAAAGCAGGTTAAATGACTGAAACACGAAACCAATAAACCGATTTCGGTATTGGGCAGCTTTAGCCTGATTCAGGTTCTTTATTAGAGTACCTCCCAGGGTATAATCCCCCGAATCATAATCGTCGAGTATCCCTAAGATGTTTAATAAGGTCGATTTTCCAGAGCCGGATGACCCCATGATCGAGACGAATTCGCCGGGTTGAATGTGCATATTTACCCCTTTCAAAACGTGGAGTTTATTCTTACCGACCTGATAGCTTTTATTGATGTTGCTAAGTGTTACCATATGATGCTACAAAACTAATAAAGGCTTGTATTTTAAATGCTTAAACTTGTCGAAATTTAACTACATGATAGGGTAGTGTAACCTTTTTCAGGATGCTTCGTAATAACTGGTCGCCTCCTTGAATCACCCGTATTTGCTAGGTAAGACGCAAATGGTAGGCGGAAAATTGCCGGGTTTGACACATAAATGTGATGTAAATTTAGGTCTGTTGAATTGTAATAAATTATTTGAAAAGACTTGCATTATTAAATATTTGCCCTATCTTTGATCATATAAAACCAACATTATAAAATGAAAGCAACAAAATTGATTGCAATTATTGCCTTTGCAGGGCTGGGAATGGTAAGTGAAGGTGCATTTGCACAAGATGGTGATGCGCCTCCAATTACTCCAGCACCAACTACTGAAGAAGGTGCAACAACTGAGCCTTATAATGAAACAGTAACCATTGATGGTGCTACTGAAGGCGGAACAGGCGGGGGAACAGAAAGCACTTTTGCAGCTCCTGAAGAAAAGAAAGAAAGACTTCGTGTTTATTCAGGTAAACATGATGGAGTAAACGTGATTGTTGATCCCCGATAAGCGATCAATAAAATTTAAAGAAAACCGGACATAACAGTCCGGTTTTTTTATTTTTGTACCGTAATGGTTGATTTGCGAAACACCATTCAGCATTAAAGATCAATAAAAAATTTATCTTCCTAACTATGAAAAGAGTTGCCTTTGCATTAATTGTCGGATTATCATTGCCTGTAGTCAGCAATGCCCAGGAGCGCCGTGATAAAGGGGAATTTATAAAAGCTGAAAATAAATTCTATCAGGAAATTGAGAATAGCATTAAGCTCTTCAATACTCCCAAAACTGATGAAAAGCCTCCCGTTTTTAAAATGGACTTCAGCACCATTCAGGCTCCGGTTTCAGCTGATGAATTCCAGACTGTTTGGGCAGGAAAACCTGTTTCACAAGGTATGACGAACACCTGCTGGAGTTTTTCGACTACTTCATTTTTGGAAGCAGAAGTTAAAAGGTTAAGTGGTAATGAAGTCAGGTTAGCTGAATTGTATATTGTATATTGGGAATATATTGAGAAAGCTCGCGAATTTGTTAAAACCCGTGGTGCTTCCTTCTTCGGAGAAGGTTCCGAATCGAATGCCGTTACCCGAATGATGAAAATGTATGGCATTGTGCCATATGATTCTTATTCAGGCTATCGTGTGGGTCAAAAGTTCCTCGATCACTCCGGCATGTTTGCAGAATTGGATCACTATCTTAAAAGCGTAAAGGCTGCAGGTGCCTGGAATGAACAGGAAGTTATTTCCACTTTTCATGCTATCCTTGATCATCACATGGGCAAGGCTCCGGATCATGTGATGGTAAACGGGAAAAAGTTAACTCCCAAAGAATACATGACGCAGGTGCTTAAATTAAATCCTGATGATTATGTTGACTTCATGTCGCTTAAACAATCGAAATATTATACCATTGCAGAATATGATGTTCCGGATAACTGGTGGAATTCTGCAGACTACCACAATGTACCCTTAGATGATTTTATGTCGATTATTAAAACGGCTTTGAAAAAAGGGTTTTCTATTGCAATTGGTGGTGATGTTTCAGAGTCAGGCATTTTGGGCACTAAAGGAATTGCTGTAGTTCCTACTTATGATATTCCATCTGCATATATTGATGAAAATGCCCGTCAATTACGATTTACAAATGGTTCCACAACAGATGATCATGGTGTGCATTTGGTTGGTTGGGTTGAGAAACCAAATGGTACCTGGTTTTTGATTAAAGATTCCGGCAGCGGTGCACATAATAATCCGGTTAGTAAAGGTTATTACTATTATCATGAGGATTATGTTAAACTAAAAATGATGTCATTTACAGTTCATAAAGATGCTGCTAAAGATGTACTTGCTAAATTCCCTAAAAAATAATTTCTTTCAAAAAATAATGTTCTATGAAAAAAATATTCATCATTCTCGCTGTAATGTTGGCTGGATACCTTCCTGAATTAAGTGCTCAGGAATCAAAAGCTCCTGCCTCCTGTAAAGTTTATTTGAATGATAAAGTTATCAGTGATGTTACCATTGCCGATGCTTTGGCATGGACGGAATTAACGCCTCCTACAGTGCAATGTGATGATGGGAAAATTTACAAACTGGAAACTTTTCAGATCAATTATCTCACTCTAAAACCTTTCATGAATAAAGATTTTGGAATTGGTGAAGGTGGTTTCCCGATTCTGGCCCGTGATGCTATTAAAAATGGTAATGTGGGTGATACTGTTATTTTGAAGGAAGTAACTTATACCGACGAGAAAGGCAATAAAAATACTTTGCCAATTATTTCTATCAAACTGAAATAATTCTTGTGCCAAATACTGGTGAAATTTTTGCAGAATTTCTTTTAAGGAAACCTCCTGACTGGAAATTGCCATCAGGAATTGATGTATTAAATCCCTATACCGATTTTCAGGTTCAACACCTGGTGAATTCCTTTTGTGAAAAATTCTATAGCACTAACCGGCCCAGAGTTTTAATGGTGGGAATCAATCCCGGGAGAAAAGGTGGTGGCCTGACGGGCATTCCTTTTACTGACACAGTTGCCTTGAAAGAAAGCTGTGGTTTGAAGGCAGATTTACCGAAAAGCAGTGAGTTATCTAGCAGGTTTATTTACCGGATGATTGAAGTCTATGGGGGCGCTCCGAAATTTTATGATAATGTGTTGCTTAGTGCACTTTGTCCATTGGGCTTTGTGAGAAATGGAAAGAACTTTAATTTCTACGATAGTCGGGATGTAGTGGAAGAAGTTAAGCCATACATCAAACAGCACCTTGAAATGTGTATTCGTGCCGGTGTACGAACCGATGTAGTTATTTCGCTGGGTATAAAGAATGGAACATTTTTGGAAGAATTAAACGGGGAGCTCCAATTATTCGATCGCGTCATTGCTTTGGAACATCCCCGTTTTGTTATGCAATATAAATCTTCACAACTTAATTATTATATCAACCAGTATTTGGAGGCACTGCCTGCATGATTTTTCATCAGAAAGTATCTAAATCAATTGGGCGTAATATTCCAAACCACTTTATGGTCTTTGTTCCCAATTCACCTGCATCAATGTGAATTAAATACATACCACTCGAGACAGGAATGCCTTTCTGGTTTTTTAAATCCCAGTCTATGGTAGTGTCGGTATTAATGGATTTGGGTGAAAGCACTGTTCCGGCTGAATTATCAGTTGGAACATCTCGCGAGAATTTTCTGATCACGGTACCATTCTGAGATAAAATAGTAACCTTACAGTCAGCAGGTAAGTTTGTGATTTTTATTCTGTTGTCGAGCTGGTTACTTTCGTAAGATGAGTAAGCATAATATGGATTGGGAACCACATTTACGAGGCGAAGTGCTTCTGAAGCAACTTCCATATTGTTGGTTTCAGATGCCAGATTCTCAGTTCCAAAGGTGAACAGTGGCATGAAATTATTCGCAGGAACCTGATCAGTAACCCTGCCAGGGCCTTCCAATTGAGATGTGGTAGCAATGAAACTCTGTCCGGCGTGTTCATAAGTAATTCCATTATGAGTTACGGGTGGTTGTGAGACATAATAGGTTGTTCCTATTGAGAGATCGTCAGTAAACCTAAGTTCAGTGGAGCCTGCAAATGGTCTGTAATTTCGGGCAATGCGAATCCTTACCTTCACATCTGTTGGTATTTCAACCGGCAAGTTGAGAGATTCAAATTCGCTGTTCACAAGCGGTATATTTGTCCACATAGCATGCTTCCAGACAGTTCTTTTATCTGTTGAATTAAGTGTATTGAGTTTGGTGAAAATATATCGGCACGAATCGTATGGAGGGACATCATTTTCGCCATCTCCATTATGGCCCATTATATAGATGAAATGCATTCCTCCTAAAACAATTTTGCCGGAGCTGTCATAAATTCGTGAAGATGGATTGAATTTCATATCCTGTGAATTGTCATCAGTCAGGGATGAATTCTCTCCAAAAATAATGTTAAGTCTCACTCCGGTTTCAACATCATAAGCATAACCGGGGAACCAACTCATTCCGGTAGCACTAACGGAATTATCAGGCTCACCATTTTTTCCTATCGAGGGTGATTTTCGCAAATCAAACTGTTTCGCATTTCCGATATTCACTGCTGAAATATTACCTGTTTCAACAACTGCACATCTGGTCCATTTTGTTTGATCTGGAGTAAATACCACATCGATGCTGTTGATGGCAGTGTTGGTAGTGGCATTTGGTGATAAACTGATATTAACTTCACCAAGGTTAGCCAAACGAGGATGGAATGGATCTCTTGAAACCAACTTATAAGGAGCCCATGTTCCATTGACAACATTTTCATATACTTCCTTATCATCCACTTTTAGATAAGGGTCATTGGAAGATGTCCCGGATCTGATCCAATCATTTGGATCTCCTCCGATATTATCGACATCAGCCACACCTTCTAACCATTTAGCTGCTTCATTTTTAAATTCAATGGAACTTTCCAGATATCCATTTTTAGGATCCAGAGTATCGCCCGGTTCAATGCATGATGAAGCCTGGAAGGTAAGTCCCCATTCCGGAACAACGAGTTCGTCAGGTGTAGCAATATTGTAATCGGAGTTTATTACTAATGATTGGTCACTTGTTGAAAGCGTGTAGTTAGCCACCTGACTAACAGTATCAAATCTTATTTCATATTGCAAAGGATCAATTATCATAGGGTCAAATACTTTTACTTTAACTGGAGCTTTCAATGCTTTGTAGACAGGTTGAAAGGATCGGTAATAGGGTGGAGTAACAATTTCATTAACTGTTTCATCATCAAAATCAACGATCATGCCTCCATTTCCGCTTCCTTCAATTCTTTTAATTTTAGGTCCGTCACCAAATTGAGAGTTCAAAACGGTTCCAACATTTTCCACAACCGGAATATGAGGAATAGCGGTATAAGTTTTAATATTGTTTCTGCCCGACAGGTATGGTTTTTTCTGACCATCTAATTGAAATGGATCACTGGGGTCATACTGTTTGTAATTATTGTGTGCATAAGCCACCACTGTGAAATAATATGTTTTGTGGTTAATTAATGCTGTATTCCCGGTCGCAAATAAGTCTTGTTTAATCAGGAATGTATGGTTAATTCCTTTATCACTGCCATTCACTTGTTCAACCGGCATATTTGCATTCAGTGTTGGTTCATAATAGAAGTTGACAAGTTGGGCAATTCCATCTTTAACATCACATTGTGCAGCAAGTCTAACTTTATCAGGATTGCCGATGTCTGCAACAGTAACGGTTTCATCTTTGAATTGAAATATCTGATAGCCTTGAAATTTAAAGTAGGTTAATGAATCTGGAAATCCGGTAATAGTAGGATCTTTTGCAACATATTGTTCTGTTTCCGGAACATTGGTATTGGTAAGTGTTAGTATAATTGCTTTATCAAGTTCTCTCACTGCTAAATCCGGTGCGTTTGGACCGTCGATGAGTTTAAAGCAATTGTCAAATAAAGCCTGTGCTTTATCATCAGCTGATTTAATTAAACTTATGCTTGCCTGTGGCCCACCAGTTGTAGCACGTGCCCAAACCACACCGGTTGTTATATAATTGACAGCACCAGGTTCTAAAGTAAATACACCAGCCGACTGAATGAACCTGCGATCTCCCACAGGATTATTTGCAGTAGCTTCAGTCCAGTTTTGTCCGGGAAACATTGGATCTGTATCACCAGGATACATATAGTTACAAACCGGGTTTCCGGGGTCGCGGCCGTTACCACCAAAAGTGATTGGTTGATTGTCGAGCCAGTACCCACGGAGATAATTATAGAAATCGGTGTAACCATTTGGATTTCCAAGTGGAGAACTATTTACGTTATCATAATATACGAATTTCGACATGATAATTTGTTCACGCAATATATTATCAGGGACTACTGACACAACTCCTACTGAATCGGTGATAAACGTACAATCTACGCATCCATCTTTATCATTATCGATGCTGTCCTTAATATCCGCCAAAGGACCTTGAAAAAAGTCTATTCCAACTGCAGGTGGATTCATTCCATAACCGGTTGCGGTTTCATCATCCGCATCTCCGTTATAACAGAAGCCAAGTCCTCTGCCAACATCACAACCAACATAGTCATCATCTGAATATCCCAGATCAGGATCGACCCATTGACCAAAATAGGTTTGAGTCAGAGTATTTGTGGAACGATTAATAATTTGGTATTTGTAAAAGGTCATGTTATTTATTTCATCATTGGTTTGAAAAGCAAAAGCCTGTGCGCGTATTTCAAGACCAATAGGATCGGAGCCTGTACCATGAATGTTACCTACATCGTTGAATACCCACCAGATGGTTTGATCCCCAAAAATATAATCATTGCAAACTGTTTTAGTTGTGCCTGGTGAATTTGGATATTGGCCGGAAAAATTATAACCCGGGTAATCGCCATCGGTATAATCATAAGTACCATCTCCATTCACATCAACATAAGGGGCTAAATAAGTTCCTTCGTTAGATGTTGGATCACCATTGCCCGGCCAGCTTTTAATGTCATTGGTTGCAGTTGTTGGATCATTTATAAAGTCCTGAACCTCTGTTTTTGATACTTTCCAGTGTCTGTCGTATTGCAGGCATTTTGATGCTGTAATATCAATCTGAACAGTATCTATGGGACCTCCCCAGAAATCTGTTCCATTTTGCCTGTATGTTTGTGCCGCTACTTTAATTTGTCCACCGGCATCAATTCCGCCAATCCATAACGATCCGGCATACAAGGAATGTTTGTTGCTCCCTTTAGGAATTTCATATTTCGCACTTGTCAGATCCCACCACATATCACCACCAACTAAAATAGTTGTGCGAACATTGTTGATGTCGAGGTCAGCCTGTGCAGTAGTGGGTGCACATGATGTTTGTGAGAAAGCAAAATCAGTAACAAGTAAACTGATCAGTGTAATACAAATTTTTTCGAGCGCTTTCATAGGTCTGGTTTTGTGGCTTGCGCCTGTTTGGTGTTAAAAGTACTTCCGATGTGATTCGTATTGCAAATCAAGTTTTGCGATAAGTATACAGGTCTGTTCCATACCATGGTACTTCTCAAAAACAGAGTTTCGTTGATTTTACTAGCCAGTTGTTTGCTGAAACCCGCTATTATCAATACTTTGGTACCTTACACAATTATGGCACAACTATTCATTTTTATACATGTCATCATTATTTTTAGAGCCCTGTAATTTACAAGATGTTGACAATTGTCTGAAAAAATAGGAACTTAGGTTTTAGTTTTGATGACACAATTCTGATACTATTATTTTAAATTATGGCTATATTTGTGAAGTGAACCTTTATTTTAACTTAAATTAAACCTCATGAAAAAACTACTACTCGTTATGTCATGCATTGCATGCAGTTATGTTGCCAATGCTCAGGGTGACACTTTATTATTTGAAAATTTTGATGTCGACCCTACAGGAAATTATTTGCCGTTCAACAGTGGCACCGATACGCAATGGGTAAATTTTGATGCTGATGCCCTTCCCGATGCTAATAGTCGCCCACAGGAATGGTTCTGGAGTGAGGGAGGATTTGCCAGTGTCGATTCAGTAGATGCGTGCTTATTCAGTTCCAGCTGGCTTGCCGGCTTTCTTCCCGGAAACAGAAACTGGCTTATGACTCCACCAATTGTGATTTCAGATGCTAGTGCCGTTTTAAGCTGGGCCTCTGCACCTCGTCAAACTCCACTGTATGTTGATGGTTATTCTGTTTTGGTTTCAACAACTGACAACATTGAATCAAGTTTTACGGATACATTGTTTCAGGCTGCTCAATATTTGAGTGGTTCAGGTTTCGATTTCAGCGCTTACACATTCTCTCCAGGCTTCGTTCATGGTCAGGATGGAACTTACATTGAGTATGATGCCGGTTCTGATTCTGCCAGATTTATTGGTGAATTACGTCCATTCTCAGCAAGTCTTGCTCAATACGCTGGTCAAACTATTTACATCACCTTCGTTCACGATGCTGATGATGATAACCTGGTTTCAATAGACGATATTCTTGTTACCGGAACTTTAGTTGGTATCAGTGAAACTCTTGGAGACCAGAAAGTATCTATTTTCCCAAATCCAGCTACTGACAAAATTACATTATCTTATCGCTTACCTGCAACCAGCCCGGTTTTGGTGACTGTATATGATGTTAAAGGAAGCAAGGTGATGCAGCAATCGAAAGGTATTCAGATTGCCGGTGATCAACAATCAACTCTTGATATTAGCTCTCTTGCAGCTGGTTCCTACAATGTTGTCTTAAATGCCGGAGGAAGTGAAGTTCGTTCAGCTTTTGTAAAACAATAAAATTATTACATAAACCGAAAAAGGCGGAAGAGTTTGTCTTCCGCCTTTTTGCTTTTTATCTCGTTAAGGAGAATCTTAAAAATCAATGATAACTCCTATAGATGGTAGTACAGTTCCTGATTCATCTTTAATATAATAAATTAAATATCTGCTTGGATCCGCCGGATCGGTTATAAAATTGCCGGATGCATCAGTTCTGACGTTAATTATTTTCTGGTTCTCGGCTTTGAATGCATAAACATTTTGAATATCGAGATATAAATTAATTGACCATTTGTCAAGGAACCATTTTTTATCAATCCGTAGATCCAGCTGATGAAAAGCAGCAAGCCGTTCTGTGTTCAATAAGGTGTAGTCCAATATTCCCTGACCTCTGACATCCCAGTTAGTTTTCAATGCAGTTGCAGCTACATCATACGGTGTATAAGGTCTGCCTGCAACATACCTCCACTTAATTCCTATTTCCCAGTTTTTGCCAAATTCTTTCCCTGCAGTTAATGTGAGTAAGTGTTTATTATCCCATGCAGATGGAATATATGTCACATTGTCGCCGGTAAATTCACTTCGCACAAAAGTATAGGCCATAATCCCGTAAATCCCGGTAGCAGAACGTCGCTGCAGCAACAATTCAATACCGTAAGCTCTTCCTTTCGATGAAGAGTTTACAGATTCATTTCCAACTACACCAAAGTCGGAGCCGAGATTTGCAAGACTTATTGAATCAGTTAAAGAGTAAGGATAATTCTTGTACTGTTTGTAAAATCCTTCCAAAGTTATTTTGGAAGATGCATCCGGCAGGAATTGAATACCTGTTACTAATTGGTCATTGTAAATATATTTTACTTTATTGGCTTTATTGATCAAATTTCCTGAAGCATCACTAAATCCTAAAATAGAATAGGAGGGAAGCTGGTAATAGCGCCCGGTATTAAAGTTCCAGCTCCATTTTTCATCAAATGACCAGGAGGCTGAAAATCTGGGTGAAAGTTGCTGAACGGGATTGTTCATTTGAGCTGAATAGTCTGTTGCATCAGTACGAACTCCTAATGAAAGAGCTAACCGGTTTTTAAATACAGGCTTTGATACGGAAGCAAAAAGTCCATATTTGAAAACGTTTAAGTTTGAATTGTAAGATCTTTTTATTGGCCCCACCGAAGTGTTAATATTGTCGAAACCTTTAACCGAATAATCTGCGTATTCTAAACTAAAACCACTGAGTATTTTCATGGTTCCTTTCGAAAAATTATTTTCAACCCTGAATTTATTCTCTGTTTCTTCCGATTCATAATCGAAAATCTGATCAGCGGCCACATTTTCATTGTTGTTTCTGAATTTCTCAGAACTGTTATTCAAGGTGCTTCTGCTTAGCACAAAATTGGTAAAACTGTTTTTTGCATAGTGCTTGTAGATCGCTCCGGTTGAGTAATTCCACTGATTGTTGGTTGGGATATTTCCCAGCAAATAATTATTGTACTCCAATTGCTCCGCATCTTCCACATCATCGTTAACATCTTTGTTTAGCTTAAATTGATCGTATGCTCCAATGCCCAGGAAAATAATTTCATTTTTCTCATTTATCTTATGCCTCACTTTAAATTGTAAATCGGTATAAGTTGGTAAAAAGGGTAGTTTTAATGCTTCGAACAGAAATTGCAAATAGGACCTTCTTACAGAAACAATGTAATTAGTTTTTGATGTAATTGGGCCATCAATTGTAAATCCCAAATCAGATGAGCCAATGGTTCCTCTGAAACCGGTCTTTTCCTGATTTCCTTCCAAAAGTTTAAATTCCATTATAGAACTTAAGGTGTTTCCCTTATTTACAGGAAAAGCGCCCGAATAAAAATCTACTTCTCTTACCAAATCCACATTGATGATACCAACAGGTCCACCGGTTGAACCCTGTGTTTGAAAATGATTGATGATGGGAACTTCCATGCCATCAAGATAAAATTTATTCTCTGATGGAGATCCACCTCTGATGACTATATCATTTCTAAAACTGGGTGATGAAGCAACACCTGGTAATGATTGTATAACTCTGGAGATATCTCTGTTACCTCCCGGGTTCCTTTCGATTTCACGAATACCGATTGTTTGTAGCGAAACCGGACTTTCTTCGCGCTTGATAAATTGAGGTCCCGAAATAACTACTTCTTTAAGATCAGCTGCCGTAGGTTCTAATGCAATTTCTATGAAAGGTGTCTTTTCATTGGTAACAAAGATATCGGCTGAAGTGTAAGATTTGTAGCCAACACTGGATGCACCTAGTTTTACATATCCAGGTTTTACGTTTTTCAGAATAAAAGCGCCGGTAGCATCTGAGGTTGTCCCGACAGATGTTCCTACCACAACAATATTCACAAAAGGTAAGGGTTCCCTGGTTTTGCTATCCACGGTTTTACCTTTTATAGTGCCATTATCTGTTGTGTTAGAACCTGAAAAGGATGTTGCCTGAGCTGTATTTAAAAGGATTAGCCAGCAGATCAGTAGTTTAATAGAGACTTTCATATGGAATTAATAATAACGTAAAGAAACAAATTACTTTAGCAGAATGTTTTATAATTTAGTGTACTTTGGTGAATTAAAACGAATTAAGAATATTTAGCACAAAATTAGTTTAAATGGAAGTAAAGATTAACACGTTATCCGGATCATTGTCTGGACAAGCATATACCACTTTATTAAGTTCAGGTGGCCACCTTTTTTATGCTGATGAACCTCTTGATCACGGTGGAAGTAATAAAGGTCCAAGGCCTCACGATTTCATTCTGGCGGCATTAGCCTCCTGCACCTGCATTACAGTACGTATGTATGCCGACAGAAAAGGATGGAAATTGGATGATGTGACTACAAACATCAAAATGGAACGTGAGGTGATTTCCGGGGTTCAGCAAACCAAAATAGTGCAGGAACTCACTTTTACCGGAGATCTCGATGATGAACAAATAGCCCGTTTATTGGTTATTAGCGGGAAATGTCCTGTTCATAAAACCTTATCAAATTCTATGGCTATTGAAAATAAATTACATGTTAAGTCTTAATACCACCCTTACTCATGAAAGAAATCACTAAACGGTATAATAACGGAGAAGTCACAGTGGTTTGGCAACCTCATATGTGCATCCATTCAGCTATTTGTTTCAGGGGACTTCCTGAAGTTTTCGATCCCCGCAAACGCCCCTGGGTTACTCCTGAAGGAGGAACCACCGAACAGATAGTTTCACAGGTATCTAAATGCCCTTCGGGAGCATTATCAATTGAAAAAAAACAAATCGAAAATATGGAAACGAAAACAAATGAAAATGAATCTAATATTAAGGTTCATGTGATGAGCAAAGGTCCCTTGATTCTGAAAGGTAATTGCACTGTTGTTGATGAAAATGGTAACGAAACACTAAAAGAAGGTCAGGTTGCTCTGTGCCGCTGTGGTGCATCAACAAATAAACCTTATTGCGATGGCTCACATCGAAAAGTGGATGTTTTGTAATTAATGCATTAGATTTTGAATGTGCCGTTTCAATGTAAATGGCACATTCTTTTTTATAGAGTCTTATTTAGGAGCATTTCTCATCAGGAAAACGGCAACTATTGCATAAACTATATTGGGAATCCAGACAGCAATGATTGCCGGAAAATTTCCATTTGTAGCAAAGGTAGTAGATACTTGCATAAACATAATGTAAGTAAAACTAAGTAAAATCCCAGCGCCAATCTGAAGCCCGATGCCGCCCCGAACTTTTCTGCTCGATAAGGATACACCAATTATAGTAAGAATAAAGGTGGCAAATGGAAATGAGGACCGACGGTATTTTTCCACTTCATCAAACTGAAGTCCTTCTGCACCTCTCATTTTTTTATCCTGAATATAAGTTTCCAGTTCATTCATGTCCATGGTAAGAATATTGTTCTCCCTACGGTTGAATTCTTCCGGATAAAAGGAGAATGTAGTATCCAGAGCCACTCCAATTCGAAGTTTTTCCTTCATTCCATCAATTTCACGAATGGTAAAAGTTTCGGCTCTCCAGGATGTTTTGACTGTATCCCAAACCAACCTTTCTGCATTCATCTTATACAAGAGTTTACCATTTTCGAATTTTTCATAGGAAAAACGATAACCAATATCATCCAAAGTATTGTAGCTTTCAAAATAAATAAATTGGCCCGGATTTATCTGGCGATGTATATTTCTGGTTTTTAAAATATATGGATTTTTAATATATGTATTTTCAAAAGCCAGTCGGGTTTCATTGGAATGTGGAATAACCCAACCATTCAGGTAAAATGATAGACTGGCAATGATTGCTGCAACCACCATGTATGGAGCTAACAATCTTCTGAAACTAATACCACTCGAAAGTATGGCAACAATTTCTGTTTGACTGGCCATTTTCGATGTGAAGAAAATAACCGAGATGAATATGAATAGTGGACTGAAAAGATTAGCGAAATAGGGGATGAAATTCAAATAATAGTCGAAAATTATAGACTCCAAAGGGGCTTTCTTTTCAAGGAAGTCGTCGATTTTCTCAGAAATATCGAATACAATAGCAATAAGGATAATTAATCCCAAGGCAAAAAAGAAAGTTGAAAGGAACTTCTTTATTATGTATGCATCCAGTATTTTAACCGATGTCCTCATATCCTTTGGGCCAGTTTTTTAACCATTACATTTTTCCAGCTTGCAAATGTACCTTCAAGGATGCGAACTCTGGCTTCTCTTACTAACCACAAATAAAATGAAAGATTATGTAAGGTTGCAATTTGAGCACCTAATATCTCTTTTGATATGATAAGATGTCTGAGATAAGCTTTGGAATATTGGGTATCAGCAAAACAATTTCCCTGAGCATCAATCGGAGAGAAATCATCTTTCCACTTTTCATTTCTTATGTTGATAAATCCTTCACTTGTAAATAACATGCCATTTCTTGCATTTCGTGTTGGCATTACACAATCAAACATATCAATTCCCAGCGCAATGCATTCAAGTAAATTAACAGGAGTGCCAACACCCATTAAATAACGGGGTTTATCTTTCGGCAAAATAGAGCAAACCAAATCGGTCATTTCATACATGTCTTCTGCCGGTTCACCAACCGATAATCCTCCGATTGCATTGCCTTCGCGGTTTGCGGATGCAATTACTTCGGCAGACTGGACTCTTAGGTCTTTGTAAACACTTCCCTGTACAATCGGGAAAAGTGCCTGACTGTGACCATAAAGCGGCGACATGTTATCAACATATTCACAACAACGGGTTAACCAACGATGGGTCATTTCCATCGACTTTTTAGCGGTTCTGTGTTCACACGGATAGGGTGTGCATTCATCAAATGCCATAATGATATCGGCACCAATTACCCGCTGAATTTCCATGGAGGTTTCCGGCGATAAAAAGTGTTTCGATCCATCTATGTGAGACCTGAAGTGAACACCTTCCTCTTTTATTTTTCGGTTAGCAGCGAGTGAATAAACCTGATATCCTCCACTATCAGTTAATATGGGTCTTTCCCAACCCATAAATTTGTGCAATCCACCTGCTTGTTGCAAAATGGAAGTGCCTGGTCTCAGATTTAGGTGATAGGTGTTTCCTAAAATAATTTTGGCATCAATATCATTGACTAATTCCCGCTGATGCACGCTTTTCACAGAACCTGCTGTTCCAACAGGCATAAAAATAGGGGTGGGAATGGTGCCATGATCGGTGATAATTTCGCCCGCTCTGGCCTTACTTCCAGGGTCTTCAGCAAAAAGCCGGAATTTCATAAATGTTTATTAAACTGCTTGTGTTAATATCTTGTCAAAGATAGAAATAATGTCCCTTACTTATCCTCATAGATTTGCGTGATTGCCTGAATTGTGAATTATGGATTGGTATAGTATTCAAACCTGGGGGATTATTGGGGGCGGAGTGATGCTTTTAGTGCAGCTCTATTATTTCTTAATACGGTTTAGCAGACTGGCTTTTGCCAAGGTGAATTCTGTACCTGCAAAAAAACTACCGGTTTCGGTAATTATTTGTGCCAGAAATGAACTTAAAAATTTAAAAGAAAATCTGCAATCTGTTCTGGATCAGAAATATCCCGAGTTTCAAGTGATCGTGGTCAACGATTGTTCCTGGGATGAAAGTGGCAATTATCTGGAAGAGATACAGCCTTTATACCCTCATCTTAAAGTGGTGACTATCAATGAGCAGGAGAAATATCGTCATGGCAAAAAATTTGCCTTATCATTGGGTATTAAAGCTGCAAAATATGATCATCTCTTGATGACGGATGCTGATTGCAAGCCTGCTTCAGACGAATGGATATCCTATATGGTGTCACGTTATGAACAGGGTGTTGATATCGTTGTCGGATATGGTGCCTACCGGAAACTGTCCGGCTTTTTGAACAAATGGGTTCGGATGGACACCGTTTTCAATGCCGTTCAGTATTTATCAAGTGCATTGGGCGGAAATCCATACATGGGTGTAGGCCGAAATCTTTCTTACCGAAAAGAACTCTTTTTTAAAAATAAAGGCTTTGCTAGTCACAACCATGTAATGTCGGGTGATGATGATTTGTTCGTTAATGAAACGGCTACTTCAAAAAATACCAGGGTAGAATTACATCCGTCTTCGTTTACAGTTTCTGAACCCAGAAGTAGCTGGTCGGGATGGTTTAGTCAGAAAAAAAGACACATGAGTACCGGTAAAATGTACAAACCGGGACATAAATTCATGATTGGGACGTTCTTTTTATCCATGTTTGTCTTTTATGCAGCACTAATTTTGCTCTTAGTGACTGGTTATCAGTGGGAAGTCATACTTGGAGCCTGGTTGCTTCGTTTGTTCGTACAATTGATTATTTTTGGCAATTGTATGAAGAGGCTGGGAGAGATGGATATCATTTGGATGATTCCCATATTCGATCTTGCGATTGTACTTATATATCCGGCCCTTGCGGTCGCCAACCTTTTGATTAAAGATAAAACATGGAAATAAATCAGGATACTACTACCAGTGACGAATCGGTTCCTTCAAAGATAAATCCGAATCTGAGCGATAAAGCGCTCAAAGATTATCAGTTGGTTCGCAATGCCATCGATAGCGGTGATCAGAAAGCTTATGCTGAACTGATGTCACGTTATAAAGATTCAATTTACTTTATGTTGTTGAAAATGGTAAATAACCGGGATGATGCCGATGACCTTACTATTGAAGCTTTTGGAAAAGCATTCAAAAATATAAAACAGTACACGCCCGATTATGCTTTCAGTACCTGGCTATTCAAAATCGCAACAAATAATTGTATCGACTTTATTCGGAAGAAGAGAAAACAAACATTCTCTATTGATAAAGGTCTTGAAACAGATGACGGTGGTGAATTAACGATCGATATCAAATCGAATCAGCCCGATCCTGAGGAGAATATGATGAAGAAGCAAAAGGTGATGATGATGCGTGATGTTGTGGAAAGACTTAAGCCCCGCTATAAAAAATTAGTGGAACTCCGTTATTTTCAGGAACGTTCTTATGAAGAAATCGCCGATGAACTGCAACTGCCTCTAGGAACGGTTAAAGCACAACTGTTCCGCGCAAGAGAATTTCTATATCAGATTATGAAAAATTCTGAACACAAATTATAATAAATAACTGCCCTCCGAAGGGCAGTTTCTTTTTATGAATGATATTACTTTAATCGATAAATATTTTCCTAACCTGACTCCAAAAGCCAGGCAGCAACTCATTAATCTTGGTCCACTATATGAAGAGTGGAATGCTAAGGTTAATCTGATTTCCAGAAACGATATAAGCCATCTTTACGAAAGGCATTTGTTGCACTCCCTCGCCATTGCAAAGTTTATTAGCTTTAAACCCGGAGCACAAGTTCTGGATATTGGTACCGGTGGAGGCTTTCCGGGTATCCCACTTGCAATAATGTTTCCCGAAACATCATTTACCTTAGTCGATTCCATAGGAAAAAAGATCAGGGTGGTTGAAGATGTCATCCAGCGTCTTGAGTTATCAAACGCAAAGGCTATTTGCGAGCGCGCTGAAAATATTACCGGTCAATTTGATTACGTAGTTTCCCGGGCAACTGCACCATTACATGACCTTTATAAATGGAGCAGGCTCAAAATTGCGAGAAAACAACAACATGCTATGCCAAACGGTATTATTTGCCTGAAAGGTGGGGATCTGGATGAGGAACTTCAACCATTCAAAGGACTCACCGAAATATTGCCTGTTTCGAACTATTTTAGTGAGGATTTCTTCTTGACGAAAAAAATTGTATTTCTAATTATTTGATTATCAGTACAATTAAATAAAATTAGTAAATTTCCTTTTGTGATTCAATTATTTCAGTATTTTTGCACTCCCGTATAAGAGAATTGTTATGCAAAGAACGTATCAGCCTTCCGTAAGGAAAAGAAAAAATAAGCACGGATTCCGTCAAAGAATGTCAAGTGCCAATGGTCGCCGTGTATTAGCCGCAAGAAGAGCTAAAGGTCGTCACAAACTAACCGTATCTGATGAAGATTCATTAAGAAGAAATTCTTAATCCGTCTCCAATAAAATATAAAGCTACCCATTGGGTGGCTTTTTTTTTGCGTTAACTATTAAATAATATATTTGTAATTATTTAATAATAAGCACAATAGGGATTTTTCAGTCAGAGCTGCCGAAAACGGTTTTTTCCTTTTTTACAATCTTTAGCCAACAGGTTTTCGTTTTCTGTTTTTTCTGCTACATTTACCTACCCATTAAGAAACAATCTAAAATCACTTTCATGAAAAAACTCATTCTGAATACAGCACTTCTCAGTGTTATTTCAATGGCTGGCATGGCTCAATGGGTCGCGCAACCATCTAATTTATCAGCAAACCGCTATGCACAATTTATTGATGCAGTCGATACCAGCGTAGTATGGGCAATAGCTGCCGATCCCGCCAACCAGTTGACACCGGTACAAGAGTTTACTAAGACTATTGATGGAGGAAATTTGTGGATTGCCGGTCCAATTAATAATGCTGTTGGATTAAGTCCTTCAGGAATTTATGCATTGAATGCGGATACTGCCTGGGCAGCCATGTTTAACGGTTCTGCAGGTGGCGGAAAAATAATGAAAACCACCGATGGCGGTGTGAACTGGACCTGGCAGTCAACTGCAGCCTTTGCAGCTCCTGCGGGTTTCCCTAACATCGTTTACTTTTTTGATGCGAACAATGGAATTTGCATGGGCGATCCAAATGCCGGATATTTTGAAATATATACTACTACAGATGGCGGCGATAACTGGATCAGAACGCCTCAGGCAAATATTGCAACTCAACTTGCAGGTGAGTTTGGTATCACCAGTGTTTATACTGCACATGGAGACAGTACGCTGTGGTTTGGAACTAACCTGGGACGCATTTATAAAACCATCGATCGTGGTTTGAATTGGACCGCAGTCTCGACACCATACACAGGTTCTTATATTGGAGACATTGCATTCAAAGATGCATTAAACGGAATTGCTACCAATGGAAGTCCTGCAACCGCACTTTCTGATATCATACGTACAACAGATGGAGGTGCTACATGGAATTTAGTAGCAACTAACACTGCAAACATTCTTACCAAAGTGCTTTCGTTTGTTCCGGGTACTGCTTCTACTTATTTTCTTTCTTCGCCACAAGCAGGCGGTGGTACAGCATTTACTTTAGATGATGGTGATACATGGGTATCGGCTGATAATTTAATTCATTCAGATATTGAATTCACTGCTCCAGAAATTGGTTGGACCGGATCCAATGAATTGAACGCTCCTATGTTCCGCTGGAATGGCCCCGTTGCAGCCAATTGTGCTGTTATTACAGGCCCGCTCACATTTGCTTCTGCCGATTCAATTTGTGCATTCGATTCAGTTATATATTCAGTTCCAGTAGACTTCACAAACGATCCTTCCACCCGTATAGGATTTAATGCAATATTCTATGATGAGTTTTTCAATCAGATAGGTGCACAGTCGGTTCCCGATTTAATCGCAGCCGGTTTCCCAAATCAATTTATTCCTGATCCGGGAACTCCCGATATCGGAACTCTTAATTTCACTATTTTCTTTTCGTTGGCACCAACTTCTGAAATTGTTCACTTCAGTATTCAGGTATTTCCTACTCAATGTACTGATGATACCTCTAATGCTATCATAAATAGTGTGTTTCAGGATGTTTCATCTTGTGCAATTGTCAATGTTGGAACTAGTCAGGCTGTGTTGGACATGACCTCTTGTCCTATGACTGGTTTAGTTACCTATACCGTTTCACACAGCGTAAATGGAGGAACTCCGATTGCAGGCGATACCTTTTCTTGTGTAGGAAGCACTGGATTCGTTAATCTGGAATTCTTGGTTGATAACGGCATTTGTGTAAAAACAATATCAGCTCAAATCAACTGCACAGGTGTAGGTATAGATGAGCTTGAAGCTAATGATTTCATGTTCTATCCTAATCCTGCAGGTGATCAAATTACCATTAAAACAGGATCAGAACTTGAAATTTCTTCTCTTGTAGTAACGGATCTGGCAGGTAGAATAGTTGCACAAATCGCCAATCCGGTATTCAGTAACACTACCTTTACCATGCCACTCGATAAATTGCAATCAGGTTCTTATCTGATAACAATTTTCTCAGATAACAAAATTGCAGCAACTAAAAAACTGATCCGATTATAGGATTGTGTAAATGAATAAAAAAGCCGGCAAGAATGTTCTTGCCGGCTTTTTTATTTTAAACACTTTCTTATTTCGTCACTGATTTCCTGGCTTTTCTCCAGCACACGATGTCCTGCATCAAGGATGACTAATCGCGCATTTTTATTCAGGCCTCTTATAAGCTTCCTTCCGGTTTTTGATGGAATAATACGATCATAAGCACCAAAAATAAAGAGTGCCGGAATTTGGAACTTATTAATGTTTTTCTCCAGTATTGAAATATCCGGAACCATATTTCGGTGTGCCATCCATACCTCATAAATTTTGTGCCGGACAGGTTGAAATGATAGTTGGCTTTTATAAAATTCATAAGCCTTTGGATGTATTAATCTCATTGCACTTAAAACACCAAGAATGGAAACAACAAATTCCGGGTTATTTGTCATCAAACGGAAAATGAACTTTCCTAAGAAGGTTTTTGTAGCGAAATAATATCCCGGATTCCATCTTAATGCATCGGAGGCAATTAATATTATGCTGTCCGCTTTCTCAGGAAATAACTGAATGCAATTCATAGCAAGCCTTCCACCAAAGCTGTATCCCATCACAGAAAAACGCTGTTTATTTTCTTTAAGCAATATGGCGTTTATCAATTCTGTCAAATTTTCTTTGGTAAACAGCTTGCCTTTTTCCGAAAAACTGTTGGCCAGGTGTGTTTTGCCATGAAAGATCAGATCAACTGCTATCAAAGTGTAACAATTGCCTAAATGCTTTTCAAAAGCATGAAAATCATCAGAAGTCCGGTTAAAACCATGAAAAGCAATCAGCAATGCTGGTCCTGTTCCAAACCTTTGGCAGTTCCAGTGGATATCAGTTAAATGTATGCTGAAGTGACTCAATTTTCAGAAGGTATTGTAACTGCAAAGCTATCCTTAAGAATCAGCATTTTAAGTGACATTGCAATACCCAATCATTTTCTTTCGAAATAAGGACATCTGTTCTCATTCATTCGATGTTGGATACTGAAATTGAATCGATTAATGTTTTATTATTTAATATATTGATTATCAATTATCTGTAATTATTGCTTATTTACTAACAATATTAAAGTAATCGGTTTATTATTGGTAGCTTTGCAGCCGTTTCCGGGGCTGGATGACCCTGGTCGAAAGACAGCCATCCCAGGCCGGAATTTTCACTTAAATCAGCACCTTGCAATGCCGAAAGATTCATCCATTAAGTCAGTTTTAATTATCGGAAGCGGTCCAATTATTATTGGACAAGCCTGTGAATTCGATTACAGCGGTTCACAAGCCGCCCGTTCTTTAAAAGAAGAGGGAATTGAAGTATCACTGATAAATTCCAATCCGGCCACGATCATGACCGACAAGGTAACAGCGGATAATGTTTATCTGTTGCCCTTGAATACCGATTCATTGATTCAGATTCTGGAAGAAAGAAAAATTGATGCAGTACTTCCAACAATGGGAGGCCAGACAGCATTAAATTTGTGTAAGGAAGCAGATGAGAGGGGAATCTGGAAAAAATATGGAGTCCGCATTATTGGGGTCAATATTGAAGCCATTGAAACAACTGAAAACAGAGAAGCTTTTCGTCAGTTGATGATTGATATTGGAGTTGGAGTTGCCCCTTCCAAAGTGGCCAATTCCTTTCTTGAAGGGAAAGAAATTGCACAAAACCTTGGATATCCATTGGTTATTCGCCCTTCTTACACGCTCGGCGGTACTGGTGCAGGTTTTGTCTTCAAGAAGGAAGAATTTGAAGATAAACTCATGCGTGGATTGCAGGCTTCTCCTATTCATGAGGTGTTGATCGAAAAGGCCGTTTTCGGATGGAAAGAATATGAGTTGGAATTACTTCGTGACAACAAAGACAACGTAATTATTATTTGTTCGATCGAGAATTTTGATCCGATGGGAATTCATACAGGTGATTCAATCACTGTAGCTCCCGCAATGACTTTGAGCGATAAAACGTTCCAGCATATGCGAAATCTGGCAATCAAAATGATGCGTGCTATTGGAGAGTTTGCCGGAGGTTGTAATGTGCAGTTTGCAGTTAACCCTGAAGATGAAAGTATCATTGCAGTAGAGATAAATCCCCGTGTATCCCGATCATCTGCGCTTGCTTCCAAAGCTACCGGTTATCCAATTGCTAAAATTGCTGCTAAAATGGCAATTGGTTATAATTTGGATGAGTTACAGAATCAGGTTACCGGTTCTACTTCTGCCTTTTTTGAACCTACACTAGATTATGTAATTGTAAAAATACCGCGCTGGAATTTTGATAAATTCCCCGGTGCCGATCGTACATTAGGACTTCAAATGAAGTCTGTGGGTGAAGCAATGGGAATCGGAAGAAGTTTCATTGAAGCACTCCAGAAAGCATGTCAGTCACTTGAAATAAATAAAGCGGGCTTAGGTGCCGATGGAACAGGGTCAACCAAACTCGATGATATTGTTTATAATCTGGAACATGCATCGTGGGATCGTCTTTTTCATGTGAAGGAGGCTCTCAAGTTAGGGGTTCCAATCCAGTCAATTTTTAATCTTACTAAAATTGATAAGTGGTTCTTGCATGAGATTCAACAGTTGGTGCTCATGGAACAGGAATTGAAAAGATACAACCTTCAAAATTTACCGGCCGATTTTTTCCTGGAATTGAAACAAAAAGGTTATTCGGATACTCAAATAGCTCATGTTCTCAGTAATGTTACTGAAGATGAAGTATATGCCAGAAGAAAAGAACTTGGCATTCACAGGGTTTACAAAACTGTTGACACATGCGCAGCTGAATTCCCATCCAAAACTCCATATTTTTACTCAACATTCGAGAACGGTTATACTGCAGCTGATGGAAAAACTGTGCTCAGTAATGAATCGGTTCGCAGCGATAAAAAGAAAATCATTGTACTTGGCTCCGGTCCAAACAGGATAGGGCAGGGGATCGAATTTGATTATGCTTGTGTACATGGTGTGCTTGCTGCCAAAGAAGCAGGTTTTGAAGCTATCATGGTAAATTGTAATCCCGAAACGGTTTCAACCGATTTTGATATTGCCGACAAACTTTATTTTGAACCTGTTTTTTGGGAACATATCTATGAATTAATAGAGTTCGAAAAACCTGAAGGTGTAATTGTTCAGTTGGGTGGCCAAACAGCTTTGAAGTTATCCGAAAGACTGCATGAAAAAGGGATTAAAATTATTGGTACCTCTTTTGAAGATATGGATCTCGCTGAAGACCGCGGACGATTCAGTGATCTGCTGAAAAATCTTGATATTCCTTATCCTTTGTATGGCGTTGCTGAATCTGCTGAAGAAGCTCTGGTAGTTGCCAATCAGGTAGGTTATCCGGTGTTGGTCAGACCATCTTATGTGTTAGGCGGGCAAGGTATGAGCATAGTAATTAATGATGAAGAATTGGAAAATGCCGTTATTAAACTGCTTAAAAATCTACCTGGTAACAGAGTGTTGATCGATCACTTCCTCGACAGAGCAGAAGAAGCAGAAGCAGATGTTATTTGTGATGGCGAAAATATTCAGTTCATTGGTCTCATGGAACACATTGAGCCCGCAGGTATTCATTCAGGCGATTCTTTTGCTGTGTTGCCCCCCTTCAATCTTTCTGATCATGTATTGAATCAGATGCGTGAATATGCACAGAAAATTGCACTTGCATTAAATATCCGTGGATTGCTAAATATTCAGTATGCAATAAAAAAAGAAAAAGTTTATGTGATAGAAGCAAATCCAAGAGCATCACGTACTGTTCCTTTTATTGCCAAAGCTCATCTGGTGCCATATATCAATATTGCAACCAAAGTTATGTTGGGTACCCATAAGCTTTCCGATTTTAAAATTGAACCGCGAAAATTCGGTTATGCAATAAAAGAACCTGTTTTTTCATTCGATAAGTTCCCCAATGTCAATAAAGAACTGGGACCTGAAATGAAATCAACCGGTGAAGCAATTCGGTTTATTGACTCTTTGGAAGATCCTTATTTCAGACATTTGTACAAAGAGAAATCTATGTACCTGAGTAAGTAATAGTTTATATAATTTTAACTATCGGTCATGCTTAAATTTCTGATTGTTCTTGTTCTGATTTTTTTTGCGCTAAGGATGTTCGCAAGATTATTTGTTGTTTCCACTTTCAATAACCTGAATCAGAAAATGGAAAATGAAATGAAAAAACGTTATCCGGGGCAGTCGCAACAAGAAGTACCAGAAGGCCATATTTCAGTTCAACAAAGCTCAAAACCTAACTCCGGTAATTCGGGGAGTGCTGGCGAATATGTTGATTATGAAGAGGTTAAATAGTTCCTGCATTGCTTTGAATGGATTTCAATCCTGAAATTGTAATATTTTCTGTAATTTTCAATCCTGTAGTATCCACCTAAACCGGTAAAGTATGAATATTGATTTCAAGAAATTATTGCCACACTTACTTGTGGTGCTTGCATTCGTTGCCATTTCTCTTGCTTACTTTTTTCCGGTTCTGGAAGGTAAAGTAATTGAACAGCACGATATCGCACAATGGGAAGGTATGTCGAAGGAGATCGTTGATTTTCGGGAGAAATACAATGAAGAACCTCTATGGACTCGCTCCATGTTCGGCGGAATGCCAGCATATCAGATTTCGGTTCTCTATCCAGCCAATTTGATCAAGTATGTGAATGATGTGTTATTTTTAGGATTACCGGTTCCAGTTGCATACATTTTTGTTGCGTTGATTGGGTTTTATCTGCTGCTTTTATCAATGAAAATTGATTTTAAAATGGCTTTTGCTGGAGCCCTGGCTTTTGCATTTTCATCTTATAATCTGATCATTGTAATGGCCGGTCATAATTCCAAAGTACATGCAATTGCTTTGGTTCCGCTGGTCATCGCCGGAATTGTTTTTGCATTTAACAAGAAATACCTGCTGGGTGGTGCAATTACTGCTATGGCACTGGCCTTACAAATTTATGCGAACCATTTACAAATAACCTATTATCTGGCAATTGCAATCGGATTATGGATGCTGGTTAAATTGGTATTAGCAATAAAAGAAAAAATGCTGCCCGATTTTGCTAAGACCGCAGCTGTATTGATGATTGCTGCAGTCCTGGCAATTCTGCCTAACATAACTGGCTTGATGCTTACTTATGAATATGGGAAAGATACTACCCGCGGACCATCTGAACTTACTGAAAAAAGTGTCAGCACAGGACTTGATATGGACTATGCTTTCAGCTGGAGCTATGGAATCTACGAAACGATGACGCTGTTAATACCGGATTTCTATGGTGGTTCCAGCACTTCAGAACTTGGCCCTAATTCTGCTACATATCAGGCATTGGCTGATAATGGGAATGCTGCTAATGCCAAACGGTTCACTCAAAATGCTCCTATGTATTGGGGAGAACAGTCGGTTACCGCCGGTCCAACTTATCTGGGTGCAATTATGGTTTTTCTTTTTGTAGTTGGATTGTTTCTGGTAAAAGGTGAGTATAAATGGTGGCTTCTTATAACCACAATTTTATTTATCATGCTTTCATGGGGAAAAAATTTCATGGGCTTCAATGAATTTTTCTTCCATCATTTTCCGGGATACAATAAGTTTCGTGCTGTGACTATCATTCTTTCTATGCTCGCATTTACCGTTCCTTTACTTGGCATTCTGGCGCTAAAGAAATTGTTTGATGGTAAAATTCTTCCGGCTGAGAAGAACAAAGCTTTGCTTTACTCATTTTATATCACAGGAGGGATTTGTTTAATTTATTTTATTGTGCCTTCGCTTGCCGGCGATTTCAGTTCAACCGGTGACGCAAATTATAAAGATTATCCATGGCTTCTGGAAGCTCTTATGAAAGACAGACAGTCTGCCTTACGCATGGATGCTTTCAGATCTTTATTCTTTATTGCAGCAGCATTTGGAGTGCTATATTTTACTGTGAAAGGAACTATGAAACAGCATTTGGCAGTTTGGTTGCTTGCAGGATTTATTTTGGTTGATCTTTGGGCAGTTGACAAACGCTATTTGGATTCAGATAATTTTGTTTCAGCTTCTAAAGCGAAACAACCTTTCCAACCCACAGATGCTGATCTTGCAATAATGCAGGACAAAGAACCGGGTTTCAGAGTGATGAATATGTCGGTTAGTACGTTCAATGATGCCGGTACTTCCTATTTTCATAACTCTATTGGTGGTTACCACGGAGCAAAATTGAAAAGATATCAGGAGCTCATAGAATATCAGATAAGCAGAAATAATATGGCTGTCCTCGACATGCTGAATACCCGTTATTTTATTGTTCCTGATCGCGAAACTAATCGCCCAATGCCTCAAAGGAATCCCGGTGCATTAGGTGCAGCATGGTTTGTTAAAGAATATAAACTGGTAGCAAATGCCGATTCTGAAATTACCGCGCTAACTGATTTCGTTCCTTCCCAAACAGCAATTATTGATGTAAGATTTAAGGACCAGGTCGCAGGATTTACTCCGCAGTTTGATTCTACAGCAAACATTAAACTGACTTCCTATAAGGCAAATCATCTTACTTACACCACTAAATTGCAAAGCGATCAACTGGCAGTGTTTTCAGAAATTTATTATGATAAAGGTTGGAACGCTTATCTTGATGGTAAGCCAGTTCCACATTTACGTGCTAATTATGTTCTAAGGGCGATGAAAATTCCGGCGGGAAATCATACACTTGAATTTAAATTTGAACCCAAGACTTATTATAACGGAGAAAAAATTGCCCTTGCAGGATCCATTATATTATTGCTGGTTTTTGCCGGTGGTGTATTTATGGAATTACGCAATTCAGGTTCTAATGATAAGCGCTCAGCATCGTGAACCCCAAAAAAGTTCTGATCATTACCTATTACTGGCCTCCCGCCGGTGGAGCTGGTGTTCAGCG
The DNA here is from genome assembly GCA_016788065.1 of Bacteroidia bacterium. Taxonomy (GTDB): domain Bacteria; phylum Bacteroidota; class Bacteroidia; order AKYH767-A; family OLB10; genus JADKJB01. Next base: position 6,907 of record JAEUTI010000016.1, on the reverse strand, counting down.
TTGGCTTAAGTTTGTTAAATACCTCCCTCAGTTTGGATGGAATCCTATCATTTATACTCCCGAAAATGGAGAGATGCCGGTAATTGACCATTCATTGTTGAAAGATATTCCCAAAGACATTACTATTCTCAAAACTCCAATTTGGGAACCTTATGAATGGTATAAAAAATTTGTCGGTGCCGGAAAATCTGAAAAAATTAACACCGGTTTTCTTACCGAGAAGAAAAAACCGGGATTTGCGGAAAAAATTGCTGTTTGGATCAGAGGCAATCTGTTTATTCCCGATGCTCGTCGCTATTGGATTAAACCATCTGTGAAGTTTCTTCTCGATTATCTTAAATCTAATCCTGTTGATGTGATTGTCTCCACCGGACCTCCACACAGTATGCATATGATTGCATTGAAAGTTACCCAGCAAACAGGAATAAAATGGGTAGCCGATTTTCGTGATCCGTGGACTAATATCGATTACTACAAAGACCTGATGCTTTCAGCTTCTGCTGATAAATTGCATCACCAAATGGAAAAGGATGTAGTAACCAAAGCTGATGAAGTAATAGTAGTTGGGAATACTATGAAACAGGAATTTGAATCGCAGTTTAATAGAAAAATTCATGTTATTACCAATGGGTTTGATACCACCGATTTTCCTGTCCAACAAATTAGTGCAACCAAAGATTTTGTAATTGCTCATGTAGGAACCCTGGTGAGAACAAGAAATCCGTTGGCACTATGGGAAGCAATAAATAGCCTGGGAAATAATAAAGATGAACTGAAACAACATCTCCGGCTTCGGTTGACTGGTAAAGTCGATATTTCCGTTAAAAAAGCAATTGCAGATCATGATCTTGAAGATGTGACTGATTATGTCGATTATTTATCTCATGATAAAGTAGTACTTGAACAAATGAATGCAACCATACTTTTACTGGTGTTGAATGATACTCCCAATTCAAAGGGAATTCTCACCGGTAAACTGTTTGAATATATGGCCAGCGGCAGACCAATATTGGCGATCGGACCAGTTGACGGTGATGCAGCAACAATTTTGAAAGAAAGTGGAGCAGGAGTTTGTTTTGATTTCAAAGATGTCAATGGAATTAAAAATTACCTGACTGAAATGTATACCATGTACATGTCAGGGACATTAAACAGGAACAACAAATCGGTTGACAAATGGTCCCGATTAGAATTAACACGCCAATTGAGTAGTTTGTTAGATACTATTTATCATGCTTAAAATTGTAACAGTAATAGGTGCCCGACCGCAGTTTATAAAAGCTGCTGCTATTAGCCGGGCTATTAGATCGAAATTCAGTGATAAGGTAACCGAGATAATTGTCCATACCGGTCAACATTATGACCCTGAAATGTCGGAAGTGTTTTTCTCGCAGTTATACATACCTCATGAAAATTACAACCTTAAAGTTGGATCAGGAAATCATGGAGTGCAAACTGCCCGCATGATTTCAGGAATTGAAGAAATTCTGATTAATGAAAAACCAGATTGCATAATTTTATATGGGGACACTAATTCGACACTGGCAGGAGCTGTTGCAGCTTCAAAACTATTGATACCTATCGTTCATATTGAGGCAGGCATGCGATCATTTACCAAACACGTCCCTGAAGAAATAAACAGGATTATGTGTGATCATGTAAGTACACTCCTGTTTACGCCAACATTGACAGGTGCAGCCAATTTGTATAATGAAGGTTTTAGAAAGGATAATATGGCACCATACCATGTCGATAATCCGAAAGTTATTCCATGTGGGGATATTATGTATGATAACAGTTTACACTTTAAGGATGTAGCACTGAAAGAATCTAACATTCTTGATTTACATAATTTGAAAACTAATGGGTATTCACTGGTTACTATTCATCGAAATAATAACACCGATGACCCGAACCGGTTGTTTAATATTTTTAAAAGCCTGGATGCTCTTGTTCATGCAGCCGGAGCTAAATTTGTAATTCCCCTGCATCCAAGAACCCAAAAAATGCTGGACACGGTTCCCGGCCTTCGCGATCGTCTGACAGAAGTTGAAAATATTAAGATTATTCCACCTGCTTCATACCTTGACATGATTGCTTTGGAAGCGAATTGTGACATGGTAATTACTGATTCCGGTGGCGTGCAAAAAGAAGCTTACTACTTCGAAAAACCTTGTATCATCCTTCAAAGTGAAACTCCCTGGGTAGAGTTAGTCCAAAATGGTTGCGCTGAATTGGCCGATGCCGATTGTAATGCTATTGAAAGTGCTTACTATTACTTTAAAAAACCGGAAACAAAGCTCGATTTTAAGCCTGTTTTTGGAGATGGCAAAGCTGCTGAATTTACGGTAAGTAAAATACTTGAATACTTGTCGCCGTTGTAAATATATCCTGCAAGAAAATATCAAATATGTGTGGAATAACAGGCTTCATTGAACCGGATTTAACAGCTTCAGCAAAAAAGGAGCTGCTGGGAAAGATGTTGCATATTCAGCACCATCGTGGCCCCGATGATACCGGAATTTGGAACGATGATCATATATTTCTTGGACATAACAGGCTAAGCATTATTGACCTGTCAGAAGCCGCCAATCAACCAATGCATTATGAGAATTTCACTATGGTTTATAATGGTGAAATTTATAATTATGTTGAGATAAAACAACAGCTCCTGCAAAAAGGTCATCAGTTTCATACGCATTCCGATTCTGAAGTAATATTGCATGCTTTTGAAGAATGGGGTAGCGCATGTGTGAATCATTTTGTTGGAATGTGGGCTTTTGTAATCTATAATAAAACTACCAGGGAACTTTTTGTCAGTCGCGATCGTTTTGGTATTAAACCATTTTATTATATTCATACTGGGAATACATTTTATTTTGCCAGTGAAATAAAAACACTCAAAGCATCACCACTTTTTAAAAATGATCTGAATATAATTCAGGTTGCCCGTGGATTGCAAATGGGATGGTTAGGTTATCATGATGAAACGTATTTTAAACTTGTAAAAGCACTTCCTGCTGCATGCAATCTTATTTATTCTGATGGAAATGTTAAAGTTGAGCAATACTGGAAGCCTCAAACCGGAAAGTATGCTGACTTAAGTTTTGATGAAAAGAAAACAAGGTTTTATGAGTTGTTTGCGGATAGTATAAAAATACATTTAAGAAGTGATGTAACAGTAGGTAGTTGTTTGAGTGGCGGACTAGATAGCAGTGCTATTGTTGCTATGGTTCAGAAAATTTCTGATGGTTTACCATACAAGAGTTTCAGTATCTATTATGAAGGGAAAGGTGATGTAGATGAAAGACCTTTTATTAATGAAGTTCTTAAGAAATACCCGCATGTTGATCCGGTTTATTTTTCTCCAACCGATGATGATGTAAGAAATCATTTTGATAAGGCTGCTTACCATCTGGATGCTCCTTCATCAGGATCATCATTTATTTCTCAGTACTTTTTGATGAAATTAATTTCAGAATCGGGAATCAAAGTTGTTTTGGATGGACAGGGTTCAGATGAATACCTGGCCGGTTATATGCACTCTTTTTACCGATTAATAGGAGGGATGCTTCAAAAAGCAAAGTTCGCTAATGCGTTTTCTGAAACATTAGCAGTTAACAAGCGAATCGGTAATTCAGGAAGTAAAACTATCTCGCATTTTGGTAAATCGTTACTTTCTACGCTAAAGCCGGAACAATTTTTATATGATTTTGAATTTAGAAAGTATTATCCTTTTTTGGTTAATGAAGACATAAACGACCCTGCATTTCAACTTGATAATATTCCCGGCTCTAAACTCGATAATTTCCTGTATCATTTACTTTTCACAACCAGCCTGCCTTCTTTGCTTCAGTATGAAGACAGGAATTCGATGGCTTTTTCAGTTGAGTCCAGGGTACCTTTTTTAGATCACAGATTAGTTGAATTTGCCTTTACATTGGCTGATGATGACAAGATTAAACAACAAGATACCAAGTATATTCTTCGTGAAGCTCTAAAGCCAATTCTTCCGGAAGCTATTTATGCCCGAAAAGATAAAAAGGGGTTTGTAACACCCGGTGAAAGTAAATGGCTTCGGGGCCCCTTGAAACATTTGATTGAAGTTAATAGAAATTGGCCGGAGTTTATAAATTCAAGTAAAGCCAATCAGATTTTGAATGATTATAATCAAGGGGATAATTCTAAAGCTTCATTGGTTTGGCGACTTTCTTCTCTTTTAAATTGGTTGAATAAATCATAAAATCCATAACTTAAACTGCAGTTTTTTTAACTGAAAGCAGTTTTCCTAAATTCATTTTCTTTTAAAGTTTTGTGTTATAAATATATTTTCATACTTTTAATCTTAAATTATTACATAGCTTTATTTAAATCACTGATTATGAAACAAATATACTTATTTATGTTCTTGCTGGCATTAACTTTCACAAGCGCAGCAACCGGAACCTGGAATCAAATCAGTATTTTGAGTGGTGGCGCATGTGATATGCCATTTAGCTTTTCCATTGGTGCTAAAGGTTATGTAGGTGGTGGAAGAACCGCATTGACTTCATTTAAAAGTGATTTCTGGGAATTTGATCCTGTTACTAATGTGTGGGTTCAGAAGGCAAGTTATCCCGCAGGAAATATGGGATCTCAGGCTTCATTTGTAATCAACGATAAAGCATATGTTGGTTTAGGATATGATTTGCAATATAAAAATCAATTTTATGAATATGATCCATTAACAAACATCTGGATCCAAAAAGCTACCTTCCCGGGTGGTGCACGGTATTCCAGTTCCTGGTTTACTATTGGAAATTCTGGTTATGTAGTAGGAGGATGGAATGGGGCACTTTTTAATGATTGCTGGCAATATACACCTGCCACAGATAGCTGGGTTCAGATGGCTGATTTCCCGGGTGGTAACAGGCAAGCGACTACAGCTTTTGCAATTGATAGTTTGGGATATGTGTGTAATGGTTTTAGCCAGCCTGTCCATTTCAACGACATGTGGGAATTCAATCCGGCATTGAATACATGGACAGCTAAAGCGCCTTTCCCTGGCACTGCCAGAAGAGGATGCCCATCTTTTGTGATCAACAATGAAGCCTATGTAGGACTTGGATTTGATGGCGCATATCTGACAGATTTTTATAAATATAATAATCAGACAGATTCCTGGAGTCAGGTTGCCGATTTTGGTGGAAGTGCACGTTACAACACAAGTTATTTCACGCTTAATAATAAAGGTTACATTGGTGGTGGTTCTTATGATCCTATCACATCGCCAGCATTTAAAGATGATTTTTGGGAGTATGAACCTGCCAGCAACTGCAACCTGGTTCAGGGCAAAGCATTTGTAGATTTTAACAGTAATAACATTCATGATTCCCTGGAACCATCGCTTACCAATAGAAAAGTTATTGAGAGCAACACCGGCAATATTGCCTTTACCAATCAAAATGGATTTTATTCTCTGGCTGTTTGCAGTACAGGTAACTTTGATGTGATGTTCATGGATTCATTGGATAATTTTTCTGCTGTACCTTCATCTCATACTGTGACTTTTGCAACTTCTTTAGAAATAGATTCTTTGAATGATTTCGCTATTCAACCCGTTGGTGTGTTTGATGATTTATGTCTTACCATTTCTCCAACCGGAAATTTCCGTTCCGGTATGAGTGCCTCCTACATAATTAATTACACGAATGCCGGAAATACTGTAATCAATGGAACAGTAGTTTTTTATCCTGATACCAATCTAGCTTTTGATTATTCAGTACCTGCTGCAACATCCGTAACTACCGATTCTGTTGTCATTGATCTTGGAAACCTTAATCCCTTTCAATCCGGACAAATAATCGTTGCCGTTATGGTAGATTTAGGTTTGCCCATTGGTACTCCAATTTCTTCGAGTGCCATGATTTTACCTATAATAGGAGATGTGAATCCCTCCTGTAATTTTGCCACTTGGGATTTACTAACAACCGGTTCCTATGACCCCAACGATATAATGGTTAACAGGAACTTTATACTCGACTATCAAGTGGCTTCCCAACCTGATCTGGAATACCTGATTCGCTTTCAAAATACAGGAAATGACACAGCCTTTACAGTTAGAGTGATGAACCCTATTGATACAACCGGTCTGCTGTTAAATACTTTTGAATTTGTAGCTGCTTCTCATCCTGGTACAATTACCTGGTTACCTGCAGAGAAATCGATGCGTTTCCTGTTTGAGAATATTTTGCTTGCCGACAGTAATACGAATGAAGCACTGAGCCATGGTTTTATCCGTTATAAAATTAAACCTAAATCCAGTTTGGTATTAGGTGATTCTATTACCAGTCAGGCATTTATTTTCTTTGATTTTAACAGCGCTGTCCCAACCAATATTGCAAGAACTGATATTATTTCACCTGTTGGTTTCTTTGAAGTTCAGGCCAAAAATGAATTGTTTTATTTATATCCAAACCCTGTTCACTCAACTTTGAATATTCATTTCAATTCGAATCTTACTCGCATTGATGAATTGGAAATTTTCAATGTGTATGGTCAGAAAATTCAAACCATAAAGGGTATTAAATCGGATGGAAACCCAATGATAAAATTGATTGATGTCTCCGGCCTTGCTTCAGGAATATATTTTATTAAAGCCGGTAATGGCGATGCCGTTAAAAGGTTTGTAAAATATTAATCAGTTGCGAAGACTGCTACTCCGGTTGTTAGCTTAAACCTGAATTTATCCGTAAGGTTTATTGCATTTCGGTAAATTTCAAATCTCTTATTCCGGAATTTAAAGCGGATTTTTTATTCCTGATATCAGCACCTCGAAGTCCGTTTTTTATTAATGGTTTATTAAATGTCAATTATTTTTTCTAATTTTAATCTTAATTTTCTGCATTAATTCATTTAAAATATTGAT
>JAEUTI010000095.1 GCA_016788065.1 Bacteroidia bacterium | reverse complement strand
CGAGATGACAGGCATGTATTCTAACCAGCTGAACTACCGAACCAAATATTATTACTATAAAGAACTCACTACAATCATTCGGTAGGGCCTCGAACCCGTCTCGTCACTTGTGACGAGATGACAGGCATATATTCTAACCAGCTGAACTACCGAACCGTTTTCCAAATTTCTTTGGAGGCACAAAAGTAGTGAATTTTTGGGATTTTCAAATACTATCTGAATTAAATTATTGAAAGTCTTTAAAGTATTGAATATTAGGTGTTTAATCTTCTTTAAATATTTTTAACCCTTAAATAATACCATTTGGATTTAATTAACATTGAATCAACTGAATACCAAACATTTTAATCTCAAGACCCATCTCAAAATATTGTCATTTTTTTCATTTTCAGGACATTTTCTCATTTTCTTTATTACTTTTAATCCTGTATTGACTTTTGATGCTTTCATTTCAATTTTGTCATTTTTCATTTTATTAAAGTTGAATGATTATAAGTGTTTTATAACTCTTAACCACAAATCACATGAAAAAGCTTCTACTCTTAACCGGTGTCTTGGCACTCACCCTGTCAATCTCTTTTGCACAGGAAATCGAATGGCAGAAATCAATGGGCGGGTTTGCCAGCGAATATCTTTATTGCGTTAAACAAACTGCCGATGGCGGATTTATATTTGGCGGTATGTCTGAATCGGATATTTCTGGAGACAAAACTGAAAATAGCAATGGCAGTTGGGATTTCTGGATATTGAAAACTGATGTTGACGGGAATATTCAGTGGCAAAATACCATTGGAGGTGGTGGTTACGATCAACTCGCTACTATTCAGCAAACCCCCGATGGCGGTTATATTGTTGGTGGGTTTTCTGATTCCAATATTTCCGGTGACAAAACCGAAGATAGCAACGGGTTATCGGATTTTTGGGTTTTGAAACTTGACAATACCGGAAATATCCAATGGCAAAATGGCATTGGTGGAGCAGGTGGTGATCAGCTTACTTCTATTCAGCAAACTACTGATGGAGGTTACCTCTTGGGTGGTTTTTCTGATTCCGATATTTCTGGTGATAAAAACGAAGATAGTTATGGACTTTTAGATTACTGGATCGTGAAAATCGATAGTACTGGGTCCATTCAATGGCAAAAAACAATTGGTGGTGGAAGTTATGATTACCTTCAAACAGTAGAGCAAACCGTTGACGGTGGATATATGTTGGGAGGATACTCTAATTCAAATATTTCAGGTAATAAAACTGAAAATACCAATGGTTCTAATGATTACTGGATTGTAAAAACGGATAGCGTTGGAATCATTCAATGGCAGAATACCATTGGAGGAAATAGTTCTGATGAACTTTTTGCAACATATCAAACAATTGATGGCGGTTACATCATCGGCGGAAGATCCTATTCAAATTTATCAGGTGATAAAACAGAAAACAGCAACGGTGCAAGCGATTATTGGATAGTCAAAACCGATGGTTCAGGCATTATTCAATGGCAGCATTCTATAGGTGGTAATGATGAAGATGCGTTTTACTGTCTCAAACCAACTACTGATGGTGGATTTATAATGGGTGGCTTTTCATCATCCGGGATTTCAGGTGACAAAACTGAAGCTGGTTTTGGTGCGCACGACTTCTGGGTGGTAAAAACAGATAACATAGGAGTCATTCAATGGCAAAATACAATCGGAGGAAGTGGTCAGGAAATACTGGCAGATATTTTGGAAACAACAGACGGAGGATACATTCTGGCCGGTTCATCTGATTCTGAAAATTCAGGTGATATTACTGATTTTAATGTAGGGGCAAATGATTACTGCATCGTTAAACTTACCAATAAATATAATTTAATTTCCGGATCTGTATTTGCCGATTTGAACAGTAATAATTCTCAAGATTTAGGAGAACCTCTATTGTTAAATAAAAAAATTACTGAACAAGCCACCGGAAGATTTACATTCACTAATCAAAATGGAGATTATGTAGTTTCAGTACTTGATTCCGGAAGCTTTGATGTTTCTCCCATAAATCTCAATAATTATACTGCATCTCCCGCTTCTCACAATTCCTATTTCCCAGGATTTCAGCAAACCGATAACCTAAATGATTTTGCATATCAACCACAAGGTGTATTAAATGATTTATGTGTCACCATTACGCCACTAAGTCCTTTCCGGAGTGGGTTTCTGGCATCTTATATGATTTCCTATGAAAATGTCGGAACAACAACTATAACAAATCCTTCAGTTGTATTTTTCCCCGATTTGAATATGAGTTATTCTACTGCTACGGTTGTTCCATCTGCTGTTGCTCCTGATTCTGTGGTGTGGACCCTTAACCCACTGCTGCCTTTTGAATCTGGTGAATTTATGATAGTTGTAAGTGTGGATAGCGGATTAGCTATTGGCTCTATGTTAAATTCTTCTGCCCGCATTGAACCTGTTTCCGGTGATGCTAATCCTGCTTGCAACTATAGCGATTGGGATGTGATTGTGACTGGGTCTTTTGATCCGAATGATATTCTGGTTAGTGATGAAACGTTAACCACTACGCAACTTGCTGGTCAACCATTTCTAGAGTACATCATCCGCTTTCAGAATACCGGAAACGATACAGCCTTTACTGTGAATATTCTTAATCCCATTGATGTTAAGAAATTTAATTTGAACTCGTTTGAGTTTGTGAATGCTTCTCATAATGTCGAACTCAATTGGCGTTCCTGGGAAAATAACATGGAGTTTAAGTTTAACAATATTTTACTACCCGATAGCAACATCAATGAACTCCTCAGTCATGGCTATGTTCGTTACCGCATCCAACCTAAAACAAATTTAGTTGCCGGTAACTTTATCAACAATAATGCAGGTATTTACTTCGACTTCAATGATCCGGTGCTTACCAATACCGCAGTTACAAATATTGTTTTACCAACAGGTTTACAGACACTCAGTGATAAATACGATTACGCCATTTATCCGAACCCAACATCAGGTGCAACTTTCATTGATGTGAGTGCAAGTCAATCAGCTCAAGCTGAAGTAACACTTCTCACCATGCAAGGGAAGCTGATTTCTTTAGAGAATCATCAACTAAAAGCTGGTCCCAATAAATTAGACCTTAAAACTGCTGAATTGAGCTCCGGTATTTATTTGGTAAGAATGGTTATCGATGGAAATTCAGTGGAGAAGAAATTGGTGAAGATGTAAAAAATAATTTTTAAATCAGTCAATATTTTAACTTAAAGGCATTTAAGCATTACGACTCTAACAACTTATGAAAAAACATTTATTAATCTTTTTAATCCTTTTTACGGTTAATTGTTTAAAGGCGTTAGCTCAGGAAATTGACTGGCAGAATACCATTGGTGGCAATGGTAATGATGAGCTTTATTCTATTCAGCAAACTGCCGATGGGGGGTATATTTTAGGTGGCCGATCAAATTCTGACATATCTGGTGATAAATCAGAAAACAATATTGGCAGTTATGATTATTGGATTGTCAAAACAGACGCTAATGGTGTTATCCAATGGCAAAATACTATTGGAGGAACAGATCAGGATTACCTTACATCAATACTACAAACCTTTGATGGAGGATATCTTTTAGGAGGTAATTCTATTTCCGGTATTTCCGGAGATAAAACAGAAATTAATCATGGAAATTGGGATTATTGGATCATTAAAACAGATTCATTCGGAAATATTCAATGGCAGAACACAATTGGTGGAAATGGTGATGATGAGCTTTACTCTATGGACCAAACTAGTGATGGTGGGTATATTCTTGGAGGGAGATCAAAGTCTGGTATTTCAGGAGATAAAATAGAAAATAGCAACGGAAACTATGATTATTGGATCGTCAAAACAGATTCATTTGGTATTATTCAATGGCAGAATGGTATCGGAGGAAGTGGAGTTGATTTTTTAATGTCGATTAATCAATGTGTAGATGGTGGATATATTTTAGGAGGAGGTTCTGATTCTAATATCTCAGGAGATAAAACAGAAAATTCTATGGGTTCGAATGATTATTGGATTATAAAAACTGATGATACTGGAAATATTTTGTTTCAAAACACAATTGGAGGAAGTGATGTAGATAATAATACTTCTATTCAAGAAACCTTAGACGGAGGTTTTATTTGTGCTGGTTTATCTATTTCTAACATTTCTGGAGACAAAACAGAGAATTGCCTTGGCTCATCTGATTTTTGGATATTAAAAATAGATAGTTTGGGTTCAATTCAATGGCAAAATACTATTGGTGGAAATAACTATGAAGATCCTGTTTCTATATTTCAAACTAATGATGGAGGGTTTATGGTTGGTGGACGTTCAGGGTCAGATATTTCAGGTGATAAAACAGAAAATCAGATTGGATCATACGATTATTGGATATTAAAAATTGATTCCAATGGAAATATAGAATGGCAAAATACACTTGGAGGAAGCAGTAGTGAATATCTTTCAACGATTCAACAAACTACCGATGGAGGATATATTATGGGTGGTTATTCTTATTCCAATAGTTCAGGTGATAAAACAGAAAATAGTGTTGGCGGCAGTGATTACTGGATTTTAAAAATCACTGATAACTACAATTTAATCACCGGTTCTGTTTTCGCCGATGGAAATAGTAATTCTGTTCAGGATTTTGGTGAACCTTTTATTGTCAACACAAAAATCACCGAACAAAATACCGGTAGATTCGGCTTCAGTAATCAAAATGGAGGATATATTGTTGCAGTTCTTGATTCAGGAAATTTTAATGTAGCTCCTGCTACAATTAATAATTACAATGTAGTTCCGGTAAGTCACAACGTTTATTTTGCAGGTGTTCAACAAACTGATAGCCTGAACGATTTTGCTTTTCAACCGCAGGGTGTATTAAATGATTTGTGTGTTTCCATTTCACCCCTTGGGCCTTTTCGAAGCGGGTTCAATGCATCATATATGATTTCGTATGAAAATGTCGGTACAACTACTATTGCGCCGACGATAATATTTTTCCCTGATAATAATGTGGTATATGCTGCTTCAAATGTTGCCCCAACAACTATTTCACTCGATTCTGTCATGTGGAGTTTAGGGCCATTAAATCCTTTTCAAACCGGAAGCATAGTAGTAACGGTAAATGTTAATCTGGGTTTAGTAATTGGTACGCTTTTAAACTCTACCGTTCGAATTGATCCGGTTTCAGGAGATGCCAATCCCACTTGCAACTATGGAGCTTGGGAAGTGTTTGTGACTGGTTCATATGACCCGAACGATATTCTGGTGAATGAAGATACTTTAACTACAACACAACTTGCTACTGAACCATTTTTAGAATACATCATCCGTTTCCAGAATACAGGAAATGACACTGCCTTCACTGTTAAAATTCTCAATCCCATTGATACCCTCAAATTAAATTTGAGCTCTTTTGAATTTGTAAATGCTTCTCACAATGTAGAGCTTAAATGGCTTCCATGGGAACGAAATATGGAATTTAAGTTTAACAATATTTTATTACCCGATAGTAATATTAACGAACCACTTAGCCATGGCTTCGTTCGATATCGCATCCAACCTAAGACAAGTTTAGTTGCAGGTGATAGTATTGCAAACAACGCAGCTATTTATTTCGATTTCAATGCACCAGTACTTACCAATACTGCGGTTTCCAAAATTGTATTGCCAACTGGTTTGCAGGAACTGGAAACAAAATACGATTACATCGTTTATCCGAATCCTACCACAGGACATGTCTTACTTGAAGTGAATGCTACACATCTAACCAACGCACAGGTAAGCCTACATACAATTCAAGGGAAAATGATAAAATCAGAAAGTTACCCCTTGAAAGCCGGCACAAATAAATTAAACTTAAATACTTCTGATCTAAGCTCCGGTATTTATTTGGTAAGAATGGTTATTGATGGAAAAACGGTAGTGAAGAAGTTGGTGAAGATGTAAAAATAAACCAAGTAACCAAATACTTGTTTTGGTCGAAACGCTTTAAAAGGAGAGAGGAAGCTCTCCTTTTTTTATTACCCTTGTAAGATATTCACCAGATCATCATTGATATAAAAAACTTCACGACCCTCCTGCCTGGATGAAAGAATTTTGTGTTCGGTTAGTTTTTGCATATAATCCGTAAGTGTAGTTCGACTCTTTACTCCGGTAATTTCGCTAATGATTTTTGGTTTTATATAAGGCTGTGAAAACAGTGCCTGGTTTAACTCTAATGTATACCATTTCAGTTTTTGGTTAGCAAAATTATACGTCGCTCCCATTTGTTGGAGAATTTCATCAATTTTATTATTCGTATGCTGTGCAGTGGTATCAATAGCTTCCAGCATATAAAGCATCCATGGCTTCCATGCTTGTCGTTGAGTTACACCTGACAAGAAGTAATAATAATCTTCTTTATGATTTATGATATATTTACTTAAATACAAAACTGGATGCGATAATAAATTTTGATCTATCAAATAAAGCAAATTCAAAATTCTTCCGGTTCTCCCATTTCCATCGGTGAATGGATGTATTGCCTCGAATTGGTAATGTGCAATTATCATTTTTAACAAAGGATCGAAATTGTTTTTTGATTTCAGAAAAGCAAACAAGTTATCAAGTTTTTGTTCTATAACTCCCAGACCTCGAGGCGGAGTGTATATAATCTCACCGGGCTTGAGTTCACTTTGTCCACGTTTAATCACAGTTTGAGATTGTGGAGGACGGATTCCCTGATTTGTATTTTTTATCTGCTGGAAAACACTTATTGCAATAGATTGATCAAATGACTTGCTTTTAATTAAGGTATTGTAACCACCCCAAAGTGCTTCACGGTAACGCAGAACTTCTTTAATTGATGAATTGGCATTATCTTCTTTCATTGAAGCGGAAACAGCTTTGTAAAGTTCGTCCTCTGTGGTAAAAATGTTTTCGATAGCTGTCGAGGTTTGTGCTTCTTGTAATGAAATAGTGTTAACCAACATCGTTGGATTTGGAATCCTCAGAATATTTCGGTTCAACTCTGCTAATGATCGTGATGCCAACCCCCATTTTGTCAGTATCTCTGTGTCAAGGATCGTTTCCGACGGTGGAAGGTCAGGCAATGCATTGTATGGGGAATTTCTATCAAAAATTGCCATTTTCTGTTAATTGGATATGTAAAATTAATGAATATGTCCAATAATTCCAATAAAATTGAACATATCGCGAATTCTTGTCCACTTTTTACTTGTAATAACAGAATATGTTCATATTTTATGTAAAAACTGGACATATTTGAATAATATGTTCAATACCAGAATTTAAAGGCTTAAAAACAGTGCTTAATAAACGATAGGATTTGCTATAATTATTTGATAGTCAGGTACCAATAGGATTTTAAAGGTCCGATAAACCTATCAAAACACAAACCTCAAACTCCCAACACCACCCTCAGCAGTCGAGTTGTCCTGGTTAATTAAGCCCGTGAGATAATCGGTGCCGGCAGTTAAAATAAACCCATGACCTAAGTCGGCACCCACATGAATGCCTGCTGAGAATTCAGTGTAGCCACCAAACCCGGCACTCAAACCGGCCATGAAACTTTTCGAAAAGAAATAACTACCACCTGCAATAATTTGTGCTGTGTAATCAGCATTGAGAAAATAGTTAACAGAAGCATATGCCATTAATTTGTCCTCCATAAATGGCTTCGATACCTGCAGTTGAAATTTTGCAGGCAGAACAGATGTAAAGCTTTCCTTTTTACGGTCTTCTTTAAATCCATCTATAAATTCAGCTTCTGAAGTGATGTCGAGATACAGTGAATCAAATAAATTATTGACAGTTAATCCTTCGAAACGATAAGTAGTATCAACAACAAAATAACTGGTCTTACTATTCCAGGCTATCATTCCAATATCAGTGGCAGAAAGTGAAATCTTTACTTGATTTTCCATTTTATAACTAACCATCAAATCTATCGATGCCCCCAAACCATTTGAACTTCCGAAATTACTTTTTGTAGTATCCGATTGTCTCGATTCTAATCTGATATCAAGATCAGCATATTCGCCATCAGGTTGGGTGTAGATTGAACCACGGGTAGTTGAAATATCGAGATAACTTTGGCCGTTCAGAAAGCTGATACCTGCATAATATTCAAATTCTGTATTGCCACTCTTCTTCGTTTTTCCATAGCCAAACTGCAATTGCTGATATTGTATAGCCTCATAATTGAAATCACTGATATCGGCATTGACACCGGCAAATCTTTTGTTTCCATAAAAGTATAGTGCAAATAAATCGGATGGAAAAGCGGCATTGAAATGTGTCCGGTATCTTAGTGCCAGTGTCAGATTTCTGACGGTACTGTCGGCTTCATTGATACGCATTTTTTTCATGTAAGCTCCCGCATTCAAATAGCTCCCGATTTTAGAACGATCGCCCATTTTTGTGTAGGCGCCATCTTTTACTGATTGCTCAATAAATTCATTATTGATATACGTGTTCATGAATTTGGTAGTGATGGCATTGGAACCAATAAGTCCGTTTGCATCAATTCCAATTTCAGTAGTCGCAGTTGTATAGTTATTTTTAAATGGCCATTCATGCTGGGCATTGACATTCATTAGCAGCATGCTGCATATTGCAGTTAGTAGTATATTTTTCAAAATCGTTAGTGGGCTAAATAGGTGAAATCGCCGGCAAGCCGGAAGTCAATGGTGTAATCACTGTAAATTTTAAGCTGCGTGTTGACAGGTTGTGTATTGAACCTTGCAACAATTTTCATTTTTTTAGTGCCAAAGAAGGTGTCAATTTTCCCCTGGTCAACGGGAATTACCAGCTTAGATTTTCTCTTTTCAGTCACCTTGAAATCGGGACCAACAGGAGCCGCAGCAATGGTGTTGTAGGTGAGCAACGAATCTGTAATTGACCCGTTATCATTCATGGTGTACAATTGAATAATTGCTTCAAATGGAAATCCGTTATCGGCATTTAAATATAAGAATCCGCTTTTTATTCGCGATAAATCCTGATCGCTCATTTCGAAATCAAAGGTGTCAGTTAACATGAGTCCGTTGGCTATGAACGCAAGTGGTATCTCGACATTCAGATTGAACTCCATCAGTTTATCAGCATATATAAAATCATTGAAGTTTGAAGTGTTGCCATTTGGATTGGTTTCAAGTCTCAATGAATAATTTATTTCATCGGGAAGATTACTGATGAATGCCGCTGCATTTGAATTGCTGTTGTTCAGAAGGAAGGTAGAATTGGTAACTGTAACAGGAGGTTGTCCGCCCTGATCAGTTGCACGTGTTATGTTAAATGGATTCGATACACCGCTTCCACTAAGTGTAACACTATTTCCTGTATTAGTATTTAGTGCATTTAGTTGCACAATTTTTACTCTTGCATCTGCACCAATGCCATTTTCAATTCCAATACTCATGTTTACATCCTGCAGATTAATATTACCACCAATGCTTTTAAATAAATCAATGGTAGTAAGCGAAGGACCAATATCAAACGTGTCGCTGCCTAAGTAACCACGTACATAATCGGGACGCAAATTTTGAAAACCTATATTGGAATAAATGCTATCTGTGATCGACAATGTCTTCATCAGACCTGTTGAATCAACACCTGCCTGAAAGATATTGAACATGGTATTGACTGTATCAAAATTGGGTCCGGTCAAATCAAGTTCATAACCGGAGAAGTCGAAGAAGTTATTATATGATGAAACACCACCCGGTGCAGCAGGAGGGAGGACCTTTGTTATTTCAAATGGCACTCCGTTTAAAGTTGCACTTGGCAATTTGTAAACAAAACGAACACTATCCTGTAAAGTACTGTACAAATCCATTACAACACCACCTGATTTTATTCTTGCCTTTGTTAATTGTACACTTTCAAAGGTGAACTTGAATTTTTGAGCCTTGTCTATCAGGTTCTGCGCCGGAAATATAGCAGTTGCTGTTATCGGGTTTAAATCGTAAACAGATAAAGTTGTTTGAAGTGCATCTGTTGTATCAATCACAACAGCATTACCATTGGATCCCGGTGATGACATACTTAGAATTTGGCCTTCCATATTTCCTTCAATGGTGACACCTGCAAGTGAAATGGTTTGTGTCTCAGTCGTGCCTGTTGCAATCAATGGGAATGTTCCGGTAGCCACAACTACACTGTTGGATGTATTCTTCAGCTCAAATACCACATTGGTAATATCAATTGGAAGTCCGTTGTAAATAGTAAGATCAAGAAAACCCGTTTGTAATTCCATCGATTGAAATAACGTATCTGCATCAATGGCGAATACCGATGATGACAAACTGGAAATTGCAGGTATAGCAAATGAATTTCCATTCTGACTTACTATAATCGCACCTAAAATTCCTGCATTAGAACAAATCTGACCGAGTGTTACAGGATAATCAATAGTTTGTTCGAGCAAGCTGATCGAATCTAATGTGTATGACCTGGTAACACTGGTATCGTAGAAACTGAACAACGAGTCAACTGACATATCATACAAATGGGTTTCATACACCACTTTCAAAGAACTGTCAGCGCCAACTTGTAGCAAAGAATCACTGATGATATCAGTGATATCAAGCGAAGAGTTCAGTAACGGCATGAGGATATCTGTATCCCATCCTAAATTATCTTCATCTCTTTTGCAGGATGTAATACTTACCAGAAGCAATAGTCCGATTAACCAACTATACTTCCTGAATTTCATAAGGTGCATATTCGCAGGGATTTGTTACAAACCTATTAAATATAGATCAGTAAACCAAATGCAGTTTGAACCTGGTTTGCTTGATGAATTAAAATGTAATATATTGAAAAAGAATAAGATGCAAAGCATCTAGACGATGTTGATGCAATCCGGTTCTGACCTGAAAAGGAGTTGTTTACTGCATTCGTTGTCTTTTAATGAGATAAGGCATGAGTACCTGGCGGTAACCTTCATGAATATCGGCATCAATAAGATCAATTTTGTATTGGGCACATTTGAGCTTTAGTTCCTGTTGAAATTTGCTCATTTGCGACAGGTACGTTTCCCGAACCTGATTGGAATGGACTTTCACTGTTTCGCCAGTCTCCACATCAATAAATTGATACGGTCTGTTTTCGAATTTAAAATCCTGCTCCAGTTTTTTATCGGTTACATGGAAAAGTATAACCTCATGTTTGTTGTATTTGAGATGTTGCAATGCATTGAATAATTCATTGCTGTCACTTAAACTATCCATCATATCGCTGAAAATAATTACCAGTGAGCGTTTATGAATGGTTTCCGCAATCTGGTGCAATGCTTGTGCTGCAGATGTTTTTCTTCTGACTTCCGTACCTCCCGAATTCATGGCATCTTCCAACTTCATGAATAACAGTTTCTGGTGAAGTGTACTCGAACGAGCCGGAGTGTTTTCTTCCAGCGTTTCAGAAAATATACTTAACCCTGCAGCATCACGCTGCATTTTTAACAAGTGAATAATTGCAGCAGCAGCATGTGAAGAAAAAGTAATTTTATTCATCGTATCTTTTTCCTGCAATTCCTTTCCGGGAAAATGCATACTGCTTGAGTTATCAATTATTATTTGGCACCGAAGATTGGTTTCTTCTTCATATCGCTTAACAAAAAGTTTATTGGTTTTGCCATACAATTTCCAATCCATGTGGCGAGTCGATTCACCTGTATTGTATAACCTGTGTTCTGCGAATTCAACTGAAAAACCATGAAAAGGACTCTTATGCAGACCGGTAATAAATCCCTCAACAACCTGTCGGGCTATGAGCTCCAGGTGACCGAGTTGCTGTATTTCATGTTGATTAATAGCCACCGCAGTTTAGGTTAGGGATGTGTTGATATTTATTCAAATACACTTTAAAAATTTCATAGGTAATGCATGCCAAAAGCCGATTTCACCTATGCAAATAAAGAATCAGAAACCCATGAATTCACAGGTTTCTGATTCTCTGATTATTTCTGATTAAAGTTGACCGTCGATTTTGCCTGCCAAAACTGATTTGGGAACAGCACCAACTTGCTTGTCAACAATTTCACCACCTTTAAAAAATAATATAGTAGGGATGTTGCGAATACCATATTTCATAGATATTCCGGGATTACTGTCGACATCAACTTTGCCAACTACGGCACGTCCGTCATAGTCTTTTGATAGTTCTTCAACAACCGGTCCAACCATTCTGCATGGTCCACACCATTCTGCCCAAAAGTCAACTAATACGGGTTTGTCTGATTTTAATACCAACTCATCAAAGTTGGAGTCTGTTAATTCAATTGCCATGTTTTTGAAATGCTAAATGATATATGATAAATGATAAATTTTTTATGTTCGATTTTAAATGGAGGAACTTAATGATCGGGTCACTCAGCACTTATCACCACTTAACTGCGCTCCGCTCTGGGTGACGATTTTCACTGTTTACTGTTTACTGATTACCGATCCCTGTTCACTGATTACTGTTCACTGACTACTGATCACTGACTACTGATCACTGACTACTGATCACTGATCACTCAATTTCCATACCACCAACATTTTTATGCCAAACTGTCAGTTAAGTATTTATTTTAAACCTTATCCCCTGACGATATTCCAGTTCTTCGAATAATTTTTTACTGAAGTTAACCCTAACCTTTTTACTGGCCAGCTCCACCTTATTTTCTTTATCTCTAACACTAAACTTAACGGGAAGTTTACCGGGATATTCTTTGAGTAGTATATCCAACGTATTAACTGTTTCACTGTTTATTTCATCCAAACTCAGACTTAATGTCAGGGATTTGGCAAACTCGTTGCCAACATCAGGTAGTAATTTTATGCTGGATATCTTGATTTCCAGATTGTTAGGGTCGTTATAACGCGATTGCACCTTGGCTCTGATGAATAAGTAATATTCCGGTGTAAGGTATTGTTTGAACTTCAGATAATCATCTGAAAACAAAGCCAATTCATGTGATCCGGTATAATCTTCTATAAACATGACACCAAAAGGCTTACCTGATTTGGTGGTACGATGATTAGCACTTGTCACAATTCCTGCAAAAGCGATGTCTTTGCCACGCATTTTTGTCAGGTCTCCCAATTCATTTACAGGTACATTACAAAACGCATCAATCTCAAAACGGAATTCATCCAGTGGGTGTCCCGAGACATAAAACCCGACTACATCCTTTTCATTTCTTAGTTTTTCTAATTCCGACCAGGGTTCTGAAGGGAAAAATTTTGGGGCTGGCATTTCAACAGCACTTGCTTCTCCAAACAGT
Source organism: Bacteroidia bacterium (assembly GCA_016788065.1). Classification (GTDB taxonomy): domain Bacteria; phylum Bacteroidota; class Bacteroidia; order AKYH767-A; family OLB10; genus JADKJB01. The sequence continues at coordinate 29,443 of JAEUTI010000095.1, read as the reverse complement.
GAAACTTGCTGCGAATTTTTTGCATCCTGCGAACCGGTTCCGTAGCGGACTGCCTTTTCCAAGTTGGTAAGATTATTTTCTTTCGGATCTTTTTCAAACCACATGGCACGATGCGCCTGCTTATCGAAGTCGAATGCTCCGGCCATGATCAAACTTTCCAAACAACGTTTATTCACATTTTTCAAATTCACACGGGATACCAAATCCAGCAGATTCTTAAATGCTCCACCTTGCTTGCGTTCTTCAATTATAGCTTCTACAGCTCCTTCACCAACACCTTTAACTGCTCCTAATCCGAAACGGATTTCACTGTTTTTATTAACGGAAAAATTATAAATCGATTCATTCACATCCGGACCAAGAACTTTTAGTCCCATGCGCTTACATTCCTCCATGAAGAAGGTAATTTTATCAATATTCGACAAGTTGTGTGTGAGTACTGCCGACATATATTCACCGGGATAATGTGCTTTCAGGTATGCTGTCTGATAAGCCACAAAAGCATAGCATGTAGAGTGTGATTTATTAAATGCATATTGTGCAAATGCCTCCCAATCGGTCCATACTTTTTCACAGGTTTTCGGATCATGACCATTAGCTGCACATCCGTCCATGAACTTCGATTTCATTTTATTCAGGACTTCAATCTGCTTTTTACCCATTGCCTTTCGCAAAGTATCGGCATCACCTTTTGTGAAGTTCGCCAGCTTCTGCGAAAGCAACATCACCTGTTCCTGATAAACGGTAATACCGTAAGTTTCCTTCAGGTATTCTTCCATGGCATCCAGATCATATTTCACTGCTTCTTTGCCATGCTTTCGGGCAATGAAATTCGGGATGTATTCTATAGGACCCGGACGGTACAAGGCATTCATAGCAATGAGATCTTCAAACTTATCAGGTTTTAAATCTTTTAAATGCTTTTGCATACCAGCCGACTCGAACTGAAACGTTCCGTTGGTTTCACCTTTCTGATATAGCTCAAAAGTTAATGCATCATCTAATGGAATCGAATCAATCTCTATAGTTATTCCATGGTTCTGACGAATAAGTTCCAGTGCCGTCTTAATAATGGTCAGCGTCTTTAATCCCAGAAAATCCATTTTGATTACGCCGGCATCTTCAATTACTTTACCCTGATATTGTGTTACCAGCAAATCAGAATCTTTTGCAACTGCAACAGGAATTAAGTCAGTAAGATCTGTGGGGGCAATAATAATTCCTGCAGCATGAATTCCGGTTCCTCTTACAGAACCTTCCAGAATTAAAGCTTCTTTAAGAATGTTAGCTTGAAGATCTTTTCCCTTATGAATTTCACGAAGTTTCTTTACATTCTCGATATCATCTGCACCAAGGCCTTCTTTTTCTTTCAATCCTTTTTCACCTTCGAGTGGCGCATTGATAACACGATCGAGTGAAATGCCTGGTTTATCGGGGACAAGCTTAGCCAGGAAGTTTGATTCGGAAAGTGGCAAATCAAGAACGCGTGCAACATCTTTGATACTCATTTTTGCAGCCATAGAACCATAAGTCACAATTTGTGCTACCTGATTCTTTCCGTATTTCTGAACCACATAATCAATTACTTTCTGACGGCCTTCATCATCGAAGTCCGTATCAATATCGGGCATCGACTTTCTGTCGGGATTTAAAAAACGCTCGAAAAGTAAATTGTATTTGATAGGATCAATATTGGTAATCCCAATACAAAATGCAACAGCTGAACCGGCTGCGGAACCACGGCCGGGACCAATAAATACTCCCATATCACGTCCTGCCCGGATGAAGTCAGAAACAATGAGGAAGTAACCTGCAAATCCCATTGTTTTCACCGTATGCAGTTCGAAATTTAATCGCTCTTCAATCTCCGGAGTGAGTTCTACATATCTGCGTTTTGCGCCTTCAAAAGTTATATGACGCAAGTAATCATCCTGAGTCGTGAATCCCTGAGGAATCACATAATTTGGAAGGAGGATATCTTTTTTTAAATTCAGAATTTCAACTTTGTCGACTATATGATTTGTATTGTCGATTGCTTCGGGAATGTCGCTGAAAAGTTTCGACATCTCTTCCGGTGTTTTGAAATAAAACTGATCGTTATAGAATGCAAATCTTTTTCCTTTCACAAAAGCATCATCATCTGAAAACTCTTTCATGGATGGAGTGGCTTGCTTTTCTCCGGTATTAATGCATAACAAAATATCATGCGCATTGGCATCCTGCTGATCAACATAATGTGTATCGTTGGAAGCAATTACTTTGACGTTATACTTAAACGACCACTTCAATAAAATTTCATTTACTTTGTCTTGTTCAGGAATATTGTGTCGTTGCAGTTCGATGTAATAATCTTCACCAAAAATATTTAACCACCACTGAAACTCTTTTTCCGCTTCCTCTTCACCTTTTTTCATGATGGCACGGGGAACAGAGGCGCCAAGACAACACGTGGTTGCTATAAGACCTTTGTGATATTGCTTCACCAGTTCCTTATCGATACGTGGATATTTTCCATACATACCTTCCATAAAACCTAATGAACATAGTTTTATCAGGTTCTGATAACCTTCAGCATTTTTAGCCAGGAATAACTGATGATAACGAACATCCTTATCGTCTTTGGTAAACGCTCTTTTGAAACGGTTCTCCACCAAATAAAACTCACATCCCACAATAGGCTTTACTTTTGGCTTCCCATCTGCACCCTTGTGCTTGTATGCTTCGGCAACAAATTCAAAAGCTCCAAACATGTTTCCATGGTCGGTGATCGCAATAGCCGGCATGTTATGTTCAGCGGCTTTCTTGTAAAGTTTCGATATATCAGCGGCTCCGTCGAGTAACGAGAATTGTGTATGTACGTGTAAATGAGAAAATTGGGACATTTTAGGATTGGAATTTTACTGGTAAAAGGGTTGTTCCCGGAAAAAATCTCCGGACTGTAAAAATACCTAAATTGAAGGTGCCATAGAGGGGTGTTGATAAAATGTGGAAAAATGGGTAACCACCTGATAAAAAGCAGAAAGCAACCGGGAAGCGATCACGGTTGCTATTCTTTCATTGTCATTTGAGTTGAACTTTCTTGACCTTTTTTATATGTCCATAGGCAAAGTGTTTTTGTTTTGTTTTGCTCTACAAACATAGGGCGGGATTTTACCCTGAAATGCTCATGTTTTAAAAATTGTGACATTGGTAAGGAATTTAATACTTTATCAGGGTTTTTCAGTGATTAAGCCGCTATTTTACAGGCTTTTCGCATTTATTATTTCATGAGGCGATTGTAAGATTATTATATCTGAGTAGCATAAATCGTAATGATTTTCGATATTTTTCGTTCTTTGAGATCAATAATCTTACAATGCAACACCATGAAAATATACTTTTTCTACTCAATAAATGACTATTAAGCAAAAACCAAAATGCTTGGAATTTTATTTGTTTAACCTAAAGTTCGGTTTTATGTATTGTAAGACAATCTGTTATTTTAATTTAAATATTTAAAAATCAATGCTATGCCATTTTAATTTTGATTTTTAAAATAATTGTTTATCTTTGATTCGCCGGCCCCGGTAACACACCTTTTCATTATACCCTTTTCTTAATTTATTTAGAATTTAGATTTAGCTGTTGGCTTTAGAAATCGTATTGCAGTGTGAGTTCATTATTCAAATTACCTTTCTAAAAATTTAGAATTCATGAAAAATTGCTTTTTGCTTATAATATTAGTGGCATTGACTTATGGACCTTTAAAGGCTCAAATGAATTTGGTGCCCAATCCGAGTTTTGAGAATTACACTTCGTGTCCAACATCTTTAGGTAAAATTCACTATGCACCACCTTGGACAATTGCTATTTGGAATAATACTTCGGATTATTACAATGAATGTAATTCTAATGGTTGGTCTGGTTACCCTTCAAATCTGGCAGGTTATCAATATGCGAGAACTGGTATTGCTTATGCAGGAATTGGCACTTATTCATATAATGGTATTCCAACAAATGCAAAAGAATACATCCAGGTTGAATTGATAGATTCATTGATAACTGGAATAGAATATTGTGTTTCTTTTTTTGTAAGCCCTGGCGATTCATGTCATCGAGTTTGTAATGATTTTGGCGCCTATTTTTCCTCAACAATGATTATAGACAGTTGTGGCGGATTGAATTATTGTACTTTACCCTTCACCCCTCAAATTCAAAATCCGGCTAATAACGATATAAGCGATCGTGCCATTTGGAATGAAATATCGGGGTCATTTATAGCATCTGGCGGAGAAAGGTACTTAATCCTTGGCAATTTTAAAGACACGGCAAGCAGCACTGCAGCCCTAACAGGCTGGAGTAATATACCATCATTAACTTTTGCATATTATTATATAGATGATGTGTTTGTTACTCCTTGCGATTCACTTACTAGAATAAATGAGGCTGAAGATCTAGATGTCATTCAGTTGTTTCCTACTATAGTCAATTCTGAAATTAATATTTATTCTTATACCCTAGATATAACAACTCTCACTGTACTAAATATCACAGGCCAACTAATTTTACAAGAAAATTACTTTAATACTAATAGTCTCAAATTAAATATAGATAAGCTTGCAAAAGGGTTTTACATTATTAATATTCAAACTAAAAAATCCCTAACAACTTCATATTTCATAAAACTCTAAAACCATGAAAACGACTCTTAGAATTTTGACAATGTGTATAATAATTATTTTAAATTACACATCAACCACTATTGCACAATGGACTATTCAACCGGCGCTTTTCAACAACTTTGGGCAAACCGATCCAGCAAATCTAATCGAAAGTGTGGGTATTGGTGATTTTCAAGGATTTTCTAATATTCCACTATCAGCGCTTCATGTGAATACAAATTATCTACAAGGATTACCTAATGGGATCTCTTATACAAATTTCGGCGAAGTTTTCCGCACAGGTGCACCTGACAGGAATGATTTCGGAGATATTTATAGTTTTTGGCGAATGTTCTCTGGAGGGCAAAATCAGGAAGTTGAGCATTTGGCAATATTTAATTCTGACAGTTGGAATATTCTGCCATCACCATATAACGACATCAATTTCAGAGCTTCATCTGGAAATATGTTCTTTTGGACGCAAGGCCCTAGCGATGATGTTCCGTTTTTGAAACGCATTATGATTAACAATGATGTTCCTGCTAATCTCACCATTAATGGCGTAAACAATGGCAATGCTGTCGATGCGAATTGGAATACCAATGGTTATGTTGGTATTGGAGCTAATTCCAGAGTCGATAACGGGTGCAGTTATGTTATTCTATTACCACTCAGGAAAGGTGCTTCAGAAATTTGATATTAGTCATCGTGGTGCTGGTTCCTTAACAGTATATGGTGAGGATTTAACCAGTGGAGTATATACATATTCACTTATAATTGATGGTGAAAATCATCAAACCAAGAGAATGGTGAAGCAATAATTTCAAATTGTAGATGAGTCTCCTGAATCACTTTCAGGAGACTCATCTACCATTCAAAGTTCCTCCGTTACAATTCATGAAAATTACAAGTAGTCATTTTATCCTATTCTGGATTGCAATAAAACCTATTTATTCAATAACTTTTCCTGGCAATGATTTCTGCTACAACATGTTTTGGTGATTTTAGACCGGCATTTCCCTTTATATTTTTTGCTTTTATTAGATTTGTTGCATTCTATTTCTGATATGATCCGACAATCAATTGCAATAATTATCATATTTATTTGTTTATCAGTACGTTCTGATGCAGGTATCAACTACAAAGTCTCTTTCCCGAATCCCGCTTCTCATTATATTAGCATGGAATTGGAGGTTTCAGGCATCGCCGGAGACTCCATCGACCTGAAAATGCCCGTGTGGATTCCCGGCTCCTACATGGTTAGGGAATTTGCGAAAAATGTGGAAGGTTTTGTTCCGGAAAACGCCAACAAGCAAAAATTACCTTTTAGAAAGGTGAATAAGAATACCTGGCGCATTTATAATGGGGGTGAGAAATCTGTTGTTGTAAAATATGATGTATATGCATTTGAGCTTTCGGTAAGAACCTGCTTTGTTGACATGAGTCATGCTTACATTAACGGCACAGGTGTGTTTATGTATGCCGAAGCATTCAAATCTGCACCTTCAACAGTAACTTTTATCCCTCACAAAAACTGGAAACTGATTTCTACCGGAATTCCTGCTTCCGAATCTTCGGAATGGATCAGAACGGCAACCAATTATGATCAACTAGCCGATTGTCCCATTGTAATTGGCAATCAGGATATCATAAGTTTTGATTACAAAGGCATTCCACACCATATTGTTATGATTGGCAATGGAAACTATAACCGCGATACTGTACGGAATGATTTCTATAAAATTGTAGATGTGTGCACCCAAATTTTCGGTGTAAATCCTAATAAAGATTATCACTTTTTTATTCATCATACAAACAGTGGAGGTGGAGGACTCGAGCACATGAATTCTTCATCTATGATCACCTCCAGAAATGTGTATGCAAATCCCACTGCATACAAAGGATTTTTAAGTCTTATTGCACATGAATATTTTCACTTGTGGAATGTTAAACGTATAAGACCATTAGAACTTGGACCGTTTAATTATAATGAGGAAGTGTATACGAATCAGCTTTGGTTTTTCGAAGGTTTCACCAGTTTCTACGACGATTATATTGTTTATAAAAGCGGATTTTATTCGAGAAAAGAATATCTCGATATCGTTTTTGGAAATGTTAAAACGTTACTTAACACCCCCGGCGACACCATTCAATCACTTACGGAATCGAGTTTTGATGCATGGATCAAGTACTATCGCAGAAATGAGAATTCAAATAATGCCACTGTTTCCTATTACACCAAAGGTGGATTGATAGCAATGCTTTTGCAAATTGATTTCCTTGCACATACTAACGGTCAAAAATCACTCGACGATTTAATGCATTATTTATATCATGAGCATTATCTGAAACTCAATCGCGGATTAACCGATGAGGAACTGGTGGCAGCCATTGAGACCGTTGCCGGAAAAAGTTATAAGGATTTCATGTCTCAATATGTAATCGGTGTGCAACCTATTCCTTACGCGACATTTTTCGAGAAAGCAGGGATTTTAATTACGGAGAAAAAACCGGAAAAGAGGAAAGCAGGAAGTTTATCTGTTGTTTTTTCTCCCGGCAAATTTGCGATTACACAGGTAATAAGAGGAGGAACTGCATGGACTTACGGATTGTCGGTGAACGATGAAATTATTGCAGTTGATGGGAAGTCCGGTGACAAACTGCAGAAGGCAATTAATGATTTAAAAGCCGGCGAATTAGTCGATATTGAATTAATGCGTTCCGGAGAAAAAATGATCGTTTCTGTTGAAATATTACCACCGGTCACCCGTGATTTCGAATATACTATCATGGAGAAAATGTCTCCGCAACAACAATCTGTTTTCAATAAATTGCTACCTCACGAATGAAATCATTTTTAATTTCCCAGAATTTCAGGAGGGCGAATGTTTGTTTCACCTTCGCTTTGTTGATGTACTTCTTTTTCAGTTCATCAACAAGTAATGCACAGGATGTTGCAGCTTTGAATGCTGCAAATAAGTCGGTGACCTATGATCAGGCCATTTCCAAATACAAACTTCTTGATGAGAAATATCCTCAGGCAAAATTGATTGAAATGGGAATGACGGATATTGGCAGACCGTTGCATCTTTTTGTAATTTCTTCAGATGAACAGTTTTCACCTGAACAGGCTAAAAAATCGGGTAAACTGGTATTTCTGATAAATAATGCCATTCATCCCGGGGAACCGGATGGGGTAGATGCCTGCATCCGTTATTCGGAACGCATCTTAGCTGAGAAAAAAGCATTGCCATCGAATGTTGTTATACTTATTATACCATTTTACAACATTGATGGAGCCATGAAAAGAGGATGTTGCTCTCGTGCCAATCAAAATGGTCCCGAAGCTTACGGCTTTCGCGGAAATGCCCGAAATTTAGATCTCAACCGCGACTTTATTAAATGTGATTCTGAAAATGCAACTTCTTTTACTTCCTTATTCAGAGCCTGGGATCCCGATGTATTTTTAGATACACATGTCAGCGATGGTTCCGATTACCAATATACCATGACATTAATTTCTACACAGCATAATAAATTAGGCGGACCAGCTGGAAAGTTTATGAAGACAACTTTTACTCCGTCACTTTTTGAAAGAATGAAGGCTGCAGGTGATGAAATGGCTCCTTATGTCAACACCGCCCGCTATGATGATACTCCTGAGAATGGTATCTATGGTTTTTTGGAAAATCCCCGATTTGCAAGTGGTTATGCTGCGCTCTTTAATTGCTTTGCATTTGTGTCGGAAACACACATGTTAAAACCATTTGATGCAAGGGTGAAATCTACCTTGCGGCTTATTGACATTATGGTTAAGTATAGTTCTGAAAATGCAGTTATCATTCAGGAAAAACGAAAGCAAACGAATGCATATTTTAAATCGGCAAAGGAACATGTTCTGGGTTGGGAATCTGATACTACCATTTATGAAACGATTATGTTCAAAGGATATGAATCATATCGTAAGAAAAGTAAAGTAACCGGCACCGATCAATTATATTTTGATCAAACAAAACCTTACACTCGAAGCATTAAACTTTATGATGAGTACAAGCCAACCGAATCGGTTACCGTTCCCGCCTACTATGTGATCCCGCAAGCATGGAAGAATGTAATTGAAAGAATGATCTTAAATAAAGTCGAATTTATTCGTTTTAGTTCCGACACATCATTAATGGTGGAACAATATATAATCAAAGATTTCAAAACCGGAAAAGATCCCTATGAAGGGCATTATGTGCATTCCAATGTGCAGACTGAAAAGCGGACCATCCGAATGAATTATTACAAGGGGGATTACCTTATTCCTACCAATCAGGATGCCATCAGATATATTGTTGAAACGTGTGAGCCAACAGCTCCTGATTCCTGGTTTGTATGGGGATTTTTCGACAGCATCCTTCAACAAAAAGAGTGGTTCTCATCCTATGTCTTTGATGAAATGGCAGCCACAATACTCGAGAAAAATCCGGGCTTAAAAAAGGAACTGGAAACAAAACGGGCTGCTGATAAAGATTTTGCTGAAAATGGGTTTGCACAGTTGTATTATATCTATCGCAATTCGGAGTATTTTGAAGATTTTCGTGTATTCCCGGTTTCCCGCTTTAGCGGCGATAATTAACGTCGGATAAATACTACATCTAGAATGAAAAATTTGGGATAGTTTTGCCATAACTTGTTGATAACAACTATAAGCTAAATTGTCCCTATGAAAAATCAACTGATCTTAGTCTGTGCTTTCTTTTTAATTTCAATAAAATTTTTAGGTGCGCAACAGTCCACTTTTCAACTTCGCCTGACATCAAATGGGTCCAATGAAGATGCTGCAGCAGCAATTGAAAATGCAAACGGTAATATCGTTGTAGCTACATCCTCATACCTGAATAACCAACTTGATGTAGTTATTGCTGAAGTTTCTTCTTCGGGAAATCTGTTGCAGCAATTTAACTATGGTTCTTCAGGAAATGAATCTGTTAAGTCAATGATCCAGACTTCTGATAATAGTTATCTGATTACAGGTGCCGTATATAATACTCCTTCCGATTATGACTGGTTTATAATTAAGCTGGATCCTGCTTTTGGATTTTTATGGTATAAGCGATATTCAACTACTGGAAATGACCTGGCAAATAGCTGCTATGAAATTTCTCCAGACCATTATATTGTTACAGGTACTGTTGCACATGGTGGAAGTGCAAAACCTTCAGTGGTTCGAATTGATGGTTCAGGAAATGTTTTAGGAGAAGGATATTTGACAACCAATCAATTTGCAAGCCCTAATTACAGGGGCAGATATTTAGGAAATGGATTAGTAGGTTTTGTCAATCTTGCAAATGCCTTTGCGGTTCTCGATACTAATGGAACATTAATAAAAAATTGCAGTTTTAATAATTCCACTTTTACAAGAGATATAGCAAGTAGTGGAAATGGTGGCTTTGCTGCTGTTGGTGTAGCAGGCTTTGGTGGTCCTTCGGGAAGTGGATTATCATTTATAATTACTGATTCATCTCTTACTTCATTTCCAGTTGCTTTGAAATTTAGTACCAACATTGCAAGTCTTGAGCCCGCCATGATGACAAAAGATGCGGCTGGCAATTATTGGATTGCAGCAACAGAAACCTCTTTATCTTCCGGAAATGAAGTTCCTGTTATAATGAAGATTTCTGCTTCAGGCAGTCTGTTATTTGCAAAAAGTATTTTGCCCCCCGCTGTTGGTGGTGCTGGTCTCCGTTCAATCAGTATCCTTTCTGATGGCGGAATTCTGGTCTCGGGACATATTGCATTAGGCTCTTCATCATTCATTGCGAAAATAGATTCTTCCGGAAATGGATGTAATGTTTCAAATCTTTCAGTCAATTCAACAGTTCTTTCATCGATTAGTACTGTTCCACACACTTCTTACATTGCTTCTTTGAATAACCCACTAACAATTGGTTCATCCACATCTGCCATTACTTTAAACCAAAATTTGTTATGTTCAACAACTTCCATCTCTGAAGAGAGTTTTGAAAAGCCATTAGTAACGGTTTTGCCAACACTTTTCCATTCTGGTTTTGAAATCAGATGTGAGGGAGGCATGCGTGTGAAAATGCAGATCAAATTAACCGACATGCAAGGAAGAGCTGTTCTTTTACAGGATGTGGTGGAGGGACAATTTATAGACACAGACCATTTATCACAAGGATTTTATTTATTGTCTGTTTATTCTGGTAATGCTATCCTTGGAAATCCTATAAGAATGGTTCGATATTAAAAAGATTGGGTCACTGTCAAAACGGGTATAAAAACCTTAATTGTAGTATGAAAAGAGCCTTTTTGAGAAATAATAAATTTGATAACATGCTCATATTCAATAACTAACGTATCTTAAAAGGACGCCTTTTGAAATATGTTTGGTTTTGAAAGCGTTTTTTCGCACCTTTGCCGCCCCAAACATGGAGAATTTGGGGATTTAAATTAATTTATAACTACAAACAAACCAGTAAAATGCCAGCAAAAATCAGGTTACAAAGGTTTGGTAAGAAGGGTTATGCCTATTACCACATAGTGGTGGCGGATGCACGTGCTCCAAGGGATGGTAAATTCATTGAGAAAATCGGAAATTATAATCCGAACACGAATCCGGCTACTATTGAAATTGACAGGGACCGCGCCATGGAATGGCTTAAAAATGGTGCCCAGCCAACTGACACTACCCGTGCGATACTTTCGTACAAAGGTGTCCTTTACAAATATCACCTTACCAAAGGTGTTACCAAAGGTGTTCTTACTCAGGAAGCTGCAGACGCAAAGTTTGCTGCCTGGGAAAATGAGAAGCTTTCAAAAATCACCAACAAGGCATCTAACCTTGCTGATGCTAAACGTCAGGATGTGAAATCACGTCTTGCTGATGAAGCTAAAGTAAGAGAAGCACGTGCTAAAGCTGTTCAGGAAAAAATGGCTGCTGCCAATGCTCCTGCTCCTGCTGAAGGCGATGCTGCTGAAGCAACCGGTGGAGAAGAAGCTCCTGCCGAAGGAAATTAATTCTCATACATTTTTTTTACAACTGAACTCACGGGAACATTCTCATGGGGCATGAAGGATATTATTACCTGGGATCTTTTACCCGTGTACACGGCGTTAAAGGTAACCTGATTCTCAAGCCGGATGTGGATGATCCCGCGAGGTACAGAAAAACTACCCGCATTTTTGTGGATAAAGATGGTGCTCTGACAGAGTATGCATCTCAAACGGTTTCAATTGGACCCGGACAATTAATTATTCACCTGAAAGGAATTGATGATCGTGATGTAGCCGCTGAATTTATGCGGGCCGAAGTTTATTTGCCTTTGTCAGAGTTACCCCCATCAAAAGGGAAACATATTTATTTTCATGAAGCTATTGGCATGATGGTTATTGATGACCATGCGGGGGAGCTTGGGAAAATTGAAACAATTTATGACCTTCCCGAACAACCTGTTGCTGCTGTCCTGCATCAAGAAAAGGAGGTTCTCTTCCCGTTCATACAGGCTTTTATCAAAGAAATTGACCGTGAAAAGGGAATTATTTACACCAATCTGCCTGAAGGATTGATTGATGTTTACCTCCAGTAATTTATTACTGTTGCAGGATTCAGAACATTGCACTAACTTGGGTTCCGAATGAGTCTGATTCCTATTGAACGCACCATCATCTGGGGTTATTGGCTGGCATTTTTTATGCTGGTTACCATTGGTATTTTCACCTATTCCAATTCCAGGGAACTGGCATCATCCGATTATGCACTAGCACATACGAATCAAGTGCTTGATGAATTGCACAATATAAATGCCATTGCTTTGGAAATGGAAAGTGCTGCACGCGGATATGCGATCAATCCACAACCTGCCTTCAAAACCACTGTTGAATCGGGCGAAGCAATCCTGCTGAATTACCTCATGGAACTAAATAACCTGGTTGCCACCAATATTGATCAAAAGAATAATGTCGCTGAACTGGAACGGAAAATCACCCGTTTTGCACTCATTCAAAGGACGATTGTCAGATTGCGGGATGTTCAGAATTATGAAGCAGTAGCTAATTATATGGCAAGTTCTGAGGCTGTGCGGGTTTCAGGTGAACTGAAATTGCACATCCGATTAATACAGAAATTCGAAAATTCTTTACTCGAAAAGCGAAAAAGCATCCGAAATGAACTCATTGAAAGCTTTAACTGGCTCTATATCAGTTTGCTTTCATCCGTTTTTATAGCAATGATCATTTTATACAGCAATATCATCACTACGCTGAGAAGAAATAAAGCATCTTCCTGAACATAATTTCTTTTAACGAAAATAGTTTTTATATTTGTTCAACACCAAGTAGATCTTCCGGATGCCATTTTATGTCGCAAAACGACTTTCGCTTTAAACAGTTCAATATTCAACAAGACCGTTGTGCCATGAAAGTAGGCACCGATGGCGTTTTGTTAGGTGCCTGGGTTGATCCGGGAAATGCTAAAACGATTCTTGATATTGGTACCGGCACTGGTCTGCTGGCACTCATGCTCGCTCAGAAATCCGATGCTGTAATTCATGCAATAGATATCGATGAGGATTCCTGTTCTCAGGCAAATACTAATTTCAGCAATTCTCCGTGGAGTGCCAGAATCCAGTGCATCCATCAGTCTATTCAGTATTTTTCTTCACAAACACCTAACCGTTATGATCTGATTGTAAGTAATCCGCCTTACTTTATTGATGCACATCCTGCACCTTCTGAAGCCCGTAATATTGCGCGGCATATGGGTGAAACACTTGAAGTTGATGACCTGGTTTCAGGTGTATTGCAATTGCTTTCCCCTGCAGGAAGGTTTTGCGTTATCCTGCCATTTAAAGAGGGACTTCAATTTCGGGAACACGCTGCCGCAAAAGGCTTGTTTGCATGGCGTGTCACTAAAGTGAAAACGAAAGTGGAGAAACAGGAAAAAAGATTTATGATGGAATTTGGACGTACCGAAAAAACGGTGATTGAAGATGAACTTGTAATTCAGGAAGAGGACCTTTCGTTTACACAGGAATACATTGAGTTGACCAAAGATTTTTATCTGGGGCTACCCAAAAAAAGAAGTGATCCCGGAATCAGTTCCAGGGAGTAATTAACTTTCCTTTTCTTCAAAAACAATTCCTGCCAAAGCAAGTTCCGCCAATACCGGTTCATAAATTTCCCGCATCACAGGAATGCAAACCCCTGTTAATTTTATTTTTCCTTCCAGTACTAATTTCGCTGTGATTCCAAGTGGTAATCCAACAGTTTTTGCCATTGCAGTGTAGGTCTGATCATCACCTTTTACTATCAGTGAAGATATAATTTTGTGATTATCGCCATTCAGTACATATTCAAACTGATGTTGCATCACTATCATGTCTTTGTCATCAGCCTGAAGCTTCCATTTCTGCTCCAGCAAATGTTGCAAAATCATAGCTGGACTGGCATTTTTAATTCCTATTTTTACATCATCAAAAATTCCGGTCCATATTACTTTCGTCATTGCTTCACCTTCAACCGGCAATCCGCACATGTGTGCAACCGATTCAGGTAATGTTTTTTTGATGGATGCAGCCGGAAGAAACGATTTCACAATAGAAGCATAAGTAAGTTCTTCTGAATTTTCCAGATGATAGGAATCATCGGTGAGGCCGAGTTTTACAAAAACATCCCAGGCACGACAGTAACCGGCATGTCGCAGAGTACCACGCAATAACGTAGGAATAGTATCGATACCATAATGATGACGGTAAGCCAGTGAATCGCGGTTTGCATATCCATCAAATGATCCCATGCAATCAACAACTATTGTTTCAATTTCTGTAAAAATTCTGTTGTATGGAATAAATTTATATTCGCCGTTTCTGATGTAACGTGCTGTTCCTTGTCCGGCTAAAATTACATTCCTTGGATTCCATGAAATTTTATAGCCCCAGGGATTATCGTTCGATTCCGGAGCAACCAATCCGCCGGTATAAGATTTGAATGAAGTTAATTCGCCACCTTTTGCATGTATGTTGTCAATTACCTGCATGGCAGACATATGATCAATTCCCGGATCCAGACCACATTCATTTAACAATAGGATACCTGCTTCTTTAGCATCTGCATCAAGCGATTTTATTTCATCTGAAAGATAAGAAGCCGTTAAAAAATGTTTTTTAAACCTGACACAGTCTACAGCTACCAAATGATGCAAGTGGGGTGGAAGCAGTGAAATGATAAGGTCAGCCTGTTGTACTTCATATTCCCGTTGAGCAGCATCGTTCACATCAAATTTAACCGGTCGGCCGGAAGGATTTGAACCGCATTTAGATTGAGCCGATTCTATCGAAACATCACAAATGGTAACCAGCCATTGCTGATTATTAGCATTATCAAGTAAATATTTGATCAAGGAAGAGGAAGAGCGACCGGCTCCCAACAACAGTATTTTTTTCATAAAAGTTAAAATAACGGTGCGAAATTACCAATTATTCAGGTGCTGTGTTTCATTCCTTTTGCCGTTTGATAAAAAGAATAGCTGTTTCCTGTTTTGAATTGATTTTTTTTAGAATTTGGCACAACAATTGAATATTGCCCGGTCTCTTAAACTAAAAGTCATGAAATTAAACCGATTACTTCTGCTTCTTACCCTATTATGGGGTTCGCATTTAACTGTTACCGCACAACAGTCAAATGCCATTGTTTTCACCGAAAATGGTGAACGTTTTACATTAATATTGAATGGGTTACGCCAAAATACGCAGCCTGAAACCAATGTAAAAATTGAAGGTCTAACTGCCAATTTTTATAAGTTGAAAGTTATTTTTGAGGATGCGGCACTCGGTCAAAGTAATTTTAATCTGGCAATTGAGCCCGGTTCCGAAACAACCTATATCATTAAGAAAAATAATAAGAACGCTTATGTTTTGCGTCCCATGAGCATGGTGCCAATAGCCGAAGCTCCTCCGGTAACTCAGGGCACTTCAGTAGTAACCTATGATGCCGGTGCAACTCCTTACACCGGAGAAGAAACAGTTGTTCAGCAAACTACTACCACTACCAGTTCAGGAATGCCTGCAACCGGTGGCTCCGTTTCTTTTGGAATGAATGTAAGTGAAAATGGGGGAAGTATCAATATGAATGTTTCAGGTTTTGAAGATACTGAAGTCGTGGAGCAAACTACTACAGTGACAACCACAACTACCACTACTTCAACAACCGGATACTCAACACCGCCCCCTCCACCACCTCCTGCTTACCTTCCAGGTTACAATGGCGCAATAGGTTGTCCTGTTCCAATGATGCCTCAGGATTTTGAGTCGATGAAGAGTTCTATTAATTCCAAGACTTTTGAAGAATCCAAAATGACTATTGCCAAACAAATTTTGAATAATAATTGTCTGTTGGCAGGTCAAGTCAGGGAAATTATGTTGCTGTTTACATTCGAAGACAGTCGCCTGGATTTTGCCAAATATGCCTATGGAAGAACTTATGATATCGGAAATTATTACAAAGTAAATGATGCATTTACATTCGAATCATCCATTGAGGACCTCGATCGGTACATCAGTGCATTCAGGAGATAAATAGCTATACTCAAATATCAGAAAGACCTTCATCCGGAGGTCTTTTTTTATGGAAATAAGTCTGACTTAATCCATCAGCTATATATTATCTTTGCAAAAAAAAGATCCATGAATTTAATTAAAGTCTCGGCCATTTCAGGGGCTCTTGCAGTGATTCTGGGTGCATTTGGAGCGCACACTCTGAAGCAACACCTCACTCCGGAGCAATTGCAAACATTTGAAACTGGAGTGCGCTATCATTTTTATCATTCTCTGGCACTTTTGGGATGTGGCATGTTGCAACTGATGGGATTTGAAAAACAGGTGAAAACACCGGCCATTTTATTTCTTTCCGGAATTCTCTTCTTTTCCGGATCAGTTTATCTGTTAGCAACCAGAAGTTTGCTTCAAATTGAAAACTGGAGTTGGCTGGGACCCGTTACTCCCATTGGAGGATTATTTTTTATTGCCGGATGGTTATCCCTGGCATTTGCAACTTACTCAACAGCCAGTCGGAAATAATATGCAAACCAACTATAATTTATTGAAAGAACGTCTGCGTAAAATCGCCGACATCAACTACGCTTCGGCTTTACTGCAATGGGATCAGGAAGTATTCATGCCTGAAAAGGGAGCAGAAATTCGGGCGCAACAATTAGCTACATTGGCCGGAATTTCTCATGAGGAAAGTACTTCTGCAGAATTAGGCCAGTTGTTAAATACTTTGATTGATGATACAGGTTTAACAGAAAAAGAACTTCGAAATGTAAAAGAAGCGCTTCGAAATTTTAAGGATCGCATTAAGTATCCAACCTCTTTCGTGATTGAAATGAGCAGTACCGTTTCAGCTGCATTCAATGCCTGGCATGCTGCTAAAACAGGAAACGATTTTTCTTTATTTGCTCCTCATCTTCAAAAGCTGGTCGATTTGAAGTTGAAAGAATGTGAATTACTCGGATATGATGCTCATCCTTATGATGCACTTATCAATCAACATGAACCCGGATGTACTACTGCAGAACTGATTGCTGTTTTTGAGCAGGTTAAAAACCGGTTGGTTCCTTTTGTAAAACAAGTGTTAGCAAACACACAACCCGACGACAGTTTTACCAAACTTCATTACCCAAAAGATAAGCAATGGGAATTTGGATTGGATGTACTTCGCAATATGGGTTATGATTTTATGGCAGGACGTCAGGATATTTCTTCACATCCTTTCACCATCAATTTCAATAGTCGCGATGTGAGAGTAACTACCCGCATCAATGAAAATGATTTGTGTGAAATGATCTGGAGTTGCATTCATGAAGGCGGACATGCTTTATACGAACAAGGATTGCCTTTCGATGACTATGGTTTACCATCCGGAGAATATTTATCGCTTGGAATTCATGAATCACAATCGCGATTATGGGAAAATAATGTCGGCAGAAGTTTTGAGTTCTGGTCATTTCACTACAAGCAATTGCAGCAAACATTTCCTGAGCAATTAAAAGGAATTGCTCTTGAAGAATTTTATAAAGCAATCAATAAAGTAGCTCCGTCATTAATCAGAACCAATGCCGATGAATTAACTTATCATTTACATGTCTTGATTCGTTTCGAAATTGAAGTGGGTCTAATGGAAGGGAAAATTAAGGTTTCGGATCTGCCAGCTGTTTGGAATGCTAAATACAAAGAATACCTTGGAATTGAAGTTCCGGATGATGCACGAGGCGTCCTTCAGGATGTGCATTGGTCACATGGAAGTTTTGGTTATTTCCCTACTTATTCACTTGGTAGTTTTTATGCTGCACAATTTTATCATGCTGCATTAAACGAACATTCTGAAATAAAGTCAGAAATAAAAGCCGGAAGAATGGCCGGATTGCTGCAGTGGTTACGCGAAAATATTCACGTTCACGGAAGGCAGTTCACCAGTCAGGAATTATGTCGTCGGATTACCGGTAAGGAGCTCGACTTCAACGAATTTATGACTTATGCAGAGCAAAAATTCGGAAATGGTAGTTGAGAACTGTGGATTTTGCGCTAAAATTCATCTGATAATCATTCCGATTTTGTACCTTTATTGTTTCATTCAGTTTACCTAATTAAGTCAATTACCACTATGAAGAATTTTATCTTAGCCTCCGCAATTGTTTGTGTTTCAGCTTCTGCATGTCATTCACCCAAAGCTGCTGCAACCGCTGAAACTGCTCCGGCACCCATTCAGGCAACAGAACCTGCTCCACCACCATCTCCAAATACCATACAAGCCAGCGGTTCACAAGCGTCACATGATGAAGTTATTATGTCAGATCAGGATAAATTAACCGGCAATTTCTACAGATTAATAGTTTCATTTATTTCAATTGGGGAAGGGACCGACCGTCAGGGACGCGAGACTTTAGATGGGGTTTTGGCGGAATGGAAAACTAAGAAAGGAAAAGAAATAACCTTTGAAAGTGTAGCCTGGGGCCGTGAAGGAGAAAATGATTTCTGCTTCAGAATCAATAACTTAAGTGAAAAGGAACAACAATTATTTGTTTCCGACATGAAAACGGCGTTTAAAGGGCGCTCGTTAGTCCAGATAACTGAAAATCAACCTTGTGTACATAAAAGATAGGGGCTTGTGATGCCTCGCATTTTTTCTTAACTTTGCAACGCTCAAAAAAAGGCTAAAACATGAACGAATTTGGATTGAAATCACCGGAAGCAACTGTTGCATCTCTGGGGTTAAAAAACGTTTCGGCTGCGTATTGGAATCTCACACCAGCCGAGCTAATTGAAGAAACTATTTTACGTGGAGAAGGTGAATTGACTGATACCGGAGCCCTTGCTGTTGACACAGGAGAGTTTACCGGTCGCTCACCAAAAGACAAATTTATCGTTTGTGATGCCGAAACCGAAAAGAATGTTTGGTGGGGTGACATCAATATTAAATTTGAACCTGAGAAGTTTGATCGCCTGTATAACCGTGTAATGGGTTATTTAACCGGTCGCGAAATTTATGTCCGCGATTGTTATGCATGTGCCGATCCTGAGTATCGCTTAAATGTTCGTGTTGTAACTGAAACACCATGGCAGAATTTATTTGCCAATAATTTATTTCTCCGTCCTTCCAGAGAAGAGATCATGAGCATTTCTCCTGACTGGACTGTGATTTCTGCTCCTGGCTTTAAGGCAGTTCCTGAAATTGATGGAACCCGTCAGCATAATTTTGCTGTGCTGAATTTCACCAAAAAAATTATTCTTATTGGTGGAACAGGATATACCGGCGAAATTAAAAAAGGAATTTTCTCTGTGTTGAACTATGTATTGCCACAACACCGTAATGCATTATCAATGCACTGTTCTGCAAATGAAGGACAGAATGGAGATGTTTCAATTTTCTTCGGATTATCAGGAACCGGAAAAACTACTTTGTCTGCTGATCCAAATCGTCCATTAATTGGTGATGATGAACATGGATGGTCTGATAAAACAGTTTTCAATTTTGAAGGTGGTTGCTATGCAAAGTGTGTGAATTTGTCTGCTGAAAAAGAACCACAGATTTACAATGCAATCCGTTTCGGCTCCTTGCTTGAAAATACCGATTTCTTCGAAGGTACTACTACAGTTGATTATGATAGCACATCTAAAACTGAAAATACCCGTGTAGCATATCCTGTTAATTTTATCGATAATGCAAAGCCGGTTTCTATTGGTAATGCACCTAAAAATATTTTCTTCCTTACGGCAGATGCTTTTGGTGTGCTTCCTCCAATTTCCCGTTTAGATGCAGGTCAGGCGATGTATCATTTTATTTCCGGTTACACTGCAAAAGTTGCAGGTACAGAAATGGGAATTACAGAACCTACAACGACCTTCTCTGCTTGTTTCGGAAAAGCTTTCCTTCCATTACATCCGGCAAAATATGCTGAGTTGTTAGGTAAGAAACTTAAAGAAAGCAATGCAAGAGTTTGGTTAGTTAACACCGGATGGTCTGGTGGTGCTTATGGCGTTGGATCAAGAATTAAATTGTCATATACCCGTGCACTTATTACTGCTGCATTGAATGGCGAACTCGATAATGTTGAGTTCGAAACATTGCCTGTTTTCGGATTGAAATTCCCGAAAGCTTGTCCTGGTGTACCTGCAGAAATTTTAAATCCACGTGCTACCTGGTCTGATAAGGCTGCTTATGATGCAAAAGCAAATAGTCTTGCTTCTGCATTCCTGAAAAACTTCGACCAGTATGCTTCCGGCTCATCAGCAGAGATTCTTGCTGCTGCCCCTAAAGTAGAAGTGGTTGCCTGATAAATGGCTTTCACATTAAATATAAAACATCCTCCCGCAACGGAGGATGTTTTTTGTTTTGCGACATTTCGTTTCAGTATTTAAAAGCGAATTTTATGAATTTATTTTATGCTCCGGGAGTCATTGGCGAAACATACACTCTGGATGAGGTAGAGTCGAAACACGCAGTTCAGGTATTGCGGCTGAAAGAAGGGGATGAAATTATTTTATTGAACGGAACAGGGATAATTTATACTGCTTCGATAGCAAAGGCTCACCACAAGAAATGCGAGGTTTTCATCATAGCTTCAAAAGTATTGCCGGAACGGAATTTTAAATTGCATATAGCTGTTGCTCCAACTAAAAATAATGATCGCTTTGAATGGTTTCTTGAAAAAGCAACGGAGATAGGCATGTCGTCTGTAACACCGGTGATTTGTGACAGGTCTGAACGGCGTGCTACCAATCACGAGCGCTTCGATAAGGTTATTATTGCTGCGATGAAACAATCGATGCATGCTTTTAAGCCGGTGTTGAATTTACAAACTGATTTCAGGCAATACATCTTAAATTCAGCACCCGGATTTATTGCACATTGTATGGATACTCCAAAGATGCCCTTAAAGCAATGTAATTTTGATCCTAAAGGAGTTTCAGTGCTGATTGGACCCGAAGGTGATTTTACTTCTGAAGAAGTAGCTTTTGCGGTGCAGAATGGCTGGACAGCCGTTTCATTGGGTAGTTCCAGACTCCGGACAGAAACTGCTGCCCTCGTAGCAGTTCACACGGTGAATTTAATGATGGATAATTCCTGAAACAAAATTGCGTTTGAGTTGTAGTGAATGTTTATAAATAATTTAATATTTACGATTGCTATTTCATAATTTTGAAAGATGATTCGAAAACTGATTCCGGTTTTGTTGCTTCTTAGCTTATGCTCGTTTACCCCTCCGGCACCGGCATTAAAAATTGCATTGTTAAAATATAATGGGGGTGGCGACTGGTATGCTAACATGGAAACCTCGCTCCCGAATTTAATTCGTTTCTGCAATCAGAATCTGGGAACCAATATTGATCCCGAACAAGGAGTGGTAGAGGTGGGGAGTCCGGAAATTTATAATTATCCTTTTGTGCATATGACCGGACATGGGAATGTTGTTTTTTCATCCCAGGAAGCGGAAAATCTGCGGAATTATTTAATTGCAGGCGGGTTTTTGCATATTGATGATAACTATGGTATGGATCAGTTTATCCGTCCCCAACTAAAAAAGGTTTTTCCTGAACTGGATCTGGTGGAATTGCCTTTTTCTCATCCCATTTATAATCAGAAATTCAGCTTTCCAAACGGACTACCTAAAGTGCATGAACACGACAATAAACCACCCATTGGATTAGGCCTGATCTTTAATGGTCGCCTGGTTTGTTTTTACAGTGTTGAAACCGACTTGGGTGATGGTTGGGAAGATCCTGATATTCATAAAGATAGCCAGGAAAACCGAACTAAAGCCCTGCGCATGGGAGCAAACCTGATCCAATATGCCTTCACGAAATAAGGCTACATATCCATGTAGTTGAAAATCAGTGTGGCTGGCATTTTTTATCTTTGGATCCTACCTTCCTTATAAACCAAATTCATCTATGAAAACCAAAATTCAAATTATGTTGCTTGCCCTTGGAATTGGTGCACTTGCATCCTGTTCTTCAGAAAAGAAAAAAGAGGAGACTCCGGCTTTTCCTCCAATTGCCGTAACTTATCCCGTTACTGAAAAAGATTCTACAGTATCTGATGATTACCATGGAACTGTAATTGCCGATCCATATCGCTGGCTGGAATATGATACTGCTGCAAATGTGGAAGCATGGGTATCTGCTCAGAATAAAGTTACTTTCGATTATCTGGGACAGATTCCTTTTCGTTCCAAAATTAAAGATCGTTTAACTGAAATCTTTAATTATCCAAAATACTCTTCACCATTTCGTGTTGGAGAATATTATTTTTTCAGCAAGAATGATGGTTTGCAAAATCAGTCTGTAATTTATTATCAAAAAGGAATTGATGGTGAACCAACAGTTTTCCTTGATCCAAATAAAATGTCGGAAGATGGAACTGCTGCTGTGTCATTGCTTGGCGCGAGCAAAGATCATAAGTACATGGCGTATGCTGTAAATCAGTCAGGTTCCGATTGGCAACAAATTAATGTGATGGAGATTGCCACTCTGAAAAAGATGGATGATGAATTAAATTGGGTGAAATTCTCAGGTGCTGCATGGAAAGGTGATGGTTTTTATTATGCCCGTTACGATGCTCCTGCAAAAGGCAAAGAGTTATCTTCCAAGAATGAATATCACAAAATTTATTATCACAAACTGGGAACACCACAGGCCAAAGATGAATTGGTTTATGAAGATAAAAAATTCCCATTGCGTTACTATGGTGCACAGACTACCGAAGACGAGTCATTCCTGATCATTTATGTTTCTGAAGGTACTGATGGAACTGAATTGTATTCAAAAAATTTAGCTAAGGGTCAGAAAGATTTCACCATGATTTTCCCAGGCTTTAATGATAATGCTACTGTAATTAATAATGTTGGTGAGAAACTCCTTGTTCAGACAGATGCCGATGCACCGAATCAGAAAATTGTTTCGATTGATCCGATGAATCCTGCCAAAGATAAATGGACAACTATTGTTGCTGAAAAAGAAGAGTTGCTTGAAGGTACAGGGACTGCAGGTGGAAAATTATTTGCTTCCTACCTGAAAGATGTAACAACCCGGGTTTACCAGCATGATATGACCGGTAAAGTAGAGCGTGAAATCCAGTTGCCAGCATTAGGTACTGCCGGTGGTTTTGGTGGTAATTTCGATGATCAGTTCAGCTTTTACACATTTACTTCCTTCACTTATCCTCCAACAATTTACAAATATGATATCGCATCCGGAAAATCAGATGTGTTCCGCAGTTCAGAGGTGAAATTTAAACCTGAAGATTATGAAACAAAGCAGGTTTTCTTCACCAGCAAAGACGGTGCAAAAGTTCCTATGTTTATCGTTCACAAAAAAGGAATTAAACTGGATGGCACCAACCCAACCATGCTTTATGGATACGGCGGATTCAATGTCAGTTTAACTCCTTCATTCAGCACATCACGAATTGTATTGCTCGAAAACGGTGGTATATATGCTATGGTGAATCTTCGTGGTGGTGGTGAGTATGGTGAAAAATGGCATGAAGCAGGAAAATTATTCAAGAAGCAAAATGTATTCGACGATTGTATTGGTGCTGCTGAATATCTGATTAAAGAGGAATATACATCTGCTGATCGACTTGCATTAATGGGAGGTTCTAATGGCGGACTTTTAGTAGGAGCCGTTGTGAATCAGCGTCCGGAATTATTTAAAGTTGCCTTCCCTGCTGTTGGTGTAATGGATATGTTGCGTTTCCACAAATTTACTGTTGGCTGGGGATGGGTTGTGGAATATGGTTCCAGCGACAGTCTCGATCATTTCAATAACCTGATTAAGTTCTCTCCGGTCCACAACGTAAATCCTGATGTTGAATATCCTGCAGTTATGGTAACAACTGCCGATCACGATGATCGTGTTGTTCCAGCACATTCTTTCAAGTACATCGCTACTTTGCAGGAGAAAAGAACAGCTAACAAAAATCCATTGTTGATAAGAGTAGATGTTAAGGCCGGTCACGGAGCTGGTAAGCCAATCTCTAAAACTATTGAAGAACAGGCTGATATATGGTCATTCATGATGTATAACATGAACGTTCAGCCAATCTACAAATAAATTAACCAATTGAGTTTCAAGCCCCGGATCAAAAGTCCGGGGTTTTTTTATTCCTTATGCTATCTTTGAACATCCATTGCGGAATCTTATGACCAAAATTTTAATCCTCTTTGCTCATCCTTTGTATGAAAAATCAAGGATTCACAAAGCGTTGAAGAAAGCTATTCCTGAAACTTCTGATATTACATTCAGGGATTTGTATGAACTATATCCTGACTTTAATATTAATATTAAGCAGGAACAACAACTGCTTACTGATCATGATATTATTATCTGGCAACACCCAGTCTATTGGTATAGTGTGCCACCTTTATTGAAGCAATGGATTGATATGGTTTTGGAATTTGGATGGGCTTATGGTCCCGGTGGAGATAAGCTGAAGGGTAAGTATGTGATGAATGTAGTTTCTGCAGGTGGTCAGCGCACTGTTTATAATCCTGAAGGCAGAAACAGATTTACGGTGAGGCAGTTTTTTGCACCACTCGATCAAACTGTCATGTTATGTAACATGAAATATCTGGCCCCCTTTGTAGTGCATGGAACCCATTCGTTAACCAATGATGAAATTCGGGACTATGCATCACAATATAAAATGATGCTGAATAAATTGCTCCATGGGGAGATAGACCTGATGCAATCAGCGAATAGTGATTATATGAATGATTTAATTCAGTAAAATAAATCAGCTTATGGAAGGAAGTTTTTTGAAAACAGCATTGGTATTTCTGGCCAGTGCAGTAGCATTTGTTCCCATTGCAAAGAAGCTGGGAATGGGATCGGTGTTGGGATATATTTTTGCCGGCATTGTAATCGGACCTTTTGTATTAGGGTTTGTTGGTGAGGAAGGTCAGGATATTATGCATGTGGCAGAATTCGGTGTGGTGATGATGCTTTTTCTAATTGGTCTGGAACTCGACCCGCGTGAATTCTGGAAGATGCGAAAGACAATTGTCGGTTTGGGATTATTGCAAATGGGATTATCTGCTGTTTTTTTAGGCGCACTCGGATATTTTGTGCTAGGGTTCTCACACAGTGTTAGTCTGGCTGTTGCTTTGGCACTGGCTATGTCATCTACTGCCATTGTATTGCAAACACTTAAAGAAAAGGGTTTATCGAAATCAGCAAGTGGTGAAGCATCATTTGCTGTATTGCTATTTCAGGATATTACAGTTATCCCTATTCTTGCAATCTTACCATTGATTGCAGGGTCATCGGCACCTGCTGCAGGAGAAAGTCACTCTATTCTGGAGTCCTATCCCGGATGGATGCAAACCTTGTTGGTTATTGGTGCTGTAGCTGCTATTGTGGTGGCGGGAAAATATGTTGTGGTGCCTTTGTTAAGGATGGTTTCCAAAACACGCTTACGTGAGATGTTTACCGCCTCTGCGCTTTTACTTGTGGTAGGAGTAGCGTATTTAATGCAATTAGTTGGATTGAGCCCTGCTCTAGGAACTTTTCTCGCCGGTGTGGTTCTCGCAAACAGTGAATTCCGACATGAACTGGAAAGTGACCTGGAACCCTTCAAAGGTTTATTATTAGGGATGTTTTTTATAGGAGTGGGAGCTTCCGTAAACTTTGCTTTAGTTGTAGAGAAACCGGTGCTGGTACTTTCAATTGTTTTGGTGTTGATGCTGGTTAAAGCAATTGTTTTATTTATAACCGGAAGAATTTATAAAATTAAAACAGATCAAAATATTTTATTCAGTATTCTGCTTTCGCAAGTAGGTGAATTTGCTTTTGTACTTTTAACATTCAGTAATCAGTTAAGAATACTGGATAGCTACTGGACGGAAGTTTTAATGGCTTCTACCGCAATAAGTATGTCGGTTACTCCCTTGTTACTTGTATTGAATGAAAAGGTAATTGACCCCTTCTTTGGAACTAAAGAAGTTCCACCCGATGATAAAGAGCCCGATGAAATAGATGAACAGCATCCGGTTATTTTGGCCGGTTTCGGGCATTTCGGATCAACCATAGGCCGTTTTCTGAGAGCCAATGGTGTGCGGGCAACCATCCTCGACAACGACAGTGATCGTGTGGAATTGCTTCGTAAAATGGGTTTTAAAGTATATTACGGGGATGCAACACGCCTCGATTTACTTCGTGCTGCAGGTGCTGAGAATGCACGACTGTTGATTGCTGCAATCGATTCTCCTGAAACGAATAAAGAGCTCATTCAAACAGTCAGAAAGCATTTCCCTCAAATGGAAGTCATGGCCAGAGCCCGAAACCGGATGGATGCCTATGAATTGATCGATTTAGATGTAAAACATTTTTATCGGGAAACTTTGTACACTTCAGTGCATATGGCTATTGATGTATTGCGGAAGCTTGGGTACAGACATTATACAGCAACCCGAAAAGGAATGGAATTCATTAAATATGATGAAGCAGCTCTTGAAAAATTGGCGAAATCGCGGCACCAGATGAAGGAGTATATTCTGACGATCAGAGAGCAGATCGAAATGCAGGAGCGATTACTCTCAGAGGATTTACATGGAATCCTGACTGCCGATGACCATGCCTGGGATAGTGAAGTGATGAAGAAGAAATAACGGAATTATTGCCTGCTTTCCGGTTCATTCATACGATTCTTTTATGAGTATGATTTTTATCATGTGAACTCTGGTTGAGTCTTCTATCTTTGCTCTTTATTAAACGCAGGTATGAATATTTTTGACAATCAGTTTTTGCACAAGTTGCGACTTGCCATATTTTTGATTTTTGCAGTCCAGGTAGGTGGTATTGTTGGGTTCATGGCAATTGAAGGTTATTCTTTTGCAGAATCTTTCTACATGACCGTTATCATTGTGTCTACAGTAGGACTGGGTGCTGTGCATGATTTATCCCCGGAAGGACGCATTTTTGTTGCTGTGTTGATTATTGTTAGTCTTGGAATTGCAACGTATGCAATATCTGTCATAACAACTTATCTGTTAGAAGGTGGATTACAACAATATTATAAACATAAAAAGGTGAAATCGAGAATTGAAAAATTGAATGGTCACATCATTGTATGTGGCTATGGCAGAAATGGTAAACAGGCATGTGAGCAATTACGATTGCACAAAAGACAATTTGTGGTAATTGAATCCAATTCTGAAACTACGGCTCATTTCAATAATGATCCATCTATGCTGTTTATTGAAGGTGATGCCACCCGTGATGAGGTTTTGCATGATGCAGGAATTGAAAGAGCAAGTGCATTGATAACCTCTTTGCCTAAAGATGCAGATAATGTTTTTGTGGTTCTCACCTCCCGAGGACTAAATTCTTCTCTTAAAATAATAAGCAGAGCTTCGGAAGATTCTTCGTTCAGTAAAATTAAAAGGGCAGGAGCCGATAATGTAATTATGCCCGATAAAATTGGCGGTGTTCATATGGCATCTTTGATAGCACAGCCCGATGTTTTGGAATTTGTTGATGTGATTACCGGAAAGGCAGCCTTTGATCTGGAAGAAATTTCTTTTAAGAATTGTAAGAGTCAGTTTTTGAATCAAACCCTGGGCTCTTTAAATCTTCCGGTAAATTTTGGAATCAATATTTTAGGTATGAAATCTTCCGACGGAGGATATGTCATTAATCCTCCTGATCAAACCATAATTTCATGTGATATGAAATTGTTTGTATTAGGCACCAATGAACAGGTTGAACGCCTGAAGCAAACAGTATCAGCATAAATTATCCGGCAATTCATAACTATCCAGAAAAGCCCTGGAAGCAGCTATATCTATTGCCATGTAACGGTCTTCCGCAACAAACGATACATGATTTCTGTATGCCTCCACTAATTTTTCAACAGCAGCACTGCTTTTTGCAGGTCTGCGGAATTCTAATGCCTGAGCTGCAGTATATAATTCAATTGCCAGAATTGTTTTCAGATTCTCTACTACCCGGAAAGCCTTTGTTGCAGCATTAGCACCCATACTCACATGATCTTCCTGCCCGTTGCTTGATACAATGGAATCGACAGAAGCAGGGGTACACAGTTGTTTATTCTGACTGACAATTGAAGCGGCCGTATATTGCGGAATCATAAATCCGGAATTTAATCCCGCATTTGCTGCCAGAAAAGGAGGGAGGCCACGTTGACCGGAAATTAAAAGGTAAGTCCGTCGTTCCGAAATATTACCCAACTCAGCAAGTGCAATAGCCAGAAAATCGAGTGGCAAGGCTAATGGTTGTCCGTGAAAATTTCCTGCAGAAATAATTAAGTTCTCATCCGGGAAAACTGTAGGATTATCTGTTACAGAATTTATTTCATTGAAAAAGGCAAACGAACAGTAATCAATAGCGTCCTTAGATGCCCCATGTACCTGAGGGATGCATCGGAATGAATATGGATCTTGTACATGTTGTTTTTTTCTTTGAATCAATTCACTTCCTTCCAGCAACATTCTGAAATTCTGTGCGGTATTAATTTGACCTTTATGAGGTCTTATTGCCTGTATTAAATGATGAAATGGTTCCGGGCGACCGTCATAAGCTTCCAGAGACAGTGCTCCAATTAAATCGGCCCACTTCGATAAATTTTGCGATTCGGTTATTGCCCATGAGCCATAAGAACTCATAAATTGAGTGCCATTCAATAGGGCTAATCCTTCTTTCGATTTTAAGTTTATTGGCTTCCAGTTATGACGCTCCAAAATGTCAGATGCCTGCTTACGAGCCCCTTTATAATACACTTCTCCTAATCCCAGTAAAGGCAGGCAAAGATGTGCCAAAGGTGCCAGATCTCCCGAAGCTCCCAGAGATCCTTGTTGATAAACAACAGGCAAAATATCATAATTAAAAAAGTCAACCAACCGCTGAACAGTCTCCAACTGCACTCCGGAATTACCGTAAGATAATCCCTGGATTTTCAAAAATAACATCAGTTTCACAATATGCTGTGGTACTTCATCTCCCGCACCACATGCATGCGACATCACCAGATTTTTTTGCAATGTCTCTAAATCGGCATGTGAAATGGTTTTGTCGTAAAGCGCCCCAAACCCCGTGTTGATGCCATAAATGGGTTCTTTCTGCGATTGCATCCGCTGATCAATATAGTCGCGGCATTTGTTAATTCGCTGAATAGCATCCTCTGAAAGTGCTAGTTGATATTCTCCACCAAGTATATTTCGAATGGTACTGAAGTCGATGTGTGTGGATGAAATTTTATGTGTTGGCATATAATAAATTATTTAG
>JAEUTI010000051.1 GCA_016788065.1 Bacteroidia bacterium | reverse complement strand
ACTTCTCCAATATTTTCGCGAATGAAATTTAGTAGCTGAAATAATTTTTCCTTGATCACCAAATGGTAATCTTTCCCATAGGCATAACGCGATATCTTCGGTGCTTCGGGATCATTTTGAGTTGCTTCCGGAAAATAATTTAGAATAAAGGAAACAACGGATTTAGCACCATCAACAAGTAAACGAGGATCAAGACGCTTATCAAAATTTCTTTCCATGTACGACATCTTGCCATGCATGTTGTTCTTAAGCCATTGTTCCAGCCGAGGCGCTTCCTGTTCCAAAAAACAAGCGGAAGAAATTCCCGTGTGTGAGAATCCAAGTCGTTTTGCTTCAGATTTTATAAGACTTGTAGCAGTTGATGTCATCGGTTATTCAAAATAGCAACGCTCACATCTCATTTTAATCCTTAACTCTTAATCCTTAATTCTTAATCCTTAATTCTTAATCCTTAATTCTTAATCAAACAGGCTTCCTGCCGGACCGCTTCTTTTCTTACCAAGATGCTTATATGCTTTGTCGGTAATTTCCCTGCCACGGGGAGTACGTGTGAGGAACCCTTCCATAATTAAAAAAGGTTCATATACTTCTTCAATCGTTCCTGCTTCTTCACCAACAGCGGTTGCAATGGTGTTGATACCAACAGGGCCTCCTTTAAATTTATCGATGATTACAGTCAGAATGCGATTATCCATTTCATCTAAACCATGAGCATCCACGTTAAGTGCATTCAATGAATAGTCAACAATAGGAATATCAATATGACCGGAGCCTTTAATTTGTGCGAAGTCGCGGACTCTTCTTAGTAAGGCATTTGCAATACGTGGTGTTCCCCGGCTGCGTCGGGCAATTTCATAAGCTGCTGCATCATCAATAGTAATTTTGAGGATGTCAGAAGAACGCAGTACAATTAGTTGCAACAGTTTCGCATCATAATATTCGAGGCGGGAATTGATTCCAAAGCGTGCACGTAATGGTGCAGTAAGTAATCCCGATCGGGTAGTAGCACCAACTAAAGTAAACGGGTTTAATTTTATTTGTACTGAACGTGCATTGGGTCCGGCATCAATCATAATATCGATTCGGAAATCTTCCATGGCAGAATATAAATATTCTTCAACTACAGGGCTCAACCTATGAATTTCGTCGATGAATAAAACATCATTCGGTTCCAGGTTAGTAAGTAATCCTGCAAGATCACCGGGTTTATCGAGTACAGGTCCGGACGTAATTCGAATATTTACACCAAGCTCATTGGCAATAATATTTGCCAACGTAGTCTTACCTAAACCGGGAGGTCCATGTAACAGTACATGATCTAATGATTCGGATCTTAACTGCGCTGCTTTGACAAAAACCTTGAGATTTTCAACCACCTTCGCTTGTCCGGTGAAATCACCGAATTCAAGGGGCCTGAGCACTTTTTCCATCTCAC
The DNA here is from genome assembly GCA_016788065.1 of Bacteroidia bacterium. Lineage (GTDB taxonomy): Bacteria > Bacteroidota > Bacteroidia > AKYH767-A > OLB10 > JADKJB01. The sequence goes on along the minus strand of JAEUTI010000051.1, from coordinate 170,564 downwards.
GATCCACATTTTGCAATGCGTCTTCTCTGGGGTCGAGGTTTTGGTTCATTGTTACAAAGATATTAAATAAATGGCATCACCGGAATTCCCAAGCCATTACTGAGCGGTCATCACTTGCCGAAAGCAGTAAGCCATCAGCAAGAAAGAGTAATTTATTAACGGAATTAACATGACCGCTATCTGAAATTTTATCGATACGTTTGATAACTTCAAAAGTGGTACCATCCCATATTTTTATCGTTTTATCGCGGCTGCCGGTAGCAAAAATATTTTCTGTCGGATGAAGGACAATAGAATAAATGGCATAATTATGAGCCGGAATTTTTTGTGTCATTTTATAATTAGCTGTCACATCATAAACTTGCAAATGAGCATCGCGGGAACCGCTGAATAATTGTTTCCCATCCCGGCTAAACGTTAATGCATTCACAGAAAATCCGGGTTGATGCGCTTGCCATAAGTGAATAAGCTTTAAGTCAGGTAACGAAAAAATTGCAATGCTTCCATCGGCAACACCAATTGCCACCATTTGTTCTTGTGGATGAATCGCAGCAACACGAAGCTTACCATCACCAATTTGTATAATTCTTTTTAATGACAAATCATGCTCATTGATCACGCCGAGTGTACCATCCCCGCCAAGGGAAAAAATTAAATTGCTTTTAGGTGCATGAACCAAATCAAAAATCGGAGACTTGTGATATTGCAGTAATCGTTCTTCTTTACGTGAGTTCAAATTCACCACATGAATGCCACCGGTTGCTTGTCCCGCTAACAACAATTCCTGTTGAGGTAATTTGAGCAGCGAATAAATAATTTCAGTAGTTCGGGCAACAACACTTCCATTTTCCGGATTACCGGGCTCCCACTCAGCAATAATGCGATCGCCACCTGCAGACAGGAAATTTGATGTATTTAATGCTGGTGATAAAGCATAAACCGAACCGGTATGTCCGGTGAAGTCCGCTTTTTTGCTGATCTTCATGGTATCGTTCATGCCTCAAAAATACCGAATGTTGGCAGGTTTCTGTCGAATGGGCAGAAAATTGTGTGATGAAATGAGACTTTTACTGCCATTTGGTGTTAGAATGATTGTATCCCAACCTCATGGAATGGTTTTAGTGCAGCTGAAATATCAAATTTAAAAGATGGATCAGGAAGTCAAGAGAATGATAAAGAGCTTTTTGCCGGGGTTGGCATTAGTAGCTGCATTTTGGCTGGTGAAGTGGCTTGAGATCCAATCGGGGTATCTACTTACAGAGTATGGGGTGCTTCCCAGAACCTGGAGCGGACTTAAAGGTGTGATAACCAGTCCGTTTATTCATGGTGACATGAAGCATTTGATATCCAATTCCCTTCCTTTACTGGTGCTTTTATCGGGATTGTTTTATTTCTATAAAGCAATGGCGTATAGGGTGTTTGCCGGTATTTTTTTCCTTGGCGGGATATGGTTGTGGATCGGTGGCCGGGAATCGTATCATATTGGTGCCAGCGGACTCGTATATGGATTGACTACATTTCTGTTTTTAAGTGGTGTGGTTAGAAGGGAAGCCAGGTTGATGGCCCTTTCTCTATTGGTGGTTTTCCTCTATGGCGGGATGGTATGGGGAGTTTTCCCATTATTTAAGGGCATCTCGTGGGAAGCTCATTTATTTGGTGCTTTTGCAGGAATTTTATTCGCTATTGTTTATCGTAAAGAAGGACCGCAACGCAAAATATATGAATGGGAAAAAGAAGGTAATGACGATGATGTGGATGATGGTCCCGATGCCTATTGGAAAATTCCCACTACACAAGTAACTTTACCACCAGCACCCGAACATGTGGAGGTTAAGCCGGAGCCGCCACCAGTTACCATACGATACATTTATACCACACCGGAAAAACCAAATTCAACTGATGAAAAAAATTGAGCATATAGGCATAGCCGTTAGAAGTCTGGAAATTTCCAATCAGCTTTTCACGAAATTATTTAATAAGGAGCCCTATAAAATGGAGGTGGTAGAATCGGAGGGGGTGTCAACTTCTTTTTTCATGACAGGAGAAAATAAAATCGAATTACTCGAAGCAACCAATCCTGATAGTCCCATTGCAAAATTTATTGAAAAGAAAGGTGAAGGAATTCATCACATTGCTTTTGATGTTGAAGATATTGTGGCTGAAATGAAACGGTTGGAAGGAGAAGGATTTGTTTTACTGAATAAAGAACCTAAGCCGGGTGCCGATAATAAACTGGTTTGTTTTTTACATCCTAAAGGAACGAATGGAGTTTTGATTGAGTTGTGTCAGGAGGTTAGGTAGTTAATTAGGTGGTTAATTAAGTGGTTAATTAGGTAGTTAATTAAGTGGTTAATTAGGTAGTTAATTAGGTGGTTAATTTTTTAATCGCCTTCGGCTCCTGCTTATTTTTGTCGCCTTCGGCTCTTTTTTGGGTTTTCGCCTTCGGCTCTTGGGTTATTTATGTCGCCTTCGGCTCTTTTTTGGGTTTTCGCCTTCGGCTCTTGGGTTATTTTTGTCGCCTTCGGCTCTTTGTGGATTTCGCCTTCGGCTCTTTTTAGGGTTTTCGCTTTCGGCTTCTGGTTATTTATTTTCAAGATATATGCCCCATTTGGGGTATATGAAATGAGATAAATCGACCTTATTTGATCAAATTACCCCTTTTGGGGTATGTTATATCATTCAGATATATTGGAGTTTTGTTGCAGTCTAAATTCTGCTCACAATAAAAGATGGTCTGTCATGTATAAAGTTAAATTAATTTTCATATTATTATTGGTTCTAATGTGGCAAATTGGGGTTAGTCAAAAAACACCTGCAGTTAATGCAGTGCCCATGGCCGACTCATTAGTTTTTTCCAACGCAGCTGCAGTCTCTAATACAACAATTACTTATAATTGGTCAGCAAAAAAGTATTATTCAATTAGGGTAGGAAACATTAATTTTCCTATCGAAACCTGGAATGAAACTGGTGGGCTATCAGTATTTCAGGATACGGCAGGGATAGACTCACGAGGTATTTGGTGGAATCCAAATTTAAATCAACTGGAAAGAAATTGTTTCAGTTCAATTGGTTGGAGTACGATTCAATTGAATGGTTCAAGCAACGCAACAAGAAATTTTACTATGCTTTTCACAGGATTGAATCAACCAAATGCTCAATCTTGTGGTGCATATGATTTCAAAACAAATACGGTTTTATTTTGCTTCGGTGGTCAAATGTATGTTTATGATAGAAATACTGCTTTATTAGTTGGGACTATTCCGTTAACCGGTGTTTCATTTACGACGGTGAACCAAATTACAATTATGTACACCGGTCAAGTTGGCTATGAAATTGCCTTGCTCGATTATACCGCTAAACGAATCTACCTATTTGACAGGGTAACCGGAGCATTGACCGGAGTAACACAATTACCTGCAAGCGCTGTTACATCGGCATCCTATAGAGTAGGATATACCAATCAAAGGTTATGGTTGTTTAATGCTTCGGTAAAAACCTGGAATAGTTACTACATATGGAATGAGCCGCTACCGGTAGAATTGGTACATTTTTCTGCAACAACTTCTGAAAATAAATTAGTGAAATGCACATGGACAACCGCATCAGAAGTTAACAATGATTTTTTTGAAATTCAGAGAAGTGCTGATGGACAAAATTTTGAAACTATTGGTCTTGTTGATGGAACAGGAAGCACAACTTCTTACTCCAATTATAATTTCACTGATGTAGTTCCATTACAAGGACTTAATTATTACAGGCTTCGCCAAAATGATTATGATGGAAATTATGAATACAGTGAGATAATCAAAGTTGAGGTAGCTTCTTTAACATACAGTGTATATCCGAATCCTGTAAAAGAGAAATATTATTTGAAATTGGATGAATCGGACAAATCTGGTTCGCAAATTATTCAGCTACATAATGCTTTGGGTGAAATTGTATTTAGCAGAAGAGTAGGAGAGAATGAGAAAAGTGTTGAGCTGGATCGTGCAGGTTTCCCTGCAGGAAATTATTTCCTGACAGTACTACAGAATGGTGAAAAAAGATATAGTGAGAGGATATGTTTTGAATAATACAGATAACTACGACTTAGTTAAATTTGTTTCAATTCCGCTACAGACTTAAATGTTTAGTCATTAAATTTTCAACGGTATCCCCATCCTTAAGATGCCATGCAGTTAAACCATAGTTTTCAGCACCTTCGATATGCTGAGGTGAATCGTCGATGAAAACCGTTTCTACTAAATTTAGATTATTTTCTTTAACAACCAGATCAAATATTTCAGCATTCGGCTTTCTTAAACCGATATTACATGACAAATAAATTTTATCGAAACAACTTTCGAATGTTCCCTCACCATGTGTATCGGAGATGATTTTAGAAAATGCTTTTACATGAATACGGTTGGTATTGCTGAGTAAAAAAATGCGGTATTGTGGGCGTAAACTCTGCAGCCATTTCATTCTTGAAACTGGAATATTAATTAGCATGGCATTCCAGGCATCATCAATCTGTTGATCCGTTATTTCATGAGAAATGTGTTTGCGGATTTCTGTACGAAATTGATCGTTCGATAAATGACCGGTTTCAAAATCATCAAAAAAATGATCCTGTTTCTTTTTTGAATAAAGTTCATCAAAATTGGTAACCCCGATTCTTTTGAATGCTTCTGCAGTGAAGTTGTAGTTAATATCGATTATTACTGCTCCGAGGTCGAAGATGATGTTTTTCATGGATGAGGTAAGAAGAATTATGTAAGAAGATGTAACTCTGAAGTAGAGTAAACTCACTTGAGGTCAAGCTGATTACTGATCACTGATTACTGATCACTGTTTAATAATAACTGATAACTGATAACTGATCACTGATAACTGGTCACTGGTAAGGGTTCAAAGATACAAAGGATTGACCTATCAGGAAAGTGCATTGACCATACATATAGTGGTGTTTGTCATATTTATGGCTGACTATTCATGATTTAGTTTAATTTAATCTGATGGTTACCAATTAATTTACCTGAAGAACATGATACGTAAGGAGCTTTATTTTCTGATATTACCATTTTTGGTTCACACATATTCCAGTGAGGGACAAGCAATAATTATGAATCCTGACATTCAGCATGAGCAACTTATGGATGTTCAGCCTATGGCTGTTCGTATTGCGAAATGTGATGGTGATGGTCATTTATACTATATTTCGTTTAACGGCGATGTTTATCGGATCGATCAGGAGCCTGGTCTGCCGGCAACAGATGCTTTAATAGCAACAGATGCTGATCATGGAATTAATTATTTGCAGGGACTTGCAATAAGTGACAGCACCATTTATTTGAGTGGAAATTATAAGGAAGCAGGAGTTCCCGGACATGGGATAGTTGCCAGGGGACAATTGCAGGTTAATGGTACGTGGTTGTGGAGTAATTTAATGACCACAGAACCTTATGCAAGCTCGGCTCATTTGTTTGACCATGCTTTCAGTGGACTTTGTTTAAATCCATCTAAAGATTCAATAATAGTATGCAGTGGTTCCCGGACCGATCATGGTGAGGTTCAGGTTTCTGGTGGTATGTTTCCAGGATATAGAGAAGTCCCGTTGACTTCTTCGATTTTCAGGCTGCCGGTAACAGCTAATAATTTAATATTACAAAATGATTCAGCCTGGTTGAGTGCTTCCGGTTATGTTTATGCAAGAGGTTTTAGAAATGCTTTTGATGTTGCATACGATAAAAATGGAAATCTATTTGCAGTTGAAAATTCCGGAGACCGCGATGATCCGGATGAATTGAATTGGATACAACAAGGTCACCATTATGGATTCCCATGGGTGATGGGTGGTAATTTTACCGGACAGCAAACTTTATCATATGACCCTACTACTGACTTGCTGATCAACCATGGTTGTTTAGCCTGGCAAAATAATTTTTTTTATAATGATCCGGGTTATCCTCAGATGCCTCCGGGATTGGTAATTACACAAGGACTTCGTAATTCCGGTCCCGATGCAGACACTTGGCGAAGTCCTGCAACCGGTAACGTAATTGATGTAAGCAGCACTCCGGGTTATCAAATCCGAACATTTACTTCTCATAAATCACCATTAGGATTGGTTTTCGATCAAACAGATGCATTAGGTGGAAATTATACCGGGGATGGATTTGTACTTGGTTATACAATGGGATGTTCCGATTCATCTGGATATGTTTCTGGTTATGGATTGGCACCTGCATTGGATGTTGGTGAAGACTTGCTTCAAATGAAATTCACTTTCGATCCTTTATTTAGTGATTACATAATCTCAACTACAAGAATAGCATCCGGATTTAAGAGTCCGGTCGATGCTGCACTTGTTGGGAATGTACTTTACGTAATTGAAAATGGATATCCTGGTGGTCCAAATATTCCTAAAATATGGAAGTTAACGTTTCCGGATAATGCAACAGGGATTGAAACTATCCTGAAGAACGAAAGAACGATTTTCCCCGTGCCATCCAAAGGAATTGTAAATGTAAAAGGTGGATCTGCAGGTGATGTGGTTATTATTTCGGATATTACCGGAAAAGTATTGCATAAGTATACAGCAGGTTCCAGTTTACTGCAAATGAATTTAAGTCATTTGGCTGACGGTTATTATCTGGTGAATGTTTTTAATAGTGATCAGAAGATTTATAATGGAAAAATAATCATAGCCGGAAATTAGTAGGTTTATATTTCTTGAGAACTACTTTTTTTAGCCAGTATGGGGAAAATAATTCCTGGTATGAAAATATTTCCTCTAAATTTTAGCTTATTTAATGGGAAATCAATGCAGCAAAATTCTGGCATAGATATGTATATAAGATAAACGTAAACGTTTTTTGCTTAGGAGTGATTTCAATACTGAGGTCTGAGAAAACATCCTAAAAACTTGAACCGGATAATGCCGGCGAAAGGAAAGCAACTAACCGAAACACAACCTCCGGTGTAAAAACCGGAGGTTCATTTATACTGCTAAAACCTACTATCATGCAAATAGAGCCACAAAGACCCGAAAAAGACATTCCTGCAAAACCTGATCATAATCCTGATCCTACTAAACCAGGTCCAGCGAATGATCCTTCAAAAGTTGACCCTACCCGAATTGAAGAGCCTGGACAAAATGATCCAACTCGTATCGATAATCCACCTCCTTTTAATCCGCAAATTCCTTCAGTTCCCCCTCAGGAAAGGGAGGAAATACTTAAAAAGTTCTATTGATTTTTTGTTAGCCGTTAATTATTTCACCACCATTTACATGAATCATTTGCCCGGTGATGTATGAACTTTCATTGCTTGCAAGCCAAACATAAGCAGGAGCAACTTCCTGTGGATATCCGGCTCTTTTTAAGTATGTATCCTTACCAAATTTTTCGAGATGCGATTTAGTAAACGCATGCACAACAAGTGGTGTCCAGATTGGACCAGGCGCTACACCATTAACTCTGATTTTTTTCTTCGCTAAATTTTGTGCAAGTGAACGGGTGAATGTTACTACAGCACCTTTTGAAGCGGAATAATCTAATAAATGATCGCTTCCCCGATAAGCAACTACGGATGCTGTATTTATTATTGTACTTCCTGGTTTCATGTATTTAAGTGCAGCCTGAGTGAAATAAAATAATGGGAATGTATTGACTGCAAAAGTCTTTTGAATTTGTTCTGGTTCGATTTCTTCGATCGAAGGGGAATCTTCGTGCATTCCGGCATTATTAACCAAGATGTCTATTCTGCCAAATTTTTTAAATGTTTGTTGAATGGCAATTTTGCAAAATTTTACTGAACTGATATCTCCTTTTATTAGTGAGCATTTGACACCTTCATTTTCAACCAGATTTTGAGTTTCTAATGCATCTTCATTACTTTTAAGGTAAACTATTGCAATGTTTGCTCCTTCTCTGGCGTAGTGTAAAGCAATAGCTCTTCCAATGCCACTATCTCCACCTGTAATTAGTGCAACCTTATCCAGTAACTTGTCGGTTCCAATATAGTTTTTACTGATATATGGCTTATCAAGGTGTTTTTGAAATTTCTCTTTTCCCTTTTCACCGCTTTTTGAAATATCGGTGAGATTCGATTTTGATTTCTGCTTTTTCATGATTTCCGGATTTTAATAATCCTGTATTTATATATCAAATTATAATGGAACAATTGTGCCATTTTACACCAGGAATCTGTATACCCGCCAAGATAGATCGAAATCATACTTTAATTTAATGTTTATTTTTTCTGTAGTTGCTCATGGTGTGTATCCATTTGCGATTAGTGCGATTTCTATAGGGAAAAATCTCCGCAATTCTCAAAACCAAAACTTGTAATATACGACAAATCAAATACTTATTGAGTTTGGTATCAATTTTTATGTGTAGGAAATGACTAATAAAATAACATATGAAAAATCAAACTCAACCATTCGAAACACGTGAACACGATTTAACAGGATCTGCATCAATGGATTTTTATGATGATACATCAGTAAGTTTATTTGATACGGTTGTTCCTGGATTAGACACTAACAGATTTGAGCCGGTTGCATTAAAACTTTACGTGTCGGGAAGTAAACCGATACTTACAGTATATGCTTTAGACAATGAAGCTCCTAAAAGTGATTCTGATTCTGACGAAACGCGGGTTCGGAAGTTTAAAGTACCAATTAGCTGGACTAAATTGTTTCGTTTTGTAAAGAGTTTAAATCTAGTTGTTCACAACAAAAAAATTAACATGGAGGATTTGATTGTTGATAGGAAGTAATCGGATTATTTAATTACTGAATCTATCAATTGAAACATTTCTTTAACTGCTTTTTTCTTAATTTGTAGCGGAGTACCACGAAATACCTTCTTAATAGTTTTTACTTTAGTGCCATTGTAAACTGATAAAAATACAGTTCCTTTGGGATGTCGGGCTACAGCGTCCGAAGTTGCTAATCCGGTTATTGCACCATATATGTTTGCTTTAATCAAATGTGATAAATTCCGCGCAAGCATTTCAGTAACTTGTTTTGAAACCGGAGAATATTTGATTATTAACAATGGGGACACTTTTAATAATGAAATTTTCACGTTTTTATCATAACATATAATTGATCCGGAAAATATATCTGCGGTACCTCTGATCGTATTTAATTTATGTGATACCAGACCACATGTCATACTTTCGGCAAAGGCCAATTTCAGATGCCTGGATCTGACCTTTTTCAGAAAGGGATTCATTTTAAAACCCATTGTCTGCAATTATCTAATGATTCGCATTCCCTGATACATCCATATTATAGAATCTCGGGATTTGTTATTAGAATTTTTAATATGTGCTTTAAGTCGTTTAATATTTAAGCTTCCTGTTTCGACAATTGCACGTGTAAGATCATTAAGCGAAACATTCCATTTGTTAGATAGCTCGTGAAGTTTCGAGAAATCATCAAGTTTAATTTCCCGGTCTTTGTTTAAGAATAGGTTCATAACGTTTCTTTTATTTGAGTTTTATATTTATCAAATTCCGTTGCTTTAATTTTATAATGATTCAAGTTTGAATTTGCAGGTCCGTTAATTACAATCCCTGTTTGCGTAAAGCGACTACCATGACATGGGCAGTCCCAGCTGTTTTCATCCTTGTTCCACTTTACAACACAGCCAAGATGTGTACATTCCGCTGAAACAACATCGAGCCATTCATAATTATTTCTTGAGACAGCATACTTCGAACCGTCTATTTCAATTATTTTGCCGTCACCCGGTGCTATGGAATCTATTGAGTCAACTATTTGTGAATCTTTATTTTTGTAGTAATCGGTTAAGCCCTTAATGAACTCATCCAGAAATACTTTACCTGCTTTTAATAGTTTGCATCTGGAAGGTTTATAGAGATCAGCAAACAGGTTCGGTTTTTCATTTATAAGATCGGGAATAATTGAACCTGCCATGATACCATAGGTCAAACCATTTCCGCAGTCGCCTGTAACAATATAAATATTGCCATGATCGAATGGATTTTTGCCTATAAACGCAAGTGAATCGTAAGAATATAGAACCTGGCCAGACCATTCATAGGCAATACTTTCAATTGGGAATCGTTCACTGGCCCAATGGATGAGTTTTTTGTATTTTAGTTTTTCATCAGGATTATCAGTGGCTTCAATCAAACCTGTAGGATGATCCTCGCCACCACAAATCAACAGGTCGAATACATTGTTGTAATCGCTTAGTCTTACATAGTGATATGGCTGGAATGAAGCATCTTTTTTCTGCACACCTGTATCCCAAAATAAAGCATCACATACTGAATCCTTTTTGATTAATGCTCCAATAACATAAGTTCTGTAAGGGAATTGGTGCAAGTGCATCATATATTTATTGTTCACAGGAGAATTTGTTGCCACAACAATATGTTTGGCTTTTATTCGATGTCCTTCACTTGTGATCGCACCGGTACTATCAATCGATTTAGCGTGGGTGGAAGTATATATTGTTCCACCTCTTTTTAAAATAGCATCTGCAAGTCCGTTAATGTATTTTAACGGATGAAATGATGCCTGATTTTTAAATTCAAGGCAGGGACCGGTAATATTTTTAAAGTGGCAAACGAATTCCTGAAATGTTACATCCAGTCCAGATTCCAATGCTGCATGATATTCTTTGGCAATTGATTCAGGTTTATCGGTTTCGTGAAGAGAAAGCTGACCACTTAATCTTTTGAAATCACATTCTATTAGTTCAGCCTTTATTATTTCTTCAATAGTGGCGATAGCTTTCATGTGGCTGGCAGCAATAAGCTTAGTCTGTTCTTTACCGTAAATTGTTTGTAGTTCAAAATATCGGGTATCAAGAACTGCAGATAGATGTGCACTTGTGCGACCTGTTTCTCCACTTCCGATTATACCATCTTCTACAACAATAACCTTTCTTCCTTCTTTTACCAATTCATAAGCAATACTCAAACCTGCTATTCCACCACCGACGATGAGTATGTCGGTTTCAGTATCCATTGTTAATGGTGTATATTTATTTTGCCGGCTGGTTTCCGTCCAGTAACTAATATGGCTGCCTGCGGTTACCTGACCTGTTTCTTTATTGGTTTTCATTGTATTCTGTTGTTATAGAACCTTTTGTCAGAGTACCAATGCAAAAACAGTTCCACTGGAAATTTGCTTTGAAATTGTGGGAAAGCCATGAAATGTTCCCCATCTTGTTGAAAACGGTCAACAGGTTGATTTTAACTGAGAGTGGTTATCAAGATGGCTGTATAGCTACAACTATCAAGTAAGTAGAAGGGGATCGGTAATTGATAGTAGAACAATAAAAAACGATATGTCTGAAAAATTCAAAAAGCAATTTGGTGTTTGGTTAAATTCTAATCATGCCATTGTTGTAGGTAGGGTAAATGGGGGAAATGGAGAATTTATAGTTATTGCCGAGGAAAAAGGGGAGGGGAGTGCCAGCAACTCCAGCGAAAACACAGCGAACAATGCCGATAGAGCTTCTCAAATGAAATTTTTTAAGGAAATTACTTCACACATGCAAAATGTTGATGAGCTTCACCTTACAGGCACCGGAGTTGCACAGGAACAATTCATGCATTATCTGGCTGCTACTCCTCAATACAAGAATACAGTTACGAAACTTAGCACCTCAAATGAGATGAGCAAAGAAAGTCTGGTGGAATTTATTAGTGAAAAGTTTGTGTAAATAAATATTTTTCACTAAAAATATGTGAGGATGTAACTAGCAGGAGTTAGTTACATCCTCGCTTGTTTTAAAATGTCTAGTTTTTTGATATAAAGAAATTTCAGCGCTCCTTTACAAATTTTCGTGAAAGAATTTTATCTCCTGCAACTATCTTTACAATGTATAAACCTTTGGCAAAAGCAGAGCAATCAATATTTCTGGAAATTGAATTATTTGAAATCCTGGAATTTTCGTTTATTAATATGCGGCCGGTTGCATCTGCAACTAATAAATTATAGGTATCAGTAATCAAATCGGTTGCAATAATTTCAAATTGTTGTTGCTTCGAATCGTAGTTAAGAAAAATATCTGCATCGGTGAATGTTGATGATAATTTGTCCTGGTTGTCGAATGGTGGAAGGCAGGGAATGCGGACCCGTATTATGGAAGTATTGACGGAGATAGCACAGTAAGGATCAGAGACTGATACGTAATATCGCCCGGGAGATTTAGCAGTATAGTTACCTCCTGTAGCTCCGGCTATTGGTGCACCATTTCGGTACCATTGAATATTACTACCGCCAACACTATTCACGGAAAGAATCACGCTATCGCCCTGACAAAATGATAATGGGCCAGAAGCGGTTATTATGGGATTAATACAATCTACTTCAATAAAAGAAGAAGTAGGATACCATCCTGTAGTGCCCATATCGAGATCCATCTTTTTGGTGAAGCTATTGGTATTATTATTATATTCAAACACCGTTCCTCTGCTATAAAGGCCACCGATTGATGTCATTCCATATAAAATACCATTTGAAGCCTTGAATAAAGAACCTAAAGGCTCCTTTCCATCAGTATTATTGAAATTATGTTTAGGTACAATTGTTCCTGCATTATAATTGAATTCAAATATATCACCATTCCCATTTGATCCTCCTCGTGTCATACCATAGAGTATCCCGGGAGCAGTCTCAATTAATGAACCTTCAGGGGAGGAACCAACTATACCTTGAAATTCATATTTTAGGATGAATAGCCCTGACACCGGATTATATTCAAAAAGAACTCCGGCATCATCAATGCCGCCCATTTTAGTCATGCCATATATTTTGCCGTTAGATGCTTCCATTAAGCCACCATAGGAATCGTAACCGTAGTTTAAACTGAAGTGATGTTTAACAGTCAGGATATTTAATACATAATCATATTGGAAAAGGGTGCCAAGACTGTTATTTCCTCCACTAGTCGTTGTTCCATAAATAAAACCGTCTGAAGCAAATAATAATGATGCTAATGGATTACCTCCGGATATTTGATCAAAATCAAATTTTTTCAAGTAGGTATTGGTAACATAATCATATTCAAACAACGTGCCCAGATTATTTGCACCACCATACTTGGTATGTCCGTATAATTTTAGATTTGGAGTGTGAATTAGGGCGCCAAAGACATAAAACCCTGTTGTGTCAACCAGCTCTATTTTTTTAACATAATTGTTGGTTGTGTAATCATATTCAAAAATAACTCCTGTATCGTCAATCCCCCCATGAAAAGTACCTGCATAATATTTCCCATTTGCTGCCAATGTCAATGGGCCGTTGAATTTAGAACCATCGGAGGATGAAAAGTCAAGTTTTTTAGAATAGGTATTAGCATTAAAATCATATTCAAATAAAGTTCCACCCAAGGCAATTCCTCTTTGAGATGCACAACTGTACAATTTTCCGGGACTAAATTCTACAAATCCGCTTTTGGGATTAATTCCTGCAATTAAATTAAAATTGTATTTGTATTGACATATATTAGTAAGGTAGTCATATTCAAATAAACTTCCATGATTATTTGTTCCCCCAGATGATAAGGTGCCATAGAGTTTGCCATTTGAAGCTAAAATCAATGAAGAATTACTTGCAACTCCCATTGTAGTGATAAAATCATATTTTTTAGTGAAGGCATAACTAGCGTAATCATATTCGTAAATAGTTCCTCCCCCTATTCCGCCACTACTTGTTGTGCCAAGGAGTTTTGTTGAAGAGTAATTAATAGGTGTGCTCCAGGGATAATACCCGGATTGGTAGTTAAATTCATACCTTTTAAAGTAAGAATTGGTAGTTACATCAAATTCATAAATTACTCCAAAATCATTTATGCCACCTGTGTTTGTGACTCCAATTAATGTACCTGATGGTGTTTCGAAAAGTCCACCAGCAGGGTAATCTCCCCCGGCCTGATTAAAGTCGTGTAGCTTAGTGAGTGTATTTGTTGTAATGTCAAATTCAAAAATTGTGCCTCCAGAAAATAATCCGGATGAGAATAGTCCTCCCGAAGAGGCTACCCCATAAATTTTTCCATTTGATGCCTGAATCAAATAACCTGTGGGCATTGAACCCGAAGTTGACTGATTAAAATCAATAAGTTTAGTATAAGTATATGAAGTTAGATCAAATTCGAACAGAGTCCCGGCAGAATTCAGACCTCCACTTATGGTTGTGCCATACAATTTTCCGTTTGATGCCGGCAGCAGCCGACCTTTAAATTGACTGCCTTGCAAATAATTGAAATCATGAATAGTTTTATAGATGCCGGTTCCAGGTTCAAAACGGTATAAAATTCCATTTGCAAATGCACCTCCCTGAAATGTTCCTCCGTAAATATAATTTCCAACCTGAACCACTTCTTGTGGGCCTGATCCTGCAATTCCTTGCAGACGGTATGTCTCCGTGAAAGAATTATTACCTGCAGTATATTTAAATATCAATCCAAACTGATTGCCTCCATTCGATGTGTTCCCTAATAATTTAGGCTGCGAATGAACATTTGTAACGGCAATAATCAGAAGTAGGAGTAAAGTATTTGTTTTTAACATGAATCTTTTATAAGAAATATTTGCCATTTAGTTTAAAATCAAGTAAATGTAAGTCAATTGTAGTGTTATTTCAAAGCAAAAACCATAAAAATCAGTATTTAATATGAGAAGAAGATGATTTGTCATTAAAAGGAAAGTGTTACTCCTTCACCACCTTCAAAACACGGGAACCGGATTTTGAACCGATATGAAGAAAGAAAATTCCGGAAGAGAATTCTGAAAGATTAATTTCAGTTTCCATATTTTTACCGGTACAAACATAATCCTGTTCGGTTACCAATTGACCGTACACATCAGACAGTTTAATTTTATAAAATCCGGGGGTCATTTCATTGCCTTTAATTTTTATATTTCTGTTTGTAGGATTCGGTGAAACAGAAATATTTCCATTTGAATTTAAACTTTCTACTCCGCTGAGAATGATTTGCCAGCAGGAAGATGTATCGGTGCAGCCATTGTATTGAAATACACAGGCATAAGATCCTGACTGTGATGGTTCGAAGTAAAAGCCATTTCCAACTGTTGCTCCCGTAGTGCAATCAAACCAATAATAGGAAGTGGAATCCACCCAGTTAATTGGAGAAAGCCATGGGTTATCGAAAATTAAAGATGTATCAATGGACTCCACATATAAATTAACTGTTAGTGGTGAGGTAGTCCCGCAAACAGTATTGGCGCTGACCGAAATTGTGCCGTTTGAATTCGGAACAACGACAATAGAAGAATATGTTGAGCTTCCAGTCCAACCTGAAGGTAAATTCCAGATATAGCTTAGCACACCCGGAATAGAATCTACAGAATATTGAACCTGTTCATACTTACAAACTGTTGTTAAGCCTGAGACGAAACCAGGTATTACTGAAGGTATTACATAAACCCTTAATATATTGGAGTATGCCGGAGCATCTGTGCCGTTCGCAATTTTTGCTCTGTAGAAAGTCTCCTCAGAAGGATGAACTGTGACAGAATCTAAGTTAGCTCCGGGCCCTGTCAAATTTACCCATCCTGAACTGACTAATTTTTGCCAATTAATAGGCCCATTATGCCCTGAAAGATTTAATAATACCGAATCGCCTGAGCAAATTATATTTGTTGTCGCAGCAGCTATTCCTCCTTGCAAAGGAGTTGTGAATGAATGAGCTCTACATGCGGTCTGTATCCCAGATCCTGTAAATGTTTCCATGCAAATATTAAAAGTATCATTTGCAGTTGAACCATATGAACCATTTATTTTGTATTGATGCCAGGCGGATCCTTGACTATAGGTAGTAGAATAACCATCACCAAAATGGAAACGCGCACTATCTGTGCCAATAGAATAATCACGCACAAAAATAAGCGGGACTCCCATGGTCGGGAATAAGTCAGTGACCTGAAACATAAGTTGCAAAGGAGTATCGAAAGCTCCCCAACCAAGAGTATCATTGTACCCTGCTTTATATTGATTACCTATACTATCTGTCCAGTGTACTGTCCCATCAATAATATTAAGAGTTGAAACGCCATTTGTTGAGAGGGAGGAATCTTTTACCCAATCATAAAGTGTTGGACTGAAAACCTGATAATGTACAACCGATGGAGAAACGGTTGTATCAACATATGCTGCAACCCGATTTTTAATTTTAACTTTTGTTATTGGGTGATCAATTGAATCTATTTTCATTTCACCTGAAAAGTCATCGAACACAGTAATATAACTTAAATTTGAATCGGGGTAAGATTGATAAGTCATCCCTCCATTTAACAAATCAATTCCTGGACTTGATCTGACAAAACCATAAAAGGTGCCGGAGTGTGGACTATAAACACAATTGGCTGAGATGTTATTGTTAATGAATTGTTGATATTGGCAATATAGTAAATCCTGATTGCCAGACATTCCATTCACTGCATCTGAAAATCCAACACCTTTAAATTGGCCTATTGATGGGGTGTAAAAAAAGACACCTTCACGCGGATTCCAATTTTGGTTATTGTATTCAAATGTAATATAACTTGCAATTCCAAGGTTTAAACTTACGCTGGCTTTATCAGCACCATACCCTGATTCTAACTCTCCTCCCTGCCATGCATGTAGGTTGATATCATAAATATAAGCTTGTGCACTAATATCATAGTAAGAACCATTCCAAGGGTCATAAAATTCGCAACATTCGACTATGATTTCAACTACGTTATCATACACATATACCGAAGCTCCCGGTACATCAGGGTCAGGATTAGAACTTAAATAGGGTCTGAATAAGTGCAAAACCGGATCGTAAGTGATGAAGCCATAAATGGAGTCGCGATCATAAAGGTTGGGAGGAAAATAAGTTTTTAAAGCAACTATTTCAGAGGAGCTAAAAGTGGTATCAATACTTGAATTATAAAAAGGTGTATTATAATATTGCCATGATCCCAATACCGAATCCCAAACCGATAATTCAAGACGTTGCTGCGTTCCATTTGTCCCTATTACAACATTGATAGGATAGGGATGCCAGTAGTTGGAAAAAGAAATTGCTGAATGGAATAGCAGCGCGAAGACGAATACAAATTTTTTCATGATTGTGTTATGACTGGGTTGCAAAACTTAGTAATAAGGAAAAAATATTTCGGGTGAAATTCCCGGCATTATCAACAATTGCATTGATAGGATACTGTTGAATATAATTTTGTGATTGGACACATTTGGTGACAAGGAGCAAAAAGCTAATGAAAACTACGATTCGTATCATTTGATTAGAACATTTTATCAAAGTTATGCAAAAGGGAGGGAATTGCGAAATTGGGACTTAACTTAAATGGAATTGAAACCCCATGAAACCGTAAAAATTCACGCCTGAAGCAGAGTATGAGGTTTATCGAACCGCTTCGAACTTAAAACATATTGCATGGCGGAGAATGCCCCACAGACTAATTTGTATGGTTCAAATTCCAGCTTAAAGTCAAAATTACGGCGCTTTTATCATTTACCTTCTGGATAATCATGGCTGACTAATGACCTTCTTGTCCATTTCATTAAACAGGTAAAGGATTAGGTGGGTATAACATCTAATGCATTGATATACAGATGCATGGATATTTTTCCCTACTCATCAATTTGCTATTTTGTGCAGAAATGATTCAAATGTTAACTTTAAAAAATGTTACCAATACCAAAGTATATACTTTCAATTTTTAACTAATTTTTATCAGTTCTAGACGATAAAAACTTTTATTTTCTACCTTTAGGCATTACATTAACCAAAATGATTCCTATCAAAGTTCCATTATTTGCACTACTTTTTTTTGTCTTTTCCTTTGAATGTGTTTCCCAGGAAATATTGTGGCAGAAAACGCTGGGAGGTTCAGCTGGCGATGGTTTGAATATAATCAGTTCTACTTCTGATGGAGGATATATTTGTTGTGGCGGTTCTTTTTCAAATACCTCGGGTATTAAATCAGAAAATTGTTATGGTGGAGAAGACTTTTGGATAGTTAAGTTATCCTCAATTGGTGAATTGCAATGGGAGAACACTATTGGTGGTACTTTGGAGGATAGACCATTTGCAGCAATTGAAACTCCTGATGGTGGATTTTTGATCGGAGGATATTCGGAATCGGATAGCTCCGGAGAAAAAACCGAAAATAGCAAAGGAGGCTTGGATATTTGGATTGTGAAATTAAGTTCCAATGGCACTCTTGAATGGCAAAAGACAATCGGCGGAAGTAGCGATGATCTGCTTGTTGACATGAAACCAACTTCAGATGGGGGGTATATTTTGGCGTCTTGTTCCTTATCCATGATTTCAGGAGATAAAACGGAGAATTCTTATGGAGGTGGAGATTATTGGATAGTTAAAATAGATTCGCTAGCTAATATACAATGGCAAAAAGTAATTGGCGGTAGTGCCTCTGAATCCACGGCTTCCATAATAATTATGCCTGATGGAGGTTTTGTAGTTGGAGGTCATTCAAACTCCCCAGTTTCTGGCAATAAAACAGAAGTTTGCTTAGGGTTATACGATTATTATATTGTTAGACTTGATTCAATGGGTAATATTATTTGGCAAAAAGCGATAGGCGGTTTGAAGATGGATTTGTTACGCGAATTATCCTTAGCACCCGATGGAGGTATAATTTGTGGGGGGGTGTCACAATCGGACAGTTCACAGTATAAATCTGAGAATAATCTTAGTTCATTTTCCGGGTATTATGATTATTGGGTAGTTAAATTAGATTCTTCAGGAATTATCAGCTGGGAAAACACTTTAGGAGGTGAATTGAGTGATAACCTAATGACTCTTATTTGCTTACCAAGTGGCGATATTGTTTGCGGGGGATATGGACTTTTTGTGATATCTGGGGATCAAACTGAGAATCCGATTGGTAGTGGGGATATTTGGCTATTAAAGTTGAGCCCTGATGGAAAAATTATATATCAGAATATAATTGGAGGAATAGATGGTGAGGGCATCGGTTCAGTAATTCCAACATTGGATGGAAATATCATTTGTGGGGCTTCTTCCTCATCCAATATTTCGGGTGACAAAACTGAAAACTCCTATGGTTTGGGGGATTATTGGGTTTTCAAGATATCAGATCAACACAATACCATTGGAGGTAAGGTATTTATGGATTTGGACCAAGATAATATTTTTGGCCCAATGGACTTAGGCCTTAAAAACCGCAATATAGCTGAATCTTCTACCGGTGTAATAGGATTTACAGACGCTGACGGGGAGTACTTCATAACAGTACCAGATTCCGGTAATTACGAAGTTTCAACCGGAATTTATAATGGATATTTTGCCCCTGTTCCATCTTCACACAATGTTTATTTTTCGGGGAATCAACAAACAATTGCAGGGAATGATTTTGCTATGCAGGCAACAAGTAGCTTTGATGATTTATGTTTAAACATTACACCAACCGGTCCTTTTCGTTCAGGTTTTAATACGTCTTGTTTAATTGATTATTCTAATTTAGGCACAACAACAATAAATGCTACAGTTGTTTTTTATATAGATTCCAATGTTAGTTTTGTTTCATCTTCTCTATCACCAACGTCAATATTTCTTGATTCAGTAGTGTTTTCTATTGGAAATTTAACACCCTTTCAAACCGGACAAATTCTTGTAACAGTAAATGTAAACATAGGATTGCCAATTGGTTCGTTAATCATAACTGGAGCTACCATACTTCCTGTTTTGGGTGATGCAAATCCGGCATGTAACACGGCTTTTTTTGAAACACTTACAATAGGCTCATACGATCCCAATGATATCTTAGTTAATAGGAATTTTATATATGATTTTGAAACCCAAAACCCACCGGAATTGGAATACACTATTCGTTTTCAGAATACAGGTAACGATACTGCGTTCACTGTAAAAATTTTAGATCCAATAGATACAACACGATTAGACTTAAATTCGCTTGAGATTGTAGCGTCCTCTCATCCAATGAATGCTTTCTGGATCCCCTGGGAGCGGAATATGCAATTCCAATTTAATAACATTTTACTTGCTGACAGCAGCACCAACGAACCTCAAAGCCACGGATTCATCCGTTACAAAATAAAACCAAAACCAAATTTACCGGTTGGCGATAGTATATCCAACAAGGCTTACATTTATTTCGATTTCAATAATCCCATTGCAACCAACATTGCAACTACAAATATTGTTTTATTCACCGGCAATCATGAGCCGGAGAATTTATTCAAGTTCGATATATATCCCAATCCTGCTAACACTCATTTAAATATTGAATTCAAACATAGCTTTCCCAATACACTATCATTAGAATTATTCTCTGTTTATGGTCAAAAAATACAAACCATTGAATGTAAAAATTCAACGGAAACAAACTTCATAAATACATTCAACATATCACATCTTGCTGCGGGAGTTTACTTTTTAAGGCCAGCCGGCAATACTTCTATTATGAAGAAATTTGTGAAATATTAATTTTTCAGAAATTTAAAGAAGGAAATACTTCAACCTTTGGTTTGCAGTTAGAGTTATTTACCTGACACCCACACCCTGAAGCGCGAAAGCCCCGCCGGTTAGGCGAGGCTTTATCTGCTTCAAGGGTGGGCCTACTTGGGCTCGAACCAAGGACCCACAGATTATGAGTCTGTTGCTCTAACCAACTGAGCTATAGGCCCCAACTATTTTCAGATACTTAAATTCTGAGGTGCGAAATTAGGGTTATTGTGGGTATTATCCAAATTCGGGAACATAGAATTTAAGTGGTTGAGGTGAGTTCAATAAAAAAGGCTGCCCTTAAGCAGCCTTTTTTCAAGTTAAATATTTTTAATTATCTGATAAAGTAATCATTAAGAGGCTCAAACACATAATCTGTCCACCCATCATAATGCTTATCAGCTTCTTCCTGAGAAGGAAATCCTGTGTGGTCGAGTTGTACTTCGCTGCCGGCAGAATTGGGCTTTATTTGCCAGGTTACCAGCGAAGGGGCCGTTTTTTTGTCCCATTCTCCCGGTTTCCAGGTATAGGACAGTATTTTTTTCTTTGGATCAAATACAACCACTTTTCCTTTCACCCAACCATCAAAGAGTTCAAAATTGCCATCAACTTTTGGCTCCATTTTGCCTCCGCCATCGCACCATTCACTAATCAGTGCTTCTTTGGTAAGTGCGTCAAACAATTTTTCCGGTGAAGCATAAATGATGTACTTCATCGATAAAGCAAATGTTTTTCGTTGCGTTGCAGCAGCAGACATTAATCAGATATTATTTAGTGATTACAACTTTCTGAGTAAGGTCATTGCCATCGGCAACAAATCTTACGAAGTAAAGTCCGCTATTTAAACTTTCACCAAATGTATAATTGTGCTGTCCGGCCTGCAATTTGTTGTTCTCAATTGTTTGAACAACTCTTCCTGCAATATCGGTAACTTCAATAGTCATTTCAGCGCTTTCTGCTAAGCTGAAATTGATATTTGTTAAGCCTGCAGAAGGATTCGGGAACACGGCAACTGTTGCAAGGAATTCCACATCCTGAATTCCTACATTCGATACTCCGGTTACATTGATATCATCGATATAAATATTGTTTCCGGTATTTTGAGTGTACTCGAATTTAAATCTCACACTTGGTTTGTTATTGTATGAAACGCTGTTTAAGTTCACGGTTTCAAGTCTCCACTGTGAAGAACCATTTGGTGTAAATGCAGCAGATAAGATTCCGGCAGTTGATAAGGTTAATCCTGTTTTGGTATAGCGGATATTCCAGTTTTGTCCACAATTGCTGGAAGCATAAACTTTCAACTGATCTGATGAAGCACTGCTACGTGCGGCGAATGCTAATTGGAATGTCATTCCGGCATTAACAATATTTGTGAAGTTGTATCCCGGAGTTACAAAGGCATCAACAGTACCATTCGGATTTCCGGAATGATTTACCAGTCGCATAGAATTTGAACC
The DNA here is from genome assembly GCA_016788065.1 of Bacteroidia bacterium. Lineage (GTDB taxonomy): Bacteria > Bacteroidota > Bacteroidia > AKYH767-A > OLB10 > JADKJB01. Next base: position 148,602 of record JAEUTI010000051.1, on the reverse strand, counting down.
ACTCACAGCAGCTGCAGTTGATAAGCCCCATGCATTTCCGGTAGCATTTTCGATCATCCAGTTACTTCCTGAAGGAATTGGACCGGTGTTCTCAAAATTTTCAACAAAAGGAACAGCCTGAGCGCCCACTGCATCACTTACAACAATAATCTGCGAGCGGGTAACAGAGCTGCTTCCACCTGCATTCGAAACAGTAAGTGTAACATCATAAACTCCGGGAGTATTGTATGTAATTACCGGATTCTGATCAGGAGATGTTGAAGGACTTCCACCCGGGAAATCCCATGCCCAACTGGTTGGAGCAGCTTTCCACGACATATCAGTAAATGTTAATGTTGTGCCGGTGCAGATATATTTGATTGCAGTTCCAAAATCGGCCTGAGGAGCACATGGTCCGCCAACAAACCCATCGTTGGTTCCGGTGGCAATTAAATTTGCAGGAGTGTGTAAGTTATTTCTGTCGCTTGCACCACTGTTAAGTGCGCCATGCATTCTTGCCTTTTGTCCTTCAGTAAACATATAATGACAACTTGCATAGTCCATATAATTTTGAACGTTATCCAAAGTACCACATGTAACCTGAGTCAGGTCACAGGAGAAATTTGCAACTCCAATTGTATTTGGGGTATCTGCAACAAAATCATCATCAGAGCAATTTTGTGGAAGTCCTGGGTTGTTAGTTCCTCCCCAGGTGTGAGGAAGATTCAGGTAGTGACCAACTTCATGTGTAAGTGAACGTGCTGAATAATTGGAACCATTGCTGGTACCAATACTTCCCACATAATCGGAGCGGATCACAACACCATCAATAGCACCTGAAATACCGGGGAAGTAAGCATATCCTGCTGCACCACTTGCGATATTAGCAACAACCCAAATGTTGAAATAATTCTCATTTGGCCATCCTATCAAAGCTTTCACACCATCGTCGGCATCATAAGTTTGTGATGAAACGGTGCGTGTAATTCCGTCGGTGCAATTTCCATTAGGATCTAACTGAGCCAAACGAAACTGAACCTGAACATCAGCAATAATAGATTGGAAAGCGGGAGCAATCAATACACTATCAGCATAAAGTTTCTGAAAGCTTTTATTCAGGATGTCAACAGCATCTTCAATTTGAGCCTTAGAAATATTTTCTGAACCGTAATTGTGAATTACATGGAATACTACCGGAATAGTATACAGAATAGTGCCGGAAGTTTTTTGATTTCCCTGCTGTTGAATGAATTGCAGCGTTTGTTGGTGCAACTGCGCCATTCTTTGCGCATAACCCGGATCCTGTAATTTGGCCTTTCTAACCATTTCATCAGTATCGCACGGGCGATATTGTTGTGCGTTGACCGAAGAGAATACAGCGGCCATCAGGAATACTGCAAGTAGTAATTTTTTCATTTTCAGAGTTGTGATTTTATTTTATAAAACTTCAGCTTATGTTTTAAAAATGCCGGTGATTACAATCGTAATTCACCGGCATTTTATTTTTTTATTTGTTAATCATTATTTTTCTGGAAGTAACATATCCGTCAGCATTCAAACGAACACTATACAATCCTGCTGCTAATCCTGAAGGTAATTCAAATTGATATTCACCTGCATCAAGTGTAGTCGCTGCAATTTCATTCACCACGCGACCCATCACATCCAATACATCAATACGAACTGTCTGACGGCTTGTTAAGGTGAAATCAAGTGTTGCCACTGAGATAGCTGGATTAGGATATACGCTGAAGTTTAATGCTTCTTCCAAAACTTCATTGATTCCTACTGTACCATCTAAGTTAATATCGTCAATGTAAATATTGTTACCTGTATTTTGCAGGTATTCAAATTTGAAACGAACGTTTGGTTTGTTGTTGTAAGAAGAACTTGCTATGTTAACTGTTTCCTGACGCCATTGTGTTGAATTCGGAATAAAGTTAGTTGCAAGCACGCCGGCAGTTGATAAAGTAGTACCTGATTTGTTGTAGCGGATAGCCCACAACTGACCGCATGAAGTTGATGCATATACTTTCAACTGATCGGTGCTGGCAGTTGAACGTGCAGCAAATGCAAGCCAGAAAGTTAAGTTTGCTTGTGTAACATTCGTCAGGTTATAGGTAGGAGTAAGGAAAATATCGGATGTGTTTGTAGTGTTTCCTGTGTAGTTATTGATATAAACAGCATTGGAACCGCTATGGCTTGCCTGAGTAGTTTGTGTCCATGTATTTCCACCACCATTGGTAATTGGCCAGTCTGTTCCGGGGAAGGTGATGCTTTCAAATCCTTCAGCATAAGGAATTGCATTTACTCCCAAAGCAGGAACAACAGTAACATTACCGGTTAACGTTTTAGAATCGGTACCGGCAGAGTTGGTAACGGTAAGTGTTACATCATAAACACCGGCAGTATTGTATTGTACCGCAGGATTCTGGAGGGGTGAAGAGGAAGGTGTTCCACCTGGGAAATCCCACTGCCATGATGTTGGATCGCCGTTCCAGGAGCCATCAGTAAAGTTGATGGTTGTGCCTTCGCAAACAATATTGATGTTGTTGGTAAAATCAGCAACAGGAACACAAACTGCACCCGGAGTTCCTGTAGTACCTGTGGCGATGAGGTTTGCAGATGACCATAAATTATTTCTGCCGCTGGTGCTTGAATTTAATGTTGCATTCATACGTGCACATTGGCCGATTGAAAATATATTCTGGCAATTTCCATTGGTGTAATCCATGTAGTTGGTATACATATCTCCATTTGGGCCATTGTTGCAGGTAATATGTGGGAATGCAGGACAGTTAGATTGATTTGCTGCTTGTTGTGTTGGAGTATCAGTTACGAAATCTGAACCACAATTAGCATCGCCCCAGATGTGACGAAGATTCAGCCAGTGACCTATTTCGTGTGTTGCAGTTCTACCGAAATTTCCAGAGTTTGCAGCCGTTCCTATTGATCCGGTAAAATCATTTTTAAGAACAATTCCATCCGTCAATGCAGAACCTGTTCCTGGGAATTGTGCGAAACCAACTACGATTCCTGCACCACCACTGGTATTTTCAATTGATTTAACTACCCAAATGTTCAGGTATTTGTCGCGTGGCCAATAGCTCAATGCTTTAACATTGTCGCGTGCGTTGTTGGTCAATGGACTGAAAACGCGAACAACACCATCAGTACAATTTCCCTGAGGATCCAGTGTTGCAATACGGAATTCAACTTCACAGTCGCCACCCAAAGATTGGAAGGCAGAAGGGGTATTTGTTGTATCTGCATTTAAACGGCGGAAATCCTGGTTCAATGTTTCAAGTTGATTGAGACACTGAGCTCTGGAAATATTTTCAGAACCACCCTCATGTATCACGTGAAACACTACAGGAATAACTTTCACAACACCGGCACTCTTGTTTGCACTTCCTTGCTTTGATGCAATATATTGATTTACAAACTTTTGTGTTTCAATTTCAAGTTGTTGCTCTTGCTTCAGATATTCCGGATTTTCTTGGATATACTGACGATAGTAATAGTCGGTCAGGCACTTGTCATGATGCTGGGAATTAGATTGGGCAAACATTCCAAGAGGAAGTACCATCAGAAGCATCGTGTAAAGCTTTTTCATGAGGGATATTGGTTTATAGTTAGATTATTGATTTACAACAGACTGGAGGTTGATTTGGTTTTGATTCGATAAAAAAAGATGCTTGATCAGCTCAAACATCTCATTTTACCTTCTAAGCCGCTAATTTACAGAAAAAAAGGCTTAAAAACAAGGTCACATTGTCATGGGATGGTAAAGCTATCTGTATTGATGGTGAAATGAGGTTAAATAGCTATTTATCAATTAATTATAGCAATATAGCCTGTCAATCATATAATCTGGTAAATTAGACATTTCTTGGCTGTTCAAAAAGAATGCATTACATTCGTCATAAATATAAATCAACCCATGAAAAAATCTATACTATTTATTGCAATGCTATTTGCTTGCATTAGTGTACAGGCGCAATATTATTATGCTCCGTATACCAATGATCCTGCTACCAATCCCGGTGGATTAAATAATGATGACGAGTATCCGGTAGGTGGAGGACTTGCAACAACCTGGACCACTATTCAGGGATCAAGTGCTACGCCTGTTTGGAGTGCTGTCCAAACTATTCCTTTCCCGTTTGATTTTAATGGGAGTCCGGTTACCAGCTATAAGATTTCAACAACAGGAATTTTAACATTTGATGTTGCAACTGCTTTAGCGCCACCATCATCTGCATCTCAACTGTTACCATCTGCATTAATCCCAAATAACTCTGTTTGTGTTTGGGGTTTACAGGCAACTGGTGCAAACGATAATATAGTTGTAAAGACTTTTGGTACTGCACCAAACCGTCAGTACTGGATTTTCTTCACATCGTATTCTATTCCCGGTAATACAGCTGGCTGGACTTACTGGTCGATTGTCCTGGAAGAAACAAGCAACAAAATTTATCTTGTTGACCAGCGTACAAATGGATTGTTGAATATGTCGCTTGGTATTCAATTGAACAGCACAACAGCATATCCTGTTGCGGGTTCGCCAAACATCGGAACGTTGGGTGCAAATGATCCAACCCGCGCCGACAACAATTACTATGAATTTATCTATGGTGTGCAACCAGCTTATGATGCAGCTACTTTAGATATTACCACTTATCCTTATCTCACATTAGGTTCAAATGATATCACAGGTACGCTTATCAACTTTGGATCTACTACTATTACATCATTGACATTAAACTATACAATCAACGGTGGTGCACCGGTAACCGATGTTGTAACCGGAGTTTCCATAGCACCATTTTCATCTTATAGTTTCACCCATAGTACTCCATGGGTTTCAACAGGAACTGGATCATACGTCGTTGAGTCCTATGCATCTAATTTGAACGGTAATCCTGATCAGAATACTGCAAATGATGTTGCAACTAAAACATTAAACATATTAACTGCACTTGTACAACGTACTCCATTGTTTGAAATTTTTACAAGTTCAACTTGTCCTCCCTGCTTTCCCGGAAATACCAATTTCCACAACATCATAGATACTATTCCTCCATCACAACATGTGGTTATTAAGTTTCAGCAGGACTTTCCTGGTACCGGGGACCCTTACACTACAGATGAAGGTTTGGCAAGACGTGCATATTATGGAATTAATTCTATTCCCCGTCAGGAAAATGATGGTGGTTGGGATGGCAACTCAAACGGATTTACTTATCAGTTGTATAGTGATGCACGTGCAGTACCTGCTCAATACATGATTGATGGAACTTATTCTGAAGATACCATTGCAAGAACATGGTCGGCAACAGTTCGGTATTCTCCATTGTTTGATGCCTTAGGTTCAATTTTGCAGGTTGGAATTATTGAAAAAAGAACAGAACTGAATGTGAAAACAAATCAGGAAACGGAATTTTTTAATGTGATGAAAAAGATGTTACCTACTGAATTGGGAACAACACTACAAAACATTCCTGCAGGAACATGGGATAGTGTTTCTGTTGCTTATACATTTAATGGCAATTACCGACTCCCGCCCAACGGACAAACCAATCTGATCAATCATGCTATTGAACACTCTGTTGAAGAGTTCAGTGATCTGGCAATGACGGCATGGATCGAATCACCCTCTAATCCGAAGCAGGTTTATCAGGCAGCTAACCTGGTTAAAACATCTGCAACAGGAATATTTACCATGAATCAAACTATTGATGCAATTGACATTTATCCAAGTCCCGCAACGGACTTCACTTTTGTGGAAATCGCATTGAATAATACTGAAAAACTTAAAATTCAATTGATGGATGCATCAGGTCGCACCATTGAAGTTCGTAACATTACTGCTGCTGCAGGAACAACCATCGAGAAATTTGATGTGAGTACTCTTGCAGGCGGATTATACCACCTGGCTGTCAGCGACAGCAAGAACAATTCGTTTGTAAAACGGATTGTGGTGGTGAAGTGATAAGCTAATGACTCTATTAAAAGGAAGTCCCTGCCACTCAACGGCAGGGACTTTTTTATTTTAGAGTGATTTGGTAGTTTGATTTTTTAATTGGATGATGGATTATTTTTAACACAATTTAGCACAAAACGATTTCCTCATATTTATTGTGTGTGATTCCTTTTCCAGAAATAAAATTGCCATGCGATTCTGCAATAAGTCGGGCAGTTTGGAGTCTATAATTCGAATGTGCATGCACTTCCAGGTGCCATGTAAATTTACTCTATTTGTTCAAAATGGTAGAAAGATATCCTCAGGCCAAATATCAATTCCAATATAATTTTCAGGTTAAGAGAAAATAATAAAACAGGAATTTATACATATGAAATATTTCAAAAAGTAGCCATTATTTTTTATAATGAACGATTTGTAAGCTAAAAAATAATTTCTAATATTAAAGGTTCTTTATTTTCTTTTGGATTTCTAAAAATTCGTCAAGTGGTTTAGCGGGATTGCCTGTCCATGTTTCATTGTCTGGAATACTTTTTGTGACAACAGCTGCAACACCAACTGTTACTTTGTTGCCAATTTGAATAGTGTCTCTGAGTGAAGCAGAAGGCGCAATCCATGAATAATCACCTATTTTAGTGCTTCCTCCAATCATAGAATTTGCAATTACTGCAGTATGCTTACCTATGATAACGTTATGAGCAATGTGAACAAGATTATCGATTTTTGCTCCATAGCCTATTTGGGTATTTCCTAAGGTGCCTCGGTCTATGCACGTGTTTGACCCTATTTCAACATCGTCCTCAATAATGACACCACCAATGTGGGGAAATTTTTCTAATTCTCCGTCTGTATTTTTTTCATATCCAAATCCATCTGCTCCGATAACAGTTCCAGCATGAATAATTACGTTTTTCCCAATTTTAACATTGTCATAAATGTAATTGTGGCCATAAATTATGCACCCTTCATTTATTTCACATTTACCTATGTATGTGAATGGCCCAATATGCGAATTTTTATTTACTATTGCTTCCGGGTGGATGTAGGCAGTTGGATGAATTCCCCATGCAGGTAAATTAGAAAAAAGAGATTTAATGATTCGCAAAAATGCTAATCTTGGATTTTCAACTATTACAAAACATTTGTTCTTAAACTTAGCAGTATCGATTTTATCATCACAAATAATAATTGATGCAGTGGAGTTTTTGATCAATACATCTTTATCATTCCTACTTGATGAAATCCATGTAAGTGAATTTGAGTCAGCATCAAAAATAGATTTTGCATTGACGAAAGTGATATCAGATCTATCTCCTGCGAATTGTATGTTTTCGCCGAGTGTATTTTTTAAGTCTTTTATTGAAAAATTCTGCATATATTTTTTATTTACCAATCAATATCTGATCGACCATGTAACTTCAAGAAATTTTCATAATTGGTGATTACATTTTCAGAACGTCCTTCAATACATCTCAGTACACGCTGTTTTGGTGAAAGAATTTCATCTTGCCACCATTCGGGATGGGTAAGAACTTGTAATGATCTGAATTCTCCTTCAGTTAAAACATCTTCTAATCTTTTATGGCGCCAATAGCCGTTTGAGTCGCTACAATATCCGATTTCTTTATGAAATCTTTTAGCGTAAGTGTTTATTAAGCCTGCGTAAGTATTTTCATTGCATCCTAACTCGAATTCGAATGGGTTGTGAAATGAAAAAGCCTTAATTTTTTCATTTAGTATTTCACCAAGAAATGTAGATTCAATATTTAAATACTTTTCAAGACTTGTGATATCCTGAACATTGAAGAAAGATGCATCAAAATGAAGCCCAATTTCATGGCCTAATTTAGAAATGTTTTTGAAACAGTCGATATTCACTTTTTCCAACAGATTATAGAATTCACTATGAAAGAGGACAAAAAAGGTGGATTTTATTCCTTCTTGACTTTCAATTTCAGCAAGCTTCAAAGCTGATTGTGGAGAGTAATCAACGTCATGCCTCCATAAAATGCTGCCATCTGCAATTTGTGATTCTGTAAATTGACTGAAATTATATTTCGATTTCGCCAAACGTAACAACTTCCTGTAGTTTTCTCTGGTGAAATCTGAAAAATGATATTTTGTAGAATTCGTCATTTATTTTCGCGAATAATATTTGAGTAAGTGTCGAGTAAAATTGGTATTACATTATTTATCTCATGGTACTTAAGTATGTAATTTCTTGATTTTACTCCAGTTTCAATAAGAATGGATTTATTTGAAAGAATTGTTTGAATTACTGATTCAATATTCGATGGATTCGCATTAATTATAGGGCAATCATTTGGAAATTCATTGATTAATACAGAATCCTTCATGAATGAAATTACCGGTTTCCCAAATGCCATCGCTTCCATGGCAGCCATTCCATAATTTCCAGATATTAGTTGATCAATATACAAATCACATTTCTTTATATTTTCAAGCGCTTCATTGTGTTTCATGTTCTTTATGAGAACAAAATCAAAGTTATGATTTTTTCTTAAGTTTTCAATAGCCTTTTCAATATAAATAGTTCCTTTTCCTACCGGTGCCGTCGGAGCATGAACAATCAGTGGTCTTTTATTTTCGGATTTAGGCGGTGAAAATTCAAATTTAGAAGTATCAATTCGTTGGAAGACTTTATATGGGTTCGGAAAGATGTTTTTGTCGATATATTGCCCCATTCCCGGCATTGCAATTACATCAAATCCGGCCCGGGCAAATTTCAACTGAGTGGACTTTGAGTTTTCAGCGCTTTCATAAGGGTATTCATAGCCATTATTAAAAACAGCTTTGTAGTAAGGGTTGTCGGCAAATTCAATTTCGGGATTTCTTATGTCGGAACCAACAAACTCTACAACAGCCGGTTTGTGAAGTCTTTTAATTACCGGAAGGGTAATTGAAAGTAGAGGATTACTGAAACTTCCGCACCAGTGTATTACATCAGCCCACTTTGCAAGTTCATAGAAACGAGCATACCATTTGGCAATAGTGACATATTTTGTCAGACTGCCTTTCTTGAAATTATAAACTTCCATGCCGTCACTCGATTGCATGATGGTACTGTCCAATATCAATCCTTTTGCTTCATGCCCCGCCTGATTCAGTGCCTTTACCGTGATGGCAGGCATGGAAGCAATATTGGTTGGCAGGTGAAGAACTTTCATTATGATATTATTTTTGGAATAGAAATGATATGCAGTCTCTTAAGCTTTAATCCCCCGCATGGTTATTCCGTAAAAATCCACAAACTCGTGTGTGATTTTGAGTCCGGCATCCTTAAACCATTTTCTTATTTCTTCCAATGAATGTCGCGAACAATCCTGTGGATGATACCAGTCGTAATTGATAGCAGCATTTTCCTCGAACGATAGATTGTTGTTCCAAAAACACTTCATGAAGAAATGATAAATAAATCGCTGGATATCATATTCTCCTTCAGGAATGTCGAGTACTTCTATAGCCGGAGTTTTAACTTTTATCTGAAGTTCACTAAGTGTCTTGCTAAGTTCGGTAATTTTTCTGCAAACATCCATTGCTTTATCGTATGGCAAATCTATAATGGCATTTCTGATGTAATCATCGGTATACTCTCTTATAGGAGCTTTGATTTTATACACATATATTGCAATTTCACCTCCATTGGCAAGTATGCTTACGAGATTATTGAAAGCACCAACCGGATTCTTTGTATGGTGTAATACCTCCTGTGAATATATGAAATCGAACGAACCAAGGTCGCTGAGGTCTCCCAATAAATCTTTTTGATGAACCGATACATTGCTGAGGTTCTTCAGGTTTTCAGTTGCAACATCAGCTGAAACCAGATCAATACCTGTCAATTCCGACTCTGAAGGCGCATAGCGCTGCAGCAATGCCGTAACCCGGCCGTTTCCGCATCCGGCATCTAAAATGTGTTTTTTTGTTGCTAAGAATGAACGTAATTCATTGCCATCGGCAAAACCGTTACGGTTGAGAATCCAGTTGAATATTTCTGAACCTTCGCGTAACGTTTCTTCAAATGCAAGGTTCGGATTGTTATTCCATTTATCGCTAAAACTTTGTGCAGTATTTGTATCAGTCATGTTTATATTGGTCTATAGTTAAAGATAAACCTTCTTTTAATGTCGTTTCAGGTTTGAAATTAATGGATTGGTATAGTTTACTTCCATCTCCTGCTAGCCAAGCAGGTGCATTCTGAGTGATAGTCAGGCTGGGGTTTATTCCAATTTTATCAGATAATATTTTAACGATGTCCATCAGTGAAGCAGTTTGAGAGCCACTAAAATTGTAAATTCCTGATGAAACCGGTTGTTCACTTATTAGGGTCAACATCTTAACAGCGTCTGCAATATACAATGGTGTAAGATAAATGCCTGCATTTTCAGCCAGAGCAATTGGGTCTGAGTTGTATATTTTTTGAATGATGCCGGGAATCATCATCCCTTGTTGTCCCGGACCGTATAGTGAAAATACTCTTAAAACAATTGTATCGAAAGTTCCTGAATAAGATTGCACGAGCAATTCTGCACTGAGCTTCGATGCCGCATAGAAAGAATTTGGTCTGGTTGAGTGAGTTTCTTTCAGAAGCTCTTGGCGGGGTTCATACACATTACCGGTTGATGCATAAATGAATTTTTTTACTCCATTTTTTGAAGACCAATCGAGAAGGGATGCTACAGCTGCTGTATTTACGGCAAACATATCAGGTGCACCTGATGGGAAGTTTCTGTATTGATTTGATTGTGCCAGATAAATTACACAATCTGCAGTTCCGGGAATATTATCAGTAAAGGAGGAATTGGACAGATCTGCTGAAATATACTTCACAGCATCGTAATGCTGGCCCGCATCTTTTACCAGAGCTATAATTTCATGCTTACCTGCCTTGGCCAATTCATTGACAAATGCCGAGCCTAAAAATCCTTTTGCTCCCGTTATTAAAATTTTCATATTCTTAGGTCTGTTGCATTTATCTCAATCATTTTTCCACCTTATACCCATCCAAAAATATTTTGCACCACCACTCAAAACTTAAGAGTGACCAGATAAGCAAACGGTGATTTACATTTTTTTCAGTATGTTCATAAATGGTTTTTTCAATGAATTTTTTATTGATAAATTCTGAGCTGATCGTATTTTTATTGAGAAGTAAATCTTTTACATAAGCCAGATTCTCACCCCTATACCATGATTCATCAGGTGCTGAAAATCCTTGTTTCTTTCGATTAAGGATTTCGGAGGGCAAAATTTCCTTCATGGCTTTTCTAAGCACATTTTTACCGTCATCAAATTGTGATTGAAATTTTCGAAGCTTGCCCAATTCATTTTCATCAATACGCTTCATTTGCTCCAAATTGCCCAGTTTGTATTTAATAGGAATTTTTTGGGCAAAATCTACCAGATCATTATCCATAAAGGGGAATCGCTCTTCTAGGGAACTTGCCATCCCAAGTTTGTCGCCTACAATGAACAGTGCAGGAAGAAAGGTTTTGGCTTCAAAGTACAGACTGTTTGCAATATGATCTTCCGGAGTATTATATTGTAAGTTCTTATTATATGTAAATACTTTACTGAAAACTTCGAAGCTGCTGTTTACATCTTTAATACTGTTATAAGTATTGCTTGTAAATAGTTCCTTTTTTTCTTCATCTGCGACCAGTCGCTGCCAGAAGCTGTAATAATCTTTAAAGAACGAATTGCTATCGAGTGATTTAAATACATGATAGTATCTCCAGGGATAGCCGCCGTATAATTCATCACCACCGGCACCACTTAAACAAACCTTCACAAAGCGCGAAGCTAAACGAGAAATGTAGTAGTTAGGATAAGACATTCCTACTCTTAAATCTTCCAGATGATAGATTAAGCGCGGCATTGACCATGCAAGATCGCCTGCATTGATCACCTGTTCAAAATGTTCGGTTTTAAAGAAGCTGGCCATAAGTTCAGCATCGCGCCTTTCATCAAAGTTCGCCTCTCTTCCGGTAGTTGCCGACATATCGAAACCACAGGTAAAAGTGGAAATTCGAGGAATCGAACGGGAGGCAACACCGACGATAGATCCTGAATCCATGCCGCCACTCAAATAGCTTCCAACCGGAACATCTGAAACTAATTGCCTGTTAACTGCTTGTTCAAACAGAAACAAAGTTTTTTCGGTGGCTTCCTTTTCGGAAATTGATGAATCACGGTTAGTGAAATCGTAATCCCAATAGGAATATTCGGATAAATTTAAAGATTCATCAAATGATATGACTCTTGCAGGAGCTAATAGTTGAATATCCTTGAAAAGTGTATGAAATTTAAATAGATTTTGAAACGTAAAATATTCATTCAGTGCTTCCGGATTTACAGTTGTTTTGTATTCAGGATGAACTAAAATGGCTTTTATTTCGGAAGCAAATACCACTTCGTCTTTTCTGATCCAGACATAAAGTGGTTTAATTCCGAATCGATCGCGTGTTATAATTAGTTTTCTTCTGGAATGATCCCACAATCCGAAAGCAAACATACCATTCAGTTTTGGGATGATGCCTTCGCCCCACTGTTGGTATCCTGCAATAATTACTTCTGTATCTGTTTTAGAACGAAAATGGTGTCCAAGTTTTTCTAGCTCGAGACGTAATTCTTTAAAATTGTAAATTTCTCCGTTATAGGTAATGGTTATATTTCCATCAGAGGAATGCATTGGTTGTTTGCCGGCATCTGATAAATCAATGATAGAGAGCCGGCGGTGACCAAAACCAATATTATCCCTGACGAATTGCCCTTCCCCATCAGGTCCCCGATGAGCAAGTACATCCGTCATTTTTTTCAGTAATTCAAAACTGACTTCTTTCCCGGGTTTCCGGTAAATTCCACTAATCCCGCACACAATAATTGATATCTGAAATATTAATTTTTATCTACTCCGGTAGACTTTCGCCACTCAATTAATTTAGACAATCCCTCTTTCAGAGAATAACTAAATTGAAAATTAATTTCTTCACGAGCTTTCACAGCAGAACCAATCCGGTTTTGAACCAATGCTCTGGCATCATCGGCACTATAAGGTTTGTAGATTACTTTCAGGCCTGAATTTTTTAACTGAAGAATAAGGTCGCATAGTTGTTTAATGCTGGTTTGTACTTCGGTGCCTACATTATAAAAACCAAGTTTTACAGGACTTAACAATGCATTTACATTACATCTGGCAACATCTTCAACATAAATAAAATCGTACGCCTGAGATCCGTCACCATTAATTACCGGAGCATCTCCCGCTTCAATTTTATTCAGCATAATAGGAATAACACCGGTATATGCAGCATGCTGATCTTGGCCCGGACCATACACATTCATATAGCGAAGTCCTATTACTTCCAGACCGTAACGATCATTGTAAGCAGTGCACATCGCTTCACCGGCAATTTTAGTTGCACCATAAAAATTCTTATTGTTGAAAGGGTGTGTTTCGGGCATGGGAACTTCTACCGCATCGCCGTAAACAGATGCTGAAGAAGAATAAATTAATTTCTTAACTTTATTGGCAACACATGCTTCCAGCACATTGAATGTACCTGCAATATTCACTTCAAATGCTGTGCGAGGAAAATCTTTGCAATGCAATAGCCACATTGCAGATAGATGGAATACATAATCGATTCCCTCCATTGCTTTATTTAGAATATCGATATCGCGAATATCTCCGCCATAAGGATACACGGAACAGCGAGTATCGGTTAGCGATTCATGGATGTTTTCCATTTTGCCTCTGGTAAAATTATCATAGATAATTACCTGTTGCACGGGATGCTTCAGCAATTCTTTAACAACAAAAGAGCCAATGAATCCGGCCCCTCCAATAACGAGGATTTTCTGATCCTTTAAAGTCATGAATTTTAAATTTCGGACTAAATTAGACATTATCCGGCAGAGTCCCAAAGTAACAGTATCCCCCTAAACCGACAATATAATAATGCAGTTCATTGCAAACAGCAATTACAATAACCAGACAATTTGTAAGTGCTTGATAAATAATTCAATGTGAAGTTTTGGCAATTAGTTGGTTTTGCGTTCATTCTGAGAAATCAACTAAGCGTTGACGTATAATTCGTATGGATTTTATGCTTCTAATTAATTCAAAATGAAAGCCTTTGCAACTTGTACCACTTAAGTAGTATTTATTGAGGCCTGTTTCAGGAAGTAAATTTGCTTCATGAAAATAATTGGTTTGATATTATATTTTAATTCCGGATTTTGGACGAAAAGGCATGCTTCGCTTAGCTGTCTTCGAAATACGATCATTATTTGCATAGTTCTGTTTTCAATTGATCAATGTCGTGCGCAGTTAATGACAGCCAGCAATGTTCAGGTTACAATACTTTCCGGAACTCAACTAACTGTTAAGGGTAATATTTTGGTCAATAATGGAGCAACAATAAGCAATACCGGAATTATTGATCTTACGGGTAACTGGATTAATAACAGCAGCGCAACAGTATTTGGAAATTCGAAAGGAACAGTTATTCTGAATGGTTTGAATCAGCAAATCAATGGAACATTTCCTACTACATTTTTTAATCTGAATTTATTCAATGGAACTAAGACCATGAACACCGATATCACTACCGGAGGTATGGTCAGTTCGGCATTGGGTTCATTAAATTGCAACAATGCCATTCTCGATTTAAATTCACACACTGCGATTATTCATAATATCAATCCTGCAGGTATAACTGCTACAACAGGATATATTTTAAGTGAAGATGCTGATAACAGTTCAAAAGTATGGTGGGAGTTTGTAGGCCAGGGATTGCATACTATTCCGTTTGGAAATATTTCAGGGGCTGCAATTCCATTTTCATTCCTTCCGTTACCGGCCATGAATGGAGGAGTTTTCAGTGATATGGTTGTATCGACTTATGCAACTAATGCTGCCAATATTCCTTATCCTGTTATTCCTGAAGCAGTAACTCATGTAAATGGACTTGCCGGAATTGATAACAGTAATCACACCGTGGACAGATTTTGGCATATCACAAAAAACGGATTTGCTGACTGTTACTTCACCTATGCGCCTGTGGAAAATGCTGTTGCCGGAAATGCGAACATGAGAGCTCAGCGTTGGGAAAAAATTGGTGAAGGCTGGGAATTGCCTGCACCGGGACAATCAAATCCCACCCCGCAAAGTGTATTGGTCCCGGCCCTTGGATCTAATGGCACATACACTATTGCGGCACAATCGAGTCCATTGCCGGTAAGTCTTTTATATTTTGAAGCTAAAAAAACGAATGTTAAAAATGTTCTTTGTACCTGGGTTACTGCTTCGGAAACGGGAAATAATTACTTTGATGTGGAACGTAGTGGTGATGGTGTTCACTTTTCTTCGATTGGAATAGTAACAGGAGCGGGGAATTCATCTCAGCAGCTCACTTATTCATTTACAGATACAAATCCCCTCAAAGGAATATCCTATTACCGTCTGAAGCAAACCGACTTCAATGGTTTTTTTCAGTATTCCGGATGGTCGGTAGTTTCATTTGATACATCGCAGATGTTGAAAGCGTATCCGAATCCATCAAATGGAAATTTTATAGTGGAACTTCCTTTTGAAAATTATGATGCAGGGATTATACTTCGTATCACCAATGCTCTCGGAGCTGTTGTTTTTCAAAAGAATGTCGCGTCAAATATTCTTACGGTTAATTTATCTGATGCTGAATATACAAATGGAATTTATACAATCACTGCTATGAATTTGCATGAAATTCATCATTTAAAAATCAAGTTGTTCAGGTAGAAATTAACATAACATACTTTCGATAAATACTATTAAAAATATTAATCATGAAGCATTCCGGAAAAATTATTTTACTTCTTTGCAGCATTTTCAACATTGGTTTTAGAACTACTGCAAATGCGCAGGGGATGGGAATTAACAATGTTGCTCCACATGCATCAGCTATATTGGACGTTACAGCAACAAATAAAGGATTGTTGGTGCCACGAATGACAACTGCGCAACGAAATGCCATTCCTGCGCCAGCTACAGGATTATTGGTATTCGACACCTCGCTAAACAATTTTTATTTTTATAATTCGGCTGTATGGCAGCAATTGGGAGGAGGTTTATCAGGTTGGGACATCCTGGGTAATGCTGGCACTAACCCGTTGACAAATTTTTTAGGAACTACAGATAATCAACCTTTGGTTTTTAAAATAAATAATCAGCCGGCTGGCTATATCGATCATATAGATGGTGCCTTTACCGGCAGAAATACTTTTTTTGGAAAATTAGCAGGATCAATGAATACTTCCGGCGGATATGAGAATACTTTTGTTGGTCATAAGGCTGGTGAACATAATACTACAGGGGATTTCAATACCGCAATCGGATCCTTTGCTTTGCAGGACCTTACTACCGGCTACTCGAACCTTGCTCTTGGAGCACAAGCAATGATGCGGGCTACAACTAATTTCCAGAATTGTGCGGTTGGTATTGGTGCAATGACCTTCGCCACTTCCGGATTTTATAACCATGCCTTTGGTTATCACGCAATGTTTAATACTGCTTCTGCAGGAATTGGAAACCATGCGTTTGGATTTGAAGCACTATTAAATAACACCGGTGCATATAATTGTGCTTATGGACAAACTTCCATGCGTGCAAATATTAATGGAAATTATAACGCTGCTTTTGGGAGCTCTGCACTATATAATAATACAACAGGCAATAATAATACTGCAATGGGTGAATTGGCACTTGTGAATAATACCAGTGGAAATTTCAACACTGTTTATGGTTCGCGCGCAGCGTATAACAGTATTACCGGTAATGGAATTGTTGCAATTGGCGACAGTGCCTTATTTTCAAATATGAGTTCAGGAAATTCAGCAGTCGGCTCCAGGGCACTGCGATCTAATTCAAATGGATTGATGAATACTTCAGTAGGAAGTGAATCTCTTTATTTAAATTCAACAGGAAATACCAATACGGCTATCGGTGTAAATGCATCCCGAAGTCAGATTATTGGATCTAATAATGTTGCGGTGGGAGCATTTGCATTGCAAAATAATTTGAGTGGAAACAATACTTCAGTAGGTACTTTTTCCGGATCTTTTCATGCCGGATACTCAAACAGCACATTTGTTGGGTACGGTGCTGATGCTTCGTTAAATGGATTCACTAATGTTACTGCTGTTGGAAACGGTGCAATTGCTATCGCGAATAACCAGGTTAAGTTAGGAAATGCATTTGTTACAACAATTGGTGGAGCAGTTAACTGGAGTATCATTTCGGATGCACGATTTAAAAAAGATATTCGAGATGATGTAGCAGGTTTGGATTTTATTCTTAAATTAAAACCTGTAACTTATCATTATGATATTTTAAAGTATCGAAATCATACCGGCGAAAGCAAAATGGACACGGTTATATCTAGCGAAATGGTACAAAACAAAGAAGCAATCCGTTATTCAGGTTTTCTTGCTCAGGAAGTAGAAAATGCTGCTGTTCTTTCAGGTTATGATTTTAGTGGTGTGCATCATCCGGAAAATGAAACAGATACTTACACCTTGAGTTATTCCGAGTTCGTTGTCCCACTTGTAAAAGCAATTCAGGAGTTGAATTTAAAACTTGAAGCAATTAAAAGTGAGAACGCAGAGTTGCGTATTAACCTCTTAAAACTTCAGGCAGAAGTTTTTGAAATGGATACCAATACTAAAATGACTTTTAAATGAAAATATTGAAGTTTTTGTCAGAATTGATTACTTTGAAGTGTATTTATAAGGAGGTTTTTATGCAATTGGAAGTTGTTCGAAAAACCGATAAATTATGTTTTCCCTGCGAATTCAAAAGTTATCCTGAAATGGCTGGCTATTTTGGACCATTTATGCGTGATTGTATGCAATCCTGAGGCTGGAAGAAACAAAGTTATCAGCAGTTTATGGTTAATTAATCCTTAAATATGTGCCTCCATGGAAGTTAATTATTGCTTAGTTTTGAGTAAAATTAAATTTTATTCTTATGAAAGGCAAATCCACACTAATTGTAATTTTTTGTCTTTTTGCTATACAAGTAGCTGAAGCACAGGTTTTTAACAGATCAGAATTACCTACTCAAGTAACTACTCCCTGGGAAATTATTTACGGACCGGATGATTATTTATGGGTTACCGAATCGGGAGGTAGGGTTAGCCGTGTCAACCCTGTAACGGGAAGCAAGGTTGTTATTTATACTGCCCCCGACTATTTCAATGGTTCGCCACTGGAGCAATGGCCGTTATGTTTTCAGCCAAATATAGGTGCCGGAACTTTAGGCATGGCCCTGCATCCTGACTTTACAAATCCATCAAATTCGTACATATACTTTGTGCATTCTTATAACCAGGGCACTGCACAAGCTCCGGAAACAAAGTTCAAAGTAAAAAGACTTTTATGGGATGCTTCAACTCAATCAGTAGTTAATGATGTTGATTTAATTTTGAATATTACAACAGGTTATGACCATTTGGGTGGCAGATTAATGGCAATTCGCCAGAATGGAACTGATTATTTATTTCTGACAGTTGGAGATCATGGAATATCAGAAGCAAATAGCCCTACCTGTTACAATCCGCAATCGACAAATCCCAATAATTTCGCTCAGGATCCTTCAGCACAAAACGGCAAAATTCATCGGTTCAATATTGATGGCACCATTCCATTAGATAACCCAATACCGGGAAATTCCTTTTATACCAGAGGGCATCGCAATCCACAAGGATTAATGTATCATACAGGCCTTGATATAATTTATGATGTAGAACACGGTGACAGAACGGATGATGAAATAAATGTTCTTTACAAGGGCATGAATTATGGTTGGAAAGATGTGCGCGGCTATCATGATGGAAATGTTCCAGGTGAATCGGCTTATTTATCATCGTATGTGCCCAATCCATCTATTGCAAACGATTCCCTTGTGCCTGCATTTTATGCATTTTGTGCAGGCAGCCCCGATACATCTTCAAATTACCTTGATTGGTGTACGGTAGCACCTTCAGATGGAATTTATTACGGCAGTACCGGAATTCCGCAATGGACTAACAGCTTATTGGTAGTTACTTTAAAAGATGGATTATCTACTAATTGGGAAGTCTTCCGTTTTAAATTATTACCAAACGGAGATCTTGTGCCCTCTATTCCAGGTCAACCCAACCCTGAAAAATATTTTAGTGCCGATCAGGCCTTGAATGGAAGACTAAGAGATATTACATATTCAAATGATGGCAAAAAATTGTATTTGATCAATAATGGTGGAACTACAGACAAGATTACTATTTATGAGTATGATTCCTTGCAAAGTTCATTATCGGAACAGGGAGTTGAAATCACTAATTTGCATTTCCCGAACCCTGTAAATAATTTCCTTTTTTTTAATAAGGAATTGCCGGATGATTTTATTGCTGAATTGAAGTTGTTTGATGCAATCGGGAATTGTGTTCTGGAAACATCAAATGTGTCTGGAAGTATCGATATGAGTCACTATAGAAGTGGTTTATATGTGGTTCAAATCATTGATAAAAATGGGTCTACACATCATTCAAAAGTGGTGAAGAAATAGATTGAAGTGGTAGATTTTCATACGTGATAAGTATAATACTGTAGAAATATTTACTCACTATAAAGTTTAATTCTTCATAATTGCTTAGAAAACAATTATAAAGATATGGCATAAATTTAGTAAGAATAAACCAACTATCTAAAAACAATTACCATGAAAAAAAACGTACACTTTTACCTGACAATCTGGACAATGGTCCTTGTCATGTTTGCCTCTTGTAGTAAAGAGGATTCGAATCAGCCGGATGATATCAATCAGGTTGACATCAGTGAAGCCGGAAAAAATCCGGATGACCTTCTATTGAGTTCACAGCAAGATAGAGTAGCACTTAGTGGTTATCTCTATACGCAAACAAATGCAACCGGCAACAATCAAGTGATGATTTATCGTCATACATGGACTGGTGCATTAACCTATGTTGGAGCCGTTTCAACCGGTGGATCCGGGAATGGAAAAAGTTTAAGTTCACAGGGTGCATTAGCAATCGACCGTCAGCAAAATCGTTTGTTTGCTGTAAATGCCGGATCGAATTCCTTGTCGATGTTTTCTATTGACCCGGCTAATGGCAATCTAACTTTGCTTGATAATGAACCATTACAGGCAGTAACACCTGTTAGTGTTACAGTAAATGGGAATTATGTATATGTGGTTAATGAAGGATCAAATAACATCAGAGGAGTTGAAGTTGTTGGAGGTAACTCTTTGGTACTGCTATCGAACTCCAGTAAAGTTTTAAGCTCAAGTGGAGCTGGTCCTGCGCAGATAAGTTTCAGTCCGAATGGAAATTATCTGCATGTTACTGAAAAGAACAAGAATTTTATCAGAACATTTGCTGTAAATGCAGGTGGCTATGCTCAACCGGGAACCAATACTGCAGCAGCAGGCAAAACACCATTTGGATTTTGTTATGGAAGAAGTAATACTTTGGTTGTTACACATGCTGAAGCAAATGCAGCCGGTCAATCTGTAGGCGCAAATTACGCAGGAAATAATTCCAACACTCTATCTGTTGTGAATGGTTCTGTAGCAACTTCTCAATCGGGTTCAGGTTGTGTTGCCGGAACAATTTTCGGAAGATATGCCTTCGTGACAAACAACATAAGCAATAATATTTCTTCTTATTACATAGCACCATCAGGAAATCTTGTTCTTGTTAATGGAAGTGCTGCTGCAACCGGAAATGCCCCAACAGACATCTGTTTGAGTAATTCCAATTTATTTGTTTATGCCATCAATTCTGGCGACGGAACAATTTCTGCTTATTTAAGAGGAGTATTAGGAACTTTGATTCCAATCGGAACAACTTCAGGAGTGACAACTTTTGGTGCCGGTTTGGTAAGCTATTAATCACCTGTTATTAATTAAGTAAAAGGGTTGAAGCTTCATTTGTTGAAGTTTCAACCCTTTTGCATTTCCGGAATTTTAGTCGCGAATAATAATCTGATATTTATTCAGTAATGTAATCACATCCGGTAAAGAAAATACTGCCTTTCTGATATGATTTCTATCGGGGTCAATAGTGTAATTTACTGCAGTACTTAAATCAGCCTTTTCCAATATGGTGTTATCAAATATGGCAAGCTGAAGATCGCATTCTCTAAAATTAGCTGATGTCAGATCGGTTTCAGTGAAATCAACTTCTTTTAGGGAACATTTTTGAAATGTTGTTTTTGGTAATTTCAATCTGTAAAATGACGATAAATCGAGTTGGCATTGTGTGAATTTTAATGATAAAAGAATTGGATTGCTATCTTCAAAATGAACACCAAGCAATTTACAATTTATGAAATTAACCTCCTGAAATGCAGTTTTATGTAATTTAATCATACTCATTTCACATTCTTTAAAATTACAATCCATGAATTTTATACCTGACAAATCGCAATTCTGAAGATTGCAATTTAGAAATTCGCAATTTTCAAATTCCGTGTAACTGAATCCGTCAACAGTGAAATCTACTTTATCAAACCGGAAATCATACAGAGTCTTCATGCATCTACCTATTATGTTGTAAAAATATGATATTTTGATCAATTATTGTTTTTACTTTGTGCTCAATATTATTCAGGATTAAATGAATCAGAAATCATTGCTCTATAAAAGCCAATTGGTTGCATTGATTAAGACGGCATTACTTAACAGGATGGCAGAAGCAGATGCATCCATTGTTTCTGCAAAGGAAGCCCGGGATGGTGATACCAAAAGCAGTGCCGGCGATAAATACGAAACCGGCCGGGAAATGATGCAGATGGAGATTGACAAAGCCGCCATGCAATTACATTCGGCTCAAAAACTATTACATGAACTTGAAAAGATTGATTTGACAAAATCCGGACCTGATGTCAACTCCGGCTCACTGGTAACTACCAATAAAGAAGTATTTTTTATAGCAATTGGTTTTGGTAAAATTCAGTTTGAAGGGGAGGAAATTTTCGTTATTTCTCCCGCCTCTCCTTTAGGTTCCAACCTTCTTCATATGCAAGCTGGAACCACCTTTTCATTTCAGGGAATCGATAGACTTATATTGTCTGTTTTTTAAAGTTAAACTACCCAATTTCTAGTAGATGATATTTAGTACAACCTCAATGGCTTGTACTTTTTTAATATTCATACCCTATTATTTGGATTTTTTAATGGTGGTTTAAAATTTAAGCACTTAATTGGATTACAGCCCCTTTCATTTTTCCTCAAAATTTGTGAATACTCTATTTATTTCTATCTTTCGCAACAACCTTAGTATTTGTGTACACCTTAAATTCAAAAAGTATTTAGGTTCATTGTAAAATTAACAGGTCAACGCAACAGTTTTCAATTATTGTTTTCACTGAAAGGACATTTAATCACTGCCAGGTATGTCATACAAATCTTTGTTATCGGTTTTAGTACTTCTAGTTATTATTTCAGGGTGTGCTTCATTTGAAAAGGTTGGAAAGAATCTGGGGAAAGGAGTTGCTTCAGAATCTGAGCAAATTGGAGCCAACTTAATATTAGGAATAAGAAATGAACTTACTGATTCTGTCACACGAATTAAAATTGCAGGGTTTCTGGATTCATTAATTTCATCAGTTGTTGACTCTACCGGCAAAAAAATAGTAAAATCTTCTGACAGTATATTTTTTCATAAAATTATACCATGGGCTGATTCTATAGTTGTTACATTATTAGGTCCTAAAGTTCAGGCGGATCTTGCAAAGTTGCAATACACATTGGTCGGTAAAACAAAAGAAGATGTTTTCGAAATGAAAGCAGCCCTTGAGCAATTAATAGTCTTTGCATTAAGTGATTCTACACAGGGAAGAATTGGATTGTTAAGGGATGAATTGTTAGGAGCTAAAACGGATTCAGCAGTATCAAAAATTGTAGATCATGCGATGACGCAAATCATTAACCGTTATAACAAAGATTTAAATCCTGTCATTAAAGATGATATTTCTTTTATAGAAAAGAATGCAAAGGAACTTTTGATTTTAACCGGTGCCATTGCTTTAGGGATCATATTTTTTGTATGGTTAAGCCGTAGGAAGTATTTAAAACTTGTAGCCGTTCTTTCGAAACATATCAATGAAATTCCGGATCAGAAAATATTTGATCAGATTACTTCGAATATAAAGAAAGAAACAGTGCCTGGATTGTTGGAGCCAACGCTCAGAAAAGTACTTGAAAGAAATGGAATGCTTGGAAAGAATTCGTGGGATATTCAAGCAGCAAAAAAGGAGTCTAATAAGTAAATACTTAAAAAATGATTACATCTGTCAGATCAATTTCATTAAAAACAACTCCTGAGCTGGCATTCGCAGCGGTTTCGGATCCGTTTACCATGGAAAAATGGTATTCAGGAATGAGTGATGTAAAAGAGTTAACGAATTTTCCATTGAATAAAGGATCTGTTTTTACCTGTAAAATCAGATTGATGGGAACAATGCGATTTGAATTTGCTTCCTTTCAGCCATATGAAGGATTGATTCACGACTCAGTAATGTGGTTAGGAACTGGAAACCATACTTTTACTTTTGTTCCTGAAGGCGATTCAATTTTGTTTACTCAAATTATGCAGTTAAAACTCCACGGTTTTGGTTGGTTGTTGTGGCCTTTTATGAAGTTGATATTGAATTCCGGACTCGAGAAGCAAAATAGGGAGTTAAAAGTTTATCTTGAAGGCTAGTACATATATATCGTTTAAAGTAATTTACTGAACTTATGAAAAAAATATCGAAGCCAATTGAGCAAATTAAGTCATCCTATCAGGTTGTAATTATTGGTTCCGGATATGGTGGATCAATAGCTGCATCCAGGCTCGCAAGGGCTGGTCAACAGGTTTGTTTACTGGAAAGAGGAAATGAAATTCGCCCTGGTGAATATCCCAATACCCTTATCGGTGGCATGGAAGAAATGCAAATTAATTCAACTGATGAACGTATAGGTTCTGCAACTGCCATGATCGATTTTAATGTGCATCCCGGCATCAGCGTTGTCACCGGTTGTGGTTTAGGAGGCACATCACTTATAAATGCAAATGTTTCTATTCGTCCCGACTACCGCGTATTTAAAGATCCCTGTTGGCCTACTGAGATTATAGCAGAATATCCTGTGCCTGACAGTTTGCTTAATAAAGGGTATGACCTTGCCGAGGACATGCTTAAAACTAAGCCATTACCTGATCATATCCAACTCGATAAATTAAGTGCCTTTCAAAAGTCAGCACAAGCTAACGATCAGAATTTTTACAGGCCGAATATTAATGTGAATTTTGAATATGATGGACCAAACCATGTAGGAGTTGTTCAAAAGCCTTGTAATTTATGTGGAGATTGTTGCAGCGGATGTAATAATCATGCGAAAAATACTTTGCTGATGAACTATTTGCCCGATGCCCATAATCATGGAGCTGAAATTTTTACCGGAGCTAAAGTCAAGTATGTTGAAAAGAAGGATAAACAATGGATTGTACATTTTGAAGTAACAGGATCCGGAACAGAGAAGTTTAATACAAATACTGCCTTTGTTTTTGCTGATATTGTAATAGTCAGCGCCGGCACTTTAGGGACAGCAGAGATTATGCTTCGCTCGAAAGCAAATGGATTGAAAGTATCTGAAAGAATTGGGGATCACTTTTCAGGAAATGGTGATGTGTTAGGATTTGGATATAATACCGATACCGAAGTCAACGATGTTGGATATGGTGATAAAACACCGCCTCCTGCACCATTAGCTCCGGGACCGTGCATCACCGGAATTATCGATCTCAGAAATACACCGGAGTTAAATGACGGAATGATTATTGAAGATGCTGCTGCCCCTGGTGCTATTGCAAAAGGGCTTCCCTGGCTACTTGCAACTACTGCTCCTTTTATTGGTGTTGATGAGGAGAAAAACGAATCGATTTTTCATTACTTTAAAAGAAAGTTTCGCTCCCTCCAAAGCCTTCTCTTCGGAGCTTATACGGGTGCTGTGAGAAACACTCAGGTTTATCTGGTGATGGCACATGATTTAAGTAAAGGTAAATTCAAATTAGTCAATGATAGACTGAGTATTGACTGGCCCGGTGTTGGCGACGAACCTATATTCAAGAAGATTGATCATACGTTGAGGAAAGAAACAAGAGCGTTGAATGGGGAGTATATTAAAAATCCTGCATGGACCAGTGAACTTAACAATGAATTAATTTCCGTTCATCCACTTGGTGGTTGTTGTATGGGAAATAACTCTCATGAAGGAGTTGTAAATCATAAAGGCCAGGTTTTTACCGGGAGCACGGATACTGAAGTCTATGAAAATATTTATATTACCGATGGTTCTGTAATTCCTCGTTCAGTAGGAGTGAATCCTTTAATTACCATTTCAGCAGTCAGTGAACGTTGTATCGCTTTGCTTGCAAAAGACAGGGGATGGAAAATTGATTACACGCTTCCTGCTGCCAAATATCAGGAAAGCGTTGCTGAAACTACCGGAATTGAGTTCGCCGAAACCATGAAAGGCTTTTTTACTTTTGGAGTTAATAATAATGATTACCAAAAAGGTTATGATGAAGGTAAAGCTGAAGGTAATCTCATTAATTTCACTTTAAATATTCGTTCAGAAAATGCTCAGGAACTCATTTCTAATCCTGAACACAATGCATCCATCATTGGTACTGTTACTGCTCCCGGACTTTCACCGGAACCTCTTACAGCCATGGAAGGACTGTTTAACTTGTTTGTTTATAATCCCGATCGGGTTGATTCGAAATTGATGAAATATGCAATGAAATTGATCACCGAAGAAGGGAAACAATATTATTTTAAGGGTTATAAGTTAATTGAAATGAAAAGTGTGACAGAAATGTGGCACGATACAACCACTTTATATGTTACTCTTTTTGAAGGCGATTCCGACAAAGGGAAAGTTATTGGTCAGGGAATTATGACCATAGCATTGGATGATTTCATCAAACAGTTGGAAACAATTAAGTCGATCAATGCCCCTGATGAAGTTACCGCCATTGAAACAGTACTTAGTTTTCAAAAGTATTTTGCAATAACCCTGTTTGATGAGTATGGAGGAATCTTTGTTCCTGATAAATATTATGATCCGGAAAAACCTCCAAGAAAGAAACGAAAGCTGAATCTCCCACCACCTGAGTATCATCCTTTCAAAACTGCCGATGGTGTGTCGTTGATGTTAACCAGGTATTTTGACTCAACATGTGTAAAAGGACCTGTGATGTTTTCTCATGGATTTTCAGGAAGCAGTCTCACGTTTAGTATTGATACGATTGATGAAAACATGGCCGAGTATTTTTACAAACATCACTACGATGTGTGGCTTATTGATTACCGGCAAAGTAATTTGCTTCCTTCAAGTAAGGATCAGAGTACTGTAGATCAAATCGCCGAGTATGATTATCCTGCTGCAGTGGAACTCATTAAGCGCGTTACCGGAAAAACGGAAATGGATGTCGTAGTGCATTGTGTAGGATCTATTGCTATGTTTATGGCACTTCTTAAAGGAACAATAACAGGAATCAGATCAGTTGTTGCTGCACAAATTGCGTGCGATATCATTCCCGCTCCCCAGGTAAAATGGAAGTGCGGTCTTTACTTGCCGGAATTATTTGAAGCTTTAGGAGTGAAGTCGATTTCTGCCTATGTTGATGAAGAATCTGATTGGGAAAATAAATTATTCGATAAGTTTTTGAAGTTGTATGCAGAACCACTGGAAGGGTATTGTACCAGTCCAACTTGTCACAGACTAACTTTTATGTTCGGTCCTTTATACGAGCATGATAAATTGAATGATGCTACTCACACTGCTCAGGTGGAAATGTTCCAGATTGCCAATGTTACTACTTACGAGCAGCTTGCTGTAATGGTTAGAGCAAATCAGTTGCTTTCCGCAGATGGAAATGATATTTATATGCCAAATTTGGATAAGCTACGTTTACCAATAACCTTTATTCATGGAGCAGAAAACCAGGTTTTTGATCCGGAAAGCACATTGATTACCTACAATAAATTGATTGCATTGAATGGGGATACTTATTATACACGTCATGTGATTGAAGGTTATGGTCATAACGATTGTCTATATGGCAAGAATAGTAATGTTGATGTATTCCCATTGGCTTTACATGCCATTGAAATGCAGGGTAAATAATATATGAAGTTAAATCATTTATGAAATTAATTTATGGCAAATATTAAATATGTTGTTTTGTCGGATCTGCACATTGGAGCAGAGAATAGTTTAATGACCAATTTATATCCTGATACCTATGAAACAGATCCTACCAAGCCTTCTCCCGTAATGATTCAGATGGTTAAATGTCTGAGGGAGGTGGTTGCTAAATCGGGGACAAAACCAACACTTGTTCTGAATGGCGATATAATGGAGTTGTCGCTTACAAGTACACACAAAGCAGCCATGAGTTTCCAGCGTTTGATAGAATTGCTGATGCCGGCGGGAGAAGAATTATTGTTTAACGATGAAATCCTGTTTATACCGGGCAATCACGATCATAATTTGTGGGAGACCAGCCGGTTTAATGCATATCTCGATCTCATTAAAGAAGATGACCCTAATAAAAACAAAAATATTTTACCCGAGCTTCATGCAACCCGGATGTTTACACCGCAGTCAATTAAAGCATCCTTTTTGACGGATCTCATCCATAATTATAGACACCTGGAAAACATTAAAGTTAATACGATGTATCCCGCTTTCGCTGTGGAGCATAAGAGTATTAGCAGATGCGTAATATTTAGCCATGCACATTTTGTGGAATCAATGTACCAGTTGTTGAGCACAATGGATTGTATGATTTCCCCCGACAGAGTTCCGCCGCAAACTTTGGCAGAATTGGAGAAACGTAATTTTGCATGGATCGATTTTTTCTGGTCTGTTTTAGGTAGATCAGGTATTGTAGGTAAGGATGTCTCGCTCATGTATGATAAAATGCAAAGTCCGAAACAGATTGAAGAAATGGTTGACCGCTTTTCTGAAAATCTTGTTGGTGATAACGGAAACTTTATTGTTAAATGGATTGAAAAAGAAGTGCTGGAAGATGTATTGAATTTTGCTTTTCAAAAAATGGCTGCAAGTGAAAGAAATCAGAATGGATATTTAACTCCGGGAACTTTAGAAGGGTTGCAAAAGTATATGGAGGTGCAGATTCTAAAACAAATAGAAATGGAGCTTAGTGGCATGATTCCGCAGAATATTACTTTTATATTTGGACATACACACAAACCATTTGCTAAAGACATGAAATTTAAAGGTTATCATGGCTGGGTGAATGTCTATAATAGCGGAGGGTGGGTAGTAGATACAACAACACAAATGCCTTACCATGGCGGTGCAGCCATTTTTGTTGATGAAGATTTAAATACTGCCTCACTGCAGTTTTACAAAGAAGGCTCTTATGTTTTTGAAGTGGAAGAATCTATGAATGATTCCGTGGACGGGCACAATGCACTTTATAACTGGCTGAGTACCTCCTTTGACTTTAGTTTCTCGCCATGGACTGATTTTCAAAGAATTGCAGAGGATGAGGTGAAGCTGAGGCATAAATATCTCAAAGAAATCATTAAAACAGAGTAGTTGTAGCTTTAAACAAAATATCTCTTAAATTTACCGTGATTTAATTATTATCGACCGGCAATAACTGTATTTTAAGATGTCTGAATTTATATGATCAGTAAATCATCTTTTTTCTTGATGCTGAATAAGCTCTGCTTGTTGTTATTTTTTATTCCCGGCGTTTCCGGGGCTCAGGTTGTTCTGAACAATGATTCTGATCAACTGCTTGTCGGGAAATCATCTTTTTATCTGGAAGACAAATCCGGTTTATTTACAATAGATGATGTATTATCACCTGAATACCAATCAAAGTTGGTAAGACAGGAAAGAGAAGCTCCAAACTTTGGTAATAAACAAACTCATTATTGGAATAAAATTGAAGTAGTAAATAATAGTGACAAGGAATGGGTCTTCGTAGTAGATAAC
Source organism: Bacteroidia bacterium (assembly GCA_016788065.1). Lineage (GTDB taxonomy): Bacteria > Bacteroidota > Bacteroidia > AKYH767-A > OLB10 > JADKJB01. Next base: position 119,548 of record JAEUTI010000051.1, on the reverse strand, counting down.
TATAGTCTTGATACTCTGGATTTATACTATATTGATGAATCAGGTGTAGTTGGAAAAGTTAGACAAGGACGTTTATTTTCCTTTAATGAAAAGAAGTATAAATCGAATACTTTTGCGTTTGATTTACCCATTGCTCCAAAGGACACTATGATTTTATATCTGAGAGTGAGCAGCTATATTATGCAGTTTCCTTTGATTATTACCACCAAAGAGAAGTTTATTGAAACCAACTATGAGCGAAACGTCTTTCAAGGTGTACTGCTTGGGTTTCTTTTAATGATTATCCTTTATAACCTCTTCTTCTACCTCACAGTTAAAGACAGGAACTACTTCTACTTCATCATTTATGTATTTTTTACTATTTTAATGATTTCCGAATTTAAAGGATACACCGCTATTTTGTGGAATGGTCCTTTGGAATTTATGCGGGGACACGCACCGTTCATAACAGCATTGGTAGGTGTGTTTTCATTGATATATTCCAGAAATGTACTGGAAACAAAAAAATACATGCCCAGGTTCGATTTTTATTTTGCCATATTTTTTAATTCTGTATGCGTAATTGTAATGATTCTTGATTTGTTTGATTACAAATTGTATGCATCAATAATGAATCAAACATTTGTATTTGCTTTGTTTTTTTCAATGTACATCATGGCAATTTATATTTACCGGAAAGGTTACTTCCCGGCTTTGTATTACATAATTGGTTCGACCTTATTTTTCATTATAGCATGTTTGTATGTGTTTTACCTTACGGGGATAATGCCTTATTCCAGATTTACCGAAAATATGCTTTCTATCGGAAGTGCCTCGGAAATGCTTTTATTTTCATTGACTTTAGCTGCGAAAGTAAAAATCTATAAAGAGGAAAAGGAGCGGGCACAGAATGAGTTGGTGGCAACTCTGCAAGAGAACGAAAAACTGATTCTTGAGCAAAAAGAAGTGCTAGAAATTAAAGTGAAAGAGAGAACATCTGAGCTGGAAGAAACACTGGATCATTTGAAAACTACACAGGATCAGTTGGTGCAGCAGGAAAAACTGGCCTCTTTGGGACAGTTAACTGCAGGCGTTGCTCATGAAATGCAGAACCCGCTTAATTTTGTCAATAATTTTTCTGAAATAACGACGGAGTTAATCGATGAATACAATGAAACTTCCGACCTGAATGAGAAGGAATTAATTTTGAATGATATTAAGAGTAATCTGGTCAAAATTAATGAGCATGGTAAAAGAGCAGGTTCAATTGTAAAGAGTATGCTTCATGTTTCGAAAACGGAGCAACAACAATTAACAAAAGGTGATCCGCATTCGGTTTGTGAAGATGCGCTGATTTTAGCTACACAAAGTGTCAAATCTAAATATAATGCACTGAAGTTTGAAGTAAAAACAAACTATACCAAGGCCTCTCCGCAGGTTATGATGATGCCTAACGATCTGACAAGGGTATTCTTAAATTTATTCACCAACGCTTTTTATGCTTTAGAGGATAAACGGAAAAAATTAGGCCCCGATTACAATCCGGTGCTTGAAATTACTTCTGAAACCCAATCTTCACAATTGTTTTTTCGAATTAAAGATAACGGAGTAGGTATTCCACAGGATGCTATTAAGAAGATTTTCGAGCCCTTTTATACAACCAAGCCAACCGGGGAAGGGACAGGGCTTGGATTAAGTATTTGTTTTGATACTATGAAAGCTCATAAAGGAGATCTTCAGGTTGAAAGTGTGGCTGGTGAATCAACTACTTTTATTCTTAGTCTGCCGGTTAGTTAAGTTTGCTGTTATAGCAACTTTTTTATTTCACCAGGTCAGAAAAGAGCTTATTTGCTGGAATTGTATGTAATTGAAAAACAATTAAATAGCATTATTCAAAGGGGCTGATTCAAGCTATGTAACAAAAGTCATATTTCAAGAGCAGGATCAATGATAATTTTGTGATAAAATTAAATCATTATCATCATGAAAATTGAACAAATATATACGGGATGTCTTGCGCAGGGTGCTTATTATATTGAGAGCAATGGGGAAGCCGCAATTGTTGATCCACTTCGTGAAGTACAACAATACGTTGATATGGCTACCAAAAACAACGCTAAAATCAAATATATTTTCGAAACACATTTTCACGCAGACTTTGTTTCAGGTCACGTTGATTTAGCAAAGTTGACCGGTGCACCAATTGTATACGGTCCAACAAAAATGAATACAGGCTTTGAAGCTTTAATTGGAACTGATGGGCAGGAATTTAAGTTAGGTGATATTAAGATCAGATTGGTTCATACTCCCGGTCATACGATGGAAAGTAGTTGCTTTGTTGTCACCGATGAAAGTGGGAAAGATGTAGCTATATTTTCCGGTGACACATTATTTATCGGTGATGTTGGTCGCCCGGATCTTGCACAGCATGTAATTGCAGATCTCACGCAAGAAAAATTAGCCGGACATTTATTCGATTCACTACGAAATAAAATTATGCCGCTGCAGGATGATTTGATTGTTTATCCTGCACATGGTGCCGGTTCTGCTTGTGGCAAAAATATGAGTAAGGAAACTTCTGATACTTTAGGCCATCAGAAAGCAACCAATTACGCACTCAATCCAAAGCTTACTAAAGATGAATTTATAAAAGAAATATTAACCGGATTAACGCCTCCTCCAACTTATTTTCCAAAGAATGTTTTGATGAATATTCAGGGTTATGATTCTATAAATGAAGTGATGCAAAGAGGTAGTCAGGCTCTAACGGCAGATAATTTTGAAATGGTTGCCAATGAAACCCATGCTCTAATTTTGGATATCCGCAATGCTGAAGATTTCGCAAAAGGATTTATTCCAAATTCCATCAACATTGGATTGAAAGGCAGCTTTGCTGTTTGGGCAGGAACATTGATTCCCGATATTAAACAGGAAATTTTGTTAGTTGCAGAACCTGGAACCGAAAAAGAAGCGATTACCAGATTGGCACGTGTGGGTTATGATCATACCATAGGTTTTTTAGATGGCGGTTTCGAATCCTGGAAAAAAGCAGGTAAAGAAATTGATACTATTCCCACAGTTTCGGTAGAACAGTTTGCTGCAATTGAAGAAAAGGACCCATCAATTCTTATTCTGGATGTAAGGAAAAAAAGTGAATTTCAGTCAGAACATATCATAAATGCCATCAATGCACCTCTCGATTATGTAAATGAAAGCATGTTGCTGGTAGATAAATCGAAAACATATTATGTGCATTGTGCCGGAGGATATCGTTCCATGGTCTTTGCATCTATCCTTAAAGCAAGAGGCTATGAAAATCTGATAGATGTAGCTGGTGGATTCTCAGCAATTAAAAATTCAGGTAAGTTCAAAGTCACCGATTACGTTTGTCCAACAACTTTACTGTGAAGTACTAATTAACTTATAAATGCGTCTCTGACATTTTTTTGTTAGAGACGTTTTTTTATATATATTTGAGAAACTTTATTCATTTGTAGTAATTACATTAAACAAAATCTTAACTGCCATGGTCTCAATTCAGAAAGTAGACAATAACTTCGTATTTGAAGTAAAAGGAATGCATAAATTATGGGCACTCACAAGTCAGTTGGTGATCCCTGCCTCGAATATCAGTAACGCGCACAATGATTTTTCTAATGTAGGGTGGTGGAAAGGCTGGAGAGCCCCCGGTACCAGTATTCCATTTGTATTGACTGCCGGAACATTTCATCTTGATGGCGATAAGATTTTTTGGGATGTGATGAATCAGGATAAAAGTATTATTGTGGAACTTCATGATGAAGAATATAAAAGGCTGATCATTGAAGTTGCTGATCCGCAAGAGGCAATGACATTGTTGAATAATGGCAAATAGTTGATCTGTTTGATCAACTCCGGTTATTAATTACAAATTTTAAAAGGCTATATATCAAATATATAGCCTTTTTCTATGAAAAATCTTTCCTTATGTAACTAAAGTAACTGAACCGGCCATGCTGCTGCAGTAATTTTGTGTCATAATATTGGTCGGGTTTCCATTCCTTCTGATATTTTCCGGTGAAGGAAAGTGTTATTGGGTTAAGTGGGAATTTAAAAGAAGGTGGTTGCCCGGCCATATTTCAAATATGAAACAATTCAGCACAGTTATTATTACATCTATTGGAGTCATTGTTGGAGCCATTGCCGGTTACGCATATTACCATTTCTATGGATGCTCTTCCGGTACATGCGCAATAACATCGAATCCTTATATCAGTACAGGTTACGGAATGGTGATGGGCGGATTGTTTGTCAATACATTTATAAGTACAACAAAAACTTCTAAAAAATGATGAATACAACATTTACGAAAGAAGATCATCCTACCATCGTGGATGTTCGTTCAAACGAAGAATTTATGGGAGGACATGTAGCAGGATCAATTAATATTCCGCTGTTCGAAATTCCTGATAGAGTAAGTGAATTTAAGGAAATGAAAAGTCCGTTGATTCTATGTTGCGCTTCCGGTAATCGTAGTGGTCAGGCTCAGCGTTTCCTTATGCAGCATGGCATTGAATGCCTTAATGGAGGTTCCTGGATGGAAGTTAATTTTAAAGTTGCCTGAGATAAGTTCACTAATTTAAACAAAATAATTATTTATGTTAACAGCAATAAAAAAATTACTGGGTATTGGTCCACCCACAAATTATAAACAACTTTTGAATGAAGGTGGAATTATTCTTGATGTCAGAACAAAGGGAGAATTTGCAGGTGGTCATATTAAAGGCTCTATTAATATTCCGGTTGATCAGTTAAGTTCACAGCTTGTTAAACTCAAAAACAAAAATCAACCTATCATTACTTGTTGTGCAAGCGGGATGCGAAGTGCTTCTGCCAAAGGAATTCTTGTTTCAAATGGTTATTCACAAGTATTTAATGGCGGAGGCTGGGCCTCGCTTCAATCTAAATTGAAATGAGTTGGTCGGTTCTTTTTTCCGGATGGAGTCTGATGCGTATAATCCGTCTATTGCTGGGGATATTTATTCTGGCTGAAGGTATCAGTTCGCAGCAGTGGCTTCCGGGAATTGTTGGAGGCATTTTCCTGATGCAGGCATTACTAAATATTGGTTGTTGCGGAACAAATAGTTGCAACGTAACGAATTCAAAAGTTGATCCTAGCAAATCAGAAACAATACAGTACGAAGAAATTAAAATTAAGTAATCATGGATGCTCATTATTATCAGGTGAATTTGCAATGGGAAACAGATCGTAAAGGGTTAATTTTTTCTCCCGAATTGGATCAATCTTTTACAGTAGCAACTCCGCCACCATTTCAAGGAGGGATAGATAGAACCTGGTCTCCTGAGCATTTATTGACAGCTGCGGTTAACAGTTGTTTTATGACTACATTTTTGGCCATTGCAGCTAATTCTAAACTGGAATTCACTAAATTTGAATGCGAATCGAAGGGTAAACTGGAGCAGGTTGATGGAAAGTATCTGATGACAGAAATAACATTGACTCCGATTCTTACTATCAATAAATCAGGCGATCAGGAGCGAGCTGAAAGAATTCTTATGAAAAGTGAAGCCGCTTGTCTTATCTCGAATTCTATCAAATCAAAAGTAATTTTGCAACCATCAATAATTGTAAATTAAAATGGCAACTTCATTCTCTGAAATAATTAACAGTAATACTCCAACACTGGTCGATTTTTATGCAGAATGGTGCGGCCCTTGCAAAATGATGAAACCTATCCTGGAAGATCTCAAATCCCGAATAGGGGAGAAGGCTACTATCATAAAAGTGGATGTCGATAAAAATCCGGCTGCTGCCAATGTGTACAGAATTCAGGGAGTTCCTACACTTGCACTTTTTAAAAATGGTCAGATAGTATGGAGGCAATCCGGTGTAGTTCAGGCAGCTGTTTTAGAACAGGTTATTAATCAAAATACGAATTTATGAAGCAATTATTTATTGTAGTTTTATTTCTCGGGTCTCTTATGGCTAGTTGTTCAAACGGACAGCAAAATGCTGCATTTCTATTGGAGCCGGTAGCTTTTGAACAGAAAATTAAAGAAACAAAAGATGCAGTTGTATTGGATGTAAGAACTCCCGGCGAATATTCAAAAGGACATCTTACTGATGCATTAAATACCGACTGGAATGGGTCAGAGTTTAAAAATCAGATTAAAGCATTGAATAAAAATGAACCCGTTTTTGTTTATTGCATGAGTGGTAACCGAAGTGCATCTGCTTCTGCTGCCATGCGTGCTGATGGTTTTACGCAGGTATATGAATTAACCGGTGGAATAATGAAATGGCGAGCAGCCAACATGCCAGAGGTCACCCGGAAAGTATCAACAGCTTCAGAAATGTCAGTTTCCGATTTTAACAATCTTCTGAATACGGAAAAAATTGTGCTCGTAGATTTTTATGCCGACTGGTGTGCGCCATGTAAAAAAATGAAACCTTATCTCGATGAAATTGATCGAGATTTGGCTTCCACAGTTACAGTTGTCAGAATTAATGCCGATGATCATCCATCCCTTTGTAAATCACTAAATATTGATGCATTACCTGTATTGCAGGTGTATAGAGGTAAAGAAATGACTTGGATGCATAAAGGTTTTATTGGCAAAGATGAAGTACTGAACCATTTGAAATAAATTAATTTCTTTTTTTAGGAAAATAGGTTTCCTTTGTAGTCAAGTTAAAACTACAATGGATTCATCACAGCCTGTTTACAATACTATCGGTATAAATTACAATGCAACCCGAAGTGCTGATCCCTGGATTACCGGCAAGATGATTTCGTTGCTGCAGCCTAAGGCGGAAGGGCTATATCTGGATGTGGGTTGCGGTACTGGAAATTATCTAAGGAATTTTCTTGAAAAAGGCTACAATTTTTATGGTGTGGAGCCATCCGAGGTAATGCTGGCAAAAGCAAAAATCCAATGTAAAACTATAATTGAACAGGCATTTGTCGAGCAACTTCCCTTTGAAGATTGCTTCTTTAACGGTGTCACTGCAATGTTTACTTTTCATCATTGGAAAGATCAACGAAAAGGATTAAATGAAATATTTCGCATTCTGAAACCTGGGTCCAAATTGGTGTTCCTGAGTTTTACACCCGAACAGTTATTCAATTATTGGCATGTCCACTATTTCCCGGAAATGATCCGGAGGTCGGCAGAAATTGTACCTGATAAGCAAGAGATGATTTCCTGGTTACAGGCTGTTGGATTTTCTGTTGTTTCAACAGAAAATTATTTTGTCCATGACGAACTTACCGATCATTTTTTTTATTCTAATAAACGAAGGCCTGAAAAATATCTTGATCCTGAAGTAAGAAACGGAATTTCATCGTTTACAGCATTTTCAGATCCTGATGAATTAAAAAGTGGTTTAATACAACTTGAAAATGATATTGGCTCCGGTGAGATTAATCATGTTATGCAGAAATATGAAAATGTCATCGGTGATTATATATTTTATATCGCAGAGAAAAATTAACAAGGCATTTTTTAGGTCAGGATTTATTTCTGGTTTTTTTATTCCAAATTCTGATTGTTTCAGCTAATGTTTCTTTAAAACCGGGCTCTAACCTAAGATCAATTCTTTTTTTTCATAAATGGTTAATTGCCTTAATATTAAGTTGGTAAGAATTTCGGGTTGCTGTATAGACCAACGTTCAAGCTTGCCAATTTTCTATTGCAGATTTTGAAACTAATTTGTAAGTTTGAATACACCTAACCAAAAACCTTCAACACATGCTTCTTAGATTATTTGCATTGATCCGGTATGTACCGGTATCAGCCATTCGCCTTCAAGTTATTTTACTGATAATTTGTGCGACTCCTTCCAATTTGTCGGCTCAATGGCTCGATTGGCAGGATGAGACCGGAACCAGACTTACATTAACTTCAGTGGCTAATAGTGACCCTGAAGAAAAAGATATGTGGCCGGCCGATTTAAATAATGATGGTAAAGAAGATTTGATTGTTGTAAGAAAGCAACCTTTTTCAACATCTACACAACCAGGCAAATCGAATTTATTATTAATGAATACCGGGGGAATGTTAGTTGATCAAACAGCATTGTATGCTCCGGAATTTATTTCCTCAGTCAATTTTGCACGTGACGTTTTTGTAGGAGATTTCGATGGAGATAGCTGGAAAGATGTAGTTATTGCAAACACATTTAGTCAGCAACCTACTTACTACAGAAACCTTGGTAATGATGGTTTAGGAAATTGGCTTGGTTTGGTTAATGAATCTTCAACTCGTTTTCCTATTCTTAGCGAAGATGCTACGTTGTTCTGTGCAGTCTGGGGTGGGGATGTGACAGGAGATGGATCGCCGGATATTTATTTTGTGAATTACAAACCAAATTCAGGTGGGGGCACTGCCAAAGATTTTTTATTGATCAATAATGGCTCTGGAGTTTTTACCAATGAAAGTGCTGCTCGTCTGGGAACGCTAAGAAATTCAGCTTTCGGAACCGCAGTTCAAATTACTGATATGGATAATGATGGTGACAATGACATCATAAAAAATACCACCTTGTACAATGTTGCACCCTGGAATGCACGTGGTGTTATTGTTTTGTTTAATAATGGAACAGGGAATTTTGTCAATTGGCAGAACCTGGTACCAACTTCTTCACCATACATGTTCGACATAGCCGATTTTAATCAGGATGGCAAAAAAGACTTATATGTTGTAGATGATGGATCTGACTATCTGTTAACAGTAAATTCGTTTGTTGCTAACACCAGTTTGAATGTTACTAAAACCAATTTGGGTTTTACAAGTACCGGTGGATTCGGTGGAAATGTTCATGCAGCTGATTTAGATTTAGATGGAGATATGGATATTGGTATTGCTGATGTGGACGTTGATATTCCACCTTGCAACAGCAGCAGAAGAATGGCGATATATCGAAACGATAATGGCGTGTTTTCAGATCCTTATGGTTCAACCATATTTTCTTGGGCCGACAATAGTTATGATTTTGCATGGATCGATATTAATGGCGATGGACTAAAAGATTTTGTTACCGGTTTTTGTGGTGGTTATGGGCTAATTATGAGTGATAATTGTGGCTTGGCACCCAATCCTTCTGATTACGATCAGGATGGTTTACCGGATGCATGCGATCCTTGTCCAACTAACGCTGATCCCGGATGTGCACCACCAACAGATTATCCCACTGTTAGTACTAACAATAGCGTTGCACGTCAATGGAACGAATTGTTACTGGCATCTATACGAAGAGATTTTGCACGGCCAACTGTTCATGCAAGAAATTTATTTCATATATCTGCTGCAATGTGGGATGCATGGTCGGCTTACGATAGTTCGTCCTGTGCTTTTTTACTTGGTAAAACAGTGGATGGTTTTACCTGTCCCTTCAATGGAATTCCTGCTTCTTCAACAGTTCAGGCCGACCGAAACATGGCGATCAGTTATGCCTCATACCGGTTGTTGAGACATCGTTTTGCTTCGTCACCACAGGCGAATCTGTTAAAAATTGCCTACAATGTTCATATGGATACACTCGGGTATGATACGACATTTGTTAGTACAGATTATTCTACCGGTAACGCTGCTGCACTAGGAAATTATATTGCACAATGTTATATTAATTTCGGATTGCAGGATGGATCTAACGAGCAAAATGCTTATGCAAATACCAGTTATACTCCGGTTAATCCACCGCTAAATGTTGATGTCCCGGGTAATCCTGATATAAACGATTTAAATCGCTGGCAACCTTTAACACTCGACTTGTTTATTGACCAAAGTGGTAATCCGATTCCCGGAGCAACTCCATCTTTTCTTAGTCCGGAATGGGGACAGGTGAAGCCGTTTGCATTGAAGAGCACCGACATGACTGTTCATCAACGCAATGGTTTCGATTACAAAGTATATCACGATCCGGGTGCACCACCACAATTACAAATCGACGGAAGTGGATCATCTGATCAGTATAAATATAATTTTGCATTAGTATCTGTATGGTCATCACATCTGGATGCATCTGATGGCGTTACATGGGATATTTCTCCAGCAACACAGGGTAATAGAAATGCACTTCCAACTTCATTTAATGATTACCCTTCATTTTATAATCTTACTGCCGGAGGAACTACCAATGTTGGTCATCCTGTAAATCCGGTGACAGGAGCACCTTATGCTCCAAATGTTGTTAAGCGCGGCGACTATGCGAGGGTGCTTGCAGAATTCTGGGCAGATGGTCCCGATTCTGAAACACCTCCCGGACATTGGTTTACATTGTTCAATTATGTTTCAGATCACCCATTGCAAACTAAGAAATATAAAGGTACAGGATCTCCTTTAAATGATCTGGAATGGGATGTTAAAGGCTATCTGGCATTAGGAGGTGCTATGCATGATGTGGCAATTACAGCTTGGGGAATGAAAGGATGGTATGATTATATCAGACCACTTTCTGCTATTCGTGCAATGGCTGAATTAGGACAAAGTTCCGATTCAACAGCATTATCCTACCATCCTGCAGGATTACCACTTATTCCCGGTTACATTGAATTGGTTTTGCCTGGTGATCCATTGGCAAACGGTACAGCTAATGTGGGAAAAATTAAATTATTTGCCTGGAGAGGTCATAGTGTAATTAATAATGTGGATACTGATGAAGCTGGTTCCGGTTGGATACTAGCAGAAAACTGGATGCCATATCAAAGACCTTCATTCGTAACACCTCCTTTTGCAGGATTTATTTCCGGACACTCTACTTATTCCAGAGCAGCTGCAGAGATTTTGACAGACTTCACGGGTAGCCCTTATTTCCCGGGAGGACTAGGTGAATTTACCGCAGAGCAAGACGAATTCCTTGTATTTGAAGATGGACCAAGTCAGGATGTTACATTGCAATGGGCAACCTATCAGGATGCTGCAGATGAATCTTCCATGTCGAGAATTTGGGGTGGCATTCATCCTCCTTGTGATGATATTCCCGGACGATTAATAGCAATTGAAATAGCAGCAGATGCTTTTTCAAAGGCTGAAGGGTACTTTTCATGTTGTCAGGCCAATGCTCCTGCTAAACCAAATGCAATTCAGGCAATTGGTGGAAATACCAAAGTGTGTCCGGGTGAAACTAAAACTTATTTTGTTGCAAGTGTTGCAGGTGCTACTTCTTACTCTTGGATTCCTCCTGTAGGAGGAGTAATAGTAAGTGGACAAGGCACGAATAATATTGTTGTGAATTATACTTCCGGATTTACTGCTAATGACTCATTAAAAGTTATAGCTAATAACAGTTGTGCATCAAGTATTCCGAGAAGCACTTTGATTAGAAGAAATTCGCCTTCAATTCCAGGTGTCATCAGTGGTATAAGTTCTGGGTTGTGTAATATGGTTAATGTGCCATATAGTGTTGCAGCTTATCCCGGCGTGACTCATAACTGGAATTTAACAAATGCTGCCGGTTCTGTTATAGCATCTGGTCAAAACACCAACTCAATTGCCATCAACTTCTCTGCTACCTTTGTTTCCGGTAACTTAACTGTTACCGCAAATAATGCTTGTGGTACAAGTACAGCCAGAGTATTGGCTATTAAATCGCCTCCTGCAACTCCTCCATCTATTTCCGGTTCTGCTTCTGTTTGTTTGAACCAACAAGGAGTACCTTATTCTATTACTCCTTTGGCTAATACAACATCCTATGTGTGGACCGTGCCTTCAGGAGCAAGAATATTCGATGGAACAACCTTGTCAACAAATGCCACATTGACTACCACATCTCCCAGTGTTTTTGTGAATTTTAAAACTACCCCAGGAAAAGTATCTGTGAAAGGGGTGAATGCCTGTGGTAATGGAACAGCCAGAAATTTAGTAGTTGCATTTAATTGCCGCGAAGCCGCAGCGAATGATAATTCCATCACCGATTGGAGTATTTCTATTTATCCAAATCCATCATCAGATGATTTTGTTGTGACATTAACGGATTTTGAAATGACATCCGGAAACAATACTCCAACAATTAATGTGGTTGATGTTTTAGGGCGAAAGGTTATCTCGGAATCTTTTTCAGGAGATAATTACCGGTTAAAAGGTGCAATGCTGAGTCCGGGAATTTATACAGTAAATGTTACTATCGGACAAGAAATCAAATCTTTGAAAATTGTAAAAGTGGAGTAACTGTGGCTTTCACAGAATTAATTCATACGCCCGGAATACATCAAGTATTTCGGGCGTTTTTATCATTTTGGGGTTTGGTTTTGAAGGAAATGCAGCATGTGCTTCATTATCAATAATATATAAAAGTAATATTTTATAAAAGCTTACTTTTATTTTCCTTTTCTATCTTTTCTTTGTAAACATGAATCATCCTTCATTCGATACCTGGACATCCGTATTTTTATTTGCTTCCGTTCAGGGGCTCTTTGTTTCAATTGTTCTTTTTATAACCGGTAAGGAAAACAAAACACCTAACAGATTATTGGCAACTTTGATTTTCTTATTCTCGGTTACCTTGTTTGAATATGTACTTTACTGGACCAGATACCTTTACTATTGGCCTCATTTTATGCAGCTCACTGAAAATTTTCCATTGCTGTTTGGAGTCATTCTATTCTTTTATTTTAAAGGAGTTTTTGGATCACACATTCTGACCAAAAAAGATTTATGGCATTTGCTTCCCTTTGTAATATTTACTATTTATCAGTTACCTGTTCTCTTGTCCTCCTCTGAAATTAAACAGGCATGGATGGAAAATAAACAGGCGTTCCCGTCCTTGTTTATGTGGCCCCAGCCAATGCGCGGATGGAAGTGGCTAGCCTGGCCACGAATCGCACATATGATTTTTTACTATTGTTTGATATGGTATAACTTTAGATCACATAGTACTTCCAATCCGGAGGTAAGGACTTGGTTCAAATGGTTAACAGGTTTGTTTTTAGCATTTATAATAAGTTATACTTCTTATTTTGTACTGGTAAGGTTTCCGTTTTTTAGTGTAGAATGGGATTATATGATTTCATTTTCAATGATGTTCGCTATTTTTTTCATTGCCTGGTTTGGATATTTACAACCAAAAGTATTCAGCGGTTTCAGTCTGGTTGAATCTGTTCAACTTCCTGTTAAGTACAAAACATCGGCATTAGCTACCGATGTAAGTAATGAAATTGTTGATTTACTGGATGAAGCAATGAAAAATAAAAAGTTGTATCAGGATCCTGAAATCAGACTCGAAAAACTTGCTGATGCAATTGGTACTACACGTCATTACCTTTCTCAGGTTATTAACGAACGTAAAGGCATGAGTTTTTTTGAGTATATTAATTCCCTGCGTATTACAGAAGCCAAATCTCTTTTGGCTGACCCAGACAAACATAAATTGAATGTTATAGAAATCGCGTATCAGGTTGGTTTCAATAATAAAGTAACATTTAATAGTACTTTTAAGAAGTCAACCGGTCTTACCCCGACGGTGTATCGCAGACAATTTTCTTCTCCGGTTTTGAAAGATTAGAAAGTAAATTTTGAAGGAAGTATCTTAAAATGGGTAAAGGTTTATCATTCTTACCGCAATTAAAACGAACAGTGGGTTCTTTTGAAGAAAAAACCCATGAAAGCACTTCTTCAAATTTTATTACTTGTGATTGTTTCCGGCAACATATTGTTCGGACAAGGAGGATTCACAAAGGTTATTGATGCTACAAACCCCGTAACCACATTCACAACTGCCGGCATTTATAAAGGTGCTGCCTGGGTCGATTTCGACAATGATAAAGACATAGACCTTTATGCGGCTCCAAACAGATTATTCAGAAATGAAGGGAATGGAGTATTTACACAACTGATAGACCTTCCATTTTCACCTATTCAAAATCCCGGGGGTGCCAGCTGGGCTGACCTCGATCAGGATGGTGATCTCGACTGCATTGTAGCGCAGGATCCTTCCGGAGTTTATCTTAATGATGGAACAGGAGTATTCACAGATGTCACTTCACAAATACCAGGATTGATCAACTACCCTTCCTGGGGTTGTGCTATTGGAAATATGAATAATGACGCGCACCCTGATTTTATTTTCGCTCATGCTGCAGGTTTCCATACTACCGGACCATTCCCTTCAAAACTTTATCGAAATTCAACTAATACAGTTAATCCAGATATGTTATCGGGTTATACACTCACCGATTCTGTTAAACCTTATACGGTACCATACTGGAGCGATTATGATCTCGATGGTGACATGGATTTATTTGTAGCAAGTGGCCCCGGTGGTGGTCCCGGCCCCGATTTTTGTTATCGCAATCTAAAAATTGAAACCGGATCTGATTCGCTCCTATTGATGACTTCTGAATTATTTGCTTCTCAACTACAGGATGGACAATGTTATAATTTTATAGACTATGATCATGATAATGACCTGGATCTCTGTCTCACAAATTATGCAGGCGCCAAAACACGTTTTTATAGTAACGACGGAGGCTCGTATATAGAAAAGCAATTTCCTTTTACCATCACAAATCCTAACCTTACAAACGCATGGGGTGATTATGATAACGATGGTGATCTGGATGTGCTCATATCTTCAGATAATTTTCCGGTAAAACTTTATTTGAACAATGGTAATGCCACTTTTGCAAATGCTATTCAATTAAGTGTTGCAGGTACCTGTGGAATTGCTAATGGTGATTATGATAATGATGGTGATCTTGATTTATTTATGCACGGAAGCGGATCCGCCAGAGCTCTTTTTCGGAATGATAACGTAAACACTAATAATTGGATGATGCTGAAATGCGAAGGAATTGCTTCAGGTACATCTGCGATTGGAACAATCGTGCGTGTAAAGGCTACTATAAACGGAAATTCGTATTGGCAAATTCGGGAGCTTTCGGCTCAAAATAGTTTTCAAAGTCAAAATGACATGCGTTTGCATTTTGGACTAGGTGATGCATCAATTATTGATTCCCTTGAAATCAGATATCCATCAGGTGCCACCACGCTTATTACCGGGATTGCCGTGAATACATTTTATTGTCATGTTGAAAATTCGCCAACACTTTGTTTGTTGAGTGACTTGATTGATTCGGCAGATCCCCTCAGCGATTTAAGTTTATATCCTAATCCCTCTGATTCGTTTGTAAAAATAGAAACTGCTTCGAGTCAATTTTATGATTCCTGGGAAGTTGTTGACGTCAATGGAAAGGTATTGATGCAGCAAATTGGTAAAACAAATTTTGCTCAACCAATAAACGTCAGCTTCATTCCCGGGGGAACCTATCTGGTAAGGGCTTTTGCCGGTAATAAAGTCACTACGTTGAAACTGGTTAAAAACAGATAAAAACAGCACTGGCTTATTGAGTGTGTTGGTAGGTTGTTGAAGCAGCAATGATAAAGGAATGTACTTGCTTATTTGGTTGTTTCGGACTATCTTTGGTGTATGATCCGAAATTTGGTTGTTAAGCTGTGCATCCTTTATCACTTTTCATTGTTATTTTTTTCAAATGCTAACGGACAGGATGTTACTATTTTAAATAACTTCAATTGTTTTGAAGCTGATGGGAATGTTACACTTAATTGGGTAATCAAATCAGGAAGCACTTGTAACGGTATAACTATTTTTCGTTCAGTTGATGAAGTAAATTTTGAAGTCATCGGCGACATTCAGGGAGTATGCGGAAATCTTTCTCAACCCGAACCATATTCTTTTGTAGATATGAATCCCATCAAGAATGCTATCAATTGCTACAAACTTGAGTTGGGGAATTATGGTTTTTCTGAATCTGTAAAAATTGAAATTGTTGATATCGGAAGTACCGGTTATCAAATACGGCCTCATCCAATTAAGTCATCAGGGAAAATTTTCTTCACCAATAAGCAAATGAGCACGCATCAGATTACTATTTACAATGCTGCAGGTAAGATAGTTTTTGTTTCAACTACTGAACAAGATTTCTTTGAAGTAAATGGTGCAGATTTTTCTTCCGGATTGTATCTCTTTGATATTTCAAATCTTTCCGGAAATGCCAGAATTGCCGGTAAAATTGTTTTCCGGTAAAATCAATAATTTCAAAAAAATTGACTTTTTGCTACCCGAGCGAAGTAAGTAAAAAGTATTAGAAAATGATTTAAAAGTCAATTTGTGGAAAATTTAAACTATTGAACATCAAGTAAATAGATATTTTGTTTTTGTTACTATTCCTGAAGGTTTTTTTTTACTTTTACTAAAAATTAAACCCAACAAAATCATGAAATTAAAGACTGCCTTAACAACGGGAATACTTGCTTCCTCAATGTTATTTATGTTTACCGGTTGTAGCAAAGATGACGACAATAATACAACCAATACTCCAACTCCTGCAGCTGCATCAATGACTGCGAAAGTTGATGGCGTTGCCTAGAGTTCTTTATCTAAAAAAGTTGCTGCCTCTATAATCAGCAATGTCACAAATTTAACTGGTGTTGCAAGTGATTCTACAGTGTTAACCATTACAGTTCAGGATGCTGTTGCTGTTGGTGATACCATTGATCTTGGACCTGGAGGTACAGGGGCAGGAGCATTTCTGTTAACTCCTAATGGTACTGCCAATGGGTGGTCATCTAATGGAAATCCTGCTTGCTATGGTGAAATGATTATTACTGCAATGGATGTGACTAATAAAAAAATATCTGGCACATTTGAATATAAAGTTTGGAGAGCAACAGACAATACATTTAAAACAATTACTGATGGTGTGTTTACAAATGTAACTTATGCCACTTCAATTACAAGTGGAGGAAGTAGTACTTTCACCGTTAAAATTGATGGAGTTACTTTCACTCCTGCAATTATTGCCGGAACTGCTAGTTTTGGTACTTTGATTATTTCAGGTTCAGATAATCAGGGTAGTAAAGCAGTAGGAGTTGTGGTGCCAGAAACAGTTACTCCCGGAACTTATGCTATGGGCACTATCGGCACTTCGTATTATGGATCTTATAACGCGAATTCTTCAACATTTTCTGTGTCAACATCTGGATCTGTTACAATAACATCTCATAATACTGCAACAAAAAATATTGTTGGAACCTTCAATTTCGTTGCAGGGCCTTTAAGCGGTGGCGGAACAACCAATAATTTGACTGCAGGCGCATTTAATGTTACGTATCAATAAGAATTCTTAATCATAAAAAAAGAGCGCAGTCATAAACTGCGCTCTTTTTTTATAGATTCTGTTCTGATCAATTCAGCACACCAAATTTTCCTGATTGATATTCCTGAAAGGCCTCCTGTAATTCTTCCTGAGTATTCATTACAAAAGGACCATACTGTGCAATTGGCTCATCAATTGGTTCACCACTAAGAACAAGCAAAACACTATCGGTTTGTGCTTTGATGCTTATAGATTCACCTTCGTTTTTGAATATTACAAATTGGTGTGTATCTGCAGCTTCTCCATTGACTTCTACTTTTCCATTAATCACCAGTATAAATGTATTGTGTTTTTCCGGAGTATCGAATTCCATACTTCCATTTGCATTTAATTTCACATCATATACATTTATTGGAGTGAAGGTAATGGCAGAACCTGCTTTCCCATTTAATTCACCGGCAATAATATTTACATAGCCTCCATTTTCAGGCAATGTAATTTTATTCATTTTTGCAGCTTCAAGTGCCTGATATTTTGGTGGTGTTAACTTGTCTTTTTTTGGTAAGTTAACCCATAACTGCACCATCTCAAAAGGCCCGCCTGCTTTTGAAAAATTTGTTTCATGATACTCTTTATGCAGAATTCCTGCACCGGCAGTCATCCATTGTACATCACCCGGATGAATAACACCACTGTTGCCACTGCTATCGTGATGTGCAACACTGCCCTGATATGCAATAGTTACTGTTTCAAATCCTTTGTGGGGATGTACATCTACACCACGAGGTTGTTCACTTGGTCCGAAATCGTATGCCGGATTAAAATCAAGCATTAAAAACGGACTTACTAATTTTCGATCAGAAATCATTCCGGGGAAATAATTGAATACCCTGAAACCATCTCCAACCATGCCATATCGCCCTGGCCGGGACACTACTTGCAATATTTTCTTTTTCATTCTTTTCAACCCACTGATTTTTCAGGTCAGGTTGCATCAAAGAAACAAAGTTTTTATCAAATGGTTTACTACTTGCTCACCCCATGTTCAGGATAGTTATCTGTTGGAATATCAGATTATTACAATAATTAAAACCTAGGCTACATTTCAATACTGACATTGCAGGAACATTATTATTTACTTTTTTTAGGTATTTTTACCCGAAAGCATAAACTCTTATAGCTCCTTATGACTAGTCCCCAAATGATAAATGATATTTTCCAATGGGATGTAAAGGCATGGTCGACAGCATTGCCTTTCTGGGAGCAAAAAATTAAAGTTATTCCTAAAGGGAATGCTCTGGAGTTAGGTGGCCGCCAGGGTGGATTGTCGCTTTGGCTTGCAAGTCAGGGTTTCAATGTTATATGTTCCGATCTCAGTGATAGTGAAGTGACGGCAAAACCCTTGCATCAACAGTATAATCTTTCTAATGTTAGTTATGCCGATATTGATGCATCAGCTATTCCATTTCAGGATCATTTCGATGTTATCGTTTTTAAATCCATAATAGGTGGTATTGGCCGCTTTGGCGGGATGGAATTGCAGCAAAAGACTTTCGATAGTATACACAAAGCACTAAAGCCCGGAGGTTATTTATTATTTGCTGAAAATTTAATTGCATCACCACTGCATCAGTTCCTAAGAAAGAAGTTTGTTAAGTGGGGTGATACCTGGCGTTATGTTTCACTTAGTGAATTAAAATCATTTACAAATGAATTTCGGTCAGTTGAAATTAAAGCAGCAGGTTTTGCAAGTGCATTTGGAAGATCAGAATCACAACGAAATGGGTTTTCAATTATTGACAAAGTGATTTGTAATTCGGTTGTACCTGATAACTGGAAGTATATTGCTTATGGAGCTGCAAAGAAGTAAGTTAATCTGAATGGTATTTGAGAACTAAACTATATTTTCCTGTCCTCGTTTATTTTTTATATAACTGCATTCCTTTTTCAATGAATGCTCAAGACACTATTCCGAAAAACCGCATAGGCATTTTGCCGGTACCTTCATTCGGATATTCTCCTGAAACCGGTACTTATTTCGGAGCCGTAGCACTTTTTACTTTTCAGAAGATTTCCGATTCACTTTCAAGGGCCGGGAATGCAAAAATAGAATTTGTGTATACATTGAAGAAACAGATTATCCTGGAGACAGAATGGAATATGCCTGTAAATTCGGGTAAGCATTTTACAAAAGGTTTAATCCATTATTCTAAGTATCCCGATCGGTATTTTGCAAATAATAGAAGTATTGAAGATTTTGAAGGATATTATTTTTTGAGTGAAAGATTTTTTGCGGAAACATCTTTTCTTAAAAGAGTAAATAATCATTTATATGGCGGAATCAGTTTTAAGTATGTGGATTATGCAATTTTGAAGGATTCGCTTCCATCGAATATCAATATTCGAAATGGTAATGCTACAGTGATTGGCGGTGGTCCGACTTTAGTCTTTGATTCAAGAGATCATTTACTAACTCCTTCAAAAGGTTCTTATTTTTGGTTTAACGGAGGATTCTTTTCTTCTGAACTGAATTATCTGAAGCTTATAGTTGATTATAGAAAATATTTTTCCGGAAGAAGGGGGAATACTTTATCCATGCGTTTGTTTCAGGAATTTTGTACCTCAGAAACACCTTACTTTGATTTACCACGAATAGGAGGGGATGACATTACAAGAGGCATTTACAGTGGCCGTTTTTTTGATAATAATTCAACTGTACTTCAGTTGGAATACCGGTATACAATTTACAGGCGATGGGGAATTGCGGTTTTTGGAGGAGGCTCAACATTATACAGCCGGAATATAGAAGTAAATAAAGCAGAATTGTATGGAAATGCCGGCACAGGTTTGAGGTTTATGATCGATCGGAAAGGGAAGACTAATTTGAGACTCGATTATGCTGTTGGGTCTTATAATAATTCCGGGTTTTATGTAGCATTTGGCGAATCATTCTAAAATAAAATCGGGCAACATAATTTTATATGTTGCCCGATTAAAATCCTGCACTCGGTTATTTAATTTTTAAAACCCGCTGCGTAAATGGAATGCCATCAATATGGAAAATGACCATGTATGCTCCCGGCGCATCACCAGTAAATTTGAAAGTGTATTTTCCCGCAGGCAGTTTGGAATCTGTTACCATTTCCTTCACCACTCTACCAAGTACATCATTTACCTTTAACGAAATTACTTTTTCGCCACTCAGTACAAATTCTATGGTAACATCATCTTTAAAAGGATTTGGTAAAAGTGACAAGTAAGTTATTCCTTCAGGATAATCAATTCCTACCGGAAGAATAGTTATAGTGTCCGTTAAGGTAACCACACATGGACCTGAAGTTACGGTTAATGTAACCGGATATGAACCTGCAGCTGTATAAGTATGTGTGGGATTTGTTAGTGTTGATAAGAATCCATCTCCAAAATTCCATAAATAAGATGCTGCCCCCTGCGTGGCAGCAGTAAACTGCAACGATTGTCCGATTTGCTGCAGCCCACTTACTGTGAACGCTGCACTTACAACTGAAACAGTAACTGAAATGGATGTGCTGTCACTTCCAAATGCATTTGTTGCAACCAATGAAACCTGATATACACCGCTGGTGGTATACTGATGTGTAGGATTTTGCAACACCGAAGTTTGACCATCTCCAAAATACCATAACCAGGTAGTAGGTAAATTATTCGAACCATCTGTAAAGCTTACTATTCCGTTGCAATTGTCAATAGAATCAATGGCTGCAAGAGCTACCGGAGGCAAACTGTTACTGATAACAGTTACTGTATAATCTTCAAATTGTCCGTTTACCAGATTTATGCAAGGAGAAGGAACCGCATTTACCGATCTGTCTGACCCTACACGCATTCGCAATGGTGTATTAAGTACCGATGTAAGCGGAATAGTAACATTTCCATTGTGACTAGCTATTGCCAATGAACCGAAAACATTCTCAGAAACACTGAATATTCCATCATTGTTGAAATCAATCCAGCATCTCACGTATTCATTTGAGGAAGCTCCTGTGGTAACAGAAATCGGATAACTTAAACCTTGAGTTACAATAGTTGATACGGTACATGAGTAATCCTGGAAGCCTTGAATAGCATTTTGTGTTGTATTGTTTATGGTATTGAACGTAACATTTGTAATTCCTGCATTACAACAGAAATTAGAAGTAATAGGACTACATAATGGTGCTAATGGGCCATTCACACCAGTTATGGTAACTGAAATAATAACTGAATCGCAGCCAAGGGCATTGCAGGTAATCAATTTCACCGGATAGGTTCCTGCTGAAATATAAGTATGAACCGGATTTTCAAGTGTTGAAGTTCCGCCATCACCAAAGTCCCACTGCCAGGAAGTGCCTCCATTTATTGTTTCATCTGTAAAGTTCACAGTGCCTGAACAACTCCCTGCTGTAGCAAAATCAAAATCAGCACATGGATTTCCATTTACTGTCATTGAAATATATATCGAGTCTTTGGGAGTGAGTGGGTCGTTACTGGAAATTATAAGGTATGAATTGTAGTTTCCCGCTACTAATTGTCCTGAACTTACTGTGACATAAATTAGTGCCGAATCTCCAGGCGTAATAGTGTCCGAATAGCTGCTTAATTGTATCCATGGTGATACAGAAGTAGCATTTCCATATTGAATAATATTTGCAATTATTTGTTGCGTAAAAGTATTAAAAGCAAAGTAGTCAAAACCCAGAAATACACCTCTTCCTGCGCCAATATTGCGGTAGCTGATTACATCACTAGTGTTGTATGTTGCCAATGTCACTTTATCAGGATTGGTAATGGTATGATAGAAGGTTGCATTTGGGATTGGGATACTTAATGGAATATTATCCATATAGGCATGCGTAGTATCAGTTATGGTTAATGTCCCGTTGTTAACATTGGTAAGGAAGTTTCCCGTAAACATTCCCATGTCATAAATTCTGTTTGTACTGCCTCCACCAACAGATCCCAGTACAACAACAGTACCTCCTGCATTCATGAAATTTTGGACAACAGGAGCAAAAGATGTATAGTGAGTGCTTGTGCCGGTTTCCTGCTCTGGCATCAGCAATAAATCAATGCCATTTAGAAGTCCTGTTAAAACACTTGCATCTGTAGTGCTCGATGTGGTAATGGTGTACTTGGTGAAATAGGCATTTATTGAAGCAATAGTATTTGGATACTCTCCCGTCATGTCAACGCCTTGTGTCAATGCTAAAACTTTGACGGTGTCAGTAAAGTTGTAACCACTGGTATTGAATATTAAATTAGGTCCGCCAGTGTTGTAAATCCACATTGGAATGGTAACTGAATCAGAGCAGGCATCCAGATTTACAACTATAGAATCCGGAAGGGTAAGAATCTGTGGAGCAAGTGTGCTTGTGCCAGTCAGGCAAATTAAAGTATCTACATCATTGCTTTGTACTGTGAGGAAGCTATTGAATGTTCCGGCTGTTTGTGGATTAAATGTAACGGAAACAGATTGCGTTCCACCCGGAGCAATACTAAGTGTTGATGGATTTACGCTATATGCACTGTTCGACGGATTAATAGATGTGACTACTAATGTATCGCACCCATTATTGCCAAAAGTTAAGTTTTGAGAAGCTGATAAATATTGTCCGATCTGACCAAAATGCAAACAGGAATCGGAAACAGTCATTAATGGATCTCCAGCTACAGTTAATGTGATCGGTATGATCAATGGTGAATGTGCTGTATCATTTGAATTAATTATTATTTGACTGGTATATGTGCCTGCAGTCAGGCCTGAGCTGTTAAATGTGAGGTAAACTACGACCGAATCTCCCGGAGCGATTGTGTCAGTTGAGGAAGTTGATTGCACCCATGGTGGTAATGAATTCAGTCTGCTGTTTTCAATAATGTTTGCAATAATGCGTTGCGTTTGAGCACTACTGGCGAAGTAATCGAAACCTAGAAACACTGCTCTTCCAGCGCCAATATTCCGATAAGATAAAACATCTCCGGTGTTATGAATAATAAGAGTTTCTTTATCAAGATTAGTGAAGTTATGGTAGAGTGTAGCATTTACAGCATTGACAGCAAGTGGAATATTTTCCATGTATTCATGCGTTGTATCTGTTACCGTCATTATTCCGGTATTTGCATTGGTCATGTAGTTCCCGGTAAACATTCCCATCGTGTAAACACGATCTTGACTTCCGGCTCCGACCGATCCTAATACCAAAGCAACACCTCCGTTATTCATGAAGTCTTGAATGATAGGGGTAAATAGTGGATACTGAGTAATGGTACCGGATTCCTGTTCCGGGAAAAGTACCAGATCCTTACCTGCCAGCAGTGACCTAAAGACTGCTGAATCAGTTGTAGAAGAAGTTGTCAGATTATATTTGGTGAAATAATTATTTATTGCAGTCAATGTGTTTGGATATTCTGTACTTAAGTCCACTCCGTGAGTCATTGATAAAACATTTACCGAATCTGTATAGGATCCGCCTGTCGTGTTGTAAACAAGATCCCCTGTACCTGTATTATAAATAGTGTAGGATACAGTAATGGAATCATTACAATTCAATGAAACGCCTATTGAATCGGGATTGACTTCAATATTTGGCATAGCCTGAACAGTAATATTTTGTGTTAATGTATCAGTTGAAACGCAGTTAGTGACTATCAATGTAACAGGAAAAACGCCTGAAGCAAAGTAAGCATGCGAAGGATTTTGTTGTGTAGAAGTTGCGCCATCACCAAAATCCCAAAGCCACGATTCAGGTGCGTTGGTTGAAGCATCGGTAAAAGGCACAGCAATACCAAACGGTGGATTCAATGATGGTACATTCCAGTTAGCAACAGTTGGATTCTGGCTACCTATTACGGATGTCCATGTGGCATAATAGCCTGCAAAAGTTGTAGAGCTATTCGAAACCCATCGAATCAACATTTTGCCTGAATTAGCGGTGACATTTGCAGGGATATTTGATCCTGAAGCGGTAAGAATAATTGGATCGGTTAACTGATCACCATTATGAACATATAAAATATCGCTCGACTGCGTTACAAATTGCAGGAATGAAAGTGTAATGCTGTTTGCACAGGGAGGTGCAATTATAAGTGAGCAATTTTCGCTGTTTTGATAACCTCCAAGAGGCCCGCCAGAATCATATAGTTCACCAGTCTGCGAACTGATTGTTGTTGTGCCACTACACATATTTACAGCGGTAACAACTTCAATATAGGCCGTTTTGGTAACCGTATTATTTCCAAATCCATTCGAAGCGGTCAATGTTACAGGGTATACACCGGGAGTGTTGTATACAATTGAAGGATTTTGATTGGTTGATGTGGTGGTGGCTGCACCTGTGAATGTCCACGACCATGCTGTAGGAGCATTTATAGTAAGATCTGTAAAGTTTACAGTTGAGCCAACCGGTACTGATACCTGATCGGCAACAAAATCGGCTACCGGAGGCGCTGTGTTGGCAATAAATGTAATAGTGTAATCTTCAGCCTGACCATTGGCAGGATCATAACATGCTGAACTAATTGTATTCGCAGCAACGTCATCAATGACGCGCATACGTAACGGGGTGTTGAGTACAGCAGTTATAGCAGTCTGAACAACTCCGGTATGGTTCCCGCTTTTATTATCTGAAATAAATACCAGTTCATCAATGTTGTTAAAGCTGCCATCGTTGTTGTAATCGATCCACATTCTTACATCTTCAAGATTGCCTATGCCAGTAGTGACAGATACCAAAATTGGATCACCTGCTGTTACAGTTGTAGCAGTTCCACAGGTAAAATCTTTATATCCTTCACTTGCATCAGCTGTTGTGTTATTGATGGTATTAAAGTTCACATTCGTTATTCCGGCATTACAGCAATAAGACAAAGTAATCGGCGAACAGGAAGCTGAAAGCGGACCGCCGCCATTTGTTACGGTGATGTAGTTTGTTTTGGTAATAGTATCTGATGTGCCACATAGTCCTGTGCCATATGTAATTAATTCCACTGTATAAGTTCCTGCAGCAGTGTAAGTGTGAGCTGGTGAGGTTTGTGTGGAAGTATTACCATCGCCAAAATTCCAGCTGTATGTCAGGCCATTTGTAGATTGATTAATAAAATTAACGGTCGCCGGAACGGTGCAGAGAAAATTATTATTCGAACTGAATTGTGCTACCACTGCATTGCTGAATAAACCTCCCACACCAACCGCATACCAGGCATTTGTGACTTGTATTTCTTCATCTGAGCAACTTCCGAATAAATCGATAGCCGATTGAATGGCATAAAATCTCGCATCTGCATAAGTGGCATTTGGTGTTAAGTAAACAGTAAGATTCCGATAACTGATTTCACTTGCATGATCCATTCCAATTGGAATGATAGAATAGGAATCGCCATTATCGTTTGTTCCTGACCCACCCTGACATAATAAATAGTAATAGTAATTCATAACTCCGCTGTTGGTATGCACGGCTCCTGCAGAGCTCCAGAAATTACCTAAATAGGTATCGGGATGACTATACTGATTCGGATTCGACATATTCCGGAATGGAATCCCTCCAACATTTACCTGATCACCTTCAAGGAAATTTGCAGTTGTAGGATTTTTAAAGAAATCGATTGTTACACCAAAACAATCACTGAAGGATTCATTCAATGCACCCGATTCATTCGCATAAACCAAACCTGCAGAAAACTGTGTAACGGCATGTGTTATTTCATGTCCAACAATATCAAGGGAAGTGAGTGGTGTAAAATCTACGCCATCTCCATCCCCATAGGTCATATAATTCCCATTCCAGAATGCATTAACATAGCCATTTGAATAATGAACATAAGAAACCATTTGAGCTCCCGCATTGTCGTAGGAGTTTCTTCCAAAATTGGTCAGGTAAAACTCATGCGTAGCTTCCGTACCAAAGTGAGCATCATAAGCATATTTGTCGATACCGGTTGCATTCCACAGGTTATCAGTATCTGTAAATTCAACTGCGGTTGCATAGTTGGTTCCGTTATTCAGGTTTAATGTCCTCACACCACCGAAGCCAATATCTGCTTTCAACCGGTAATTACCCGGAGAAATACTATCAGTTGTCATCGTGCGTGTGCCATTGTAAGCTGTCACTGCTGTTGCAGGTACATCTGTAGCGCAAATGCGACTGATTTCATCAAGCGTTTCTCCTGTTTGTGCATCAATATAAATGTAAACTCTTTTTAATGGAATTTCACTGTAGATGTCAAATTTGTAAGCTAATCTGTTTCGTTGTTCTTTTTGGTAAATTACCAGTTCGCCTTTTTCTTTAGCCCCTTCAAGGCCATTATCAACATGGTCATTATATTTTTCTGATGGAACAGCAGCAAGTGCTTTATTAAAAGCTGCTTCTTTTGAAAGTGTTGGCGATGTTTGTGTCATGATATTCAGATACCATTCCCCATTTGCCGAAGTAACATATCCGTTTTTCACATGGACATAGTATACTCCGTGCTCTACCCTAATACCATTATAAAATTGTTGGTATCGATAATGCGTATAACCATGCAAATCGTGTTCTGTTTTTTCAAGCCGCAAATCTTCTTCTTGCGAAAGTTGCAATAATTCTTCTCGCAACCAGTTCATGTGAGTTGATTCTGAAATTTGTTGGATGTTTCCGGGTTGATAAAAATCAATGCTTTTCCTTTCTTCACTGATTTTTACCAATGAAGCTCCTTTTACAATGGCTGCAGCTTCTGCATCCCTGTAAATTTGAGACATCCCCGCAAAGGGAAATAAGAAAGTAACAGCTAGAAAGAAAAAGGATTTTAAATAGAAAGAGGTTTTCATGATGTGCATGTGTTAAAAGGTGTGCAATTAATAGATAATGATAGAATTAATTCGGGACACCACCAAACCCATTTTGGCGAATTATTACATTTCTGATGTGGAGTTTATGGAATGTAGCCGTGATCAATTTTAAAAAGTCGCTACTTGTTTCGTTATCTAATTGACATCTAGTTGAATATATATAATTTGGGTTAAGAAGAAAAATTCCGGTAAAGAGAAATTATTTGGTGAGCAATTCTATCATTTAAGGGGTTTTGAGCATGCTGTTGACCTTTTTGAGCAGATATTATTGTTTACAAAAAATCGTCTCTCAGCCACCATGTAAAAAGGAAAATGCTATTTTAGTGCCTCAGTATTATTAATGCTTTCAAAATTTGAGCTCATGAATATCGCACAATCAAAAAAAGCTACCCTAAGATTAATAGGTGTCTTAGTTTATTTTTGGATGAATTTCCCGATTATTGTCAATGGTCAGGCCCGACAGATAGGTTTATTCAGTTCAGATAGCTATGGTGGTCTTTCTGTATCTGTGCAGGCGGGAAACATTATTTTTTTCAGTGCATTTACACAAACACACGGACGTGAACTTTGGCGTACTGATGGTACGGAAGTAGGTACTTTTATGGTTGCTGATATTAATCCCGGAATAGGTGGTAGCATAATTGGATATTTTGAATCCACTTCTCATGTGATGAATGGTATTATTTATTTTCGCGCCGATGATGGTGTGAATGGAATAGAACTTTGGCGTAGTGATGGCACAGCTTCCGGTACATTTATGGTGGCTGATATTGTTCCCGGATCTGGAAGCGGAGCGCCGGGTGGGTTTACGCACACCAATAATTTACTTTTTTTTACTGCCGGAACAGGAAGTTCTTTGTGGCGAAGTGATGGAACAGCTGCAGGAACTTTTTCTATTGGATCGTTTCAGATAGTTACGAATCTTAAAGGGTTTAATGGAAATGTTTATTTCTCTGCCGATGTCAATAATAGTGGTCAGGAATTATGGAAAAGTAATGGTACCGCTGCAGGAACGCAATTATTAAAAGATCTCAATGGAGTATTCGGGGCTTCGTTGCCTTGTAATTTTCATGCTACTCCAAATATTCTTTATTTTATGGCGAACACGAATGATGGCTGGGAATTGTGGAAAACAACCGGAAGCAATGCATCTACAGTACAGGTTAAAGATATTAATCCCGGAGGAGCCAGTGGTGTTTTGTCGTTTTATAGCGAAGCCAATGCCGGTCATATAGGCAACACGCTCTATTTTAGTGCTAATGATGGCGTAACCGGCTATCAGCTTTGGAAATCAGATGGAACTGATACCGGAACAGTTCGTATTTCCAATATAGCAAATGGAGTTGATCAAAATGGGGCATTTCCAATTGTGAATGGAAAAGTTTTAGTGAATAATTATGCCAGTGAATTCTTCTGGCAGTATGATCCGGTAACTGATATTTTTGATGAATCGGAATATCCTTCCCGCATTTGGTTTAATAGTTATGCAGGGAAATATATTTTTTCTGGTAGTGAAATGTTTTATGCAGATAAGGACAGTGTTTTTGGTTGTGAAATTTTTTATGCGGATGGGAATACAGGTACTTCACCTTTCTTTCTGGAATCTCACCTAACTGACAATTGGTTTTCAAGTTCCACACAGGGATTTAATACTATTTTAGGAGTTTCATCAACTAATCTTGTTTTTTCTCAATCGCGTTCACCATATAATGCAGTAATTCCATTGTTTTCAATTGATGTTTCAACTTCTGCATCTTGTACTTATCCAACGATTATTTTCCCGGTACCATTATCATTTACAAGTGCTCACTTTGTTTGGAGTTATATTCCTGATGCATCCCAATATGAATTACAGTATAGATTAACCGGGAATCCTTCCTGGAATTCAGAATTAACCCCTCAAACATGGGTTGCTATCAATAATTTAACAGATTCCGCTGATTATGAATATAGGATTCGGGCGTTTTGTAATGGTGCGTGGACAGCCTTTTCTGATATTAAAAGTTATAACTCGGGACTCACAGTAAATGATTATGTCTTACATATTTTAGCTGATAAATCTGAGAATGATTCCACTCACAGGATTTATTGGCTCAAAACACCGCAAATCACCAATATGCAAATCAGATACCGAGTGGCAGGTACTACCACATGGCAGACGGTAAGTAATTCTAATGGTTATCGCCGATTGACAGGGTTGTCTCCAAACACTTTTTACGAATATCAATGGCGAGCTAACTGGAGTGGTACCTGGGATCAATGGTTTCCTTCAACTTTGTATTTTTATACCAGAGGAAATAGCTTAACGGATGACGGAGTTTCGTTGTTAGCACCAAATAGTTTGACGATTTCTCCAAATCCGGTATGTAATCAATTGAACATTTCCGGACTTGATGGGAAGTCATATGCGATAGCTGATATGGCAGGTAGGATTGTTCAGGAAGGAAGTATTAGCCACAGTAAAATTGATGTTTCAAGTTTGAGGCCCGGCATGTTTGTAGTTTTAGTTGAAAATGGTAATCGCATAACTCCTGTGAAGTTTGTGAAGCAACAAGTTGGCGATAGGTGATATTTAAGCAGCAAATTTCATTGACTTTAATATTATACTTTAGGAAAATATAGTACAAAATATTTTCTGGCATCCGATTTATTGCATTCTACCAATTTTTGAATTGGTTTCGCCAAAATAATTTAACAGTTCGTTTTTTAGCCTTATTTTTATAATAGAAACAAAAGTTTCGTTGTCATAAGTTGCATTCTTGCCTAACCACACATCCCCCAATGTTTTATGCATCATTATCCTTTTTTGAATTCCAGCCAATGGCTGCTGGTAATTAGAATTGTAACAGCATTATTGCTGGTTGCACATGGATTTATCCGTGTCTATGAGGGTACTGTTAATGAATTTGGTGAATTTCTTGCCACAAACGGATTCCCAATTGCAATTTTTCTCGCATGGGGTATTACAGCATTTGAAATTATTGGCGGATTAATGATGGCCGCAGGAATTTTTCGAAAAGTGATTGCTACTGTATTTGTATTCGAATTATTAATGGGCATCATTCTCGTTCATGCAAGTCGCGGGTGGTTTGTGGTTGGACATAGTACAGGAGGAGTAGAGTATAGCGTTTTACTTATCGTATGTCTGCTGGCAATTGCAGCTACTGAACCCAAACCCGGCGAAAGCAATTACTGAAACTGATAAATTCCTTTTGAGCTAACCGAAAAGTGAAGTGAACGTTTATCATTCTCAAATTTACGATACCCTGTTTCCAAGTTTCCCCAGAAACTTATAAGTGCCGGATTGTTTTTGTGTGAGATTTTTAAATCCTTATACGGCTTTCCGCCAAAGCGGGCCGGAAAAATATAAACCGGAATTTTTTCTTATCCGTTATTTCGTGCTTCAATTGCAAGAATATACAACTCTTTTATTTTGTTATCTGTAAGTGGCAGACATCCAATGGTAACACATTTCCCATGGATGAAAATGTCGCCACCAGGATTTAACCCCTTGCTACGAATACGATCTGCAGCATTCGGATAATTTACTTTTAATGACAAATGGTAGCTGCTCACCGGATTAAAAGTGCTGATATGATAGAATCCCTCCGGCACTTGCAAATCACCCGATTTAACTTTGGGACCTGCAACTCCTGATGCGGCACAAACGGGATAGGTAATTATTTTTTTAAATGAGGAGTGATTGTTATCCGTTGCCCAAACCTCGAGTTCCTGTTCCGCTTTATAAGAAATCAGCAGTAACTGTATACTTTCCATACTGATGGCATTCGATTTCAAAACCGATTTAACCGCGGTCTCTTTCTCGGCATAAGCCTCACGCACGCGCGCATACTTCTTTTGTTCCGATTTAAAATCAGATGTCAGAAAGCCAAATAACAGTAACGAAATAAAAAGCAGGGTGGTAAGATTCATGCACTTGAAACGTAATAAAGGTGCGAATATTTTACCGGGAAATTGAATTTACTCGTAGCAGCAAATTAATAATTCAAAAAAATTAAGTTATTATCAGAACATTCATAGAGCTAATTTTCAGATACGTTTGAAGCAATCAAGATTGTTTGGATGTAAATAAATTGAAATGCACTTCTACAATTTAGCAAATTGCTGATTCCAATCGCAGACAATATCAATGCAATTCAATCACACTAACCTCCGGAATATTTTTTAACTCAAGCTGAACGTGCCGCTGACGGGCTTTAGTCCGGTATTCCTGAAATATTTCTAGTATGTCATGGTCGATGTAAATGCTCTTTGTGCCGTCAACAGTAACTATGGAGTAAGGTGGGATGCGATCCAGAGCTTCCTTGATTTTTCGCTTGTTGAGAAAGCTTACATTTAATGCCAGCTCCATGTTCACATGCATCGTATGTCCCTGAACATTTTCTGAAATGGTATATCCTGCCTTGTAAGTGTTGCGAATAAGAAAATATAAACTGTAAACGATTCCTATAAGTACTCCTATCAGTAAGTCAGTAGCAAGCATGGCAACTATGGTGACGATGAATGGAAGAAATTGTTCTTTCCCCTGTTTGTATATGTTTATAATCATAGCTGGTTTGGCAAGATTATAACCCGTTCTCACGAGAATAACAGCCAAAACAGCATAAGGAATGTAATTCACAACCGATGCAGCAAACAAAATGACTAACAGTAACCAAACACCATGAAATATTCCTGATAGTCGTGTTCGTGCACCCGCTTCAGCGTTTGCAGCACTTCTGACAATGACAGCTGTTATAGGGAGCCCTCCAAAAAGTCCACTTAAAATATTTCCTGTTCCTTGTGCAATGAGCTCTCTGTTTTGCGGTGTAATCCTGTTTTGTGGATCAATTTTGTCGATTGCCTCAATGCTCAGCAGCGTTTCAAGGGAAGCGACCAGTGCAATCATTATTCCATATTTCCAAACGGCAGAGTTCCCAAACAGCAAATGAAAATCCGGTATTTGAAGCTGATCCGGAATTGTTTGTGGAATTGTTACAAATTGCGCTTGTGATAATCTTAATGTTTCGGATGAAGCCAATACAATGGCTAGTAGCACTCCTGCAAGAACTGTTACAAAGGAAGTAGGTATGAATGAAATCCTGTGCGCTGCATATTTCTTCCATGAAATTAAAACAACGAAGCAGGAAGCTGTTAAAAGGAGGGATCCGGGTGAAAGTTTGTGGTATAAATTATCTATGTGCTGAAAAGCATGATCGAAAGTTATGATATTGAAAAATTCATTTCTCCAGAAATCAGGTTGATCATATCCAATGATTATTGGAATTTGTTTTGATATGAGCAGGATACCGATTGCTGCAAGCATCCCTTTGATTACGGACGAAGGAATAAGATGTGTAAAACCACCTAGCTTCACTATCCCTGTAAGCATCTGAATAAAACCCGTCAAGGATACTGCCAGAAAAAATGCCTGCAAAGAACCTGTATCAGGAATCGCTGTGGCGCAAATAGCTGTAAGGCCTGCAGCAGGGCCGCTGACACTTAAAGGCGATCGGCTGATTGCGGAGACTACGATGCCTCCAATAATTCCCGAAATAATTCCCGATAAAATTGGTGCTCCTGAAGCAAGTGAAATTCCCAGACACAAGGGTAGTGCAACGAAAAAAACCGTAATGCTGGCTTTAAGATCGTGTTTTAGAAAAGAAGAAAAGTAATACTGTTGTCGCCTGCTCAAGAGATTCATGGAAGCAACGGAGTTCGTTGGTGAACTTATTTGTTTATTTCAATGAAGCGCTCTATGTCTCTAACTAATCCGAATACAATAATGGTGTCCGATTCAATTAGTACCGTTTCTGAATTTGGAACTCCAAGGATGTGGGCTTCTTTAATTACCTCACCATCTTTAATGGCTTCCGTTTCGCGCTTCAGTGTAATGAGATTTAAATTGTATTTGCTTCGCAGATTGATATCTCCAAGACTTCGGTTAGCCATTGTTCTTGGAGTTTTAATCTCAACAATTTCATAATTGTCGGGAAGCATCAGTGAGGTTAGGATATTCGGATTGAGTAATCTTTCTGCAACAGCAAGTCCTACATCATTTTCAGGTGAAAGAATTTCGGTTACACCAACTTTCTCCAGAATTTGTCTCTGATGCTTGCCGTTGGCACGTGCCATGATTCTTTTAACTTTCAATTCCATTAATTGAACCACACACAACATCAGTGCTTCGAAGTCTTCGCCAATCGCAACCACCACGGCATCCATATCCTGCACATTTTGGGAGCGAAGCACACGAATGTCTGTGGCATCCATACAAACAGCATAGGAAACCTCTTCTTTTATATCTTCAATGTGCTCTTCATTGCTGTCGATTGCCAGTACCTCAGCACCACGAATGGCTAGTGTTCGTGCAATCGCATTTCCAAATTGTCCCAGACCAATTACTGCAAATTTGTATTGTGACATTTTTTAAAGTTTCTGTTTGCTGTGAATAGAAATGTGAATTAACAAGCGTTTAATGCCTGCTCTAAATCAGCAAGCAAATCTTCGATATCTTCAATACCAACACTTAACCGAATGAGTGAATCTACTACTCCGGATTTTTCACGCTCGGCTTTTGGTATACTTGCATGTGTCATAGATGCCGGATGACCTGCCAATGATTCAACACCACCAAGTGATTCAGCCAGAGAAAATACTTTGAGTGCTGATGCCATTCGAAACGCTGCATCCATATCGTTGCCCTTCATCGTGAATGAGATCATTCCTCCGAAGTCACGCATCTGTTCTTTTGCAATCTGATGATTCGGATGATCTTCGAATCCGGGCCAGAATACTTTGTCGATTTTCGGATGTGTTTTTAAATAGTGTGCAATTTCTTTTCCGTTTTTGCAATGCGCCTGCATTCTTACATGCAATGTTTTTATCCCACGCATAACTAAAAAACTATCCATAGGCCCCGGTGTTGCACCGCAGGAATTTGCTATGAATGCCAGCTCTTCATACAGGCTGTCACTGTTAGTACATAAAGCTCCCATTACCACATCGGAATGGCCTCCCAAATACTTGGTTGCGGAGTGCATGACAATAGCAGCACCCAAATCAAGAGGGTTCTGTAAATATGGTGAAGCGAAAGTATTATCAACAACCAAAATCAGTTTGTTGTCATCAGCAATTTTAGCACATGCTTTTATGTCGATGATTTTCATCAACGGATTGGTTGGTGTTTCAACCCAAAGCATTTTTGTATTTGTATTCAGATGCTTTTTAATTTCATTGGCATCATGCATGTTTACAAAATGGAAAACAATGCCGTAATGTGCAAAAATTTTTGTGAACATCCGGTATGAACCACCATACAAATCATCAGTAGCAATAACCTCATCACCGGGACGTAATAATTTAATGATTGCATCTTCTGCTCCCTGACCACTTGAAAAACACAAGCCATGTTTAGCATTTTCCAATGCTGCTATACACTTTTCAAGTGCAACACGGGTTGGATTTTTACCTCTTGCATAAGCATACCCTTTATGTTTTCCGGGTGATTCCTGCACATAAGTGGAGGTTTGATATATCGGAGTCATGATGGCTCCGGTGGATGGATCAGGCTCCTGACCGGCATGGATGGCTTTTGTACCGAATTTCATATTCTTCATTTGAGGCAAAATTATCAATATTTAACGGCTCTGGCACGCCTGTTCGCAAATATAATTGGCTGGAGAAAGGCTAGTTGTGGAAATTCAGACTTATTTCGACCGCAGCACGCTAAACTATCCTACTTAACCGTTTGTTATCGAATTTATGCATTTCCGTGAGAGGGTTTCCGGAAATTTCGTAATTTTGTTAATTCCTTGTCTTATTTTAAATGGAAGTACAACCAGGCGAACTCCTTAAAAGCATCAATTTTCCGGAAGATCTGCGGAAGCTGAAAGATGATCAGCTTAAGCAGGTGTGTGATGAATTGCGGCAGTTTATTATTGATATTGTTTCTGTTAACGGCGGTCACTTTGGTGCCAGTTTAGGAGTTGTGGAACTTACCGTTGCACTTCACTATGCCTTTAATACTCCCTACGATCAGCTTGTATGGGACGTCGGCCATCAGGCTTACGGACATAAAATTCTGACCGGCAGAAGGAATGTTTTTCATACCAATAGAATCTATCAGGGGATCTCCGGTTTTCCAAAACGTTCTGAAAGTGAATATGATACGTTTGGAGTAGGACATTCCAGCACCTCTATTTCTGCAGCTCTCGGTATGGCCGTTGCTTCCCGTTTAAAGGGAGAAGCCGATCGCCAGCATGTGGCTATTATTGGCGATGGTGCCATGACGGCCGGCCTTGCGTTCGAAGGCTTGAATCATGGCGGTGTGGAAGATTCTAATTTGCTGGTAGTTCTTAACGATAATTGCATGAGCATCGACCCTAACGTGGGTGCCCTTAAAGAATATCTTACCGACATAACTACATCCCACACTTATAATAAAGTGAAAGATGAGGTTTGGAATATTCTTGGCAAAATCAGCAAATTCGGACCAAATGCTCAGGCAATTGCTCAGAAATTTGAAAATGCCCTGAAATCAGCTGTTTTGAAGCATAGTAATATGTTTGAATCACTGAGATTCAGGTACTTTGGTCCTATCGATGGCCATGATGTGAACCATCTTGTAAAGGTCATGCGCGACTTAAGGGATATACCCGGCCCAAAGATTTTGCATTGTATTACCGTGAAGGGGAAAGGGTATGAGCTGGCTGAAAAAGATCAAACCAAGTGGCATGCTCCCGGATTGTTCGATAAAATTACCGGTGAAATATTTAAACCCGTAAATACAAAGCCATCCCCACCAAAATATCAGGATGTATTTGGGAATACACTCGTTGAGCTTGCAGTAAAAAATAAAAAAATTGTTGGAGTTACGCCCGCAATGCCTTCGGGATGCTCTATGAATATTATGATGAAGGCCATCCCCGAAAGGGCATTCGATGTAGGAATTGCTGAACAACACGCAGTTACTTTTTCAGCCGGTATGGCCACGCAGGGTATGATCCCTTTCTGCAATATTTATTCCTCATTCATGCAACGCGCTTTCGATCAGGTTGTGCATGATGTAGCATTGCAAAATTTGCATGTTGTATTTTGTCTCGATCGTGGCGGACTTGCAGGTGCTGATGGTCCAACTCACCATGGCGTATTCGATTTTGCTTATTTCAGATGTATCCCCAATATGGTGGTCGCATCTCCAATGAATGAAGAGGAACTTCGTAATATGATGTTCACAGCATCCCGTCACAACGGACCATTTTCAATCAGATACCCACGTGGAAATGGTGTCATGGTTGAGTGGAAAACTCCTCTCAAAGAAATGAAAGTTGGTACCGGCCGCTTACTGCGGGAAGGTGAAGAAATAGCAATTCTTTCTGTGGGTCACCCCGGCAATTTTGCTGAAGATGCCTGCAATCAATTAGCTAAAGAAGGGTTCTATCCTGCACATTATGATATGCGTTTTGTGAAACCTCTCGATGAAGAAATGCTTCATGAAGTCTTTTCAAAATATAAAAAGGTGATTACCGTGGAAGATCATGCAATCCAGGGTGGCTTTGGAAGCGCTGTTTCAGAGTTTATGACCGATCATAATTATTCGATAGCTATGACGCGACTTGGTGTCCCCGACAGGTTTATTGAACACGGAGAGCAAAAGGAACTTTATGATGAATGCCATTTTGATGCAAAGGCAATCATGAATGCCGTTCGTCAATTGGTCGGTTCCGAATACCTGGTGCATCACTAGAAAAAGTTCTACTTTGTTTCAATGCGCTGAATGTCAAATAGTTACTATTTTATTGGCTGCCTTTGGCAGGATGGTTTTGAAAGAAAAGAAACCGGCTCTTGATTTATTGAAGAATATGCCTTACTTTTAAACTTCGAAATTCAAATTAAACCCATAAATAATCTATCAAAATGAAATATTTCAAAACCCTATTGGTACTTGTTGCCTTGTTCACAATTGGAACAGTTAATGCACAAACATCCCGGTTAACCGGAAAGAGCTACACTTTTGTGATGAAAGATGCAGTAAACGGTGGTGAAGAAACATTTGATCAGTTTACTTTTGAAGCAGACAAAGTGGTTTCTGATGCATTTGGTAAAAAAGGATTTACCAGCAGCAAAATTCTGGAAAAACAAAGTGTGAATACTACCAACTTTGAAGTTACATTGAACAGTGCTGCTGAAGGAACACG
The DNA here is from genome assembly GCA_016788065.1 of Bacteroidia bacterium. Lineage (GTDB taxonomy): Bacteria > Bacteroidota > Bacteroidia > AKYH767-A > OLB10 > JADKJB01. The sequence goes on along the minus strand of JAEUTI010000051.1, from coordinate 82,418 downwards.
CTTGTATCGCGGACGTGTTGATGGTAGCGCAATTGATGGAACTATTATCGTTACTGATAAATCAGGTAATCAGGTTACGTATGCTTTCAGAGGTATGCTTACTGAAGACTGGAATAAAGCTATGGAAATGAAACAAGGTAAATAATAAACACCACGTTCATAAAAAAGGGTCGCTTTTCGAAGCGACCCTTTTTTTATTGTAGTTGGTTGATGTTTTATTGAATTACTATTTTTTGATGGAGTTGTTTTTGGTTTTCTGTGACGATAGTAATTACATAAATCCCCGAAGTTAAATCACTAACATCAATAATTTCTTTATTCGATGCTGATGAGAAGTGTTTTATTTTTCTGCCTGCAAGATCACTTATATAAATAGAACTAGCAGTTGCATTGGTTTGCAGTTGAATGAAATCGGAAGCAGGGTTTGGATATAAAAATACCGAAACATCATTCATATCAGCAAGAGAAGTGGTGATAATAATTGTTGCTGATATCGCAGTGCAACCATTTGAATCGGAAACAGCAACTTCGTATACACCTCCCGTGGTTGTGACAAAACTACTGTTGGTAGCACCTGAAATAGCAACACCATTCAATGACCATTGGTAAGTTGCAAATCCCGGAGTTGCAAATAAGGTATCGCCACTTACAGTTATAACCGGAGCGCCGGGAATAGCATTCACAATCATAGTTGAGGTGGTGAGCGTATCAGAACCTCCGGGACCGTTAACTATAAGTGAAACAGGATAACTTCCCGGAGAATTATAACATATTGCAGATGGATTTTGGGACGTGGAAAAACTAGGTGTTGCACCGGAGAAAATCCAGAACCATGAAGTGGGATTTCCGGATGAGAGATCTGTGAAATCAACACAGGTGTTAGCGCACACACTGCTATCGCTCACACTAAATGCTGCAACCGGAGCAGCTGCAGTTGTCTTGCCAATAACGTGTATTTCATCAATTCCAAAACCGGGATCATTGGCAGCAAGTGATACCTGATTAACAAATCGAAAACCGATTCGGAATGAAGTGGTGCCCGGTGCGATTGCCATGGAAACTGCTTTGTTTGCCCATGTTGGTTGATTGCGGTATTGGGAGGTACCGCCTGTCACAAGAGTCCAGCTGGTGCCACTATCAGTGCTGTAATATAACTCCCCATAAATATTCTGACTTCCATCGCAAAGCCAAATAAAAGTGGTGGTAACCGAATCATATCCTGCTACATTTATATCCTGATTCATGGCTGTGAAATTATATTCAGCATTTCCACATAAGCCATTTGCCGCCAGATAGGAACAATTGTAAATGCCTGCAGCAGTTGCTGCATCACTGGTGATATGCATGTAAAATGTCGATGATCCACCAGTAGTTCCAACAGGCTGTGATTGTGTATTTGGAACTGTAAAAGTGGTTGGAATGCCGAGACAAACCAGTTGACCTGTACCGCCATCATAAGCATCATTGATGACCCATTCATTGTATCCGGTAGTGCCAGAACTGCCACTCATATCGGCAGTATTCAGGGTAAATGAGGTCCCTCCGGTTTCGAAGTCTTCATGGTAAAGCGTATCTGCTGTTTGTGCGATACCTTCAAATCCTGCCAGAAGAATTAATAATGGTAATAGTTTTTTCATATTCCGGTTATTTAAGGTAGCTAATGTAGTGAACTATTTCCGGAATTTAAAATCTCTGACATAAATTGATTTTGCATGGATATTTGTGGGAAGCAATAGTTGATTAATTGTAAATTAGGTTTGGAAAAACTATTTTTGAAGAATGAATATAACCACCTTACTTCGTTCCGGATTAATAACCTTTCTATTTTTCTTTTATTCCATTCTGCATGTTCAGGCTATCACTGTTTCCGGCCGCGTGACAGGTAACAACGACGAGCCTCTGGCTTTTGCGAATGTTTATGTAAAAGGTACCTCCACCGGCACTACCACCAATGTGGATGGTTACTATAAGTTAGAGCTTACAGATATGCCTTGCGAACTGGTTTATCGCTATCTGGGTTATAAATTAAGGATTGAAAAAATTGGTTTATTGAAAGAGCCTCTTCAGTTGAATGTCAAGCTTGAACCTGAAAATTTCACCTTGTCGGGAGTGACCATTAAAGCCGATTCCGAAGACCCTGCATACGCTATAATCCGTAAAGCACAGGCCAAACGCAAATTTTATCAGAATCAGGTGGATGCTTTCAATTGCGATGTTTACATCAAAGGACTTCAGAAAATTACCAAGTATCCTAAGAAAATTTTAGGTATGGAAGTGAATTTTGGAGAATTTGTTGATTCTGTTTCCGGTATAATTTATTTATCGGAATCGGTTTCTAAATACAGCTTTAAAAAGCCCGGTGAGGTTAAGGAAGTAATGGTTTCATCACGCGTGAGTGGCAGTAATAAAGCATTTAGCTTTAATCAGGCATCTGATATGAATTTTGATTTTTATGAAAATATAATGGCTGTCGGCGGAATCAGTCAGCGTGGTTTTATTTCTCCAATTTCCGGTAGTGCCATGTTCTACTATCGTTATAAACTGGAAGGGTCATATCTTGAAAATGGAAGATGGGTAAATAAAATTGCAGTTATCCCCAAAAGAAAAAATGATCCTGTATTTGCCGGTTATATTTACATTCAGGACAGCACCTGGCGGATTCACAGCACCGATTTATATCTTACCAAAGATTCACAGATTGAATTTGTGGATACACTCCGCGTAAATCAGGTTTTCATTCCTGCCGACAAAGCAGAAGACATCTGGATGCCAGGATCTGTAACTTTCCGTTTTGTATTCAGTGCTCTGGGTATTGAAGGAAATGGAAATTATGTTGGAATTTATTCCGGCTATGATATCAATCCTTCTTTTAAAAAGAAACATTTTAGCGGAAGTGTGATGGTTGTTTCGGAAGAATCTAATAAGAAAGACACTACTTATTGGGAAATGATACGACCAATTCCATTAACCACAGAAGAAGTTACCGATTATATCAAAAAGGATTCACTGCGCGAGATTAAGGAATCGAAACCCTATCTTGATTCACTTGACAGGATTTCGAATAAGTTTAAAATTTCGAAATTAATAATGGGCTATGATTACGCCGACAGGTATACGAAAACAGAATGGAGTGTTTCAGGATTACTGGATAATGTTCAGTTCAATACGGTTGAAGGATTAAATATAGGTGTGGTTACACAGTTTGTAAAACGTTACGAAGATCGCCGAAGCTGGCGAACAGCATTAAAGACTCGCTATGGGTTTGCAATTGAAGAACCTTCGATAACAGGTTCAGCACAGTATGTTTACAATAATAAAAAGTTTGGTAGTGTGAAATTACAAGGAGGAAGTGAACTAATTCAGTTTAATGAGGCAGAACCTATTTCACCACTCATCAACACCAGTTATTCCCTTTTTGGTGAGAAAAATTATATGAAGCTTTATCGCAAATCGTTTGTTACATTGGAATCGGGTCTTGAACCAGTCAATGGAATCAGGTTTGGTGCAGGAGTTAGTTTTTCAGAAAGAGATGCAGTGAAGAATCATACGGATTTCACTTTCATAGATGATAAGAAAAGAGAATACACTTCAAATAATCCGCTGGTACCATCAAGTGACTTGCTGTTTTTTCCTACCAATAATGCATTTAAAATTATGGCAAATGCACGATTCCGGATCAAACAAAAATATATCGATCGTCCTGATCTGAATTATATTCTGGGATCAAAGTACCCAACCTTTTTTGTCAATTATTCGAAAGGAATTGCTGATATCTTAGACAGCGATGTTGATTATGATAAACTTGAGGGTGGGGTAGAAGATGAGATTCGTTTAGGGATGCTGGGAACTCTCAGCTATTATGGAGTATATGGAAAGTTTCTGAATAATAACCGCGTTTATTTTATTGATGCGGCTCATTTCAACGGAAATAAAACTGCCTTTTCAGGATTTGAACAAAAACGATTCGACTTACTCGACTACTATACAAACAGCACCGCCGATGAATATGGTCAGGTATTTCTGGAGCATAGTTTCGGCGGATTTATTCTAAACAAAATCCCGTTGTTAAGAAAACTTAAGTTAAACGAACTGGCGGGCTTCAGAGCTCTTTATGTTCCGGACAGAGATACTTACTTTGAAGCTTCTTTCGGATTAGAAAAACTCGGCTTCATTCGCGCCGACATTGTTTTTGGCTTCGATGAAAATGGAAATACCAAAACCGGATTTGTATTTGGAATCAGAGGACTTCTTGAATAAGTTCAAGAAGTCCTCTGTATTTTTTATTGCTGAATATTTTTCTTGTACTTCAATAAAGATGCCTTCACAACAATATCCTTTTTAATATCAGTACGTCGTTTAGATCCTGAAACATTTCCATTATCGCCCGAAGATGTAGCTCCAGCTCCTGTTGTTACGAATCCACCTGTTGTCTGATCAAAATTGTCTATGATAAGTGCATCAGCTCCTTTTGAGCGGGCAATTGCCATTACCTTTGATTGAATCTTGTTCATATTCATATTGCTTGGAAGGGCTACATCCAATTTACCCATAACTTCATAAGGTTCTACAACATCAGCTTCACGAAAATACAACTTCACTACCGGCGTTGGCACATATGCTCTTCCCAGATATTTATAGGGTTTAGCACAGGCAATCAGTAAAGTTGAAAGGGTTAGAACAAAAAGTAATTTTCTCATGATATATAATTTTTAAGTGTTGTTAGCCGGATATTCCGGCATATGTTGTAAAATTAGATACTTTTTCGGGGATTCCAAAAGCTCATCATCACCCTGACATCCTTTTCAAAACTGAAGCGACAAACCTCCTTTAGCAATTCCTTGTATGCCGTACCCAACTTCCACAAATCCGCCTAACATCCCGCCAAAGCGGATACCTACCGGAGTAAATTGCAGTGCAAACTCATTGAATTGGTTGTTCCTGACAATGTTTCCGGTAAACGTTTCTCTTAAAACCAGTTTACGCCCAATTCCGAAAGTGGTGTAAAAAGAAAATCCCGGTTCCTCGTGCCAGGTTAATTTGCCTTGTGCCATTAAACCAATAAACCGGGTCCTTTCTCTGATGTCGGGTTCCAGGGTATAATCATATTTTTCGGTAACCAACAAGTGAGTTGCAAATACCCCGAGAGCAATATTTTCTTTCACATCATACTGATAACCACCGAAGAAGGTGCCTGAAGCACGTATGTCGTAAGTATAAGGGTCATTTCCTTTTACTTGCCAGAAATCATCGAAAAAAGAGGCTAAAACCGGCGATGCCAATATGCCAAAACCAGCCGAAACCTCATGTTTTGGAAATTCCTGAGCCTCGCTTCGAGCCGATACGCCCACCAAAAGCACCAAAGCGCCTGTTAATGAACACAAGCTATTTTGATATGACGCCATTTTTGTCGATTTTTGCATCCTGAAATATGATACGCCTCACAAAGATATTCAATTTTGAAATGGCTCATGCCCTTTATGGGTATGATGGACCATGCAAAAACATTCATGGCCACTCTTATGAGTTGGAGGTAACCATTGGAGGAACACCTCTGGATGATCCAGAACACCCCAAACATGGTATGGTAATGGATTTTTCTGACCTCAAAAAAATTGTCAAAGAGCAAATTGTCGACCGGCTCGATCATGCACTTTTACTGAATGGTAATTCGCCACATCGTAATATTCCGGAACTCGACAGCAATTTTGAAAAGGTTGTCTTTACCGATTACCAGCCAACTTGTGAGAATATGCTAATTGATTTTAAGAACAGGATCATGTTGATGCTGCCCGGTCATGTCAGACTTATTAGTCTGAAGCTCAAGGAAACCCCAACTTCCTACTCCGAGTGGCATGCCATCGATCAATAACGATATTATTCAAAGGAATTCGGCGGTTTTTATAACTTTTGTATCTTAGGCATTCGCAAATTACCTGCTGATTGTCTTATGAATAAATTCTGCATCTTTCTGTTCCTGCTATTTACACTCTCAGGATCTCTCACCGGACAGCCCAATATGCTTATGCCGGTCCCGCAAAAAATGATTTCAGGAAACGGAGAGTTCCGCTTTACAGCTGGTTTTCGAATATTTGTGAATCAACCCACTGGTTCAAGGGCGGGTGCAGGAGTTTCGCGCTTCATTCGTCGACTTGATAATAAAACGCATTTACTGCTTGCCAAAGAATGGCTGAATAAAAAACCGGAACAACAAAATGAATTACTCACCATTTCCTGCAATACAGTTGCTAAATTACTTCCCGGTGAAGATGAATCTTATTTATTAAAAATTACTCCTGAAGGTTGTGAACTCACGGCTCCAACGGATGTCGGCATTTTATACGGTCTCGAAACTTTTCTGCAGTTAATTGAAAGTGATTCGAAAGGATATTTTATAAGATCAGTTACCATTGAAGATGCTCCAAGATTTACATGGCGCGGTTTACTGATAGATGTAGCCCGACATTTTTCTCCTGTAGATGTCATTAAAAGAAACATCGATGGACTTGCCATGATGAAGATGAATGTACTGCATCTTCATCTCACCGAAGACCAGGGATTCCGCATCGAAAGTAAGGTGTTTCCTAAATTGCATCAGTATGGTTCAGATGGTGATTTTTTTACACAGGAGGAAATGCGGAACATAATTCAGTATGCTAACGTTCGAGGCATACGTGTAGTTCCTGAATTCGATATGCCCGGCCATGCTACCAGCTGGTTTGTGGGACATCCTGAATTGGCTTCCGGCCCCGGACCTTATACTATAGAAAAGAAATTTGGTGTATTTGATCCTACTATTGATCCTACCAGAAAAGAAACGTATGTCTTTTTAGAAAAGTTTCTGACCGAAATGTGTGAACTTTTCCCTGATCCATGGATGCATATTGGTGGCGATGAAAATAATGGCAAGCAATGGGATGCCAATCCAAAGATTCAGGAGTTTATGAAGAAAAATGGGTTGAAAGATAATCATGCACTGCAGAATTATTTTAACACGAAGGTGATGGCAATTCTGAAGAAGAATAAAAAGAAAATGATTGGCTGGGATGAAGTATTGCAACCAGGATTGCCTGCAGATGCTGTTATTCAATCGTGGCGCGGAAAAGAAGGGTTGGAAGCTGCAGTAAAAAAAGGACATCAGGTAATTTTATCAAATGGGTATTATATCGATCTTTCCAATCCTGCATGGAAACACTATACCAATGATCCATTGCCTGCCAATAATACGCTTACTCCTGAAGAGCAGAAAAATATTCTTGGTGGAGAAGCAACTATGTGGGCTGAACTGGTAACTCCGGAAAATATTGATTCAAGAATATGGCCAAGAACTGCTGCTATTGCAGAGCGGTTATGGTCAGATAGGGAAGTGAATAATATTCCTTCTATGTACAACAGGCTTGCACGCACTTCTATTCGCTTGGAAGAATGTGGCCTGGAACATATTACTTACCGGTCAAAAATGATTCGCCGTCTCGCGGGAAATCGTAATATTGAATCTCTGATTACAATTGCAGGATTAGTAGAGCCATTGAAAGACTATAAACGACATGCACAAGGTGTTGCATATAGTACCGATCTGCCTTTTACAAGATTACCCGATATTGCTGCTGCTGATGCACCTGTACCTTTGGCATTTAAAGATTTATGTGAAACATGGTTTCGTAAAAAAGATCCCGATGTTATTCCTGCTATCAGAGCACAGTTGGAAGAATGGCAACCTTTGCATGGTGAGGTGCAGGTTGCTGCTTCCGGAATACCTGCATTGGCACCATGGCTCATTGTCTCGGAGCGCGTTTCTAAACTTAGTAAGATCGGATTGGAAAGTTTGCATTATGTTGAATCCCGTGCTTCGGTTCCCGATGCGTGGGTTAAAGAATCATATGCTACCCTTAGTGAAGCAGCACTTCCTGTTCAGGAGTGTGAGCTCATGATTGCTGAATCTGTAATGATGTTATTTCAAAATGCACTCCCTAAATAAAAAATTCGCTCTCGAGGTTGCCGTTGATACGTTTGAACAGGCGGTCAGTGCAGCTAAACAAGGTGCAACGCGCCTAGAGTTATGCGCTGCTTTAAGTGAAGGGGGATTAACGCCTCCATCATCCTTAATGATAAGTGTAAACCGAAAGATTAATATTCCTGTTCATGTTATGATACGCCCGCGCAGAGGCGACTTTTTATATTCTGATGCAGAATTTGAACAGATGCAAATGGATATTGTAAATGCAAAATCTTCGGGGGCCAAAGGTGTTGTTTTTGGAATTCTTGATTCGAAGGGGGATATTGATAAAGAACGAATGAGCTTGCTGGTAAAACTTTCTAAACCTATGAAGGTAACTTGTCACCGTGCTTTTGATATGGTAGCTGAACCTTTTGTTGCCATGGAGAGCTTGATTGGAATCGGAGTTGACTATATTCTAACATCCGGAGGCTCTCAAACTGCAGAAGACGGATTTGAAGTGATCAGTGAGCTTGCAAAAAGAGCTTTGGGAAGAATTGTAATCATGGCAGGAAGTGGCATAAATCCTTCTAATGCAACACTCATTGCTGGAACAGGTGTTAATGATTTGCATTTTACTTGCCGGAAGTCTGTTCAAAGCAGTATGTCTCATAAGAATTTTGCTTTAGGATCAATGGGTAGTGCAACCGGATTGACGGAATATGAAATTGAAATTTTCGATCATGATAAATTTAATGGCATCCGGGATGCATTAAGCCGATTATGAAAAGATGGTGTTTATATGGTGTTCTTTTTTGGGTTTGCATGCTTTCAGGATGCGCCGATAAAGTTATCAGCACCGTTAAACATATCCCGTTAAATAAGAACTGGCAATATGCACTTAGTGGAAATGAACTTCAAAGTTCTGCGATAGTTCCCGGAATGGTGCAAACGGATCTCTTCAGAAACAAAACCGCCAAAAATACTTTGTATAGTGACAATGGTAAATCACTGCAATGGATTGCTGAATCGGAATGGGAATATAAAACCTCTTTTGAAGCGGATGAAAATTTTCTGAAGTACCAGTCGGTTGAGTTGTGTTTCGAAGGAATTGATACTTATGCTTCAGTTTTTGTAAATGATAGTTTGCTTTTTCAGGCTGATAATATGTTTCGTAAGTGGGAATATGAAATGAAGCCTTTCATAAAAAACGGTTCTAATACTATCAAAGTGGTGTTGCATTCACCTGTCAAAAGAGCAGAGCAGTTAATGGCGGCTACTCCCTACAAATTACCTGCCGGAACCGATAAACTCAGTGTGTTTATTCGTAAAGCTCCTTATCAGTTTGGGTGGGACTGGATGCCTGCTATGGTGACAACCGGAATCTGGAAGCCGGTTTCAATTAAATTGCATGGTGGTGTTAAGCTGGAAAATATTCAGATACGCACAGTGGAGATTGCCGATACATGCGCCTGGTTAAGTGCCGATTTTGAAATACACTCCAATCAGGATATTACGAATGCAACTGTGACAATTTATGATGGCTTCAAACAATTCAGAATTAAAAAAGGAACTAATTACGCAACAGTGAAGTTTCGTATCCTTCAACCGGAATTGTGGTGGCCCAATGGCATGGGTGAGCAGAAGTTGTATGATCTTACCGGGAAATTATTCATCAATGGTTACTTGGTCGACTCGGCCCGGACAAGTACCGGTATTCGCACTATCGAATTGTTTCGTGATGAAGATCCTTATGGAAGGAGTTTTTACTTTCGTGTAAATGGACTTCCGGTATTTATTAAAGGGGCAAATTATGTTCCACCTTCCGGTCTGCTGACGGATGTTTCCTGGAACCGGAAGAAGACATTAATTGATGATGCTGCAAATGTTGGGATGAATATGTTGCGTGTTTGGGGAGGTGGCGTTTATGAGGATGATGCATTTTATGATTATTGCGATAAGCGGGGCATATTAATCTGGCAGGATTTCATGTTCGCATGTAGCATGTATCCGGGTGATTCAGTTTTCACAAATAATGTTAAAGAAGAAGTTGCGCAACAGATAAAACGTTTGCGGAATCATGCATCACTTGCAATCTGGTGTGGAAACAATGAGAGTGATGTGGCATGGAAAAATTGGGGCTGGCAAAAAGAGCACCAGATAAATTCTGTTGATTCAACCAGAATTATTGCTGATTATAAATATCTTTTTGAGAATTTAATTCCGGAACAAATTTCCTTGCTCGATGATGGCCGCCCCTATATTCCATCTTCACCATTGAGTAATTGGGGAAAACCAGATAATTTTAACTTCGACAATATGCATTACTGGGGTGTCTGGCATGGTGAAGAAGCCCTTGATTCATTTCGGGTAAATGTTCCAAGGTTTATGTCGGAATATGGGATGCAGTCATTTCCATCTTACAGCACAGTAGCTTCTAATAGCACTGATTCGGTTGGAGTACGCGCTGATTATATCAACAGGTTGCAACAAAGCTATAAAGGCAACAGATTGTTGACGAGTTACATTGAATCAAGGTATGGTAAGTTTTCCGGATTCGAAGATCTTTGTTATCTCTCTCAATTAACTCAACGGGATGCTATGCAGATTGCAATTGAAAGTCATCGTAAGAATTCCAGGTTTTGTATGGGGACCATGTACTGGCAATTGAATGATGCCTGGGATGGTGCATCCTGGAGTACAATCGAGACATCAGGTAAATGGAAGGCTGCTCATTTTAAATTACAACAACTCTATGCGCCCAATCTTTTATTTGCTGAACAAGATGGGGATTCAGTAAAAGTCTATTTTCAAAGTGATAAAATTGATGGCGCTGCTGGTGTTTTCAAAGCTGAAATATTTGATTTCAGAGGACGTCCTATAAGTATTTACGAACGTCCCGTTTCAACCGGATATCTGGTTGCTCAAACTATTTATGAACAGTCCGTCACAAAACTACTTAACGGGCTATCAGCGGACAGCTACTTTTTGAAGCTTTCTATTACCAATAAAGATTCTTTGTTGGTTGAAAATGTTCAATATTTTAAGAAACCTTTTGAGTTGAAATTGACAGATGCAAATTTGAACATCCGCTATGAACAGCATGGCGATAACGTAAAATTAATTTTTGAAACCAGTAATCTTATTAAAGATTTATTTCTGGAGTGCACCATAACTTCCGCTGTGTTCAGCGATAATTATTTCGATCTGTTCCCCGGTAAATCAAAAGAATTGCTTGTTAGTAATTGCAGTGTAGAAATGCTCAGGAAAAGTTTGAAATGGCGATCATACAGACCGGTTGAGAAGTGAGTTTTTTCTCTCCTAATTGTATGTTAGGCAGAAGGAAGTAACCGCATTTCTTGGTAATCAGTAATCAGCGCCGCCCTGAGCGAAGCCGAAGGGTGATCAGTGTTTTGGAGCTAAATTTCAAGATTTCGTTTTTCACTTAGGATTTATTCTCCCTGATAAAGTTGGTGATTGCTAGTTCTAATGATTATTTTATTGTTATCGTATATCAAGAATGGAACTTTCTGTGCAGGATTCAATTTATCATCTATCATTTATCATCTATCATTTTAACGAAATTTCCTTCTGAGCAGAAACTCATTAATTCTTAATCCTTAATCCCACTATCTGCTCCACCACTCCCGGATCGAGTAATGTTGTTGTATCACCTAAATTAGTTGTTTCCCCTTCGGCTATTTTACGTAAAATTCTACGCATAATTTTTCCGCTTCGAGTTTTAGGAAGTCCAGTGACAAATTGTATTTTATCGGGCTTTGCGATAGGTCCAATTATTCGGGTAACGGTTTGTATAATATCCTGACGAGCCAATGCTTCATCACCATGATGACCATTGTAAATTACATAGGCATAAATTCCCTGACCTTTAATATCGTGTGGATATCCAACTACCGCACTCTCCACAACACCAGCATGCATATTAATGGCATTTTCTACTTCGGCGGTTCCAATCCGGTGACCACTCACATTCAGCACATCATCTACTCGACCAGTAATTCTGTAAAAGCCATTTTCATCACGCAAGCAACCATCTCCGGTGAAGTAAAGATTCTCATACGTTGAAAAGTAATTTAGTCTGCAACGTTCATGATCGCCGTAAGTAGTTCTAAGAATTCCCGGCCAGGGAAATTTCATGCATAAATTTCCGCTGACATTATTACCTGTTATTTCAACTCCATTTTCATCTACCAGACAAGGATGAACACCAGGCAGAGGTAAGGTTGCAAACGATGGCTTTTCAGGCGTAACTCCCGCAAGGTTAGAAATGAGTACACCACCGGTTTCGGTCTGCCACCAGGTGTCAACTACGGGACATTTTTCTTTACCAATATTTTTATGGTACCAGTGCCACGCTTCTTCATTTATAGGTTCGCCAACTGTGCCGAGAACTTTCAATGAAGAAAGATCTTTTCCAACAAGATAATCCATTCCATAGGCCATCAGACTGCGAATAGCGGTAGGTGCAGTATACAGGATGTCAACTTTATAGCGATCCACTATGTCCCAGAAGCGACCAGCATCAGGCCATGTTGGAATTCCTTCAAACATAAGTGTTGTTGCACCTGCACTCAGCGGACCATAAATGATATAGCTATGTCCGGTGATCCAGCCAATGTCGGCAGTGCAAAAATGCACCTGACCAGGTTTATATTGAAATACATTTAAGAAAGTGTAATTGGCCCAAACCATATAGCCACCACATGCATGTACTACACCTTTTGGTTTGCCGGTCGATCCGGATGTATATAGAATAAACAACATATCATTAGCGTCCATTTCTTCAGCAGGAAAATCCGGATTACCATGTGTTTCTACTTTTTTTATTTCATCTTCCCACCATACATCACGGCCTTTAATCATGCTCACCGGTGTTCGGGTACGGGTGCAGACAATAACACGCCTCACAAAAGGACAAGCTATAAGTGCATCATCAATGACGCTTTTAAGTGGAATATCTTTTGCGCCACGATATGCTCCATCGCAGGTAATTATAAATTCCGCTTTCGCATCCTGCAAGCGGTCCGCAATCGATTGCGAACTGAATCCACCAAAAACTACTGAATGAATTGCGCCTACACGGGCACATGCCAGAACAGCAATGGCAAGTTCCGGAATCATTCCCATATATATGCATACCCGATCCCCTTTTTTAACGCCATTATTTTTTAAAACATTCGAGAATTGCTTCACTTTAAAAAGTAATTCCTTGTAGGTAAGAATCCGGTGGTGCTCTTCAGGATCATTTGGCTCCCATATAATAGCAGGCTTATTTCCCAACTCTTCAATATGACGATCGAGACAGTTCTCCGTGATGTTCATGGTGGCACCACTGAACCATTCTATTTTTGGCTCCCTGAAATTCCAGTCGAGGACTTTATTCCATTTTTTCTTCCAACAAAAATGTTCTGCTACTGAACCCCAAAATAACTGAGGATCTTTTTCGCATGACGCATAAGCCTGATTGTATTGCTCGTAACTGGTAATCTGGTATGGATATGACATATTAAAATCGTGTATGGTTTTACAGGCACCAATTACACAATAAAAATTTAGAAAAGCAAAAAACTATTTATAGTGGCTGAATTCAAGTAAGAATGCCACATCAATTGAAGTTATTTTTGGTTCTACATTGCCTACTTTTCATGGAGCACAACTTCTCATCCCCGTCCATTCTATAAAAAATTGATTGTCAAATAAATAAAAACATGACAAGAATCATAAATTTAAATTGGACTAAATTGTCAGAGATAAATTAGGAGTTATTAATTTTGACCGCAAAATACCTAAATAGGCTTCTATGAGAAAACACTGTGTTATAAAGCGAGCAGTCGTTACAGATGCAATTCGATTACCTATTGAAACATACTATCAGAGCTAAATAGAATTGGTGATTTTCTTTCATGAAACAGCACCAGCTCGACAAAACGGGTTTGAAATTCCAAATGGATATTGCGAATTTGATAAATACTAGCACTTAAACTTAAAGATATTTGACAATGAATCATCGTGAACGATCAAAGAGTATTCAAAATTCTTGGGCAGAGCCATACAGGATGAAAGTGGTGGAGTTGCTTAAGATGACAACTCGAAAGGAAAGAATAAGCAACATAAGAAAAGCAGGCTACAATACATTTTTACTGCAATCCAAAGATGTTTATATTGATTTACTTACAGATAGTGGAACAAATGCAATGAGTGACCAACAATGGAGTGGGATGATGCTTGGGGATGAAGCTTATGCGGGCAGTGAGAGTTTTTATAAAATGGAAGCAGCCATTCAAAAGTTCTACGGTTATAAATATGTGATTCCAACTCATCAGGGAAGAGGAGCTGAAAATATTTTGTCGCAGATTTTAATCAAAAGAGGTAATATTGTTCCAGGTAACATGTATTTTACTACTACAAGGTTGCATCAGGAATTGGCCGGTGGTAACTTCAAAGATATCATTGTTGATGAAGCACATGATCCATTCAACGAATTCCCATTTAAAGGGAATATTGATTTGCAAAAGCTTGAAAAGTTGATAAAAAAGTATGGTGCACATAAAATCCCATATGTCAGTATAGCAACAAATGTTAATATGGCAGGTGGGCAGCCAATAAGCCTCGAAAATCTGAAGGCTGTTCGTAAACTGACTTTAAATCATGGAATAAAAATCATACACGATATGACAAGAGTAGCGGAAAATGCTTATTTTATTCAGCAAAGAGAAAAGGGATATGGACAATGCTCGTTATCTGATATTGTGAAAGAGATATGTTCGCTAACAGATGGAGCAACTATGAGTGCAAAGAAAGATGCCCTTGTAAATATTGGGGGATTCATGGCAGTGAATGATTTTGATATTTATGAACAAGCAAGAAATCTGGTAGTTGTTTACGAAGGTCTGCACACGTATGGCGGACTTGCAGGAAGAGACATGGAGGCAATTGCCATCGGGATTTCTGAAAGTGTTGATGATTACCACCAGATGGCACGAATAGGCCAGGTAGAATACCTTGGAAGAAAAATGGAGTCCTTTGGAATACCAATTGTGAGACCGATTGGCGGACACGGTGTATTTGTAGATGCACGATCTGTTTTGCCTCATTTGAGTCAGGAACAGTTTCCTGCTCAAACTCTTGCCTCTGAAATTTATATTGACTCAGGTGTAAGAACAATGGAAAGAGGTGTTGTCTCAGCTGGAAGGGATAAATATGGTAATAATATTTTTCCCAAACTGGAATTAGTTCGGTTTACAATTCCTCGAAGAGTTTATACCCAGGCTCACATGGATGTGGTGGCTGAAAGTGCAGCGAGAGTAATTAGTAGTGCTAAAAAATTAAGAGGACTAAAAATGATATATGAACCTAAGTACCTTCGGTTTTTTCAGGCAAAATTTGAAAAACTAAGTTCATGAGAATTACTAGTCCGAAAAATTGTGTAGTTTTCATAATGCTTTTCGTGCTTTATCTGCTATTTTCAATTTGGATATATATTACTCCATTAGCAGTAACCACTGATCAAAAAAAAGAAAGTATAGAATTGGGAAATGGGCATTTGATTTATCAGAAGTACAACTGTCAGGCTTGTCATCAGTTATATGGACTTGGCGGATACTTAGGACCCGATTTGACTAATGTAGCATCGCAAAAAGGAAAGAGCACTCAATATATTAAAGCATATATTCAAGCGGGATCTGCAAAAATGCCTTCCTTCGATATGAGTAGTGAGGAACTTGAATCAATAGTTAGATTTTTGGAACTTGTAGACAAAACCGGGAAAGCTCATCCAAAGAATTTTTTGATTAAAAATGATGGAAGGATCTATAGCAAATGAAATTATCGCATGTTGATATTCAAAAACTGTTTTGGAAAACAGCTTTGATTTTGCTCATAATTGGAGTGTGGTTTGGTGTATTAGCTTCTTCAAAGTATTTAAATGTTAGCATCCTTGGTCTTAATTTGGGAATGATTTCACTGCGTCCACTTCATGTTACTGCCATTACCATGTGGATTCTAGCTGGTGTTATAAGTTGTGTATTTAGTTTTTTGTTTTCTGCAACCAAATTTGAGTTCTCAACCCTTATGGCTTTCTTACAATGGGTTTTATTTGTTATAGCAATAGGGGGTATTTTCACTTCTTATTTCTCTGAAAACTTTGGAGGTAGGGAGTACTGGGAGTTTCCTCCGGTTTGGGCGTTCCCTTTAATTAGTTCTTGGATACTTTTTGTATTTAATTTTTACAAAAGTATATTCAAAGTTGACAAATGGCCGGTTTACTTGTGGATGTGGTTTACCGGTGGATTATTTTTTCTCGTAACTTTCATGGAAAATTACTTGTGGGTTTTTCCTTTCATTCGGGAACAGTACCTTGTTGACACCACCATTCAATGGAAGTCAAATGGATCATTAGTTGGAAGTTGGAATCAATTAATTTATGGCACAGCATTTTATCTCATGGATAAAATCAAAGGTGATTCTGGCTCGTCAACTTCCAAATCTGCCTATTATTTGTACTTTTTAGGACTCTTTAACCTGATGTTTAATTGGGGACATCATATTTATTCATTGCCCACACATAATATAGTGAAGACGATAGGGTATCTCGTAAGTATGACAGAATGGGTTTTTTTAATTAAAATTCTCTACAACTGGAAAAAATCTATTGATATTGCTATGAATCATTCACATTATTTGCCATTTAAGTTTTTGATGGCCGCTGACTTTTGGATTTTTATAAACCTTATTCAAGCGCTTTTTATGTCTATTCCAGCAATTAATTTATTTACCCATGGAACACATGTAACTGTAGCACATGCAATGGGAACAACCATTGGAATCAATTCTATGATTCTTTTGGCTGGCTGCTGTGAGTTTATTAGTTCCGGGATAGCTTTCACAAAAAGTTCTTTGAAACGGATGTCTTATTATTTTTGGACAATTCAAATTAGTCTTGTTGTATTTGTGCTTTCTTTAAACACAGCTGGAATTTATAAAGCAATCTGGCAATACAACAATGCCAATGAATCTTTTGCAGAGTTGTCATTAATAATTAACCCATGGATTATGTTATTCGCATGTTCCGGAACTATTCTTGCACTTGGTTTATCAGGATTGGCTCTGATGATGATTTGCCAAATTAATTCTTTAAGAAGATAAAGTATTGATAGTTAACATAATATATAGCAGTTATGCATTTTTTAAATAATTGGATTAAATTATCCAATTTAGATTACTTTATTGTATATTTGTCTTATAAACTATACTTATGGTATTATCTAAGGCAAGTGAATATTCCATCCGTGCAACTGTATTTATTGCACTTAAATCTCTTGAAGGCGAG
The DNA here is from genome assembly GCA_016788065.1 of Bacteroidia bacterium. Lineage (GTDB taxonomy): Bacteria > Bacteroidota > Bacteroidia > AKYH767-A > OLB10 > JADKJB01. The sequence continues at coordinate 65,136 of JAEUTI010000051.1, read as the reverse complement.
AAAGTGAATTTAAAGGAAATCGCCAGTCAAATCGAATCACCAGAAGCATTTACTTCAAAGCTTCTGCAAATGCTGAAAAAAAATGGCATAGTCCGTTCCACACTTGGAAAATCGGGTGGTTTTGAAATTGAGAAAGAGAAATTAGAATCTATAAGGTTATGTCATATTGTTACTGCAGTGGATGGTAATGCTGATTACTCTGTATGTATCATGGGTTTGAAAGCATGCTCCGATAATGTTCCGTGTCCTATGCATAGTCAATATAGAAATATAAAACAGAATCTGAATGATTTGTTACATAGTACTAAATTAATCACTCTGGCTAAAAAACTCAGAACAGGCCAAGTATTTTTGAAAAATTAACAAAAGGATAATTTAAATTGTTGGCAATGAAAGCACCAAAATTATTATGTTTGAGTTTGTTCATGTTTATGCGGTTAATCACTGCATGTAATAAAAATGAAGATTCTCCTCCTGCTATGGCAGAAAATACAACAGTAACAGTTGCTGTGAAGGCTGTCATTGATAATCTACCTTTGATTTTTGATTCAGTTGAGTATCAAAATCAAGCAGGAAATATTTATACAGTAAATAAATTGCAATTTTATTTGAGCAGGTTTAAGCTATGGAAGGATGGCATTTTGGAATCCAGTTCGGATTCGGTAGTTTATATAGATATGTCGAGCAATAATGGCAATTTTATTTTTTCACTTTCAGGAATAAAGTATGGTGAGTACGATGCATTATCATTTTGTGTTGGGCTCGATTCATTACATAACATATCAAATTCACTGACTCCTAGTGCAGATAATTTTAATATGGCCTGGCCCGACCAAATGGGAGGTGGATATCATTTTATGAAACTTGAGGGAAAATTTAAAGCTTCCGGAATGGTTTATGGCCTTGCAATACATTTAGGCAAAAATGCTCATTTAGTTACAAATGAATTAGAGGGAAATTTCACAGTAAATTCCAGTAGAGATACAATTCAATTAAATATGAATATAAATGAATGGTTTCGAGTTCCCGAGATATATGATTTTAATATTGATGGAAATTATTCGATGGGAAGTGACAATGCAATGCTAAAACTTTGTAGAAATGGTGAAGATGTATTTGGTGATTAAGCTTAGATCATTTTTTGTTTTGTCAGGTGTGTTTACTCTTAACATTTTATTTTATGGATGCAATGATAATGGGTCAACAAACTTAGCTGTGCATTATAGTCCTACGCCTTATAGTTATGATGTACCAACTCATTTTCCTCAAATGATTTTACCTGTCTCGAATAGTCCAACTTTCGAAGGAGTAGCATTAGGACGCAAATTATATTATGACTCTATATTACATCCATGGAATCTTAAATCTTGCTCTTCTTGTCATTTTCAGGAATTTGGATTTTCTACGCCAGGTGTTAATGTTTTACCGCATGTAAATTTAGCATATAATTCCAAATTTCTATGGAATGGAAGAATTAGTAATTCGTTAGAGGATGCAATGCGATTTGAAGTACGGGAGTTTTTTGGAACAGATGTTTCAAAGCTACAGAATTCTGCTGTATATCCTTCTTTGTTTTTTAAAGCTTTTGGTTCTTCATACATAAACCACGAAAGAATTGAAATGGCGCTGGCTCAGTTTCTGAGATCAATAGTCAGCGGGAACTCTAAGTTTGACAGATTTTTGAGGCATGAGGAAAATCTGTCTTTAAGTGAAATGATGGGATTTACAATTTTTAATTCAGAAAAAGGTGATTGTTTTCATTGTCATTCTCTTCCATTAATGACGGATGGTCAGTTGCATAATATTGGATTAGATTCTGTTTTTGTTGGATCTGATTTGGGTTTTTTCCTTTCATCGGGAAATCCTGCAGATAAAGGGAAATTCAAAACACCATCTTTAAGAAATGTATTAACTCGGTCATCTTTTATGCATGATGGGAGATTCTCCACAATAGATGAAGTTATAAACCATTATAATAATGACGTAAAATTGAGCAATTCGCTTGATCCCATCATGACTAAACCCGGAAAAGAATTTGGGTTAGGCCTTACACCATTTGAAATACATAATCTAAAAGCATTTCTAAATACACTTACAGATACAACGATATTCACAAATCCTTTGTTTGGTAAGCCCTAAATAATTTTGATTTGTGAGAAGAAATTAGAGGTTTCTTATTTCAATATGTATATTATATTGAATGAAATTGTTGATCAAATACTTACCGTTGTCATTTATTAGATTTCCTAAGGTATTGCAATCATTTCTAAAATTTTGCAAGTAGTATATTCCGGTATATCCAGCCGTTTCAAGAAAATTCACCATTTTGTTTATGTAAGGACGACTGAAGAATTGACTATGGACTGTGGTTCGAACTTCAAAGGGAATTGAAGAGTTTTGTAATATGGCTAGTGATTCGGCGAATTTGGAAAATAAATTCCTTTGAGTTATTTTGTATGTTTTGTCAGGAAGGGCCTTAAAATCTAAAGCAACATAGTCAATCAGTTGATTGTCGATAAGTAGTTGAAGGCAATCCGGATTACTGCCGTTTGTATCGATTTTCACCAGAAAGCCACATTTTTTTACTTCATACACAATATCTGGCAACTCTTTATGAATTGTACATTCTCCACCACTAAAGACAACCCCATCGAGTAAAAGATTCCTCGACCTAACAAATTTTAAAACCTGCTTATTTGTAAGGTTCCCTTTACCATGTACAATTTCCGGATTATAGCAATATGAACAGCGCATATTACACCCGGCAAACCATAAAATACACGCTAGCTTATCAGGGTAATCTAATGCAGTAAAAGGTGTAATGTCATAAATTATATTTTTAGAATTCACGGAAGTGGAGTCGTTGTTTATGTTCTCCCTTTTTCCCAATATTGAAACTTTCAACGGGTCTATGATAGCCCATTACCCTCGTATAAACCAGACATTTTGTTCTTAAACTTGTTGGGAATTCTGGTAATGCCTGTTGTTTAGTTAATGTTTTCATTCTCAAGTACTTTTTTGGATTCTGTTAATTGTTGATCACATATTGGACAATATTCATGCTCCCCGGTTAAGTAGCCATGTTTTGGGCAAATACTGAATACCGGGGTTATGGTAATATATGGCAGTTTAAAATTGCTGATCACCTTTTTAACCAAGTTTTTACATGCCTTTGGTGAAGATATTTTTTCGGTCATATACAAATGAAGAACAGTCCCACCCGTATATTTGCATTGTAGATCATCTTGCAATAATAATGCCTCAAATGGATCTTCTGTGAAATTAACTGGTAATTGAGAACTGTTTGTATAGTAAATGTTTTCGCCAGTACCTGCTTGCTTGATATCTGGGAACCGCTTCTTATCTTCTTTAGCAAATCTATATGTTGTTCCCTCAGCAGGTGTAGCTTCAAGGTTGTATAGATTTCCCGTTTCTGATTGGTACTGCTTCATTTTAGATCGTATATAATCTAAAACGTCAGATGCAATTTTAATTCCGTTACCTGTTGTAGTATCGTTTGCATTGTTAGTAAAATTGATGATCATTTCATTTATTCCATTTACTCCTATTGTAGAAAAGTGATTTTTGAAATGCCTCAAATACCTTTTTGTATATGGATAAAGTCCTCTGTCATACATTTTTTGTATGAATACCCTTTTCTTCTCCAGAGTAGATTTGGCAATATCAAGTAATTCATCAAGTTTTGAGTATAATAGCTCTGAGTTCCCTTTATATAAATACCCCAACCTGGCCATATTTATTGTCACAACTCCAATGCTTCCTGTCATTTCAGCACTTCCAAAAAGTCCATTACCTCTTTTAAGAAGTTCCCTAAGGTCTAATTGAAGTCTGCAACACATACTTCTAACGGCATTTGGTTTATAGGCCGAATCATTTGGCATTTTATTACCTGCTTTATCGGTAGTGTATTGGCTTCCTATAAAATTTTGGAAGTAGGAGGATCCTATTTTGGCTGTATTTTCAAACAAAATATCCGTATTTTCCCCATCCCAGTCAAAATCTTCTGTAATATTTACAGTTGGTATTGGAAATGTGAATGGTTGGCCGTTTGAATCACCTGCAGTCATTACAGAGTAAAAGGCATGATTTATTATATTAATTTCTTTTTGAAAATGACTATAGGTCAATGACTCTAAGCTATTTACGTTCCGTTCTTTTGCTGCTCTTAATAAGGTATCGTCTATTATTCCCCTGAAAAGGTGCTTATTTTCTTTTGTAGGAATTTGGTTTTTTAAGTCTTCAGGAACTACCCAGTCTAGAGTAATGTTTGTAAATGGTGATTGCCCCCAACGTGCAGGTACGTTTAAGTTATAGACAAAACTTTTAATTGCTTTCAATACTTCTTCATAGCTTAATTGGTCTTTGAAAACATACGGAGCCAAATAAGTGTCGAATGAACTGAAAGCTTGGGCTCCCGCCCATTCACTTTGTAGTATCCCAAGAAAATTTGCCATTTGTCCAAGTGCTTCTCTGAAATGAGATGGTGGCCGGCTCTCAACCCTTCCTCTTACGCCATTGAATCCTTCATTTAGCAACGATCTCAGGCTCCAGCCCGCGCAATATCCTGTTAGACAATCGAGGTCATGTATGTGAATGTCTCCATTTCTATGTGCATGGCCTTCTTGCTTGCTATAAACTTTATCCAACCAATAGTTGGCAATTATTTTACCAGCAGCGTTGTTTACTAAACCAGCATTAGAAAATGATGTGTTGGCATTTGCATTAATTCTCCAGTCACTGTTATTGATGTACTCATCTATAGTTTGAGTGCAATCAATAAATGTTGTTTGATCAGTGAAGCCAGTTTCCTTGCTCCGCAAAAGCTTTCTTGTATGCCTGTATTGCATAAAGGAACGCATTGGATTGAAATGTTTGTGTTCATACAGCGTCAATTCAATTAAGTCTTGGATTTCTTCTACCGTCCATGATGTCTTTGTTTCAAGTTTTACAATAACATTTTCGATAACAAAAGAGTTAACAGGTTCACTAACGCTGTTGAATGCACTTGATATCGCATTCTCTATTTTGTATTTTAGAAAAGGTTCATATTTCCCATTCCTTTTTATTACATAATTTTCCATATTGATTGACTTTGATATATAAAATGTCAGAATTAATTTGTTCAATGTTTATTGAAATAATTTTGATTTACACCCCAAAGATTAATTATTAAAAATTTAAGCGTTATAATTATAACTCCTGGTATGACAGTAAAAGTACACAGGCTTCTTGAATAAAATACACAGAATGGAAATAGAATTTAACAACTTTACTAACATTTTTTGATGGTGTGAAGGGCGTTTACCTATCAGTTGTTTTAATATTAATAATTTATTTTATTGTACTATAAAATGAAAATGAATAGTAAACGGGTAGAATATGTATGAAAATATTTTAAAATTTACATTTTAAAAGTTGTTAAGATATTGAATTTTAGAAGCAATAATTATAAAGGATTTAAAGCCAGAAGGTATCGCAATATTCTATTTCACTTTTCAAAGTATTATTACTTAAATCTTGTTGAACCGATTTTGAAAAGTGAATTATAGTTTCTAAATGTTTAAACACAATGCGTTCTTCATATCTTATGTGATCATCCAAAATTGTGCATAGTTCAACCATTGTGGTCTCATCAACATTGTTTCTGTTAAACAGTAATCTAATCGTGTTGTGCTCCTGTATTAGTCTGTTCAGACTCACTTTATCCTCGACTAAGGGGAAAAGAAAGTGCTCTTCATTTTCAAAATGTGGAGTAATATAGCGTTGGTAAAACCAATGGGTATAATTTTGTAATCGTATGAGTGCTACGTTTTTCTTAAGCCCTTTTTTCAACTTCCAAATAAATAATAAAGCAAAGTGATGTTCTTTGCTATATACTGATAGTAATTCGCTGCGTTTAAGTGGAACTGGCATCTTTGTTTTACTTTTGTTTCTGAGAATGCACTTTAACTGCTGAAACTATATACAGGTTATGAGTAGAAATAGTTAGTTCCACTGACTTCCATTTCAAGTTTGAGAGCCATCGGGAATAAAACATTGTTCTCAAGATGTATATGTTCATGAAGATCTTGGTGAAAATCTTTGAGCATCTTATATGTGACATGATATGTTATACAGCCATCTTCTGGACCTGTGTACTGACTGGATAGTAGCTTTATGGACTCAAATCTTTCTACTTCAATTTCATGTTCATGCATCATAGTCTTTATTGGATGTATAATGGCATTGTTTAGTTCAGTTGACACCTTATAGCTATCCTTTTTTAATTTATACAGATTTTTAATTATTGGGAAAAGTACCAATTCTTCTTTTCTCATATGGTCGGCCAGTTCATTGGTAGCTTGAGTAAATTCCGATCTTATTTGGTGTAGCTCCTGATGTTTATGGCCATGAACTGAAGATAATTTGGTGAGAAATGAAGTTATACTGGGAATGGAATTTATAATATATCTGTGATGTTTTGAAATTATGTGATCAATTAGTTGTATAGGATTCAATGCTATAGGATTGCCACTTTTTGGTGATTTTGAATTTATTTCAGTCAGTAGTTGCGTCACAAGTTCTTCATAATTTATTTGTTTTTGTTTACAAGCATCTTCCAAATGAATATGACCTTTGCAACAAAAATCTATATTGTATTTCTCAAATATTTTGGCTGTCTGGAATTCATAGGCAACTATTTGTCCTACTGTGGTTGATTTGTTTATCTGCATAGTAGCTTTTTTAAAATATGAACGATGCTTTTAGATTCTAGAAATCAAAATATGTGGAAGTACTTTGGAGTATATCTCATAGGTTTTAACATGGTGGTAGAAACTCTGTCTGTTTTAAATATGTTTGGTTTGATTTTATTCCAATTGACATTTCAGCTAATGATGTCGTTTCCATCATTATCTTGAAAGTGTGACGTATTTCTTTATATTTGTGGTGTACCGGACATGGCTTTACATCATTGCACATTTTAAATCCTAAACTGCACTCCTCAAATACTGACTTTCCATCAATGGCTTCTACTATTTGAGTTAGATTTACTTTTGAAATCGATTGATTATTTATCGAAAAGCCCCCATTGGGCCCTTTTATCGATTCTACAATTCTGCCTTTTGAAAGTTTATGTAGAATTTTAGCGGTGAACGGAATAGGGGCACCAATCTCTGATGCAATTTCAGTCAAGCTTATCTTTGTATCATATTCCGACTTGCTGGCTATGTATATAGCAGCTCTAATAGCATATTCACAACCTTTTGAGAACATTGAGGATATTTTTCACAAAGATAATAACTAGAATATAATAAATGACAAAAAAGTCAGAAAATATTTTAAAGTGTTGAAAAACAAATAAATAGTGAATAAAAGTATGTAATATTTCTACTTTTTGAATTAGCTTTGGTTTCAAGAATTATATCATTTAAAGGAAATAATACTTTTGCATATAGTTCTCATGGCTGTGATTGAAGCCATCAACTAGGTTTTTTATTTCATTTTCTGAACAAAATATAAGGTTTGTATTTCTTGTTAGATATGGCTCGGAATCGCTTGGATATTCTAACCTATGCTTACCCCCATTCTTCAGACCAGCTAGTATCAAAGTTAAGGTGTTTTTGTTAATGATGTTGAATTTTTCTTTTTACAATTGCTAACATTTATCATCTTTATACAGTTTGTCTTTAAGGATATTTGTATTTATGAAAGTTGGTTTCATTATTCTAATAACTTTACATGCCTTCATCCATTTTGCAGGTTTTGCCAAAGCCTTTGATTTGAAAGAATTGAAAGAACTTGCATTGCCCATTTCTAAACCTTTGGGATTGGTTTGGTTATTAGCAGGAATTTTATTCTTGATGTATGCTCTTGCTTTTGGTTTCAATCATCGTTATGCCTGGCTAATAGGCTTTTTAGCAATATTGACTTCTCAGTTCCTGATTTTTACTTTTGGAAAGATGCACGTTTTGGAACGTTGTTGAATGTGGTATTATTAAGTGTGGTAATTTGCGCATTTGGAGAATTTATATTTGAAGGAAGAGTATCTGCAGATACTGACACGATACTTAAAAACTCCGCATCAAATTCAAGTACCATAAATATGGAACAGAGCCTTCCATCATTTCCGGAACCTGTACGGAAGTGGATTGTAAAGTGTGGTGTTTTAAAGAAACAGGATATACGTTTTGGAAGAATAACACAACACGCATTCATGAAGCTTAAACCGGATCAGAATGATTGGTATGAAGCAACTGCAGTACAATATACCAGCATCAACGATCCGGCATTTATCTGGATCGTAAATATGAAATTGAATTCAATGCTGTGGTTCCGGGGATGTGATAAATACATGAACGGCGAAGCAAGTATGATGATAAAGGCAAATGCACTTATTCCGGTTGTAAATTCTCACGGCGATAAGTTGAATGAAGGAACTATTCAACGTTTTCTTGGCGAGATGGTTTGGTTTCCAACATTGGCAGCGAGCCCTTACGTTACGTGGCAGGCAATCGACAGCTTAACGGCACAAGCAACAATGACTTATAAAGGAGTTACGGGAAGCGGCACTTTTTATTTTAATCAGGCTGGCGACTTTGTGAAGTTTGTGGCTATGCGATACAAAGATACCGATAAGGATTCCAGGCGATTCCCATGGGTGCTGACAGTTAATAGTTATAAAGAGTTTGAAGGAATTCGTATACCATCCGATATGAATGCCACCTGGAAACTTGATTCAGGTGATTTTACCTGGCTTAAGTTGCTGATTGAAGATTTGAAGTATAATTAATTTGACTTTTCAGGTTGTATTTTATTACATTTGCTTTTGTTAATTTGTCAGCAAGCGATTAGAATCGTAGCAATGAAATCCTAATAATTATTCAATTTTATCTCTCCTAACATTACCATGAAATTCATACTGCAACTAATAGTTTTAATTCTTCTGACTTTACCAGGATATACTCAATCACAAACAGGAGCCAATCAGGATCAGAATTTGAATTTGAAACTGGAAAATTATCTTACTGAAATGGAAAAGGTGGGATTGACCGGTTCAATATTAATTGAATTACCTGATGGTAGTATCATTTCACGCGGGTGTGGTTTCAGAAATCTTGAATCGAATGAGCCCAACGATGCAGCTACTGTTTTTGACATTGGTTCACTGACAAAGCAATTTACTGCTGCTGCAATCATAAAGTTGGAGATGGCGGGAAAACTGTCTGTAAATGATCCTGTTACCAAGTATTTTGATATGGTTCCGGAAGATAAAAAATATATTACTGTTCATGATTTACTTCGACATCAGTCAGGATTAATAAGTAACATTGGAAAAGATTATGAAAAAATTGAAAACCCCGAGTTCTTAAGTAAATTGTTCAGTACAAAACTAAAATTTAAGCCCGGTGATAATTTTTCATATTCTAATGTCGGTTATACATTACTTGCACTTATCATCGAGAAGGTGTCCGGACAAACGTATGAATCTTTTCTTTATGAAAATCTCTGGCAGCCTGCTATGATGGAACATACCGGGTATTCAAGACCGGCTTTTGGTCCCGACCGAATTGCTATTGGTTATGATCAAATGAATACTGCCTGGGGAAGACCAACAGAAAAAGAGTGGGATGGAAGCGCTCCATATTTGCATTTATTTGGTAATGGAGGCATTTTATCTACCACAGAAGATATGCATAAATGGAGCAGGGCATTGCAGACAAATTTGATATTCAATGAAGACGCTACTAAAAGGCTATTGTCTCCAAAATTAAGAGCAGGCGAAACAGAGGAGTCCTATTATGCTTATGGCTGGGATGTTGCGAAAACATCTAGAAATACTATCCGATACGCACATAGCGGATATAATCGTATATTCTATGCAGACTTAATGATCTATCCTGCAGAAAAAGTTGTTCTGGTATGGTTGTCTAATAAATCTAATGATGAGTTTAATGATTTGAACAAAGAGTTGTCGAGGATCATTTTTAATATTGATTATGTTCCAATTATTCCAGCAACTGATAATAGTGCTAACCGCGAATTCACTAAACTAATAATTGAAACTATTAAGTCGGGCGGACTTTCTAAAGCAAGAGAAGTTTGTTCTGGTGCAAATGGAAATCCTGCTTTGCTTGAATATGTATTGAGACAGGAAGGATTTAATCAGCTTGATAATGGGAACCCAAAACTTGCACTTGAAATATTTGAAATGAACGTTTTTGCATATCCACAATCACCAAAAGCCATTCAAGGGTTGGCAGAAGGTTATATGGAAACCGGAAAAAAGGAATTAGCACTTAAATACTTTAAGGAAAGTCTCAGATTGAATAGTGATAACCCTTTTGTAAAAGATATGATCAGGAAGTTGGAAAAGTAAATTTCATAATATTAATGAAATGGAGTTAAACACCTGCTTGTTAGAGGCGTTTATCTTTACTTAGCACTTTCAGCTCTTATCTAAAATTTTAATGCAATACCCAAGCCGAAATTTATGGTTGACATAGGTTGATCAAAAGATCCTTTTGAAGAATCACCACGTAACTTGCGTTAATTCAACCGACCCTGAAGGGGTCGCATATCCCTATTTAAACTTAAGTTTTTTCAACCGACCCTGAAGGGGTCGCATATCCTATCTCCGAGTCATGCACTACATAACTTCGACCCTGAAGGGGTCGCATATACCTATTTAAACTTACGTTGTTTCCCCCGACCCTGAAGGGGTCGCATATCCCTATATACCTTTAGTCCAACCAATCAAACAAGTATTTTTCTTCATATTCTATTTCAAATTCTTCAAGCATATCAATATACTCCTGACGGAGAGTCTTTTTTTGGTGATGTTTCTTTTGGTTCTTAATATAATTTATCACAGTATTTAAGTTGCCTTTACTATGAGAAAATGCACCATAGCCACCCTGCCATCGAAATTGCTTGTTGCCAAACCTTTTTTGTTGAATAAAAGCTGTAGCGGATTTTTTAATTTCTCTAACAAGATCATCTAATCGCATACTTGGCTTCATACCAATAAGAATATGAGTATGATCAGGCATCCCATTTATTTCAATTAAAAGTTGATTCTTACCTTTTATTATACCGGTAATGTATTTGTATAGTTCGTCTTCCCATTCTGGTTTTATAAGATACTTTCTGTATTTAACCACAATGACTATGTGAATGTAGATTTGAGAATAAGTTCCTGCCATGATTCTACAAAGTTTTAAATTTTATTTATTGCCTGAAAAAATTGGAAAAAGTATTTAAATGTTCTGAAGCAAATGAATCAGAAATATTTTTTAAAAAGATGTTGTTTCAATATTAAAAGTTTGAATTAATTTTTTGTAAAAATAATGCATCTTTTTAAATGAAGTATTTACTATCTGAAGATAGTCGATTATACGTGTATGGAAGCGCTTAGATGCGACCCCTTCAGGGTCGTGGAGTTGCTTCCTGAATGTGTGTGAGGAGATGCGACCCCTTCAGGGTCGTGAAGTTGTTTCGTGAATGAGTGTGACGAGATGCGACCCCTTCAGGGTCGTGGAGTTTATTCGTGAATGAGTGTGACGAGATGCGACCCCTTCAGAGTCGTGAAGATGTTTCGTGAATGAGTGTGACGAGATGCGACCCCTTCAGGGTCGTGTAGTTGCTTCCTGAATGTGTGTGAGGAGATGCGACCCCTTCAGGGTCGTGAAGATGTTTCGTGAATAAGTGTGAGGAGATGCGACCCCTTCAGGGTCGTGGAGTTGCTGCCTGAATGAGTGTGACGAGATGCGACCCCTTCAGGGTCGTGGAGTTGCTTCGTGAATAAGTGTGACGAGATGCGACCCCTTCAGGGTCGTGTAGTTGCTTCCTGAATGTGTGTGACGAGATGCGACCCCTTCAGGGTCGTGAAGTTTATTCGTGAATAAGTGTGACGAGATGCGACCCCTTCAGGGTCGTGTAGTTGCTTCCTGAATGTGTGTGAGGAGATGCGACCCCTTCAGGGTCGTGTAGATGTTTCGTGAATAAGTGTGAGGAGATGCGACCCCTTCAGGGTCGTGAAGTTTATTCGTGAATAAGTGTGAGGAGATGCGACCCCTTCAGGGTCGTGAAGTTTATTCGTGAATAAGTGTGACGAGATGCGACCCCTTCAGGGTCGTGAAGTTGTTTCGTGAATGAGTGTGACGAGATGTGACCCCTTCAGGGTCGTGGAGTTGCTTCGTGAATGTGTGTGAGGAGATGCGACCCCTTTGGGGTCGTGGAGTTTATTCGTGAATAGATGTGAAGAGATGCGACCCCTTCAGGGTCGTGAAGTTTATTCGTGAATAAGTGTGAGGAGATGCGACCCCCTTCAGGGTCGTGAAGATGTTTCGTGAATAAGTGAGAGGAGATGCGACCCCTTCAGGGTCGTGAAGTTGTTTCGTGAATGAGTTCCTGAATTTAGTACCTTAATTTTTTAGGTATTTAATACATTCATCACTATTAAAAATCCAATTTACTGACCGCAATATTTCAAAAGCAATTTATTTGCGTCAGGCTTTCCCATATTAGAGATTGTTTGCCAATCGGAACAAGCCTTTTTATTTTCATCAATTTTTAAGTAGCAAATTCCACGATTAAAAAGTGCATCCACATCTGATGGTGAATTTTCAAGAACACAGTTAAAATATGGAATAGCTTCTTTGAATTGACCGTTACCGGCCAGATCGGCACCTAAATTATAGTATCGATTAAGTAATAACGGATCAACTATGTATGCAAAACCGGTATTAAGAATATAACTGTCAGCAAGTTGAGCTAATCCCAATAAATTTGCCGATACCAGAATATTTATATCCGTTGGCTGTTGATTTATTTTTGCAGTCTTCCAATTATTTCTCCCTTGCCACAAATAATCTATAATCTCCTTGTTAAAGTGAGTGCTGTTAGTTGAATCTAAGATTACAATATTTGTAACTTCTTTATTTTTTGTCAGAGTAAATTTTATCTGGAGTGTTCCAGTTACATTTATTTTAAAATCCCTGCTTCTTAAATTCACTCTTTCACTAAAATATGTTGCAAAAGCTTTATCGCCATTACCAAATTCGGGTGGCGAAAATTGATATAATTTAGTTTCATTTTGACAAATTGCTATTTCACTGAATGAACCAATAAGTATAATAGCGATTACGAAAATTTTTTTTAATAGGCTAGCTGGCATAATACATGTTTTTTATTTCACATCTCCACCATATTCAAAATAGAATCGAGTATCAGTCGTCCATCAGTGTTGCCTAAAACCGGATCGGCTGCTCTTTCAGGATGTGGCATCATGCCAAATACATTTCTGCCTTTGTTGCAGATCCCTGCAATGTGGTCGGTGGCTCCATTGGGGTTAGCTGCATCAGATAAATTACCTGCTGCATCGCAGTAACGAAATAATACCTGATTGTTTTCCCGTAAGGAAAGTAAGGTAGCATCGTCAGCAAAAAATTTGCCCTCTCCATGTGCTATTGGAACCTGCACTACCTGTCCCAGGTTCAGTTTGGAAGTTACCAGACTTTCATCTGTCTCGGCACGCATGTAAATGTTCTTGCAGATAAATTGTCTGCTATCATTATGCATCAATACTCCTGGTAGTAAATGTGCTTCGGTGAGGATCTGAAATCCATTGCAGATTCCTAATACAAAGCCACCTTTATCGGCAAACTCCATCACTTCCTGCATGATTGGTGAAAAACGGGCAATAGCGCCGGAACGTAAATAATCGCCGTATGAAAATCCTCCTGGTAATACTATGAAATCACATCCGCGCAAGCTGTGCTCCTTATGCCACAACATTTCAACCTGCTGCTTCATTACAGTTCCCAAGACATACTGCATGTCACGATCACAATTAGATCCCGGAAATACTACCACTCCAAATTTCATGTCGATTTATTTAGACTGCAAAAATAGACATTCCCGCCTGAAGTTGCAATGGAAATCAGGATTGTCAATTAAAAGGATAATATATTTAATATCAGCTGTATACGCTCACGTAATTGACCGCCATAGTTGCTATCAGTAACCAAAAAATGACTTCAGATATCCAGGCTTTTTTGGCTGCCAGAAAATAATAGGAGATCATCGTCCCCAATGGAATGGTCACAATTGAAAATCTGTACACCGCTACCGAGCCTGCAAAAGCAAGTGATAATAACGCAACAAGCATGAACATGAAGATAACCTGTTGGTAATTGCGGATGCGCGTGGCATTCTTGTAAAAGTTTTGCCTGATCCTGATTATTGCAAGTATAGTGATCAGCGTAATCACAACCAAAGTAATCCGGTATCCCTGCAAAGCAAGTCCTCCGGTATCTATCAACTGTCGAATGTTATTCAGGAAAAATTTCTCTTTCAACTCATCCAAACCATCATACCAAAAATAATAAACGAATGCAAAGAAGAAAGGTAGTAACAATCCTACAATTCCAACCATCCAATCGCGCCAGGAGAACGTTTTAAGAATGAGAATACTGATTGCAAACAATAGAAAAAATGAGATTGCCGGAAGATAAAACAGTGTTGCAACACCAATCAAAAAGCAGGTGTCGAATACCAGTGGCAATGGATTTGTGCTTTTATATAGACGAAATATTTTATCGAGTGCCAGTAACAAAAAGGTATTGGTTATGATTACCGGATTGAACGATAAAAACTGTGGAATGAATGTGAGGAATAACATGTAAAAAAGTGCCGGTAAGTAAGAGTTCTTAAACAACACTTCATGTTTTATGATGATATGGTTCAGGTAAAAAACTTGTGCCGTGGTCAGCAAAAACCCAATTAATCCCGGAAACCAGGCCGGTGCACCCGACATCATCCATAACACCAGATTGTACAACGGCATCGGATTTTGGACGATCAAACCACCCCCGGTTTGCCACCCCAACAGCCACATTGCCACCATAAACACCGGAATAATGACCAGAGAGGCAGGTTGAGAATTTTTAAATACGTTGATTATCATTGACTTACAAATCTTTTACGATTTACCGGTTCTTCAAAGGTGAAAAAATTGCGGCGTTTTGAAAAATGCATTATTTTTGTGACAAAACAAATCAGATTATGGACGCAGTATGGCATGGTATCGCAGCAGCTTTTGAATGGGTATTTGCAGCAGCAAAACCAATTGGCCCAATGGCTAATGTTTTCTTTATTGCTGTAGGATTTATCGGCACCGGATTTTGGTTGTGGTATGGTGAATCAGTTCGCAAAGGCGGAGATAACTTTCTGGCTGATAACGCAGACAAGAAGTAAGCACCTTTCACTTCAATTTTTACTTCATTAAATCATTGCCGATATCCTTTCGGTAATACTTCCCATCATATTTTATTTTTTCGGCATTTTGCATCGAAATTTCTTTCGCTGCACCAATGGAATTTGCAATCGATGTAATAGCAAGCACACGCCCGCCGTTTGTCAGCACATCGTTATCTTTTCCCGAAGTTCCAGCATGAAATAAAATACTCCCTTCGCAGTTTTGGAATCCACTCATGATTTTCCCTTTGGTATAATCGCCGGGATAACCTTCCGATACCAGCATAACTGTTAATGCTGTTCGTTCATCGGTTTCAATTTGATGGTTATGAAGATTTCCTTTTGCAACCGCATCAAATAACTCAACTAAATCATTTTTTATTCTGGGAATTACGACTTCCGTTTCAGGATCACCCATTCTTGCATTGTATTCAATCACATATGGATCACCCCCAACATTCATGAGGCCGATAAATATGAATCCTTTGTATTCAATTTTTTCTTCATGCAATCCTTTTACCGTTGGCCGGATTATGCGATCCTCAACTTTTTTGCGAAAGGCCTCATCATAAAATGGAACTGGTGAAACAGCACCCATCCCTCCGGTATTTAATCCTTTGTCGCCTTCACCAATGCGTTTATAATCTTTTGCTTCCGGAAGCACAACATAACTTTTCCCGTCTGTGAGAACGAATACACTTACTTCAATGCCTGCAAGAAATTCTTCAATCACCACCGTATTTCCGGCTTTACCAAATTTAGAATCCTCAAGCATCGATTTTAATTCATGCTTTGCTTCATCCAGATTATTCAGAATGAGAACACCTTTGCCAGCTGCTAATCCATCTGCTTTAAGCACATAAGGAGCCTGCAAAGTTTCTAAAAACAGATAACCAGCTCCCAGATTATCTCGCTGAAAACTGGCATATCCTGCAGTTGGAATTTTATGACGATGCATAAATTGCTTTGAAAAATCTTTACTCCCTTCCAGTTGAGCCCCATTTTTATCGGGACCAATCACAGGAATATTTTTCAATGCATCATGTGATTCAAAATAATCACGTATCCCATTAACCAAAGGATCTTCCGGACCAACTACCACCATATCGATTTTGTTCGCAGTAGAAAAAGCAGCAATAGCTTCGAAATCATTTACACCTATAGACACATTTGTTCCATGCTGCGAAGTGCCTGCATTACCCGGAGCAATATATAATTGACTGCAATGCTTGCTCTGAGAAATCTTCCAGGCTAAAGCATGCTCACGACCACCGGAACCAAGTAATAAAATATTCAATAGGATTAAGAATTAAGGATTAAGAATTAAGAATTAAGGATTAAGGATTGGGTTGTTTCTGTGTTAGCAGAATTAAAGAACTGATACCTCCGTTTCAGCGTCTCACTATCCATCAACTGGTGGACTAAAGGCAGCACCACTCGACTTCGCTCTTGGCCGTGCATCAGCACATCAGCACATTAGCACATCAGCACATTAGCACATTAGCACATTAGCACATCAGCACATTAGCACATCAGCACATTAGCACATCAGCACATCATAATGGAATGTTTCCATGTTTTTTCTTCGGCAACACGGCCACTTTGTTTTCAAGCATCTTAAATGCTTTCATCAATTTCGATCTGGTATCTTCCGGTCTTATTACTTCATCAATATAGCCTCGCTCTGCTGCTTTATATGGGTTTGCAAATAAGTCGGTATATTCTTTTTCTTTTTCTTTCAATTTTGCTTCAGGATCTTTTGCTTCAGAAATTTCTTTCTTAAAAATAATTTCAGCAGCTCCTTTTGCTCCCATTACTGCAATTTCAGCAGTAGGCCATGCATAGTTCATGTCGGCACCAATATGTTTGGAATTCATCACATCATAAGCTCCACCATATGCTTTTCGGGTTATGACTGTAATTCTTGGAACTGTTGCTTCACAAAATGCATACAGCAATTTTGCTCCATTGGTGATAATGGCATTCCATTCCTGATCAGTACCCGGAAGAAATCCAGGAACATCTTCGAATACCAATAATGGAACATTGAAGGAATCACAGAACCGTACAAAGCGTGCTGCTTTGGTAGAAGCATGGTTATCGAGTACACCTGCAAGAAACGCAGGCTGATTCGCTACTATGCCAATACTTCTTCCACCAATGCGCGCAAAGCCAACAACAATATTCTCTGCGAAATTTTTATGCACTTCAAAGAAACTATCCTCATCAATCACACCACTGATCACATCACGAATATCATAAGGCTGATTCGGATTTGCAGGAATAATATCATTCAGCGAAATTCTTTTTTCATCACCACCGGAATAGGGAAGTGCAGGGGCATCTTCTTCACAATTTGAGGGAATATAGCTGAATAATTTTTTAATATTATTGATGCACTCCACTTCATTCGCACAGGAGAAATGTGTTACGCCCGATTTCGTAGAGTGTGTTGATGCACCTCCGAGTTCTTCTGATGTAACTTCTTCATGAGTTACAGTCTTCACCACATTTGGTCCCGTTACAAACATGTAGCTGGTATTCTCCACCATCATAATAAAATCGGTGATTGCCGGAGAGTAAACGGCACCTCCTGCACATGGTCCCATGATGGCACTTATTTGCGGAATAACTCCGGATGCAAGTGTATTGCGATAAAAAATATCGGCATAGCCACCCAATGAAACAACACCTTCCTGAATGCGCGCTCCACCGGAATCATTGAGTCCAATCACCGGAGCACCATTTTGCATGGCCAGATCCATCACTTTACAGATTTTTTCTGCATGTGTTTCGGAAAGCGAACCTCCAAAGACTGTAAAATCCTGTGAAAAAACATACACCAGGCGACCGGCAATAGTTCCATAACCTGTTACAACGCCATCACCAGGATAAATTTCTTTTTCCAGACCAAATTCCCGGGAGCGGTGTGTTACCAACATGCCAATTTCTTCAAAAGAACCCTCATCCAGTAAGAAGTGAAGGCGCTCACGAGCAGTCAGCTTACCTTTTTTGTGTTGAGCGTCAATTCGTTTTTGTCCGCCACCCAGTTGGGCAGCAGCAATTTTAGCATCTAAATTAGAAAGCTTATCATTCATCGGAAAGGGATCAATTAAGTTGAAATGAAGGAACAAAGAAACTGAAAAAAGAGGGATTTCTGAAAGGAAGAGTCGATAACAGTATAAAGATTGCTCCACATGAAACATCAAAGCACTATTTTTGTTGAAAATCTGGCGGCATACTGCTTATTTTATGGATAAACTGGAATCGGATTGGTTAATTGCAAATGGTGATAAAGTGCTTATGGCCGGTCCATGTAGTGCTGAATCACGCGAACAGGTGTTGGAAACAGCTATCGGAATTGCTGCTTATTACCCGAATGCAATTTTAAGAGCCGGAATCTGGAAGCCCCGTACTCGTCCAGGAATGTTTGAAGGTGTTGGAGAACAGGCACTTCCATGGTTGACTGAAGCTAAGAAAGTAACCGGATTACGGGTTGCCATTGAAACGGCGTCTGTGAAACATATCGATTTGGCACTAAAAAATGGTGTCGATATGATTTGGATCGGTGCCCGAACTACTGTCAATCCGTTCCTGGTCCAGGAGCTGGCCGATTCCCTGAAAGGCGTCGATATCCCCGTTTTTGTGAAGAATCCCATTCACCCTGATTTGCAATTGTGGATTGGCGGACTAGAACGATTTTATAAAGCCGGAATTACCAAATTAGCTGCTATTCACCGCGGATTTCATGCATTCGAAAATTCCGGTTATCGCAATGTGCCCCGGTGGCAATTGGTACATGCCCTGAAATCGCGTTACCCCGAATTGCCTGTTATTTGCGATATCAGTCATATTGCCGGTCATCGAGAGTTTTTACCCATGATTGCCCAACAGGCATATGACTTGAATCTGGAAGGACTGATGGTTGAAACCCACTGTGATCCAACATCCGCGCTAAGCGATGCCGCACAGCAGGTTACACCTGAAGCACTGAATGAATTGCTCACTTCATTGGTAAAACGCCTGCCTTCATTTGAAGATACTCCGGTCATGAACCAGATTCTGGAAATCAGGAAGGAGATTGATGAGGTCGATAAAAAGTTACTCGAAGCACTCAATCGCAGGATGGAGTTAGCAGCTACCATTGGCGAATTGAAGAAAGAATACAACGTGAGTATTCTGCAATTGGAACGCTGGAAACAAGTGATCGATAATTGTATGGTGCTTGCTGCCGAAAAAGGACTGAATAGTGAGTTTATCCGGAATGTGCTTATTCAGGTTCATGATGAAGCAATCCGACTGCAATCGAAAATTTGGAATGAATCCGATAACGGCGTTCCTAAAAAGTAGTGTTATCGGGTAGTAAGCTAACCAGTTGTTTGAAACTTTTTTGGTGATCAGCCCCTTCCTTCGACCCTTCTAAAACCCAGAAATCATTTATTTTCTTAACCCGGTTTTCCGGATTTGGATGGGTACTTAAAAATTGCAAAGGCCCCATGCTTCCGCCTTCCTTTTCCATTCGTTCAAAAAATCCGGCAAATGCCTTCGGATTATAATCGGTGTCGCTGAGGTATTTAACCGCATATTCATCTGCTTCTTCCTCATCAGCGCGACTGAATTTCAATCCCAATAAATTGATTCCCAATGTTGTGAGAAGCTCGCCATCGGTTCCAGTGAGTAAGCCCATCACTACTTTCAATCCGTACGTTTTGGTCATTTGATCAGTACCATGCCTCAGATCACCATGCGCGATTTCATGTCCAATTATTCCCGCCAGTTCATCTTCTGATTCCACATATCGGATTAGTCCTGTATACACATATATGTACCCACCGGGGGTGCAGAAGGCATTGTAAATGGTATCGTTTTCAATTACCCGAAGTTGCCAGCTAAAATCATCCCGATGAAAAAGGTCATCTGAAGCAAGTATTTTATCCCGGATGCCTTCCAGATGTTTATAAAGTTCTGGATGTTTTGCCGGCTCCAGAATCGGATAATTCTCGGGGTCAGCATCAATGGCAGCAGCCATTTGTTTTCCAAGTGTCAGGTCTTCTTCAGGCGAAAATATGGTAAAGTCGCCATCTCTGCTTTGGCAGGATGCAAAGGTGACCAGGGCAAAAACGAGTGGCAGGATCTTTTTCATGTTGCAAATATCGGTATGGAAAACATTAAATAAGTAAACAAAATTATGGTGTTGATGGATGCTATAATTTTATATTTTTGTGCGCAACCAACGCAATCTGAAATGAAAGAATTAGTAGCATCCTTTACAGCACAACTCCGCCAGGCGGTTGAAATCGGTGAAAAAGCAACTTTCACCCCTTCAAAAAATCCAATTCGTAATGTTCTGATCACCGGTTTAGGTGGATCAGGGATTGGTGGAAGTATTATTAATCAGATTGTAGAACACGAAATTAAAGTCCCTATTACTGTTAATAAAGATTATTTCATTCCTGCATTTGTGGGTCCTGAGACTTTGGTTATTGTTTCATCTTATTCCGGAAACACCGAAGAAACACTGGGAGCAATGGAAATTGCAATGAGCCGTGGTGCCAAAATGGTTTGCGTGACTTCCGGTGGAAAGGTTCTGGAAATTGCCAAAGCTAATGGCTTCGATCATATTATTATTCCAGGTGGAATGCCACCAAGAGCTTGTCTGGCTTATTCATTCACACAACTTTTTTATGTGTTGCATGGCTTCGGATTAATCAGCAACTCTTTTAAAGCAGACTTCGAGACCAGCATTCATTTGCTCGACCATGAAGAAGAACACATTTGTTCTGAAGCATATTATCTCGCAGAAAAATTACACAAGAAAATTCCGGTGATTTACAGTCAGGCAAATTTTGAAGCCGTGTGCATTCGCTTCCGTCAGCAAATTAATGAAAATTCAAAAATGCTTTGCTGGCATCATGCCCTTCCGGAGATGAACCACAATGAATTGGTTGGTTGGACAATTCCTAACGATAAACTGGCAGTAGTGTTTTTCAGAAATGAAACCGATTACGATCGTACTAAAACCAGAATGGAACTCACCAAGGAAATTGTAAAAAAATATACACCCTATATTTTTGAAGTTTATTCAAAAGGTGCTACACAACTTCAGCGTTCACTCTATCTTATTCATTTCGGAGACTGGGTATCCTGGTATATTTCTGAAATCAGAAACATTGACGCTACTGAAGTTAAAGTTATCGATTTTCTTAAAGGAGAATTGTCGAAGATATGATGTGCTGATGTGCTGATGTGTTAATGTGCTGACCTGAGCGGAGCAGAGGAGTGCCGATTTTTCATTTCATATTGGAAAAATGTGATTGCACATGATTTGATGATTCTTGCCAAGTGCTGCGGATATCCGCTGTCGAACGGTCTTGTCAGGCTAGGTCAACATTCCACCTATCATTTATAGGGGCAAAGCCGCCGTTATTGGTGGATATAATCTATGTATATATTTGGTATTTCTATACTATACTTCTTACATAAGAATAAACGTTATTACCAATTGAGTACTGAAAAAAACATCTATAATTTATCATCTATAATTTATCATTCTCTAAATAATCAGCTTTACGCCACGCGTAAAGCTGATTATTTAGAGTTAATTCTGAATTCAATTCTCCTGTTTTTCGCTTTCCCTTCAGCTGTTGTATTCGGATGAATAGGCTTGGTTTCACCATATCCTTTATAGGTGAGTCTTGTTTTGGCGATTCCTTTTGAGATCAGATAATCAACAACACTTTTAGCCCTGCTTTCACTTAGTTTCTGATTGTAGTCATCCCGTCCATCGGTATCGGTGTGCCCCGATATTTCAACATTCAGTGTAGGGTAATCGTTCATCAACTTGATGATTTGTTGCAGAGTCATCTGTGATTCCGGCTTCAACATGGTTTTATCGGTATCAAAAAAGATATTGTTCAACACAATATTATTTCCTGCTTCAAGCGATTTCATTTCTACATCAAGGGTAATTTCCCGAAAGGTTGACGAGTCGGAAATATCGAAATAATTCGATTCAAACATATAACCATCTGCATATACGAAAGCGCCATATTTTCTTCCCGAAGGAAGTGAGATCAGGTATTTTCCTGTTTTACTATCGGTGATATAGCTTCCTATACGCTCCTGTTTGTTGAGGTCGATGAGTTCAATGTATGCTGATACAGGTGCTTTATCTACAGCATCGGTAATATATCCGCTTAACACCGACATTTTACTAATCGGTTTATCAGCTTCTGAAAGAAATGTTACCATGTAGAGATCTTTTTCACCAAAACCATCTTCAGTCACTGATGCATAATAGGCATTGCTTCCGTTTGCTGCCACAACAAAATACACATCATCATCAGGAGAGTTAACCGGATAACCAATATTGGTTGGCTTCTTCCAGAATTCATTTTCGTATACGGAATAAAATACATCATAACCTCCCATGCTATTGTGCCCCTTCGATGAAAAGTAAAGTGTCGAACCGCCAGGATGCATAAACACACCTTCTTCATCATATCTTGTGTTTATTACTCCTCCCATGTTAATGGCCGGCCCCCAGGTTTTCTTAATAGGGTCCCAGGGACTCTTATACAAATCTCTTCCACCATATCCACCCGGACGGTCACTTGAAAAATATAACATGTTACCATCGGGCGATAAACATGCCGATGATTCATGATATTTGGTGTTGATGTTTTTTCCGGGATCAACCGGTTTTGTCCATTCACCGTTATCAATGTATGACATCAAAATATCACCATTGTTTCGGTCGCCTTTGAAGACAAACAAGATGTGTCCGTCAGGTGACAGTCCCGCCGCCGCATCATGAGTAGTTGTGTTCACAATGGTTCCCAGATTTTTTGCCTGAGTCCACTTGCCATTCACTCTTTGGCTGGTGTAAATATCTTCGAAATATTCAAGATCTTCAGGGTCTGTTTGGTTTCCCGTACTTCCGGGGCGGCGTGAAGTAAAAAATAATTCAGCCTCATCAGCAGTGATAAGCGGATTATACTCGGGATTTTTAGTATTAATTGCTAATCCTAAATTTTCAATCTTAACTTTAATCGGATTTTTTATTAATTCCTGACCATTTTTACATTCGGCAACTCGTCGAGTGATGTCATCTATTGGTTCTTCTTTGCCAAGAAATTCACCATATTGCATGTATGCTGCAATGGCTTCATCCCATTTTAAAAGTACTTGCAATGTGCGACCTTTAAAGTAATATGCATCCGGATTTACTTCCGGATTCAGATCAATAGCTTTGTTTAATAATTCAAGCGCCTGCTGGTTTTTTCGGATTGAAAAGTAACAGGTTCCCAGTTTGAAATTTAAATCTGCATTTGAATCATTGAATTTCATTGCCCGCTCATAATGCGGAATAGCATATTTATACAAGGCAGGTTTTCCACTCATAAAATATTCATCACCTTGCTGCAAATCAATCAAGGCTAATTTTAATTCGCTAATGCGGGATGGGAAAAATTTATCTGAGAATGGTATATCCTGACCTTGTAATGATGTAGCCGCCAGTAAAATGATAAGGAAGGTATAAATATATCTCGTAGCTGATTTCATAATCTGATGTTCCGGTCCTGAAATTACTGCAAAGTTAAACACGAATAGTCCCCTGAGGAAAGTCTTATTGACAAGAAATAGTTAAAAAGAGTTTATAGCAGAAATTTTAAAAGATTTAGTTAAATTATTAATAATCAATAAAATATAGAAGTTTTTGATTTATTTTCTTAGGAGGTAGGGGTCTGTTTACCTACAGGTGTCTTCGTTTAAATGGAAATGGTGCAGACTAAAATTTCTAATTTAACAGCCTGATTAGTTTTTTGGTTGTGAATTTGGAAAATACAGAGATACTGGCAGGCTTGAAAAACAGCGACAAACAAGTGTTCGAACAATTGTTTCGAAGTTGTTATGTGCCACTGTGTAATTATGCAGCGGGAATTGTTTCCGATAAAGATGAAGCTGAAGATATAGTACAACAAACGATGATCACATTCTGGGAAAAACGCGAAACGATTGAGATTACAACTTCAGTGAAGTTGTATCTCTACCGTGCCGTTCATAATCAGGCATTGAATAAAATCCGTCACGATAAAGTCCGTCAGGAATATTCAAAAGATGTGCAGAATTTAGGTGCGCTGGCGAGTGAAGCAGCATCAACCAAAATTATGCAGCAGGAAATGCAGGCAAAAATTGCGGAGGCAATTAATCAACTCCCTGATCAATGCCGGACAGTTTTCCAGTTATCACGATTTGAAAATTTAAAATATTTGGAAATAGCAAATCATTTGGGAATCTCAGTGAAAACAGTAGAAAATCACATGGGCAAAGCACTTCGATTAATGCGGATAAGTCTCAAGGATTATCTCCCGCTTTGTTTATTATGGTTAATTAATTTATTCTCGTAGGCACGCATGGATACAAATCAATACCTGAACGATGATGCAATCGAAACTTTGATTGCTAAAGTGCTTGCTGGTGAAGCAAACGAATCTGAAATTGCTTCATTGAAAACCTGGCGACAAACCAATCCGGAAAATGAAAGTTATTTTAATATATTAAAGCAAATTTTTGAAGAATCTTCAATTGCAAAGGAAAACTATACGTATAATGTAGATGAAGCCTGGAATAAGGTTAAGCCACAACCGGTTTTTGTTTGTGCCCTTCCTGCCAAGGAACATAAACCAGTTTCCCAATCCTTCTCTTGGTTAAAAGTTGCAGCTGCCATTTTAATTGTGGCTGGATTTTCTTTTGCTGCATATATGATACTTAAAGAAGAAGTTGTAAAACCAGTTACTATTGCTTCCTCCGAAAAGATCTTACACACCTCACTCCCTGATAGTACACATATTGTGGTAAACAGAAATTCAGAACTGGAGTATGTATTTACTAAAGATCAAAGAAAAGTAGCTCTCCAAGGTGAAGCTTTCTTTGATATTGCTCCTGATGCAAACCGGCAGTTCATCCTTGAAGTTGGTAATCTTACCATAGTAGATATTGGAACTGCTTTCAATGTGAATGCTCCGGTTAACAGCGATTCTGTTGTTGTTTATGTTGAGTCGGGAGAAGTGAAAATTACTTCATCAACAGGGAAAGAAATGAATTTATTAAAAGGTGAAACAGGAATTTTTATGCGTTCATCCGACTTGCTTTCAAAGGAATTGCATGCAGATACCAATCTTGTAAGCTATAAAACAAAAATATTTGTCTTTGAAAATGCTCCTCTTGAAGTGATTGCTGCAAAACTGAATGAAGTATATGGTGTCAATATCACTATCAGTGATTCATTAATTAATTGCCACCTCACTTCAACTTTCCGTAATGAAGAGATTGATGCAATTCTGGAAGTAATAGCGGAAACTTTAAATCTTAAAGTTTCGAAATTGGAAAATAAAATTGTTTTAGAAGGCTCAGGTTGTAACCGAAAAGAAGATTGATATATGATTCGTTTGGTTTTTTTATTTTATTTCGTTTTAATCTTGTTTGCAGATGTTCTGGGTCAAACACATATTCCTTTTTTAGAAAAGAAGATATCAGTGGTTGCCGAAAATCAGGAATTAGCTGTTGTATTGGCCAAAATTGGTCAGGCAGGTGGGTTTAGTTTTTCGTATAATCCTGCTATTGGAGATTTTTCAAAGTTGGTTTCTATAAAAGTGAATCAAAAACCGGTTCGGGAAATTTTGCAACAGTTGTTATCTGATGATTATGATTACAAAGAACGCGATAAGTATATTATCCTTAAAAAAGCAAAAGTCAGGAAAGTAAAAAATGAAGCGAAAGAGCTCTTAACTATTAGCGGATATGTGAAAGATAGCAATGGTGAACCACTTTCCTGGGTAAGTATTTACGATAAAGTGTCCCTGGCTTCCACAGTCTCCAACGATTATGGTTATTTTTCTATGGAATTCCATACACGGCAATTACCGGTCAATCTTATTTTCAGTAAGCAACATTTTGTCGATACCATATTACCTTTGAAGATATCAAGATCCACATTTAATACTATAGTTCTGAGAGATATGCCTAAGCCAACTCCGGTTATACCGCCTGTGAACATTGATTCATTAGCAAGGAAGGCAGAGGAGGCAACCCGATCATTTTTCAGAGCTTATGAAAAGGAGCCTAATCATCAAAATATCAGTGATACCATTTACAGAAAATTTCAGGCATCCATAATTCCGTTTGTAGGAACTAATGGAGAACTATGTGGGAATGTTATCAATAAGTATTCCTTCAATTTGTTTGGTGGATATTCATTGGGTACGCAAGCTTTTGAGTTAGCCGGTTTTTTTAATTTGAATCGGGGCGATGTAAGTGATGTTCAGCTGGCTGGGTTTTTAAACATGACAGGAGGCAAAGTCAAAGGTGTTCAGGCTGCCGGTTTTGTCAATTTGGTACGTGGAGATGTGAATGGAGTGCAGGCTGCCGGATTTGTAAATACTACCTGGAGCAATTTTAAAGGAGCACAGTTTGCCGGCTATGTAAATGTGGTGAAAGGTAAAGTTGATGGTGCTCAATTTGCTGGATTCGTGAATTGTACTCTTGATAGCATGAAGGGATTTCAGGCGGCTGGTTTCTGTAATTTTGTCGGTGGCAACATGAAAGGTACCCAACTTTCCGGTTTTGTGAATGTTGCTCGTGGTCATTTGAAAGGCACACAAATTGGTTTTCTGAATTATGCTAAAACTGTCAAAGGCACACAAATTGGATTTTTGAATTTCACCGATTCTTCAGAGGGAATTCCGGTTGGATTCCTGAGTTTTGTAAATAGTGGATATCATAAAATTGAAATTGGTACCGATGAACTTCTCCCTTTAAACATTTCCCTGCGAACTGGTGTAAATGCATTTCATAATATTTTGAGTGCCGGAATTAATCCTGGAACCGGCGATACACTTTTATGGAATTTTGGATATGGTTTCGGTACTACCTATAAAATAACTCCAAGGACTGCAATCGATTTCGATATCACTTCTTCGCAGATGGTAAAAGGCAATAATTTCGATAAAATTAATCTAGTAAATCGCGCTGCACTAGGAGCCGATTTCTCACTTTCAAAGAAGGTATCATTTGCACTTGCATTTACTTTTAATGCACAATTAACAAATAGCAATTACGAAAATTATCCTAACATTTTTACGTGGACCAAACCCGATGTTTTCAATACTACAACGTATCCCGCCTCCGATCTTGACCTAAAATTCTGGTGTGGATTTAAAGCAGGAATTAGGTTTTTTTAGGTAGATTCATTGCAGCTGCCGTACAATCTCAACTCCGACGAGTAATTTAACCTGACTTTCATCTAATCAGTTTACAGCAACCCATTTATCATCTATCATTTATAATTTATCATAATAACGCAATTTCCTTCTGCGCAGAAATTCTTAATCCTTAATTCTTAATCCCTCTGCTCCACCCATCTATCATCTATAATTTATAATTTATCATAATAACGCAATTTCCTTCTGCGCAGAAATCCTTAATCCTTAATCCTTAATCCTTAATTCTTATTCCCTCTGCTCCACCCATCTATCATCTATCATTTATAATTTATCATAATAACGCAATTTCCTTCTGCGCAGAAATCCTTAATCTTTAATTCTTAATCCTTAATCCCACTAGGGGTTCAATTGATGTTGCGTGTCATCTATGAAAAGAAAAATATTCAATAGCTATGATTCGTTTAGTAATTACTTGTTTATTAGTGACTTCTTTCATTAGTAAATCTTATTCTCAATCATTATCCCAAACAATTCGCGGTACGGTAATCGACAAAATTACCCACACTCCACTTTTTGGAGCCAATATTATTATCATCGATTCGAATCCGCTTGCCGGTGCTGCATCCGACATAAACGGTGAATTCAGAATTTCAAAAGTACCTGTTGGGAAGCATTCGCTACGAATTACTTATTTGGGTTACAAAGAGCGGATTATACCTAATGTGGTGGTTAATTCCGGTAAAGAGCTTGTTATTACAATCGAATTGGAAGAGAATGTGGTTTTAAATAAAGAAGTGGTAATCTCCGCAGAAGGAAATAAAGCCCGGACATTGAATGAAATGGCAACTGTAAGTACCCGGACTTTTTCGGTTGAGGAGACTCAGAAGTTTGCTGCGGCAGTAAATGATCCCGCACGAATGGCTTCTTCCTTTGCAGGTGTCAGCAGTTCTGATGATGGTAATAATACCATAACAATAAGAGGTAATTCTCCCGCTGGTCTGCAATGGAAAATGGAAGGCATCGAAATTCCAAATCCAAATCATTTTGCTGCACCGGGTGCTTCCGGGGGTGGTATTTCTATTCTCAGCTCTCAAACAATGGCGAATTCAGATTTTATGACTGGTGCATTTGCTGCTGAATATGGTAATGCGTTGAGTGGCATTTTTGATATCAGGTTAAGAAAAGGTAATAACGAAAAAGCTGAATATACTTTGCAGGCAGGATTTCTTGGAATTGATGCAGCTGCGGAAGGACCTTTAGCTAAAGGTTACCAGGGTTCCTATCTGGTGAACTACAGATATTCAACGCTTTCAATCCTCGATAAGCTCGGTGTTCAGGTTGGAGATGGAACGAATGATTTTCAGGATCTGAGTTATAATGTTTTTCTTCCAACAAAAAAGGCAGGTAATTTTACTTTGTTTGGTTTCGGCGGATTAAGTACTTCGCTATTTGAAGCAGAACGCGATTCTGCGAAATGGGAAGAATCTTACCAAAGATATGATTCAAAATTCACTTCAAATACCGGAGTAGCCGGATTAACGCATTCTATAATTCTTGGGAAAAACACCTGGCTGAAGTCTGCTGCTGCTTTTTCTGGCAACGAAATTGGATTTAAAGAATCCCGACTGAACAATGCTTATATCGCAGAAGAAAGAAACCGCCAATTTGCAGGAAACTATAAGTTCACCTTCACTTCTTCATTAAATCATAAAATCAATTCAAGACATAATATCAGAACGGGATTTATTTTTAATAGCCTGGCTTTTGATGTCGATTATAATGTTTATGAACAGGATTTAAATGCAGTACAACAGACTATCAATGAAAGTGGAAATACTTCTTCTGTTCAATTGTTTGCGCAATCAAATTATCACTTATCAGAAAAATTTATTTTGAACAGCGGAGTGCATTATTTTCTGCTGAATTTAAATAATTCATATAGTATTGAGCCCCGGTTATCTCTTAAGTATGAAATAAATACTTTGCAATCTCTTACTTTAGGGTATGGTTTGCATAGTCAAATGCAACCTTTGGGTGTGTATTTTGCAAAAAATGATTTTTCTGTAAAGCCTAACAGTGATCTTGAAATGAGTCAATCACACCATGTAGTATTAGGCTATGACCGAATGCTTGCCGAAAATTTACGACTGAAAGCCGAAGTTTATTATCAGTCACTTTTTAACATCCCTGTCAGCAGCGATACTCTCAATTCTTTTTCGATGGTTAATGTTAGCGAAGACTACATTACCGATCCACTTAAGAATGATGGAACCGGAACAAATTATGGTTTGGAAGTTACTGTCGAGCAATTTTTAAAACGCGACTTTTATTTTTTATTGGCTACTTCGCTGTATGATTCAAAATACAAAGGCTCCGATAAGGTGGAACGCAATACACGTTTCAATGGAAATTACGGTATTACGTTAACAGGTGGCAAGGAAATAATCACCGGAGCAAAATGGAAAAACAGGGTACTTGGGTTTAACCTTAAAACTATTTATCGTGGCGGATTTCGAGGTACACCGGTTGATCTTCAGGCTTCACAGGCATTACCCGGACAAGGAGCAGTTTACATCGATAACGAAGCATTTTCTATTCAGTATCCCGATTACTTCAGGGCCGATGTCAGAATAAGTCTGAAACGAAACAGGAAATCTTCTACGCAAACTTTGGCACTCGATATTCAAAATGTTACTAACCGGAAAAATATTTATGGCAAGTTTTATGACAGTGAGTCAGGAAAGATCAAAACGTACTATCAAACTTCATTGATCCCCATCCTTAGCTACAAAATTGAGTTTTAAGATACCGGAAGATTAAGTTTATGAAGAGTGATTTCATTTAAACTATTTTAATCCTGAGTTGTTCCTTATATTTGCATCAGGTTTAACTCAATAGTTATGGAATACAGAAAATTAGGATCTTCAGGAGTTCAGGTAAGTGCGTTCTCTTTAGGCAGTTGGCTAACGTTTGGTAAGCAAATTACCGATGAAGTGGCAGAAGAATTAATGATTACCGCCTACGAAAATGGCGTCAATTTTTTCGATAATGCTGAAATTTATGCCCGCGGACAATCTGAAATTGTAATGGGGAGGATCCTGAAAAATTTAAATTGGGATCGGTCCTCTTATCTTGTTTCTAGTAAAGTTTTTTTCGGACTGGGTAATGCCGGCCCTAATCAACGTGGCCTGAGTCGCAAACATGTTGTGGAAGGCTGTCATGCAGCCTTAAACAGGTTACAGGTTGATTATATCGATTTATTCTTTTGTCACCGCCCCGATAAAGCCACTCCAATTGAAGAGACTGTCTGGACCATGCACAACCTGATTCAACAGGGCAAGATTTTATACTGGGGAACATCAGAATGGGATGCATCTGAAATAATGGAAGCTCATCTCATTGCAAAACAAAATCACCTGATTGGTCCGGTTATGGAACAACCTGAATACAACATGTTCCGCAGAGAAAAACTGGAGAAAGATTTTTTACATCTGTTCAAACATCACGGATTGGGAACTACGATCTGGTCACCTCTTGCCTCCGGAGTATTATCAGGTAAGTATCTCGATGGCTTCCCGGAAAATACCCGTCTTGGTATGGAAGGACTCGATTGGCTAAAAAATCGTGCACTGGCTAATGATCGGATTGAGAAAGCAAGAAAAATAAAGAAAATTGCAGATCAGTTGAATGTGTCTATGGTAAAATTGTCACTGGCATGGTGTCTCAAAAATCCAAATGTTAGCACCGTAATTCTTGGTGCCTCAAAAACATCCCAGCTCACTGAAAATTTTGAAGCACTTGATGTAGTTGCACTTTTAACACCGGATGTGATGGACGCTATCGATGCAGTCTTAGACAATAAACCTGTTCTGCCGGAGTTTTAGATTATTTGATTCCCTATCTGTTTTTATTACTTTTGCCTTATGCAAAAAGTGTTTTTTCAGGATCTGGGGCAAATCGACTATAAATTGGCATGGGATTACCAGGAGCAACTGCTTGCGGCTATTGTGAATGAGAAAATGGCCAACAGAAACCTGCCGCCAGCCGATCAATTCCCTCCTAAACATTACTTGCTGTTTTGTGAACACCCTCATGTTTATACCCTTGGGAAAAGTGGCAAGGAGGACCACTTGCTGCTAAATGATCAGCAATTACATGATAATCAAGCTGTTTTTTATAAAATCAACAGGGGAGGAGATATCACCTATCATGGACCCGGACAAATAGTTGGGTATCCTATTCTTAACCTCGACTTTTTCTTCAACGATATTCATCTTTATCTTCGATATCTCGAGGAAGCTGTCATCCTTACTTTAGCCGAATACAATATTGCCGCGTCCCGGATCGATAAACTTACCGGGGTATGGATTGATGCTGAAGATCCTGCCAAAGCACGTAAGATTTGTGCCTTTGGAGTGAGATGCAGCCGTTGGGTTACTATGCATGGCTTCGCTTTCAATGTGAATACCGATCTTTCTTATTTCAATAATATTATTCCTTGCGGGATAACCGATAAGGCTGTTACTTCTCTCAGCCATGAAACAGGAATGACTATGGATATAGAAGAAGTAAAAATGAAATTGCAAAAACATTTATGTAATTTGTTTAACATGGAACTCATCCCCGGATCAGTTCCTCAACTGATCGGATGATGGCTTCTATGAAACGCTCCTGGTGGAAAGTGCTTGTTGGTGTATTGATGGTTACTATTGCAGTGCTGTGGTTTTCAGGAAGACTTTATTACATCAAAGCACTTGCCTACAATTATGTAAATATCGATGATCTCAATCTGTTTCATGTCAGAACCGTGGAGGCAGGTAAACCACAACCCTGGAATATTGCATCCGATTACAATAAGAAAGAACTTACTCCGGAACTCCGTAAAGCGCTTGAACAATATAGAACTGTAGCTTTTCTGGTAGTGCAAAATGATTCCATCCTTTATGAAGAATACTGGGATAATTATGATGCGTCCTCTTTGTCTAATTCTTTTTCAATGGCAAAAAGTATCATCAGTATTCTCATTGGAATAGCTCATGATGAAGGAAAAATTAAAAGTCTCGATCAAACTGCATGTGAATATCTACCCGATTTTTGTAGTCCCGAAAATAAGGTTGTAACCATTCGTCAATTATTGATGATGAGTTCCGGACTCAATTATGATGAAGGTTATGCAAGCCTCACAAGCCCGGTAACTCGCTCCTATTACGATACGGATCTGCGCAAGCAAATGATGGAACTGAGGGTAGTTACAAAGCCCGGCGTTTCATTTAATTATATGAGCGCAAATACGCAGTTGCTGGGATTTATTCTCGAGAAAGCAACCGGTAAATCTATCAGTGAATACGCTGCTGAAAAATTATGGCAACCCATAGGCGCTGAACATGATGCCAAATGGAGTCTAGATCACAAAGACGGAACCGAAAAAGCATATTGCTGTTTCTATTCCAATGCACGCGATTTTGCACGTATCGGAAAACTGTTTCTTAACAAAGGTATGTGGAATGGGAAGCAGGTCATTTCGGAAGCCTATGTGAATGCTGCTATTTCACCTGCTCCAATTTCAGATGGTGATGCCCCCAATACTATTTATGGCTATCAATGGTGGCTCACAGATTATAAGGGAACTCCTGTTTTTTATGCCCGTGGAATTTTAGGACAGTATATTTTCGTGTTGCCTTCTAAGCAATTGATTTTTGTAAGATTAGGACATGAGCGAGGTGAAAAGGATGCAAATGGTGAACTATTAGACGTTCCTGTTTACCTTAGTGAAGTAATGAAATTGTATGGAGAAAATTTATAATTCGTGAAACTTTTTTAAGTTAATTTCGTATTCTAATATTAAGATATTCCAATATGCTGAGAGATATTCCAGAATTAAAAGTTGAAGATATTGCACTTGCTGTAGTGCCTGATGTTGCAGATGGTGAAAAACCGGATGAATTTACAGTTTGGGATGTGTTTTTAATTAATCTGAAAAAACAACGAATTCATGGTGTTCTTGTTAGCTCCAAAGGTTATGGTTCTCTGGAAGGTAAGGAAGTGGAGACTTCTGTATTGCGCCACTTTATTGAAGAATTGGAACCTATGTCTGCAGCCGTTGTGGAACCAATCGATAGGGAAGTATTTGGATTAAATAATGAGTATTGGGTCAGTTTTTACATCGAAAAAACAATCTACGATAAAAAGTATATCTTCCTGCCTGAAAGTATTTTGGAAGATAATTTCTCACATATTCCGGTCATCAATAAAACGGGTGTGATGATTCGTTGATGTTTTTGGTTCTTTTTTATATATTTGTAGTCTAAACTTTTTTCTATGAATAACATACTTTTCCTCGACATTGAAACTATTCCTCAGTTCCCTTCTTTTGAGGATTGCCCGGAACCATTGCAGCATCTGTGGTCGCGCAAAGCTGAAAACCTGCGTAAAACAGAAGGTGAAACCGCATCTGATGTTTACAACCGAGCCGGTATTTATGCCGAATTTGGACGTATCATCTGCATTTCTACAGGTATTCTGACCACTGAAAACGGTGAGCCTGTTTTGCGTATTAAGTCTTATTTTGGTGATGATGAAGCTGCTTTGCTGGAAGAATTTGCACGCTTGCTGAATCGTTATTTTTATAAGAACGATTCCAAACTCTGCGCTCACAATGGGAAAGAATTTGACTTCCCCTACATAGCCCGCAGAATGGTGATTAATAAAATTAAATTACCGGTCTTACTCGACATCGCAGGTAAGAAACCTTGGGAAGTGAATCATCTCGATACTATGGAAATGTGGAAATTTGGCGACTTTAAAAGTTATACGCCACTAAATTTACTGGCTCATGTCCTTGGTATCCCTTCACCAAAAGATGATATCGATGGAAGTCAGGTATGGTCTGTATACTGGCACGAAAAAGATCTCAATCGCATTGTCACCTACTGTGAAAAAGATGTCCATGCTCTCGCTAATGTCTACCTTCGAATGAAAGGTTTTCCTGTTATCCCCAAAGAACAAGTTGTTAGAGTGGAAGGGTAAGTCATAGGCCATAGGTAATAAGGGTTGTTTGTCGATGAATAGATATTTGGAATTCTCCACCAGAAAAGTCATTTGCAGCTAAAGCTGCGTCATTGGCGGCATGGCCGCAGTCGTTAGGTCATTTGCAGCATAGCTGCGTCATTAGCGGTATGACCACAGTCATTAGGTCATTTGCAGCATAGCTGCGTCATTGGCGGTAGGGCCGCAGTCATTAGGTCATTTGCAGCATAGCTGCGTCAATGGTCTTTCATTGTTCAATAACGCTGACAAAACATTGGGCATTCTGCGTTTTACATTGAAAGTTATACATTAGAATGTTATATTGAATATCTTACATTTCAACAAATTTTGATTCTTAGCAGAATCAAAAAATCCTTAATCCTTAATCCCTAATTCTTAATCCTTAATCCTATTGAATAATGACATGTTAGTTGATCACGAACTATTCAATTTATCATTCCAACGAAATTTCTTATTGAGCAGAAATATATTATTCGTGCACTTAACCCAGGTCCCCGCAAGAAGCTTTAGCTTTGATGCGGGGTTTTAGCAGTAGCCAATCTAACATGTATCATTTCATTCTCAGATTTTTCCTTATCCACAAATAATCCAGATAATACAACACTTTGATAGAAATACTATTAGTTTGCGGATCACTTAAAACCTCACTCAGATTTTTCTGATAGGTTGGACGCTTTAAAATGCCGGGTTCATCAGCTTCTATAGCATTTTTATAGGCAACCGATAAATTACTTCCAGGTGAAAATTGCCATGAATAAATGAAGTCGATGTTAAAGGCATTGTAGTTGAAGTTGTTGTTGCCATCATATTCATAATTGGGTTCATACTCTCCATTCTGCAGTAAAGTCAGATATTTGCGGTAGAGTGCAGTCGACCAGTAGTGACGGGCATTCAAAGTGATAAACATGTCGTTTTTAAAATTGTATTTCACCGACAGACTATTTTCATAAGTATGCACTTTTCTTAGACCGTAAATAATATTGTCGGCAGCATCGATATCAGCAAATCCCAGATTGTATGGATCAGTATTGAAGAAGGAAATTGCACGGAAAGAAAGTTTATCATTTACTCTGTAACGAACAGTCAAATTCGCATTAAATCCTTCCGACACAAACTGGCCAATGAAATTACTGATATTTAAATTCACGTCTACAGCAAGCTTTTTACGGTAATCTGTGCTTAATCCCGCATAAGCATAGTAATACTTTATCGATTTGTTAAATCGGCCATCCACTCGTGGTTCAAAGTAATCATATGATGTTCCGGGAGTTGATCCGCCACCAAAGAAGATACTGTTGTAATCGAGAAACGTAATGAAAAAGTTCGAGTAGTATTCGTTAATAACCGGTTTGCCTGTTACAAAATGGGTTGCATAAGTGTACCCAATGTTGTTGTAGGAGTTGCGAATTTTTCTCCAGGGTTTATGAACATTATGTTGGATTTGGAATTCATAAATGGTTCTGTTATTGATCGCCTGAAATCCCAGATCACTGGTGTAATAATTATTATCGTATGTTGTCCGGTATGCTGCATATTCAAACAAGCCACCTACCTTTTTAGCAAAAAGAGTGTATTTATATCCTACTATATTGTTGTAATTACGTGTCGGCTCTCCATCAATTTTGAAGAATCGCTGACTAACCGCACCTTCTGCACCCACTTCAAAAGTATTTTTTTTGTTACTTAAACTGAATCCACTTCCTGTTACATTGGAATCTGAATACTTTTTGTCACGTGTAACGTTGGTGTTGATCAAGTATACCCTTGAATTGTTTTTTAATTGCTGATCAAAAACCATTACACTGAAATTGGTCAATGGCTCTGTCAATACCCTGCGCTTATTTCCTTTCTCATCCTCAATGGTTGCATAGGTGTTATCGGTAATGGCATTGAATAAACCAATACCCATTCCATCATCTGTTCTTCCTGACAGCTTCAACGCATGCAATAGTTTTACTTTCGATGGATTATCAGTAATCGATTCGCCTTCCTTCAATTCTCCTTCGATTGAGAAGAATCCCGAAGGTATTTTTCCAATTCGTCTCGAATAAAACAACGAGTTCTTATCGAATAACTCAACGCTTTCTTTAAAAAAGGGTCGGTTCTCATCATAAGTGACTTCCCGGTAGCTAAGGTTCTTTATTTTATTATCCGATTGCACCTGGCCAAAATCCGGGAATAAGGTCATGTCTAATGTAAAACGTTCATCAATTCCATATTTTACATCGGCACCAACATTATAGGAAAAAGAATTGGAATAGGAAGTGTTTCCATCGCTGTTTATTACGGGAGTGTTTTCGAGATAGGAGGAAAGGTAAGGGGTAAATGATAATCGCAATGGTGCATCTACATCTGTAATTCCTTCCAGTGTTCCCCAATACAATTTCGAGTTGTTGGCCTGACTCGGTGTCTTCGACCATTGTGTAAGCTCTCTCGTTCTTCTCACATACCGATTTAATTGGAAAGCCCACTTTTGAATCGGTTCTTTAGGGAAGCGAATTGCAGAATAAGGAATTTTTATTTCTGCTATCCAGCCTTCAGCTGTGATCTTAACTTCACTTTCCCACACTGCATCAAATGATTCATCTGAAACCTTGTTATCAAACTGTACTCCTGATGCATACACACCAAAGAAATAAGCGTCTTGCCTTTTATTGTATGGATCAAACCCGATACGCATATAATCGGCATTGATATCTTCTTCATCACGTGCCCCCATTTCTTTTAAGATGGAATCTGGTGCAGTATCATACATGATGCAGCCAATATATATGGCTGAATTGTCATATATAATTCTAACAGATGTTTTTTGATCCGGAACAGAACCTTCTACCGGCTGAAACTGAAAATAGTCAGTGATTGGCGTTGCTTGTTGCCATACCTCATCACTCAAATCACCATCGATTTTTGGAGATGCACTGACACGTGTTGCACGGTGCACTTTTAAGCTGTCTTGCGCAGATGCTGAAATTGTGAAAAGAAAAAAGGGCAGTAAAAAGACAATTCGGGACATGGATGTTCGGGTTAATACCTGACAAATGTAAAAAAATGACTTAAATTACTGATTTTTAGTCGACTACATGAAAATGTAGGTTTTTTTGAACTCCCTCTGTAACTTTCCGGACCGCTTTCCCATCTTATTCATGTAACCCTAAAATCTGTATGTCATGAAAACATTCAAATTCCCCAATAAAATTGTACTAGCGACATCCGCTGCAATTTTTACTTTATTAATTACTGCTATTCTTTCAACAGCAAATGCGCAAAGCAGCGAAACCCGACAGGTATCCGGATTCCGAAAAATTGATGTTGGCGGAGCATATACTGTTACGCTTACTCAGGGAAAAACCGAAAGTGTTACTGTAAGTGGTGATGCCGATATTTTAAGCAAAATTGTAACTGTTGTAGAAAGTGGCACATTAAAAATTAAATCGAAAGGTGAGTGGAATTCAAAAGCAGCCGTTCGCGTCGATATCACTTTCATTGAAATAGATGAAGTCGATTGCTCCGGATCTGTGAATCTTACAACTACTGCACCAGTGAAGTTGAATAAGTTTGAACTTGGAACTAGTGGCGCTGCAAAAACAGAACTCGATATAACAACAGGATCTCTTGAAGTAAGTATCAGCGGTTCCGGAAATACAACTCTTAAAGGTACTGCCGGTAAAGTTGAACTCGACATATCAGGTGCCGGCAAATACAATGCTTCCGAATTGGCATCTGACTCTTATGAAGTGAATATTTCAGGAGTTGGTAATGCTGAAGTGTGGGTTGCAGGAACGCTCGATGTTTCTGTATCAGGCGCCGGAGTGGTTCGCTACAAAGGCGATCCAAAAGTGAATCAATCCATTTCCGGTTCCGGCAAAGTTGCCAGAATGAACTAAAATTATTGAAAATAAATCTTGAGCCTGATGATCGGTGTTTCACACCAGAAGATCGACTCCTTTAAGTCATGCTTTATGGCCCCTAATTTTTAATCCTTAATCCTTAATCCTTTAAAATAAGGCGTTTCCCAATCAGGAAACGCCTTTTTTTGTTGATGGATGCTTATTCCAGAATCTGGAATATTTCATCCAGCTTCGGTGTCAGAATTACTTCAATCCGACGATTCTTTTTTCTTGCTTCTGCAGTGTTAGCAGTATCATTAGGTGAATATTCACCGCGCCCCGCAGGAGTTAATCTGATGGGATTAACATTCGCATTTTTTGTCAGGATTCTAACAACCGATGTAGCCCGCAATACGCTCAAATCCCAATTATCTTTTATAGCGCCACCTTTGATTGGAACATTATCAGTGTGACCTTCAATCAATACATTGATGTCGGTATTTTTTTCAAGGACTACAGCAAGTTGCTTTAAAGCTTCTTCACCTTTAGGATCTACTACAGTGCTTCCCGAAGCAAACAATAACCGCTCTTCCAGCGAAACATAAACTTTACCATTTTTCTGTTCTATGGTAAGTCCGTTATTGTTGAAACCTAACAATGCTTTGGTCACATTATCCTTCAATGCCTTTACCACACTGTCTTTGCTATCAAGTATTTTTTGAAGTTCTGCAACTTTAGCTTCTCTCCAGCGAAGTTTATCACTTATTTCATTTAGGTTTTTCTCGCGAACTTTCAATGAATCCTCTTTCCGCAACAATTCCTCTTGTGTCATTTGCAACTGCTGAATAATTTTTTTGGTCTCTCCCTGATTGGAAGCCAAAAGCTTATCATTGTTTGCTACCAGCTTTTCATATGAATTGGAGAGCTCATTATATAAGGTTGTGAGTCTGCGATTTGCGGTACCCAACGATAACGTGTCGTTCTTTAACATCCCTAAATCACGATTTTGAGCCTGAACTGTTTTCTCAAGCTCTTCGATTTTAGTGGTGTTATCCAATTGACCGGCTTTTAATTTGGCATTTTCCTCATCACATTTGAGTTTGGCAACCTTCAGGTCATCAAACATCCTTGATGGAACACAGGAAGTAACCACTAAACTGACTGAAATTACAGCCATCAATGATAATTTTGAAATTTTCATATGAGAACGATTTGTTGGTTGATTCTTAAGAGCATAATCATTAAAATGAATGCTTTACAATTGAATGTATATGAAATAGTTCTGCAAAATTGCGAAAACTTTAGCAATAATGGAAGGTATTGGCAGGTATTTAATAAATTTAGACCTGAATTTCTGACCCATACTCTTCAAAAGAGTGTGTTTCTTATTTCATCAACCTATGCTGTTCAATTCTTTCGAGTTCCTGATTTTCTTTGTTACAGTAACTTCCCTGTACTTTATTATTCAGCATCGCTTTCGTTGGGCTCTTCTGCTCACTTCAAGCTGCATTTTTTATATGTTCTTTATTCCGGAATATATTTTAATCCTTTTTGTAACAATCATAATCGATTATTTTGCCGGTATTCTTATCGAAAACGCTCAAGGCAAAAAACGAAAAAGGTACCTGTTGCTGAGCCTTATCGCCAATATTGGCGTGCTGGCCATTTTTAAATATTATAATTTTTTAAACGATAATATTTCTGAACTATGCTTTTGGATCGACCGGGAGAATCCAATTCCTTACCTGGATATTATTCTTCCAATTGGATTGTCATTTCACACTTTTCAGGCTATGAGCTACACTATTGAAGTTTATCGTGGTCACCAACCAGCTGAACGGCATTTTGGAATTTATTCTTTGTATGTGATGTTTTATCCTCAACTGGTTGCCGGTCCCATTGAAAGGCCACAAAATTTGTTGCATCAGTTTAGAGCTAAACATGTTTTCGAATATGGCAGGGTTGTCAGCGGACTCAAACTCATGACCTGGGGATTGTTCAAGAAGGCTGTCATTGCCGATCGCCTTGCACTAATGGCTGATTCCGTTTTTAATAATCCTGATGACCACTATGGTTTTGCTGTAATCCTGGGCGTCGTATTTTTTGCATTTCAGATTTATTGCGATTTCTCCGGGTATTCCGACATGGCAATTGGTGCTGCCCGGGTAATGGGATTTCATCTGATGACCAATTTCAATAGTCCATACTTTGCGAAATCAATTTCGGAATTCTGGAAAAGGTGGCACATCTCGCTCTCTACCTGGTTCAAAGATTATCTGTATGTCCCACTCGGTGGTAACAGGGTTGGGAAATGGAAATGGTACTATAATCTGATGATTACTTTTATGATCAGCGGCCTCTGGCATGGTGCTAACTGGACTTTTATTATCTGGGGTGCTTTACATGGATTTTATTTGGTGTTCGCTCTGTTGACAGCCGATTTTAGAAATAAACTATTCAACTCCACCGGAACACAATTGAATAAAACCGTGACTCATCTCGTCCAATCACTCACCGTTTTTGCACTGGTAACTTTTGCATGGATTTTTTTCCGGGCCGATTCTCTGGATGTAGCAATTTCCCTGATCCGGAATGCAACAATCATTGATATCTCACAACTTTCATTAACAATGCTCACTGAAAATTATTGGGAATTCATACTGGGACTTGTACTTATTCCAATGCTCCTTTTTGTTGAATGGATTTACCATGTATACCCGACAATTATTTCTGACAAACCAACAGCTGTCCGATATGCTTTCTACCTCATCGTAGTTTTA
The DNA here is from genome assembly GCA_016788065.1 of Bacteroidia bacterium. GTDB lineage: Bacteria > Bacteroidota > Bacteroidia > AKYH767-A > OLB10 > JADKJB01. The sequence goes on along the minus strand of JAEUTI010000051.1, from coordinate 24,000 downwards.
ATTATTGTTAATCTGGGTGTATTTGGCGGTAATAATTTTATTTATTTCCAATTCTGATTCAGAATGCTGTAATGTCCCCGCTACAGCAATGGAATAAAGGAATTCTTAGAATTTTCGTATTTTTATGTTTTAGAAACGATTTCTGTCTTTTTTGCGTTTAATTAGAATAGGTTAATATGATTCAGAACTATGGCCTCACTCAGCACCAATTGGATTACAGAGAAACATATTGATTTTGAGTACAAAAGGTATGTACTCTTAGGTTACCTAAAAGAGGTTTCCGATAATTTTACCGGTTCCCGTCTATATCCATCACTCAGTGAACTGATTACGCATTACCGGAATGTGGTTGCAATACGCGACAATAAAAAGAACCTCTTCAACAGCTTTCCGGAACGCCTCACTGGAACCGATACATCAGGGACGCATCTTACCTATGAAAAGATATTGCAGGATGATCACCTGATGCAGGAAATAGAAAGCATCATTTCCTATGCTGTTCCACTCTTTGAGCAATATCTGAAGGAAGGTAAAACGGTATATGATTTTATTGAATCCCGCCTCCATATTTTCCCGGTTGGTATTATGCCGCTTAATGCGGATGAAGGGTATTTGATGCTCAAATTTGGTCCCGGTCAGGAAACGCTGGTTTACCGCTTTCATCTCACCATATTCGAAAATCCCGACGAAAAATACAGAGGTATTGCGACTAATTTTGTCGGCGTTTGGGAAAAATCAGTCTCTAATACCTTCGAAAATATAAAATTGGACCTGATCCGCCAGTTCCGCCACATGCCCAATCCCGCAACTTATGTGATTGAATCGGAATTGGATATACCCCTCGAAGAAACACTTTTACCAATTGCCAGACGGTCTCTGGTGAAGTATGTCGCCTCTCAATTACCGAATTAACTGCAGATCATCAGTTGAGTAACGATCAACACTCTCTTTTTTAGTAATTTTCACCGCCGGATATAATTTCTGTGCCACTCAGTTGTTATTCCTGAGTGTTTCATCTAGTCCCCCGTTTAATGGTTGTGCTGAAGAATGGTTGCTTCTTTTTGTTGATGATTTGGATGATATCCGGATCAACGCCGGTTTTAGCGCAACCTCTTTCCAATGTGAAGCAAAAATATATTGCCACAAATTCCGATTCTGTTACCTTCGATTCGCTATCGGTTGTTCCCGGCTCGCTTGCCGTCTATTTCCGTGATGGCAGCAAAGTCCCCGATTCACTGTATAAATACAAAGAGCCGAATCCGGTAATAGCTTTCTCTAAAAACCATCAGTTGCCCGATTCCATACTTTTGGTTTACCGGACGTTTCCTCTTTTACTCAATAAACCATTCCGCAACCGCGATCGATCGGTAATCGAAAAGAATTACGCCGGAATGTACAATCCCTTTTCGTATGGCGAAACAACCGGTGAACCGGGATTTTTTAAACTCGAAGGATTACAGCGAAATGGAAATATCTCCCGTGGAGTTAGCTTCGGAAATAATCAGGATCTGGTTGTCAACTCAAGTTTTAACCTGCAATTATCCGGCAAGCTGAATGATGATGTAGAAATTCTTGCCGCTATCACCGATAATAATATTCCCGTTCAACCCGAAGGAAATACACAACAAATTCAGGATTTCGACAAGGTTTTTATTCAATTGTCTAAGAATCGGAGTAAATTAATAGCCGGCGATTTTGAACTGAAGCGCCCCGATAGCTATTTTATGAATTTTTATAAAAAAGGACAAGGTGCCGTTTTTAGTTCGGTCTACAATCCATTTCCCGATACTACAAAGTATATGCGCACTACCGTTAGTGGTGCCATCTCCAAAGGAAAATATGCAAGAAATATTATTAATGGGGTAGAGGCAAACCAGGGACCTTATCGCTTGAACGGTGCCGAAAATGAAACGTTTATTATTGTGCTTTCCGGAACAGAAAAAGTGTTTGTTGATGGCGTCGAAATGGTGAGAGGTGAGCAGTACGATTATGTGATCGATTACAATACCGCTGAAGTAACCTTCACTACACGACGTCCCATAACCAAGGATAAAAGGATCGTTGTGGAATTTCAATATTCCGATAAAAATTATTCCCGTACCATGCTGTTTGCAAATCAGGAATACCAGGATAAGAAATGGTCGGTGAAAGCAAATATTTTTTCAGAACAGGACGCAAAAAATCAACCACTACTGCAGGATCTTGATGAAGAAGCTAAATTATTGCTGGCAGCTGCAGGCGATAGTATTCAACAGGCATTTTATCCGGGTGTCGATAGTGTTGCATTTAATTCTACGGAAGTTTTATACGCACAACGCGATAGCTCCGGATTTACCTATTATGAATATTCTACCGATTCTACCGAAGCTTTTTACAGGCTTCGTTTTAGTGTTGTTGGAGCTAATAAGGGTAACTATATTCCAATTGCTGCAAGTGCCAATGGTCGTGTATTTCAATTTGTGTTTCCCGTGAATAATATCCCGCAAGGATCTTATGAGCCGGTAGTACTTTTAGTAGCTCCCAAACAGCAACAACTCATTACGGTTGGAGCAGGCTATAATATTACATCAAACAGTTCCGTGTTTGTGGAGTCTGCCTGGTCGAATAATAATGTGAACTTGTTTTCTTCAAAAGATAAAGCCGATGATACCGGATTTGCTTTCCGTGGAGGTGCTTCTATGCTTTCCAAACTTTCAAATGATTCGGTAAATGGTTGGAAACTTCGATCCGCAATCAAACTGGAGCATGTCAATAAATATTTTAGACCAATCGAAAATTTCCGTGCCGTAGAGTTTTCACGTGATTGGAATTTAGGTACCGCCGCCCTTGTCGGGGATGAAAATGCTGCCGATCTTTCATTGCAATTTGAGAAACCAAAACAACTTTTAAATTATCAGTTGAAAACATTTCTCAAAGGCGACGATTATCAGGGTTTGATGAATGTGCTTTCTTCTAATGTGAATTTTTTAAAATTTAACCTTATAACTAACAGCAGTTACCTCATAAGTAAATCGCCTTTAACGGATACTCGTTTCCTTCGCTCAGTTTTAGATATCTCCAGGCCCGTTTGGCGTTTTATCGCAGGTGTCCGATTGGAACAGGAACACAATGTGCTCACCGATGTTGCAAGCGATTCTATCAGACTGAATAGTTTTTTATACGACCAGCGGAAAATTTATTTCACTTCTAACGATACTTCTAAAACTTTTTTCCGAATCGATTTCTCACGAAGGTATGATTATGCTGTTGCCGGAAATTACCTGAAAAAATCTACTGTCGCCGATGAAGCATCTGCACGCATCGACTTTCTGGGAAATCCGAAAAGCAGATTATCTATTTCTACTTCATACAGAAATCTGGCTGTTCGGGATTCCCAACTTACCACTATTCCTCCCGAAGAATCATTCCTGAATCGTATGGAATATAATGCCACAATCTGGAAAGGTTTAATTACTTCTACAACTTTTTTTGAAGCAGGTACTGGTCAGGAATTGAAGAAAGAGTATGCTTATGTAGAAGTAACCCCGGGTACCGGAGTTTATACTTATGCTGGCGATTATAATGGTAATGGAGTGAAAGATCTTGATGAATTTGAAATAGCTGCATTCGCCGATCAGGCTAATTTTATAAAGGTGTTTCTTCCTACCAATGAATATGTGAAGACCAGAACCAACCAGTTTAATCAGGTACTCACCATTAATCCTGCAGCCTGGTTTATTGAAACGAAAGGTTGGCGCGCTTTTGTTGCACGTTTCTCGAATCAGGTATCTTATCGTATCGATAATAAAACACTCGAAAAAGATGTGTTGAAAGCACTTAATCCATTCGATGCAAATATTGACGATAGCTTGTTGGTCACTTCCAATGCTGCTTTCAGAAATACGCTTTCATTTAACAGAAACAGTACAGTGTTTGGTCTCGATGCCACGCTTCAATCGAATACCTCAAAATCGTTTCTGACCAATGGTTTTGAATCACGGGTACTTCAAAGTCTGGTGAATAATTTCAGATGGAATATAAATCGCATCTTCAGCCTGCAGGCTACCACCGAAAATGGAACACGTAAAAGCGCCTCTGAATTCTTTTCAAACCGCGATTATGAAATTGAGTTTTATTCTCTCGAACCTAAGTTCAGTATTCAACCCGGCCTCTCATTCCGAACTTCATTAACCTACGAATTTAAAAACAAACAAAATGTTGCACCCAATGCAACAGAAAAGTCTGATCAGCACGATGGCGGAATTGAACTAAAATTCAGTTCTGTTAAAAAGGGAGTAGCAACCGCAAAGTTTAATGTGATCATAATCGATTACAATGCTCCGGAAAATACGCCTATCGCTTATGAAATATTGGAAGGTCTCAAAAAAGGCACCAACTATACATGGGGTCTGAGTCTGCAAAGAAATTTATCGAATAGTATTCAGCTCAACCTGAATTATGAAGGTAGAAAACCTCAGGGAACCAATATTATTCACACCGGTGGCGTGCAGGCAAGAGCCTTTTTCTAGATTATTTTAAAGTGAGATTGGTAGAGCCAATTAAATTGCCATCTACATAAATCTCAATAATATATTTGCCTTTGGTGTAGATAGAACCTTTTGTCCAGTACAAACACAAATCAGTTTGTTTGTTATCGTATTCAAAAGATTCTTTGGCAGTATACAGAGTCGCCTGATTGTTGTAAATAAATGTTTCGGAACTGGTCGACATAACAGCACCATCCGGACTCAATACCCGGAGGTATGCATCTTTGGTTCCACGATCAACAACAAGATTTTCAAGAACCGTAAAGCAGGTACGAATTTTATCAACGGAAGAAGCACGGTTTGATTCTGACTCTTTACCGCTGGAACGATATTTTACTCCGGAAGCTTTGATGTTAATGGTTTTTAATACGGAACCCATCGCAACCTTATTGGCAAGCATGGTGTTTTCCTGAGTCAGGTTCTGAACCTTTCCACGCTCTGATAATAAACTACTATTCAAATTGCTGTTCTGTGCATTCAGTTCTTCATTCGCTAACTTTAATGAATCCAGGTCAGCTATGTATGTTTGGTTAAGTGTTTTTAAAGAAGCCAGTTCCTGCTTTGCTCTGCGTAATTGTGCTGCATCACCGGAATTTATCAGTCGTTGAATTTCGGCCATCTTAGACTTAATTTCTTCGTCTTTTGCAGTCAGCTGGTTTTGTAAACTCGCATTCTCCTGATTAATTTTTTCATACTCCACTTTCATGCGTTGCAATTCAGCCGATAGCGATTCCTTTTCAGATAAGGTGCTCTCCAGAGTCATGTTCACTTCTTCGAGGTGTGTCTTCTTATCGAAAAACTGCCATAGCAATAAGCCGTTAACGCCTAATAGGATGGAAATTACTACAATTACAATGACCTTCTTGGAGTCTTGTTCTTTCTTGTCGAATTCGTTATGCTGCATATTGTTATCTTCCATGGGGCAGGAAACTGTACTGGTTGTGGTAGGTTTATAGTTTACAAAACAGGGTACGAAGTTAAGATAATAATAAATGCCAGTCAATTCTTATTTGCGTTACTGCCATTTTAATCCCAAAAGTCTTATTTTTGTAGTGCTTTTAACCCCTTTTTCATCATTTTTCATCACTTTTTATGGCAAATTTCATTTCCGATCTCCTCAATTTATGCTATCCACTCGTTTGTGCTGCCTGCGGTAATGGTCTGTTTCAGGGTGAATCCGTCATTTGTACACACTGTTTATACCACCTTCCCAAAACTAACTTTCACCTCCAGGAAGGTAATCCCGTTGAAAAACAGTTCTGGGGAAAGGTTCCGGTGTTTGCTGCTACAGCTCTTTATTACTTCAATAAAGGTCAGCGGGTACAACACTTAATTCACCGTTTGAAGTATCAGGGAGATAAGGAAGTTGGTTCTTTTACCGGACGATATTTGGGCTTAGAGTTGCTAAAATCGACTCGATATCAGGATGTTACGCACGTAATTCCGGTGCCTTTACACGAAAGCAAAAAGCGGCTGCGGGGTTATAACCAAAGTGATTTTTTTGGTGAAGGCATAGCCGAATCGATGAGAATTCCATTCATCCCGGATTTTCTGATCCGCCAGCAGGCAACAAGTTCCCAAACCCGAAAAGCCCGTTATTCCAGATTCGAAAATATGAACCGCATGTTTGTCCTCAATGAAAAATATGAAACCCAAAAGCCACATTTTTTGCTTGTCGATGATGTTATCACTACCGGTTCAACCCTCGCTTCCTGTGCAGAAACGCTGTTGCTGACTCCCGATTCCCGCGTTAGTCTTGCTACCATTGCGTACGCAAGACTCTAAAAACGTATTTTTGCCATATTATTAGTCCATTATGGCAGAAAATTTAACCGTACTAGATTCAACTTCTTCAAAAACAGACCGTTACGAGTCGCTATTGCCTCAATTAAAGGCATTGGTGACCGGCGAATCTAATGTTGTCGCCAATCTGGCTAATTTAATGGCGGCCCTTAAGCAGTCTATGGACTTTTTTTGGGTTGGCGTTTACTTTGTTGAGAACGATTCTCTGGTCCTCGGGCCTTTTCAGGGACCTGTAGCTTGTACCAGAATTGGTTTTGGGAAAGGTGTTTGCGGCTCTTCCTGGAAAGAACAAAAAGTATTGATTGTGGAAGATGTGGATGCATTTCCCGGACATATCGCATGTAGCTCCCTTTCAAAAAGTGAAATTGTTCTTCCCGCATTTAAAAATAATAAAGTCTGGCTGGTGCTCGATGTCGACAGTGAAAAATTGGCAGCTTTCGATGAAACAGATCAAAAATATCTCGGAGAGGTTATTAAAATTATCGAATCGCTGTGAATAAAAAGCTGAATGCCCTTTTAGGGTTTTTTATAGTTGCATTATGCATCTCCTGCGCTAATAAAGTAGCACCGCAAGGTGGCGATCGCGATGTTAAACCACCTGTTTTATTAAGCGCTGTTCCGGCTGAAAATTCAGTGAATTTTAATGCTTCCGAAGTAGTACTAACGTTCGACGAATACGTGCAGTTGAAGGAAGTGACCAAACAAATTATTATTTCACCACTGCTGAATCCCGCCCCGGAATTTTTAGTTCGTAAAAAAAGTGTGATTATAAAGTTTAACAGCACACTTCTTCCTGCAACAACTTATACAATTAGTTTCGGAAATGCTATTACCGATAATAATGAAGGGAATACACTAACCGCATACCGGTATGTTTTTTCTACAGGCGATTATCTCGATTCTCTCCTGATCTCCGGTACAATTGCTGATGCTTCCACAGGAAAATCCACCGAAGGTGTGCTTGCTCTCCTTTATCGTAGTCCCGTTGCCGATTCGGTTCCTCTCAAAAAAGCCCCCGATTATTTTGCTAAGACGGATGCCACCGGAAAATTTACTATCACCAATGTTGCTGCAGGCAATTATGCATTGTATACACTCGAAGATAAAAATGGTAATTTTATCCTTGATGCCGCCGATGAACGTGCCGGTTTTTTCAGTGATATAGTTAATGCAACCGATTCCACAATAAAGGAACTGGTAGTAGCACGTCAACCACTTTCACGACAGTCGGTGAAAAGTTCAATTATTGAAGAACCGGGAAAACTGACTACGGTTTTTTCGCGACCAACAGAAAATCCGAAACCGATTTTTGCAGATGGCTATACAGGTAAATTTATTATCCAAAAAAATGTTTTGAAGGATACTATTGTTTTGTACACCACTCCCGAAATGTCTGATTCTGCAAAAGTAATATGGTACGATGGTGAGGTTGTCATCGACACCGTTGGTTATCGTAAACAACGAGGATCAGCTACTCCGAATAAAGTGTATTTCTCCGGCTTCCCATTTCCGCAAAAAGGCAATCCGCTTCCCGGTGGTTCTAATCCCGCTGTTAACTGGACCATACCTACAGCGTCAATTGACACCACTAAAATTTTAGTTACCCGCGACTCCGTTACTATTCACCCCGGAATTGCATTCACCGATTCTCTTCAAACAAAAATGGTGTTCTCCGGCGAATGGAAATCCGGTATATACACTATTCAGATTTTACCCGGTGCTTTAACCGATGTCCACGGAAGATCTCATGATACTATTTCATGGAGTTTTAATGCTGCCGGCGATAAAGGAAGAGGTAGTATTACATACAAACTTAGTGGTACTATCAATGAAAATTTTATTTTGCAACTAGTGAATGAAAAAGATGAAATTGTTCGTCAGCATGATGGTAAATCAGACTATACTGGAATCTTTTCGGAGGTTGAACCGGGAATTTACCGTATAAGGATTGTATTCGATCGCAATGGAAATAAATTATGGGATGGTGGTGATGTGTTACGCAGAATTACTCCCGAAAAAATTTATTACCACACCGAAATAATTACTGTTCGGGCGAATTGGGATGTTGAAACGGAGGTTAAGTGGTTAATTAAGTAGTTAATTAAGTGGTTAATTAGGTAGTTAATTAAGTGGTTAATTAGGTAGTTAATTAAGTAGTTAATTAGGTGGTTAATTAGGAGGATCGCATTCGGCTCAGCTAATTTATTATAGTCAATTTAGTAGATAATTTAGAGATAAATTCAGATATTTAACATTTCAAATCTATTCACAGAAAATCATTCTTATGGATGCAATTAATTCTTCCCGTGCTCCTGAACCTGTAGGTGCTTATCCTCATGCACGCCGACATGGAAATTTACTTTTCCTATCTGGTGTTGGTCCCCGCGAACGCGGTACTAAAAAAATTCCCGGTGTTGAACTAAATGAAGATGGTACAATTAAGTCTTACGATATAGAAACACAATGCCATTCGGTTTTTAAAAATGTAAAACATATTCTCGAAGAGGCCGGTTCGAAATGGGAGAACATGATTGATGTAACCGTTTTTCTCACGAATATGAAAGATGATTTCGCAACCTACAATCGCCTTTATGCAGAGTATTTTAAATCTGCAAATCCCTGCCGTACTACCGTCGAAATTAATTGCCTTCCCACACCAATTGCTATTGAGTTAAAAGTGATTGCCACCATTTGAGTCAAAGCGATTGAATTTCAATTAATTGCAATTTTTTCAAGTTGCAATCACCTGAACGTAAACCATCTAAAGCAAAAAAATAACAAATTCTTTAAGTTAAGAAGCACATTTTTAAGAAAATATGCTTACTTTTGCATTGTAATTGATTAGAGAAAGGGGACATTGTCCCCTTTTTTATTCCGAATGGTGAACAAAGAAAGAATACAATCCATTGTTAATGAATGGATTAAAGACACAGATTGCTTCCTGGTTGAGGTTAAAACCCCGCCAGGTAAAATCACTGTGTTCATCGACAAGCCAACCGGAGTTTCACTGGATGAGTGTATTCGGTTAAACCGGCACCTGACAGCCTTACTGGATCCTGAGAATGTTTGGGAGACTAATGAGCTGGAGGTTTCTTCCCCGGGAATGGATCAGCCACTGAAGGTACATCAGCAATACATGCGCCGCATTGGTCGCGAAGTAAAAGTGATCACCACAGAAGGAAGAGAAATTAAAGGAATACTGGAAGCTGCAGACGAATCAGGAATAGAGTTGAAAGAAACTACTTCCCGAAAAGAAAATAAAAAGAAAATAATTTCTGAAGTGCAGCATCAGCTTAGCTACGAAAAAATTAAAGAAACAAAATTAATACTATCATTTAAAATTTAAACAGTAATGGATCACTCAGTATTGATTGAATCCTTCTCGGAGTTCAAAGAATTTAAGAGTATTGACCGTGCAACAATGATGAGCATCCTGGAGGATGTATTCAAAAATATGTTGCGTAAAAAGTATGGTACCGCCGATAACCTCGACGTAATCATTAACATCGACAAGGGTGACCTTGAAGTCTGGAGAAATCGTACGATCGTTGAAGATGGTGCTGTTGAAGATCCAAATCTTCAGATTCCTTATTCGGAAGCGGTTAAAATTGAACCCGATTTTGAAATCGGCGAAGAAGTGACAGAGCCCGTTCAACTGGAAGCATTCGGAAGAAGAGCTGTACTTGCTGCCCGTCAGAATTTGCAAGCCCGTATCATGGAGCTTGAAAAAGATGGCATCTATAAAAAATATAAAGACCGCGCAGGTGAAATTATTACCGGTGAGGTTTATCAGGTTTGGAAAAAAGAAGCTTTAGTACTCGATGATGAAGGAAATGAATTGATTCTTCCTAAAGTTGAACAAATTCCTTCAGACTTTTTCCGTAAAGGAGATTCAGTAAGAGCAGTAGTACTTCGTGTTGAAATGGTAAACGGTACACCTAAGATTATTCTTTCCAGAACATCTCCGGTGTTCCTCGAAAGACTCTTTGAACAGGAAGTACCTGAAGTATTCGATGGTTTGATCACCATTAAAAACATAGTTCGCGAACCCGGTGAAAGAGCTAAGGTTGCTGTGGAATCATACGACGATCGAATTGATCCTGTTGGTGCCTGTGTTGGTATGAAAGGTTCCCGTATTCATGGTATCGTTCGTGAATTGAAGAATGAAAATATTGACGTAATCAATTATACAAACAACCTGTCACTGTATATTACCCGTGCACTGTCACCTGCTAAAATTTCTTCCATTAAACTGGATGATGATACCAAGCGTGCTGCAGTTTACATGAAACCCGATCAGGTGTCACTTGCCATTGGTAAAGGTGGTCACAACATTCGCCTTGCCGGAAAACTTACCGGTTATGAAATCGATGTGTATCGCGATTCTGATGAGGTTGAAGAAGATGTGGATCTCGACGAATTTACAGATGAAATCGATAGCTGGATTATTGATGAACTGAAAGGAATCGGTTGCGATACCGCAAAGAGTGTACTTGATCTTGGTGTTGAAGATCTGGTGAAAAGAACAGATCTTGAAGAAGAGACAATTCGCGAAGTGATGCGAATTCTGCGCTCTGAATTTGAATAATTTACCCGTGTGAAATGCACGGAATCATTAGCAGTTAAGTAGTAGAAAGAAAATATTAAAGAATGTCAGAAACGTCAACCATAAGACTCAGTAAAGTGCTGAAGGAATTTAGCATCGGGATTGATCATGCTCTTGATTTCCTTGAGAAAAAGGGATTCAAGGTGGATAAGAACCCGAATGCGAAAATTACAGTGGAGGCTTATGAGCTTTTACAAAGGGAATTTCAAACCGATAAGCAGATTAAAAAAACTGCTGAAGAAATTACGAATCAGAAACTGAAAAAAGATAACGTTGTTATCGAAGCTAAGGTTTCTGCTGAAGTAGTTAAGGAAAAGGAAGTTGAAAATGATGATGAACTGGCAAGAGATCTGATCCAGATTAAGCAGGATGCTGCTGAAAAGGATAAGCCAACTCTGGTAAAAAAGAAAACGAAAAAAGAAGAGGATGCCGAAGCTGCCGAAGCTGAAGTTATTAAAGCTAAAGTTGATAAATCTGCTCCGAAAATCATCGACAAGATCGATCTCGATGCTCTTGAAACTCCAAAGAAAAAAATTGCTAAGAAGAAAGCTGCTGATGCTGCACTTGAAGTAGCACAACAAGCTGAAGAAGCAAAAGCTAAAGCTGAGAAGCCGAAGGCTAAAGAAAAGGAAAAGGAAAAAGAGAAGGAGAAAGAAAAGGAAAAAGAGGTTGAAAAAGTAAAAGAGAAGTCTGTTGAGAAGGAGAAGAAAACAGAAACAGCTCCGGTTGCTGAAAAACCAGCCGAAGTAGTTCAAGCAACTCCTGAAAAAATTGCTCCCGTTGCTGAAACTCCTGCTCCCGAAACTCCGGAAACAATTGCTCCGACTGCTGATTCTTCTGCTTCAGGTGGCGATGTGCCTCCTGCTGAAGTTGCCGGCAAAGATGTTCCGTTCCGGATGGATCGCGATAAGCTTAAAGGACCAAATATCCTTGGTAAAATTGTACTTCCGGTTGACCCTCCAAAGAAAAAACCTGTTGCATCTACCTCTACCTTAGATGATGATAAGCGCAAAAAGAAACGTAAACGTACCGAGAAGAAAGTAAATGTTAATGAATCCGGTACTCCTCGTCCCCCATCTGATAATAAAGGTGGTGAACCCTGGAAAAAAGGTCCCGGTGGTGGAAACAATACCGGTGGTGGTCAAAAAGGTGGTAAACGTTTCGAACGCCCACCTGTCGCAAAAGTTGAACCTACCGAAAAAGAAATTCAGGATCAGATTAAAGCAACACTGGCACGTTTAAGTGGCGGTGGTGGTAAATCGAAAGCATCTAAGTATCGTAAAGAAAAACGCGATGCCTATAAACAAGCTGAGGAAACTGCAGCTGAAGAAGCAAATCAATCAAAAGTAATTCAGGTAACAGAATTCGTTTCCGCAAACGAACTCGCGAAACTGATTGGTGTTCCGGTAACAAGTATCATCGCAACGTGTATGAGCCTTGGAATTATCGTTTCCATCAATCAGCGTCTCGATGCCGAAACACTTACTGTTGTTGCTGAAGAATTTGGTTATAAAGTGGAATTCGTTTCCGTTGATGTTCAGGAGGCTATTCAGGAAAAACCGGATGATCCGGAAGATCTGAAACCTCGTGCACCTATCGTTACGGTAATGGGTCACGTAGATCATGGTAAAACATCATTACTGGATTATATCCGGAAAGCGAACGTAATCGCAGGTGAAGCAGGTGGTATCACCCAGCATATCGGTGCTTACGAAGTGACTCTCGATGATGGCCGAAAAATTACTTTCCTCGATACTCCCGGTCACGAAGCGTTTACCGCTATGCGTGCAAGGGGTGCTAAAGTTACCGACGTTGCAATTATTGTAATTGCTGCCGATGATAGCGTGATGCCGCAAACTATTGAAGCAATCAACCACGCACAGGCCGCTAATGTTCCTATCGTTTTTGCTATAAATAAAATCGATAAACCTGGTGCTGCCCCCGATCGAATCAAGGAACAGTTATCTAAAATGAATATTCTCGTTGAAGAATGGGGTGGTAAATATCAGTGCCAGGAAATTTCTGCAAAGCAAGGATTGAATATTGATTCTTTGCTAGATAAAGTATTGCTCGAAGCAGAAATGCTTGATCTTAAAGCAAACCCAAATAAAAATGCAGTTGGTACCGTAATCGAATCGTCACTCGATAAAGGACGCGGTTACATTACTACTGTTCTGGTTCATAGCGGAAATCTTAAAGTAGGAGATATCGTACTTGCAGGTTGCTATGCCGGTCGCGTGAAAGCTTTGCACAATGAACGTGGTGGCAAAATGGAAAAAGCCGGCCCTGCACAACCTGTAATCATGCTCGGTATGCCGGGTGCCGTACAAGCCGGTGATCAGTTTAATGTAATGGACGATGAACGCGAAGCACGTGAAATTGCCAACAAACGTCTCCAGTTACAACGTGAACAAGGTATTCGTACACACAAACATATTACACTCGATGAAATCGGTCGCCGTCTCGCAATCGGTAACTTTAAAGAGCTGAACGTAATTGTTAAAGGTGACGTGGATGGTTCTGTGGAAGCACTTGCCGATTCATTACTGAAACTTTCTACAGCAGAAATTCAGGTGAACGTAATTCATAAATCTGTTGGTGCCATCACCGAATCTGATGTACTCCTTGCTTCTGCATCGAATGCAATTATCATCGGATTCCAGGTTCGCCCTTCACTCAATGCACGTAAACTTGCCGAACAGGAACAAATTGATATTCGCCTTTACTCTATTATCTACGATGCTATAAATGAAGTGAAAGATGCCATGGAAGGTATGCTTGCACCTGAATTCGAAGAGAAAATTGTGTGTAATATCGAAGTTCGCGAAACATTCAAAATTCCGAAAGCAGGTACAATCGCAGGTTGTATGGTGCTCGATGGTAAAGTCAATAGAAATACCAAAATTCGTGTTGTCAGAGATGGTATCGTTACCTTCTCCGGTGAACTCTCTTCACTCAAACGTTTCAAAGATGATGTGAAAGAAGTGGCTTCCGGCTACGAATGCGGTTTAAGTATCCATAATTATAATGATGTCCAGATTGGCGATATTATTGAAGGATATGAACAAGTTGCAGTCAAAAGAACACTCGCATAATACTGAATATCAGTATATTGTAAATTTTCCAAAATAATTTAACGGACACCTGTAACAACGGCTTACAGGTGTCCGTCTCATTTATAACCACACCGGTGACCTCTGAACCAAATGACCGTACAGGAATACAATAAATGCGTAGATCAATTCTCCGATGGGGTTTATCGCTTTATCCTGCACAATATTAAGGACAAGGAAGAAGCTCAGGATGTGGTTCAGGATACCTTCGAGAAATTGTGGCTGACTCATACCAATGTGAATTTTGAGAAATCAAAATCTTACATTTTTACTACCGCATACAGAACTATGGTAGATAAAATAAGAAGAGGAAAAAAGATGACCCGCATGGAAGATGAACATCTCGAAACCATGAAGACAGATCACAAATTCAGCGACGTTAAACAGATTGTAAGGGATGCCGTATCCCGATTACCTGAAATTCAACAGTCGGTTATTATGTTGCGCGATTATGAAGGTTATTCTTATGAAGAAATTGGTGAGATTACCGGATTGAATGAATCGCAGGTTAAAGTTTATATTTATCGGGCACGGACAACCCTGAAGAATTATATCGGAAGTGTTCACAATGTTTTATAAGCACAGCAATGAATATTAACAGAAGCAATTACGAAGAGGTTTTTATCGATTATTTCGATGGAAATCTTGCTGCTGAAAAAGTTGCTGAGCTTTTCCTGTTCCTCGAAAAAAATCCTGATCTGAAGGAAGAATTCGAGAGTTTTTCAGGTGAACCCATTCCCGGATTTGATGAGGTTTTTGATAATAAGGAAGCTCTTAAAAGAGGTGCCGTAAATTCCGAAAATATCGATTACTTCCTGATTGCTGATATTGAAAATAATCTTACCAAAAGTGAACAAGAACAATTGCAGATGTTCCTTAAAGAAAATCCTGCATTTGTAAAGGAGCATGATTTATTTAAAGCTACTATTGTGGCTCCCGATTTGTCAGTGAAGTTTCCAAATAAAGGAAACCTTCGCCAGCCTGTTCCTTTTGCATTTAATACGAATTCAATTATGCGATTTGCCATTGCAGCCGTGCTCCTGTTAATGGTTATTGGTGGCGGATATATTTTATTTACAAAATCATCGAAACCGGAAGCACCTGTGTTGGCAGAAGATCAGCCGGTCGATAGTGCTGCTTCCAATGAAAATTCTTTAAATTCCGAAAGAAATTTCGCAACGAACACCACAACTCCCGAAAGCAATCAGCAACCTGAACAAGTGAATAATACTGCTGATCAGAATGCAAATAATACGACTTCCGCTCCGAAGCAGAGAAAATCAAATCCAGCACAACCGTTTGCTTCCGTAACACAGAACCCGGCAAAAGCAAATACTCCGGTTTCCACCGATAAAAACATATATGCTGAACCGTTAGCAACCGTTCCTGCTGTTGCACCAAATTTAAACAACGCCGGATTAGCAATGGAAATAGCAGGAAAGCCTCAGCCAATCGAGTCACTGGCTTCCAATTCAAACGCAGCAGCTTCCGGTAATTATCTTTCTGTTTGGGAAGCTATGCGCAAAGCCGGTGATGAAGGTATCCGGAAAATTGCAGGTGCTCCATCTGATGAGCTTGCTTTAGTCGATGACTCCGAAAATTCAAAAGTGAAAATGATTGATGTTGTTGAAAAGGGCATTGAGAAAATTTCGAATGATAAAGTTAAACTGGATGCCGGTTATAATGAAACTGCAGAACGAAATTCTTACCGCTTTTCTATCGGTAAACTAAGAATTGAAAAAAATTAATTTATTTTTTATAACCACCTGTAACAAATACGAATGCCATTCCGTCACATTTATAAGAACGGAAAATTAAATAATCAAATTATGAAAACTCTAAGAAATATTGCCGCAGGATTAATGATTGCAGTTACTGCATTTCCTGCAAGCGCACAATCAGATCAGTCATTTAACAGAATAAGAATCGCGGGACCATCGGAAGTAATTTTACGCCAGGGACCTGTTCATAGTGTTTCCACAGAAGGTAATACCATCACCCGAATTAATTATAATATCGACGATAATTGGTTAAGTATTAATGGCGCTTCCGGAGAGGATATAGTGGTGACTGCTCCCGATATCAAACAAATCGATATCAGTGGAATCGGATCTATTGAATCAGATGGTATATTCAAAGTGGAAGAACTCGATCTTAAAGTTACCGGATCCGGAAAAATTGAACTCGATATTCAGGCAACAAAAGTGAAGGCTATGATCAGTGGTGCCGGAAAAATTGATCTCGA
The DNA here is from genome assembly GCA_016788065.1 of Bacteroidia bacterium. Taxonomy (GTDB): domain Bacteria; phylum Bacteroidota; class Bacteroidia; order AKYH767-A; family OLB10; genus JADKJB01. The sequence continues at coordinate 7,707 of JAEUTI010000051.1, read as the reverse complement.
TGGTACTGCCGATGAAATGCGTGTCGATATCAGTGGTTCAGGTAAAATCGATGCTGAAGAACTTAAAGTGAAAAAATGTACTGCGAATATCAGTGGTAGTGGCAAGTGTTTGGTGGATGTAACTGATGAACTCAATACGAATATCAGTGGAAGCGGAAGTGTATATTACGTTACTAAACCAACAAACCTGAATAATAATATCTCGGGAGTAGGTAAGGTTGGAAGTGGTGATGCAGTTGAAAGTGATACTACACGGATTATGTTTGGGAAGACTAAAGTGTTGATCATCGGTGGAAACGAAAAACAGGTTAAAGGATCCTTTAAAGATCTTATAAATGAAAGGGAATGTAACGAAGTTAAAAGTCATTGGGCTGGATTCGAATTAGGAATAAATACCTATGTAACCAGCGATAACAAAACGGATTTACCTCCCGGAATTAATTTCCTGGAATTGCGTGAGGAAAAATCAATTGCAGTAAACTTTAATGTTATTGACTATGAAATAGAATTGTACCGTCGCAATATTATGCTAGTCACCGGACTCGGTTTTACCTATAACAACTACCGGTTTAAATCAGATACCTACCTGGAGCAAAATACTACTCAGGTGACTCCGGTAACCGTAGCAGGATTGAATCTGAAAAAAAATAAATTGGTTGCAAGCTACCTCACTGTTCCGTTATTGCTCGAGTTTAATACTTCTCAAAACGCCGACAAAACAGTTCACCTGGCAGTAGGAGTAATTGGTGGACTAAGAATTGGATCGCATCTGAAACTGGTTAAGGAAGAAGGTAATAAAGAATCAAAAAGTAAAGTTTTCGATGATTTTAATCTGAATCCATTCCGCTATGATGCAACTGTGAGGTTAGGGTACCGGAACTTCACCGTTTTTGGAAGCTATAATATGGCCGGTTTGTTTAAAGATAATAAAGGCCCTGAATTATATCCGGTGACTGTCGGACTAAGAGTTATAGGTTGGTAATGTTATTTTTCCCGGCGGGTATTTAGTCCGGATTACCCTCAGCAAATAATTCCTACTCAGCATAGGGTTAAATACTGAAAGGTTCCTGCTAATCAAGTACTTGTTAAGTGCCGGTTTATTGAGGTCGCAGACGGGGTGGTTCCCGTCTGCTTTTTTTATATCCATCCCGGATGTGTTTTTCTCCTTAATTCAACTTATTCTTAGTGGAATTTTGAAGTTTCATTCGGTTTACTTTTCGATAATTGCTATTTTACCTAATCCCTGTTTACGGTTCAAACCCCTTAATTTATAAACTTTTAACAAATTTCCCATCTATCATCTATCATTTATCATGTATCATCTGATATCTGTTATCTTTGCCCCATGGAACTAAACGATCAGGAACAGCTTCGGCGTAAGGCACTTGATGAGCTTTACAGCCTCGGAATTAATCCCTACCCGGCTGAATTATTTGAATTTAATACAACTTCAAAGTATATACTCGATAATTTCGAAAGGGATCCATCGGCATTGACCAATCTCTCTATTGCCGGCCGTATTATGAGTCGCCGTATAATGGGGAATGCTTCTTTTGTGGAATTGCAGGATTCACATGGCAGAATTCAGCTCTATTTCAGAAGAGATGATATTTGTCCCGGCGATGATAAAACTTTGTACAATACTGTTTTTAAGAAACTGCTCGATATTGGCGATATTATTGGCGTTCAGGGATATGCTTTCAAAACTCAGTTGGGTGAAATTAGTATTCATGTAACTGAATTTAAAATTTTGTCAAAGTCACTTCGGCCGTTGCCTGTTGTTAAAGAAAAAGATGGTCAGTTGTTTGATGCCTTTTCAGATCCTGAACAACGTTACCGTCAGCGATATGTCGATCTCATTGTGAATCCACATGTGCGTGAGACTTTCATCAAACGGACCCAACTGACTAACTCCATGAGATCTTATCTCAATACACAAGGTTATCTGGAAGTGGAAACACCTATTCTGCAACCGCTTTACGGAGGTGCTGCTGCCAGACCGTTTAAAACGCATCACAATACCCTCGATATGACCCTTTACCTGCGTATTGCGAATGAGCTATACCTGAAGCGTCTTATTGTTGGAGGTTATGATGGGGTCTATGAATTCTCGAAAGATTTCAGAAATGAAGGAATGAGTCGCTTTCATAATCCCGAGTTCACTCAAATGGAACTTTATGTTGCCTACAAAGATTATCAGTGGATGATGAATCTCGTAGAGGAAATGGTGGAAAAAATTGCAATGGATCTGCACGGAACAACCGCTGTAAAAGTGGGTGATCATACAATCGATTTTAAGCGTCCCTGGAAACGTTTCAGCATGTATGAAGCTATTCAGCACTTCACCGGATTCGATATCGCTGAGATGGACGAAAAAGGTATCAGAGAGGTAGCAACAAAACTGAATATTAAAACAGACGAAAGTATGGGCCGCGGCAAGCTTATCGATGAAATTTTCGGTGAGACCTGTGAACATAAACTTATTCAGCCAACATTTATCACAGATTATCCGGTGGAGATGTCACCCCTCGCAAAGAAACATCGCTCGAAACCGGGATTGGTAGAACGCTTTGAAGCAATTTGTAATGGTAAGGAAATTTGCAATGCTTTCAGTGAATTGAATGATCCTATCGATCAGCGCAAACGTTTTGAGGAACAACTGGAGCTCGGCAAACGTGGTGATGAAGAAGCCATGCAACTCGACGAAGATTTTCTTCGAGCCATAGAATTTGGTATGCCTCCAACAGCCGGACTTGGAATCGGTATCGATCGTTTGAGTATGATCATGACTAATTCTGCTTCTATTCAGGATGTGCTCTTCTTCCCGCAAATGCGCCCCGAGACAAATACCGGTGGATTAAACGTTGATCAGGCTCTTGAAGGAATTCCTTCACCCTGGGATGAGGTACTCACGAAAATGGGAGTCACTACCAAAGATCAGTTGAAAAGTCTGAACCCAAATAAACTATTCAACGACCTTGGCGGGATGCGTAAGAAACTTAAAATTGAAGCACCTATGCCGGCAATTGATGATGTTAAAAACTGGATGAATAATTAATCGCTGCAGGAAGCGGAAAATAAGTTTAACGAATAAAAAAAGCGGGTTATGATTTTTCATAACCCGCTTTTGTATTTATTGGTAATTTGCTTAATCAATCACAAGCATCTTGCGGCGCATAAGTTTGGAACCAGCTTTTAATTCATAAAAATAAGTGCCTGTAGCAAGTGGTTCATCAAATACTTTTACATGCTTACCATAACCTAATGTTTCTTTATTGACAGGAATAGCGATGCACCTTCCAAAAAAATCATAAACTTTAAGAGTCACTTCTTCAGTCTGGTGAAGTTTAAAGCTGAACGTTGTTTGTTGCTTATAGGGATTCGGATAATTCTGTTCCAGCAACAGCACATCATTTGACAAACCATTATTATTTTCTATGCCGGTTGCCAATGGATCTATAATGGCCGTCCAAAGTGTAAGTGATCCGTTGTGCAGTCGTGTCCAGATCGGACGCACGACATTGTTATGAGCAGTAACATTGGTGTAATCACCAAAGAAAACTCCAGGATTGGGGATGAATGGCGTATCACTGACCTTAAAATTCTGAAAGGTATTTCCGCCATCTGCAGAACGAGCCATATAAACATCCGTACGTGTATCATTGTAATTCCGGCGATCATAAAATACAAACCAAAGTTCTCCTGTTGCCTGATCTATTGTCATCCATGTAAAAAACTGTTGACGGTTTGAAGTATCATCATTTACTTTAATGGGAGCACTCCAAGTGTTGCCACCATCAACCGATTTCACGAGCCACACATCAGTATCAGTGATTCCATTGCGCTGATCGGTCCAGTTAATGTAAATGGTACCATGATTCGGACCACCACTCAAATCACATGTTGTTATAGGCAATCCATTTGCACGGTAAATTCCGGGGATAGCAAAATCCCAGCCTCCGGGAATAGCACTCACAAAAATATCCTGACTTAACCAGGTATTTCCACCATCAGTTGATCGGTCAAAAACCAATCCCGCAGGACCAGCCCAGGCAACATATACTTCACCATTAGGCCCAATTGCAGGAACAGCACCCTCGGTAGTGTTGTCTTCATCAATACAATCACCCGACACTTCATTTATTTTTAATGCACTACTCCAGGTCTGCCCCTGATCGAGTGAACGTGAAAACATGATGCGGGAACTGTCAGTTGGAATATTGCTGCCATAAGCATCAAATTCTGTCCAGGTCATGTAAATACCATTGGTGTTTTTATTGATTGCCACCCAATGTTTATCCTGTGCTTTGTTGCCATTTAATCCGGTGTAGGTTCCCGGTGTCCAAATTCCGCCGGGTGAATTGGTGCGTTGACAAACTATTCGGTCGATCCAACTTCCCGATGGGGGATTACTTAAATGGAAAAAATAAAAACTGCCTGTGGTGTCGCATGCAATCACAGGATCACCCCATACGCCATAGGTGCTCGTGAGTAAATCTTCTGTCCATGTTAATCCTCCATCAGTAGAGTAGTAGTAGTTATCGATGTTAGAACCTGCAACCAGTTCATTGGTATTTTTGGGATTGATGGCAATTGATGGTTCATTCGGAAAGTTATTGCTGCTGATCATCACATTGGTGTGTTGTGCGTTTATCAGGGAACAACTTCCGGTTGCTATTGCAAGAATGAAGAATGTTATTTTCCTTTTCATGTGGTGTGCTTGTTTTAGGAACGCTATTATTGTCTCAGCATTTTAATTTCAACAATATCATCCGGCTTACCTTCAGTTTTGGTGATGCTCTTTAATTCATATTCTTTTGGCGACAGAAAATGATAGCTGATTGTTTTTTCAATCATAGCTGCTCCCGATTGATGCGAAGCTTTCAGCAATAATTTTTTGGTTGTTTCCCAAATGCCTTTGTAAAACCAGGTTTCACCATTGCTGTCAATTGTATACATGTAAGTAGTATCGCCGGTGGCGCTGTAGCTGAAAATTCTTGCTGCCTGATATTTGCCCTTCTCAGGAATCATAGCAACTTCCGTAAGTTGTACTCCCCAGCCACCTGCAACTTTTTCAGAGGTGTGGCTCAGCTTATATTTTATTTTTTTCTTCTCCACCACAGTAACCATTTCACCTTTCCATTCTCCGTTAAATGCAGTTAGCATTTTCATACGATCGGGTGGTTTGTTGGCAACTTGTGCAGTAGCAGATTTTGAAATCGATAAAATTGCAATAAAGATGAAAATCAGGATAAACGACTTGGACAGTTTCATAAAATTTGTTTTATTCAGTATAATAGACTTTAAATGATCCGTTCGATAATGTTTTGTCTCCGGCAGAATTATTAGTCAGGGTAACCAGAAAAGTGCCCGTTACAAAATTCAGTGATGTATTATGTTCTGTTATGGTAATTGATCCGGGATTGGTATTGGTAGATTGGTATACGGTTCCGTTATCGGAATATTGAAACTTGTTTCGGCTAAATTTTGCGGAATAAGTTCCGGGTGAAAGATCATCCAGCATAATTGAAATGGTGCGGCTGTTGCCGGATGATGCCCCTGAGACAGCAAGTGAACCCGATAAAGCACCATTCAGGGTTGAATCGGCACACCAGGTGAGGTTATCGATACGGGCACTTAAAAATATGCCTCCGTTAGCGGAACAGGATGGGTTGTTGGGTGATGCCGGATTATCGTCTTTGGTATCACACCCGGCAAATAGAGCCGTGAATGACAGTAGCAGTGCTAAAATCCGTGTTTTTAAACCTTTCATCTTACAAATTTAAGGTTTTGTAAGGTGCAATGTAATGTTTTAGCCAAATTTTACCCAAACCCGATACTTGAGAAATGGTATAATGGAGTCATGAAAAAGATGCGGTTTTTAATGGAAGACCTTGAAACCAGAGCCGGAGTGCTTTTGGAAGCAGGGAGTTTTCTTGCACTGCGAAAAGAGCGGGGCAAGACATGTGCGTTGTACGAATTATACGGCCGCTATGTGGAAGTGGTAGTGAAAAGTAAAGAAGTTGAGGATATCGACTTTCTGAATGATACCAACAGGTTAGCTCTGTATGTAAAGAAGAGAGAGTTGCGTCACCTGATCAGTTAGAAATAAAAATGGGCGAACTTACGGGTCCGCCCTGGGCTAACACAACTTATTTTTCAATTAACTTCGGTATATAAAATCATTCAGATTAAGTATGCTGCTTTCAAATGTGAATGCATCATTCACTACAAAGTAATTTTGTTTATCTACAGTTTGAGCATAAGCAAACTTAGCAAGTTCCAGTTTATTCGATTCGAAAGTCATCATGTTCATCAGTGCATACACCTGACGGGTAGTGACCATGTTATGTGCTATGGCTTGTTTTGCTACTTGCATACGACTGCTGTCAAAACTCAACCGGTCGATTGTATTTCGTAACTGATCAAATTCATAATCACTCATTCCATATTGAACAGGTTCTGGCATGTAAGGAGTTGCACAAACAGGTGCTACAACGAAAGGAATAATTTTGTTAATCCGGAATCTGTTCTGACGATCAATCATAGCATTTATTTGTGCGCCTGAAGGAAGGTCGATGTAACCACTGAATACAAGTACTGGAACAGTATGTGGGCCATAGTAACCATGCTCTAAACGGGTAACTCTTAAAAAGTGTTGACCGGGAGCAATCGCTTTTAATTGGAAACGATTTGTCGGTGTATTAAAAACCTGATGGTCGATGTTAACTGTGAACAATGCCTGATCAAATAATCTCAGGTTAAAGTCCGACGCCAGGTGCGATGCTCTGATCTGCACGGAGGCGTACATAATAATCGCGATAATGAGTACGATCTTTTTCATGTTTTGTGTCCTCCATTTTTTAAGTTAGATGGAAGCCACTTTTCAATTCTCATGCCAAAAAATCTGAAAAGCTTGTAAATTGCTGAATATCAGCAACAAAAAACGCTCCGAAGAGCGTTCATAGAATTTTTAAGAATAACTTATTTTATGTTTTTCAGTGCAAAACGCAATCGATATTTATATTCTCCAGGAAAGGAGCCAGCAATTCAGTTGAAGTAAATGCACGGATGGTTTCCACCTGATTTCCCTCTATATGGTACCATAATTCGATGTAGTAATTGTTAAGATGAAAGAGATTGATCCGGTATTTATCCTTTTCATAGACATGCAAAAAAGCAGCGCCATGCCAAAGATACCAAGCCTTTTCATCAGTACTCAATTCATTAAATTCGGTAATAGAAACGTTTTTTGTCATTTTAAAGTGGTTTTTATCGTGTGATGTAACCAATTTAGCCTCGCCCTAAAAGAGAACTATCTCATTTTTGGTGAATGTATCTTATTTTGGGGTGCAAAGGCACTATTTGTATGTTAGGATGTGCTAATGTGCTAATGCCCGAAATATCCCACGGAGAAATAGATAGAATCGGAATGAGAAGCAGAATGATAACGGGACAGATTGGGATTTTGAACCAGATCAAGAGTACAAAGAAGATGAAAAGGAGCAGTATAAACTTCATCCTACTAAGAAATAAAAAATTCTTAATCCTTAATTTTTAATTTTTAATCATTACTGTCCGGTAAAAATTCAAAGCTGCCAATCATCGCAGAACTTCCCCTTTCAAACCCAGTATTTAATTTAATTTTTTAGAAGCAGGCCCTATCTTAAGCTGAAGAAAACAATTTTAATTGAGCGCCTTGAGTTG
>JAEUTI010000050.1 GCA_016788065.1 Bacteroidia bacterium | reverse complement strand
CATTTTTTTGCCACCACAATCCCGAGCGATAAATAGCATCATCAAAAATTAGTGCTTGTATAGCCGTATATGGTTGGTAATGACACATCTGAAAAATTGTTGGGGATTTTTAGAGAGTTGTGCAACGGCCACCCGTGTTATAGCCAGTGGTTCTTGTCCAATGTCCTTGCAAACCATTGCCAGTATTGTGTTTCTGTGTCATTGTCGTGTCGGCTGTGTGTTACGTTTTTTTATTTTATTTTGAAGCGTTGGAAATTTTTTAAAAACAATTTTTCTTTTGGGTCGGCTTTGCAAACTTTATTAAAAACATTGGTCGTATGTTGGCTTGTGCGGTTTTTAATTGCACTTGCAAAAAGTGTTGGCTTAATCTGTCCATCCTGTAAAATCTCTTTTCATTTCTTGTTGTTTATCCTGCTTTGCCCACTCAATTTCTTGTTCAAAGTTTTTAATGTGTTCTGCATAGTCAAGTGGATTAGGCAATGATTGAATCATTTCCATAACTGATTTATTAAATTTAATATGACCTTCAATTCTTGGAACACGACTTCCTGATGTAACAACATTTCTTTCTAACCAAAGGCCTTTCATAAACTCAATGTCTTTATTAAGTAGCAAGAATTCCTTTAGAAAACGCAATACCCGTCCATTAAAGCTGTATGTTACAACATTTAGAATTACGTGTATGTGCTGCTTTGAAGCAAAATGTTTCTGGATGAATTTACTGATGTAATTGTAAACTTTCTCCTGTTGTTCGGGACTAAGTTTAAGACCTTTAAACAAAACATTTGCTTGATGTTCAAAGTTTAAAAAAATTGGTGCTTTGGAAATAATTATCTCCAATGCTTCATCAATTATTTTTTCACATTCAGGTAAGTCCCAAACAAAACTGAGATTAAGATTGTCAAACTTGAAATGCAAAAAGGAAACATCCTTTGTTACCTCTTTCAAATAGTCAACTAAAAATAAGTTGTCTAATGAAGATACTGCTGCCATTTCCTTTCCATTGTAATCGTAATGACTGCCTCTTTTCTTATGGCTATAAAAAACCTGTTTCAACAAGTCAATCTTCTTGGCAAAATAATGGAAACACATTTCGCAAGTGTGATGGTCAAAGGAAATATCCATTGAACTTGATTTTGAAAGTAGAATTTCTGTGATGTAGGTAATTATGTTTTCGTGGTCAGATGCTGATGGCTGTAAAAGATGTTTTGAAATTTTAAACTGTTTATCAAATACAATTTTCTTATCAAGGTCGTATATGTAAAACCTGTTATTTACGGATGAAATAAATCCAATGTATTCAAGCAAAAGGAACTCGTCAATATCACTTTCATCAAGTGCGTCAAAAAACAGTTGCTTCCAAAACTGCTTTTGTCGATATTCGTATCTGTTAATGTGAGAGTAAATTTCTTCGGGCTTAACAAGTTTCTGTTTGATAGGTCTGTAAATAAAAAAGCCATGATTCAATTCAAAAGAATACTTGCCCAGCATTAAAAGTTCTAGAGATTTGTAATACAAGTTTGTGTTACTTTCCGCCAAGGAAAGAAAAAGAATTGGCAAACTTGATTCAATCCAGTAACCATCATTATTTGAAATAGCATCTTTGTAAACAGAATCCAACCTGTCAAGTGTCTTCTGAATAAATGCAATGTCTTTTCCTGCAACAAATTTTTCTATTTCTTCCTTTTGTCTTATTTCTCGTTCATCAAACTTCAATTTTTCATCGTCAAACTTTGAGCTGAAAATTTTTGCAATCTGCATAGAATCAGAATAAAGAAAAGAATCCCAATCGTTGAGTGGAGTTATGTTGTGTTCTTTCAGGGTGTCAACATATTCATAAACGAATTTACAATGAGAATAATTTTCATTGCTAAAATTATTGTTTATGAAGTCGGTAATTAACGCCTGTTCATCAAAGCAAATGCTTGAATCAATTTCTCTTGATGTCCATGCGTATTTATGTAACGCTTTCAAAACTTCGTTTTCATTTGATGGAAATAAAACAAACAGTCGTTGCAAAATATTTCTTCGCAACTCCATAAGTGAAGGTGTTTTGACCAAATGAAAATTGTAAATCATCATTTGACCACCACCTTTCCCTTCTACTTGGCTAAAGTCCCATCCTAAATATTTTTGAGTTAAAGACAAAAACAGTTGGTCTGAGATTACTTTTTCTCTTGCTGAAAAAGTTGGATTGCTCAATGCTTCAATAAGCAAATGTTGTCTTGGAAAACCTACTCTGTAATCAAAGCGATGAAACTGTAAATGTTCGTTCAAATGTTTTAAGGTTTCAGGAATCCTTGAAGGTTGCCTAAACATCAGTTTGAAAGCTAAATCTATGCCCTCACTTGTGTATGGCGTGTTATGATTCCAAAAATTCAGAAGTAGTTTAAAATAATCGGTAGCCCAAACAAAATCGTTTGCCTCGTAATCATATTTAATTTCTGAAATTTCGGTTTCTTCTTTCTCTAAACTTTCAATCCAACTTTTGACAAACAATAACGAGTCAACCTCTCTATAAAACCAAAAAATCTCTAAGAACTTATAAAGATTTTTAATGTCGCCTTCCAACTTCTTTTGAACTTCAAGAATTAAAGTTGTAATCCTGTCACGAAGCTCTAAAAAACCAAAGGTGTTAACTAAGTCAATAAGTGTCTTGTTAATTTTTTTTTCGTATTTCTCAATGAAATTGAAAAGCCATTGTGAGTAATTAATTTGTGCTGTGCTTTCGTCAATAAACGTTTTGTAGAAAACATAAGTAGCTAAAACTTGGTCTGAAATTTTTGCCACTTCATTTTGAAACACATCAACTAACTCAACTTTTTCCAACTCAAATAAAGTTTCCCAAAGTTGATTCCAGTCAATACTGAATTGACTTTCAAGAATTGTTTTGACTTCTTCGTTGTTCCAGTCAAGAACTCCAAAAAATGAAATAATACCAAGTGCCTTTAGATTTTCTTTGTCATCTAAAAACGACAAATCATTTTTAACCTTCTGAAAGTATTGGTCGTAAAGCGAAAAGACATCCGTTAAAATTTCTGTGTTATTGCTTTTCACTATTGCAGAAGTTGCCATTAAAGAAAGGCGGCTGTTTCCTTTGGAAAGCGAAACAATTTTTTCCATTGCGAAAGGGTCAAGCGATATACCTTCGGGCAAAGATTTATTTACTATCTCCTCAATCTTTTTGTCTTCAAGTTGATTGATGGCAATTTCATTGTGGGGAACATTGTAGAGGTATTTATTAAGGTCTTGTTTGGCATAATCTCTTACGGTGATTACAATTTTGATTGTGTCCTTTTCTCTCGTAGAAATAAATTGAAGCAAATAATCTAAGTTGGGGAGTGCTTTGTTGGCATCATCAAAAAAGATAAAATACTTTTTGTCAGGTAGGATAAAATTGCTCAAATCTTCCCATAGGGGAACAGGGCTACTTGCGATTACTCTTGGCTCTAATGCAAATTCAGTTTCAAATATCTCTGCCAACTGAACAGCAAGTTTAGATTTGCCTACACCTTGACCACCTGTGATTACCAAAATGTCATTGGAAAGCAAATGTGATTTTGCCTGTTTTATTTCTTCTTCACGACCTAAAAAGGGATTAGTCAATGAAGGTTGCAAACCTTTTTCAGTTGTCTTTAGAAAATCAGGAAGGGTGTAAAATGTTCCTTTTGTTGTTTTTACTCCTGCAATGTATTTGTCAGCAATTCCGGGATAATAAACCAAGCGGAACGGAATTTCTTGAATTGAATAAATGATTAGCTGGGCTTGAGGATTATGCTTGCTTACTTTATCTTTTAATTCTTTATGTTCTTTTGGTTTGAGTTTTTCGGTGAACCCTAAAATAACTTTACTAATGGCTGTTTTGTTTATGCCAGTCACACTTACATTGAAACAGTGTTCAACATCCTTCTTTAGTTTTTTAAAGAATGTTTCACCTGTAGCAAGTTTTTCTTGTGTTGTCAATTCACAAAAAGCATACTTGTCTCCATCTTCAAAAAAACTGTCGGGGCTGCCTTTGCTCGTTTTGTTCTTCCCAACTACTGAACCTGGAGAGCTTAGGAATTTGTAACCTTCTAAATGCAAAAGGTGATTCATCAACTTTTGAAATGTGGCTTGGTCAACGCCTGATAAATATTTTTCAATGATTGTTGTAAGCATTTTTACTCGTTATGATTTGATTTATACTGCGGCATACCAGTCGTTTATTTCTTTGTCTTTTATATTTATTTAATCGTCTAAGTTAGGATTTACTGGCTTCTTTAGCTTCATATTCTTCCTCGAAAAGTGCAGGGGCTACCAACTCAAGTAATGGTGGCAATTTCCACAATCCGTGCTTATGGAAATACTTATCAATAAACATTGAAAATGGAATGAGCTTCGACATTCGCATTTGTTCATATTCCTCTATATACTTGTCATATTCTGCTTGAGATTTAAAGTTTTGTTTTTTCTGAACTACCTTTTTGTTTTCGTGATATAGATTCAACATTTCGTGTAGAGTAATTCCATTGGCTAAGCCAACCTGATTGTAAATAAGTGAATCAATGCTTACAACTGATAATGGCTTAACACGATGAATGAATAAACCTTCTTCTACCAACTCTGATAGGGCATCTTGAAACCAAAAGTCAATCATTTCATTAAATCCCGGTGTATCGTATTGATGGTCGTGGGTAAGCAAAACAGGATAAATGAAAACATCTTTGTAGTGATAATCTGGATCAGCAGTAAATTCCTTTTTCAATAGTCTGCGAATACTGTTAATCAACTGCAAAACTGCCTTGGATTTTATTTTGCCGTCAGGCATTTCCTCATAATCTAAAACTCTTCCAAACTCTTCTTCATAAACATTGAAATCGAAAGACATTTTTTTATCGGCTGCAATCAGGAAGTCTTTAGATTCAACAAGTAAAATATTTTTACCCTTTCTAACATAGTAATCGGGTGCTGCATCAATTTTCATATCAGACAATTCCTTGCCTGTAAATCGAATATATTTATCGGGATAAATACTTTCCATTACTTTATAACAAAGAATCTTTTCTGAAAATTCATCACCGTAAAAGCTTTTTATTTCCTTAATTCTACTTGCTAATGGTAGTGTTTTATTTACATCTCTTAAAAAGAAATAAACACCTTTAAAAATCTTTTCGACTACAAACAAGTTGAATATAATTCTGTACACACCATCTTTTACTTTGTAAAACGGTTTTGCTCTTGTAGAAAGAAAATCGTTTTGGTCAAGCTCATCATTCTCTTGAATCATTAACTTTTCAATAAATGCACAACCTTGTTCAAATTTCTCACCAGGCTCTACAACAATATCGGTGTGAGCTTCTCTTTCGCTTTTTATTGCTGGTATTGTTAACGGCAGCAAGCTTTTCAAATATTCTTGCCATGTTGGGCTATTGAAGTGTGTCAGAAAAGCGACTAATAATGATTGGGTCTTTTCGTGTGATTCGAGAAACTGAAACAAGTAAATAGCCTTTATCATCTGTGTTGCCCATATCTGATTGATGTCGTAATTTGATTTATCTGAAACAGGATACTGCATACAAAACATCATCATTGGAATTTTCAATTCCTCATCACTTTCTTGTGCAGATGGAAAAGCAATACTTTGCTTTTGGGTAAATTCGGAATTTAAAACCAAATATGCTTTAAACATATTGACTTCGAACTCAGCTTGTGCTTGCGTCTCTGGTACTTCGGGCTTAGTAAAGTAGTATTCAAATAATTTTAAACTAGAATAGGTGTTTATTATTCCAATGCGAACACCTTTCTTTTCAAACTCTTTTATTCGGTCATAAATTTGATTGGCAAGTTCATTATTTTCTTTGCAGAAAAACATTCCAAGAAATTCTCTATTGTCATCAAACTTTGAATTGTGATTTTTGAAACCTAAAAAGAAAGCCGCTGCATTTAAAATCATTTCTCTGCTGCTTCCTGCCAAATATTGTTCGACAGTCAATCTTTCCACTTCAGGAAAAGCAACTTCAAATTCAAGTATCTGTCCCATAGTTACTGCATTACCTATGTTAGTTTTATTACTCATAGGTCATTCCAGTTTAAAGTGCGATAGCTAAAAAGTGGCTCTTTTGGTTTTGACGAAGGGCTGGCTTTGTATATCGGGGCAAAACCAAATGTGCCACTTGTGCGGCTGGCTAAAATTGTTTTTAAAAAAGTGCGGTTGGAAAAAAAATAAAAAACATTGGGTCGGCTTGAGTGTCGGCTTATTTTCTGTCCAATTGGAATATGGTCTGTATGTTGATCTATTGTCAAAATGGTTTGTCTTTGCATTAATGTTTAAATTTTAGGTCGGTCTGTCGTCTTTGGAACGGTCGTCCTACCATTGGCTATAACTCTTCTATCTACGCCACAATCACAAAATATTAACCGTGTATGAAACGACGATTTGCGCTATTTCTGGGCGCTGGTCATAAGTAGCATTGAAGTGAATTCTTCTCAATCCCAATCCCCTAAAAATACACCACCAAACCGCAACCACCTAATTTCTGGGCGAGAATTTGATGTTTTATAATACATTAAAAGTTAGGCACTTGCAAATTTGACCATTTAAAAAAGCAAGGGTAAACCCTTGGGTGTTGAAAACTTTTTTTTGAAAATTCTTCTTAAAAAGAGCAATGGAGCTGTGTTGATTATGTAGAGCATTGCAGCAGAGCTGCGTTAATTAGGTGGTTTTTTGAACTGCTTTTCTTCTTAAAAACATATTGCTTCAATTTCTGGCTTTTACTATGTTTTTAGTTTGAGTTGCCGCTTATGATTTCACATCTTGACACTTCACTTTTTTTCCCGACCTTTGTACTTATAATTCACTTACCATGGAAACCTCCACAATCACACAAAAAGCTCCGAACCCTGCTCAAAATACCGACTTTCTGCCCCTGAATGGCACCGATTATATCGAATTTTATGTTGGAAATGCCAAGCAATCAGCATATTACTATCAGGCTGCCTTCGGTTTTGAACTGGTAGCCTATTGCGGCCCTGAAACCGGAATCCGCGATCGCGCCTCTTATGTTTTGCAGCAAAATAAGGTGCGTATTGTCCTCACCACTCCAATGCACCCCGACTCCCCTATTGCCGATCATATTAAAAAGCATGGCGATGGTGTAAAGGTCCTGGCGCTTTGGGTCGATGATGCTGAAATGTCATGGAATGAAACCACAAAAAGAGGAGCTAAAAGTTTTGAAGCACCAAAGACTATTCAAGATGAAAATGGTGAAGTTAAGGTAGCTTCTATTCATACTTATGGCGAAACTATTCACACTTTCGTAGAGCGTAAAAATTATAAAGGGATCTTCCTTCCCGGATATAAGCCGGCAAAAAGCAAGTTCCCGGTTAAGTCAACCGGACTGCAATATGTCGATCATTGCGTAGGCAATGTGGAGCTTGGCAAAATGAACGAATGGGTGCGCTTTTATGAGGATGTAATGGGCTTCAAAACCATAATCACATTCGATGATGAAGATATCTCTACTGAATATTCAGCTTTGATGTCGAAGGTGGTTTCTAATGGAAATGGCTTTATCAAATTCCCGATTAATGAACCTGCCGAGGGCAAGAAAAAATCGCAAATCGATGAATACCTGGAATTCTATCATGGTCCGGGTGTGCAACACATCGCAATCATCACTAACAACATCATTGAAACAGTAAGTGATCTCATCAGCCGTGGTGTCGATTTCCTAACCGTTCCGACAACCTATTATGAAACCCTTCAGGAGCGTGTTGGAAAAATTGATGAGGATATTGAATCTCTTAAAAAATTGGGAATTCTGGTCGATCGTGATGACGAAGGCTACCTGTTGCAGATTTTTACCAAACCTGTCGAAGACCGCCCAACGCTTTTCTTCGAAATTATTCAAAGAAAAGGTGCCAAATCATTCGGAAAAGGAAACTTCAAAGCTCTTTTTGAAGCTATCGAAAGAGAACAAGGCCTGCGAGGAAATCTCTGATAATTTCCAAACTTATTTAAAAAGCTCCGCTCAAACGGGGCTTTTTGCATTTCCGGTGGTTGTAAGCAAGCTGTAATCGGGTGGTCAGGTTTCGGGAAAAAGTCGGTTCCTGAAAAGTTACTTTTTTGTTAATAATATATTGCTTATCAGTGCTTTAAACATAACTCACAAGATCGTGAAACATTCCATGTGAAACATTTTTCATGTTGATGTTTACGATATTTTTAATATAACTTATTGCCTGTCAACAAGTATAAAGAATCAGGCAATGAAAAGGCGATTTAAAAATAGCAGCAGGCAAATCGGCCGACTTGGGCTCCGGACCTTATTGGTTTCGGCTACCATCGGCATGCTGGCATTTATTGCTATATCTCTTTTTCTGATTCATTTTTTCAGAAATGAAGATGGAAAAGCCATTGGTGATCCCATGGTTGTTACCGATTCCAGAATTATTGCCGATTCATCTACTCTTTACCGCGGAAGTTCCCTGCAACTGCTTTCAGGAATTAAAATTTCAGCTAAAGGAAGCTCTAATAAGTTGAGCGTTACTTCTTTCACTTTTTCAAATCAAATTAACGAAGCACATTCTAATAAGTTAATCAGGAATCTAAGACTTTGGTCAACAGCTTCTTCTGATCAATTTTCGCCTTCCCGCCAGCTTGGAAACACCATTGCTCAACTTTATCAGTCAAATTTCACTTTCGATCTGAACCAAAGTCTTCAACAAGGGGACAATTACTTCTGGCTTACAGCTGATATCGAATCGGATGCAACTGTTGATGCTGAATATCTTCAAATCACCTGTATTGCCACCAAGATTGGAACTTTAAGCTACGATCCCATTCCGACATCCCGCCGATTGGTTCATAAGCTATTGAAAAACAAGCCCTACTACTCGACCGGAAACGCTGACATATCGGATCTGAAAGCCTGGAACAGTCGAAGAGACGGGGCCGGTGAACCACTACTTTCCTTCTCCAATCCGAATGCTACTTTTCATATTCAACCCGGACATATCTTGACCAATCGACTGAGTGGTTGTTTGCCCACATTGATTGTCGAAAGAAACGGTGTCCTTCAATCCACCTCATCTGTAAAATCAGATTTACTGGAAGTTCAACCCGGTGGGATCTTTTTTCAACTTGAAAAGATAGTAGATCCATCCAATCCTAAAATCCTGAGTCTTAAGAATGGTAGCCAGTTTGTCAATCAACAAAGCGGATACCTTCCCGGCAAGCAAAAAAGATTTGATAAACAATCGGTTGTTATCCTAAAGGATTTCAGCAATCAAACTTTCTCGCAATCGGTAACCTGGGGAAATGTTATCATTGATAACGCTAATATGGAGTCGGTTGATTTTGCAAACGGGCTAAAAAAGGTCCAAGGTGACCTGGAAATACGGAAAACCGGCAGCAAAGCAACGATTTTTACATCTACCACTGATTCCATTTTTATTGGAGGTAATTTGCAAATGACCGGGGGCCATCTGGCTATCGGAAGTAAAGATGGAAGTTCAACTTTGATTATTGGAGATCAGCTGAACATTCGAAATGGAAGTTTATCTGATCGCATACCTGAAATTAAAAATTCCGGAAACCTGCATTTGATTGCAGGTAATTTGATTCAAATTAAAGATGGCGAGTTGCTTCTGGAAGGAGATCATTCGCAGATTTTATTTACGCGCTCCGGCATATGCAATTGGAAACAAGGTGAATCCAACGTCCTATTACCCAGTGTAATGATTTCTGCAGGGGCAGTTTTGAATGTAATTGGTGAGAAGATCGGTCAGATTGCAAAGAACAAAGAACTGGTTGTTCTTAAAGATGGCCAGTTAAAACTAAATGAAGCCGTCCTATTTGGAATGGGAGGGTTTAGATTAGAGCCGCATGGAACAATTGCTACTGCAAATCCCGCCGGATTGAACTCAGATGGATGGTTTGGTGCAATTCAGACAGCAAAACGGCACTTTAGCTCCCATTCAGTGTACATTTTTGATGGAAACAGCAACTTACAGGAAACCGGAATCTTTTACACTGTTCCACAACCTAACACTGTTAAAGATTTTGTGATATTCAAGCAATCCCATTCTGCCGTGGTCAAGATGATGCAGTCTTTTCATATTAACGGGCGATTTATTCAGAAGAGCGGGTCAGTCAATAAAAATTCGTTCCAACTGACTACCAATCTGGCGCGAAAAGAAAACTGAAATAAGAATTATAAAGCTCTTACTTTCTCCAGAAAAAGATCCATCGCCTTCCTCATAGAATCATCAAGGTTATATTGAAGAAAGTTTTTCAGGTAGTCTTCGGAAGCTTTGTAAAAATCTGCATTGCCTTTCAACTGTTCAACCAAAGCAGGAATAGCATCGATCCCGGCTGCAAACACTGCATTCAGCCGATCAATAAATTCTTTTTGAAGATGCTTGGTTGTAACCCAACACGCAAAAACAAAAGGCATGTTGGTAAACTTAAACCACTCTTCCGACAAGTCATAAACATAGGGGAAACCATCACGCATTTGTAAAGAGCGGTCACCGATCACCACACCGGCAACATTACCCCGGATCTGGTTTTCAAAGCCTGCTTCTCCCGCTTGCCATGCAGGACTTATCCTCCAGAATTCCTTTGCAAGAATGCGGGTAAGATTCACTGAAGTTCTGGATTGGTAATCGAGCAAAATGGTTTTAATTTGAGCGAGTGGAACTTCACTCAAAAGTGTTACCGATTTCACAGCGCCTTTTGCACCGATACAAAAATCAGTTACAATTTGACCACCGGGTACCAATGGAATTGTTGCTACAGGAATCAGTCCTAAATCTACTTCACCACGAATTAATTTCGCAGCACAATCAGCAGGAGTATCAAGAGATAATGTAATCAGTTTTTCAGATTCCAAAATTCGGAGCCCACTCACAAATGGAATCGAATTCAAATATGATACGCAGGAAACCTTAATCATCAGTCAGCTGAAACTAATGGTACAGAAGGATGCATAATTTTAAAAATTAGTTCCTTCAATAAATCATTTTCAGAAGTTTCACCGCTATTCACACCTTTCGATTTCAAATCATATTCGTGTAGCAAACTGATGGCTCTTTTTGCAGCCTCCATTGAAAAGGTTCTTGCTGCAGCTTCATAATCTTTAACGAAGAAAAACATCACACCAAGTGCTGCTGCCATATCAACACCGGGCTTGCCTTTGAAAATATGAAACGCAACAACTTTGGTAAAATAGGAGTGCAATGTTGAAAGCGTAATCACCAATGGATTATTTTTCTGATTCGCCCCGAAGTAATTAATGATTCTGTTAATTTTTACAAAATCACGTTTAGCCATTGCCTGTTGCAATTCGAAAACATTATAGTCTTTGCTGATGCCAATATTCTTTTCAATATGATCTGAATTGATTGCCGAACCTTTCGGAACATTAATCATCAACTTATCCAGTTCATTCGAAACCTTAGCCAGATCAGTACCTAAATATTCCGCAAGCAAATTCGCTGCATCATCCTGGATCTGACACCCTTTTGATTTCACATACGCAGTGACCCATGCCGGAATTTTGTTCTCGTATAATTTTTTACTTTCAAAAACGACACCTGTTTTTTCCAGTAATTTTCCGGCTTTCGTTCGCTTATCGGGCTTCTTATATTTATAACAAAATACCAGTAACGTTGACTGCAATGGTTTTTGCAGATATTGAACTAAAGGATCTTTATCATCGCCGGAATCTGAATCAGCATCAGAATCATCTTCATCATCACCGGATCTTTTTTTCTTAAAAAGATCTTTCACATCCTGCGCTTCCCGAACAATTACCACCTGGTAATTCGACATCATTGGATATCGCTTCGCATTGCCGGTGATCGTAGCCAAATCAACATCGCGACCATAAAGGACGGTTTGATTAAACTCCTTCTCCATGTCAGAAAGCACATTGTTTTCTATGTACTCTGCTATAAGATCAATATAGTAGGGTTCATCACCGAATAAAAAGTAAATGGGGTGATATACTTTATTCTTCAGATCTTTTATAATCTGGTCGTATGTTTGAGCGGCCATTTAAAACTAAAATCTTAAGTGCTTAACAGTTAGTCCATTGTTAATCAATTCATTGAGAGAATCAATACCAATTTTCAAATGACTATCCACGTAGCTGGTGGTAACCTTTACATCGCTTGCTGCGGTTTTCACTCCTTCCGGAATCATGGGTTGATCGGAAACCAGCAATAGTGCTCCTGCCGGAATTTTATTGGCAAAACTGGTAACAAAAATGGTGGCTGTTTCCATATCAATTCCCATACAACGGGTCTTTTGAAGGTAAGCCTTAAATTCTTTATCGTGTTCCCAAACCCGTCTGTTCGTAGTGTAAACTGTACCGGTCCAGTAATCTTTTCCATGATTACGGATGGTTGTCGACACTGCTTTTTGAAGGCTAAATGCCGGAAGTGCAGGCACTTCAGGAGGTAAATAATCATTAGAAGTTCCTTCACCGCGAATGGCAGCAATGGGTAAAATCAGGTCTCCAAGTTTATTTTTCTTCTTCAATCCGCCACATTTCCCTAGAAAAAGCACTGCTTTAGGCTGGATGGCAGAAAGTAAGTCCATTATTGTTGCTGCATTGGCACTTCCCATTCCAAAATTGATGATGGTAATCCCTTTAGCAGTTGCATTTGGCATTGGTTTATCCTTGCCGGAGATGGCAACTTTATGCCATTTCGCAAAC
>JAEUTI010000020.1 GCA_016788065.1 Bacteroidia bacterium | reverse complement strand
AGATAGCTGAAACGAGGTAAATAATTTTTCGGAATAGTTCTTTTTGCCTTGCATAAACCAAAGTTAAACTACCAAATGCCCCTCTTTTAAAAAAGTTGCTAATATTAATTAACATTCGTACCTTAGTTGCGCAACAAGCACCGCTGTCATTGGGTCATTTAGCGGCAAACCGCTGTCACTGTTGGATGTAATCTATGTATATATTTTTACTTCTATTATATATTTTTTATATATGAATAAACGTGATTTTCAATTGTGTATTTAAAAAGCATCTATCATTTATCATCTATAATTTATCATATTAACGGATTTTCATTCTGCGCAGAAAATCCTTAATCCTTAATTCTTAATCCTTAATTCTCAATCCACCCGTCCTCTGCATATCTTTTTAGCAGGCCCCCATCTATCATTTATCATCTATAATTTATCATATTAACGAATTTTCATTCTGCCCAGAAAATCCTTAATCCTTAATCCTTAATCCTTAATCCTTAATCCACCCGTCCTCTGCATATCTTTTTAGCAGCACCCCATCTATCATTTATCATCTATCATTTATCATCTATCATTGTATCACATTCCTTTTGGAATGGCCGCAATCAACTTCCTCGTATATTCCGATTGCGGATTTTTATAAATCAACTCCGGATCTCCCATTTCTTCAATCTTCCCTTTATTCATTACAATCATCCGGTCACTCATAAACTTCACTACCGATAAATCGTGTGAAATGAAAATATAAGTGAATCCGAAATCGTCGCGGAGTTCGTTTAGCAGATTTAAAACTTGTGCCTGCACCGATACATCGAGAGCAGAAACGGATTCATCACAAATTATAAATTTGGGTTGCAAGGCAATTGCACGGGCAATACAGATTCGTTGGCGTTGACCACCTGAAAATTCATGTGGATAGCGATTGAAATGTTCAGGAGTAAGATTAACTCTTTTCAGCAGTTCAATTACTCTTTCTTTACGCTCTTTTTCATTGGCAAGAATGCCATGAACATTCATAGGTTCCATTATGGCAGCACCAACTTCCATCCGGGGATTAAGCGAGGAGTAAGGATCCTGAAAAATGATTTGTATGTCGCGGCGTTTTGCACGCATTTCCGATGCACCTAAGCCTGTTAATTCACTGCCATTGAACCAGACTTTACCCGAGGTGGGTTCTATCAATCGTAGTATAGTGCGTCCCAGTGTGGTTTTTCCGCATCCCGATTCTCCAACGAGGCCCACTGTTTCGCCCGGGAAAACATCAAAAGAAACATTATCCACAGCTTTAACATAATCACGTGTACGACTGAATACACCTTTTTTTATTGGGAACCAGGTAGCTAAATTTTCGACCTTAAGAATGGGTTCTTTTTTATACAATGCTGTTTTTCTGGCAGCCAGTTCTTCTTCGGTAACTTTAAATTTAATTGTAACTGCTTCCAGGCTTTCTCCGGTCTCAATTAAATTTCCGTTTTCCTGTCTCATGAAATCGGCGACAGTCGGTAATTTTTTCAGTTTGTGCGTCAATGGGGGGCGACAGGCCAGCAGTCCTTTGGTATAAGGATGTTTTGGGTTTTTGAAGATCTCGGCAACGGGACCTTCTTCCACAATATTTCCTTTGTACATGACAACCACTCGTTGTGCCAACTCTGCAATTACCCCAAGGTCGTGGGTGATGAACAAAATTCCCATTTCATTTTCCTGCTGCAACTGCCGCATTAAATCGAGAATGGTTGCCTGAACAGTAACATCGAGTGCAGTAGTGGGTTCATCGGCAATAAGTACCGAAGGTTCGCACGACATAGCCATTGCGATCATGACCCTTTGCTTTTGTCCGCCGGAAACCTGGTGCGGATACGAATCAAAGATGGCTTCCGGGCGTGGAAGTTTGACCTTTTTAAAGAGTTCAATAGTACGTTCCCGGGCAGCTTTTTTGTCGAGTTTCTTATGCAATTGCAGCGCTTCCATCACCTGATAACCACATGTAAAGACAGGGTTTAAAGAGGTCATGGGTTCCTGAAAAATCATGGCTATTTCATTTCCCCGGTAGTGCATCATTTCCTTTTCGGAAAGCTTAACCAGGTCAATGTCAGCACCTTCACGATTGTGGTAAATGATTTCACCACTTGAAATTTTTCCTGCAGGAGCGGAAATTAGCCGCATTACCGATAAAGAAGTAACCGATTTGCCGGATCCCGATTCTCCCACAATGCCAACTGTTTCCCCTTTATTCAATTGAAGGTTAATGGCATTCACCGCACGGGTGGTTTTGCCATCGCTTGAAAATTCGGTTACCAGATTTCGAATAGAAAGGAGTTGTTTCATTGAAGGCGTGAAAATAATGAAAACTCCCGTCTTGGTATCTTTTACTTCCGAATTCTTCCTTTTCTTCAGAACCGAAGCATCCTCAATGAGAGACCTGAAATGCCTCAATACATCATTTTTGGACGAAATATTAAATTATAGGAGCATCGACATCCAAAATAATAAATTATTAATTACTTGATAAACAATAAGATGCAGACATAACAACAATTTAACACCGGTAGGTTAGAAGAATTCTGCGACGGCACTTGGTAAATCCGATTCCTTTTTATAATTTTGCATCCCCGTTAATAAAAAGTTTTAAACAAATAGAAGTGGATACTTTAACGTACAAAACAGTTTCAGCCAACGCGAAAACCGTTAACAAAAAGTGGGTAGTAATCGATGCTGAGAACCAGGTTCTGGGTCGTGTTTCTTCCTTAATTGCTAAGATGTTAAGAGGCAAGCACAAGGCTAGTTTCACACCGCATGTTGATTGTGGTGATAATGTAATAGTAATCAATGCCGAGAAGATTCGTCTGACCGGTAATAAATGGACAGAAAAAGAGTATGTCCGTTATACAGGATATCCAGGTGGTCAGCGTTTTGCAACTCCGGCTGAATTGCTGAAGAAACATCCAACCCGTATTGTTGAAATGGCTGTTTATGGTATGTTACCAAAAAACAGACTAAGCAATGCCATCAAAGGAAATCTGTTTGTTTATGCTGGATCTGAGCATCCACATGCAGCACAACAGCCTTCAAAAGTTAATCTCTGATATATCGTTATATAAGGAATGGAAATTACCCACACAATTGGAAGAAGGAAAACCGCTATTGCGCGTGTTTATATTCAACCCGGAAACGGAAATGTTGAAGTCAATAAAAAAGACTACAAAGTTTATTTCCCGACACTGCCATTGCAGTACATCGTAAATCAGGCTTTCGAAATTACCAATAACAAAGAGAAATACGATGTTAAGGTAAATGTTG
The DNA here is from genome assembly GCA_016788065.1 of Bacteroidia bacterium. GTDB lineage: Bacteria > Bacteroidota > Bacteroidia > AKYH767-A > OLB10 > JADKJB01. Next base: position 33,069 of record JAEUTI010000020.1, on the reverse strand, counting down.
AAGGTGGTGGAATTACCGGACAAGCAGAAGCAATTCGTCTGGGAATTACCCGTGCACTGGTACAGATCAACGGTGAGAATAAACCAGCCCTTAAGGCTCAGGGATTATTAACCCGTGACCCTCGTATGGTGGAACGTAAAAAGCCTGGTCAGAAGAAAGCTCGTAAGAGATTCCAGTTCAGTAAACGTTAATCGTTTATTTATTATTTACCTATCGCAACTAATCAGTAAAACCGATAAATTATCATCCATTACATGTCAAGTGTTTCTCAACAGGATTTGTTAGATGCAGGCGTTCACTTCGGACACCTCAAGCGTAAGTGGAACCCAAAGATGGCTCCCTATATCTTTATGGAGCGCAATGGTATTCACATCATCGATCTGAATAAAACATCCGCTAAGCTTGAAGAAGCTGCCGCTGCTATCAAGCAAATTGCAAAATCGGGCAAAAAAGTGCTATTCGTAGCAACTAAAAAACAGGCTAAAGAGATCGTATCAACTGCTGCCCGTTCCGTAAATATGCCGTTTATCACGGAAAGATGGCCCGGTGGCTGTCTGACGAATTTCGCTACTCAGCGTAAGTCAGTTAAGAAAATGACCGGCTTCGAGAAAATGATGACTGATGGTACTTTCGAAAATATCTCTAAAAAAGAGAAACTTCAGATTACCCGTCAGAAAGCGAAAATGGAAAAGTTACTCGGTAGTATTGCCGACCTTACCCGTCTTCCTGCTGCATTGTTTATTATCGATACCGTTAAAGAACACATCGCTGTTAGCGAAGCTCGTAAACTGAATATTCCTACCCTCGCAATCTGCGATACGAATACCGATCCAAGTCAAATCGATTTCCCGATTCCGGCAAACGATGATGCTACCAAGTCAATCAGCTTAATCATGAATGTTATGGTGAAAGCAATTGAAGAAGGTCTCGCAGAAAGAAAATTGGATAAAGAAAGCGAAAGAGAAAAAGAAGTAGCTGCTGAAGAAGAATCAGCAGATCGTAAGAAATACGATATGGCTGAAGTGGAAGAGGATGAAGATGGTGCAACACCGGGAGCTCCTAAAAAAACAGATAAGCCGACTGCTACACGCCCAAGAAAAAATACTGCTCCGAAAAAGAAATAATTTCTTTCAGGATCAATTCACAAAACTGATTCTCTTGTTTTCTGTTATACATTAACCGTAAACAAGTACCACAAACCAACTATTTATGGTTGGTTTGTTCCGTAAAAAAGGAATCTGAATTATTAATAAGAAACAAATAATATCATGTCAACTATAACTATTACTGCCGCCGACGTTAATAAACTTCGCGCTCAAACCGGAGCCGGAATGATGGATTGTAAAAAAGCCCTCACTGAAGCTAACGGTGATTTTGAACAAGCTATCGATTACCTCCGTAAAAAAGGTCAGAAGGTTGCTGCTAACCGCGCCGACCGTGATGCTAAAGAAGGTTATATCCTTGCTAAAACCAATGCTGATGGAACCAAAGGTTTCCTGATTGGTCTTGGTTGTGAAACCGACTTCGTTGCTAAAAGTGGCGATTTTATAAAATTCGTGGAAGATCTTTTGGATCTTGCCGTGGCTAACAACATTAAAGATGTTGATGCATTGAAAGCTTTGCCAATGGGTGAAGTAACTGTGAACGATCGTCTGTTTGATATCATCGGTAAAATTGGTGAGAAAATCGAAATTACTTCTTATGAAGTAGTTGAAGCTCCTAAAGTTGTGATCTACATTCACCCGGGTAACCGCGTAGTTGCTATGGTTGGTCTTTCTTCTGCTTCTGCTCCTGCTGAATCAGGTAAAGATGTAGCAATGCAAATCGCTGCGATGAATCCTGTTGCTATCGATAAAAATGACGTTGATGTTAAAACATTAGAGCGTGAAATTGAAATCGGTAAAGAACAAGCTCGTGCTGAAGGAAAACCTGAAGAAATGCTTGAGAAAATCGCTCAGGGTAAATTGAATAAATTCTATAAAGAAAGTACACTGTTGAATCAACAGTTTATTAAAGATGATAAGATGGATATTCGTCAGTATCTTGATAAAACTGAAAAAGGACTTACTGTAAATGTATTCCGCAGGGTTCAGATCGGGTAATTCTTTAGTCAATCTATACAGAAGCCGTTCCTTGCAAGGAACGGCTTTTTTGTTTTAAAGGATTTTATATCTTCACATATCTTCTATCTATTATTTTCCTAAAACCATAACCAATATGATTTATTCAGATTTTAATTATAATCCCGGAGGTATTTCACTGGCAGAGCTCGCCAAAGAATTCGGTGCTCCATTATATGTTTATGATGGCAATAAAATGATCTCTCAGTATAATCGTTTGCGAAATGCGTTTCCCGGCGATCATGTGAGGATCAAATATGCGCTCAAAGCACTCAATAATCCGAATATTCTGAAGCTATTCAGAAAGCAGGGTGCGGGACTCGATGCTGTATCTATCCATGAGGTTCAATTAGGTTTACAGGCAGGTTTTCGCTCTGATGAAATTTTGTTTACTCCGAATTGTGTTTCATTCGATGAAATTAAAGCAGGTGTCGATGCCGGTGTGCAAATTAATATCGACAGCATTTCAATGCTCGAACATTTTGGCCATCACTTTGGAAATAGTGTACCATGTTGCATTCGAATTAATCCACATATTGTGGCAGGTGGTAATGTGCACATTCAAACCGGTCACATCGATAGCAAATTCGGAATCTCTATTCACCAGCTGCGCCATGTACTTCGAATTGTTGAAAAGGAGAATATCCGGGTGAACGGACTTCACATGCATACGGGATCTGATATACTTGATTCAGGTGTTTTTATTCAGGGCGCGGAACTATTGCTGGAAACGGCACTCTCATTTAAAGACCTCCAGTTTATTGATTTTGGAAGCGGTTTTAAAGTAGCATACAAACAAGATGATGTTACCACTGATATTGAAGAGTTGGGCCGCGTTATTTCAGAACGGTTTAATACTTTTTGCAAAGAATATGGCCGCCAGTTGGAACTCTGGTTTGAGCCCGGCAAATTTCTGGTGAGTGAAGCAGGATTTTTGTTAGTGAAAGTAAATGTGATCAAGCAAACTACTGCAACCGTTTTTGCCGGTGTCGATTCCGGTCAGAATCATTTAATCCGCCCCATGTTCTATGATGCCTATCATCACATGGTGAATATCTCGAATCCCACTGGAACTCCCAGGATTTATACGGTGGTAGGATATATTTGTGAAACAGATACTTTTGGATGGGATCGCAAAATGGCCGAATTGCGTGAAGGCGATATTATTGCCATTTGTAATGCCGGAGCCTATGGCTATACCATGAGCAACAACTACAATGGCAGACCCCGGCCTGCAGAGGTGCTGTTGCTGGATGGTAAAGTTCATCTGATACGCAAAGCAGAAACGCTGGAAGATCTTGTTAGAAATGTGGTAGATGCAGGTATTTAAGCCGTGCTTGATATGTCCCTGTTTTTGGATGTCAGGTTTTGATTGAGAATTTTAAAAACAGTTGCAGACTATAGGCCTTAGTTTCCTATTTTTGCCCCTGCAAATCTGATTATTATGGCCAAGACAAAACAAGGCGCACTGAAATACAAAAGAATCCTGCTTAAACTAAGTGGTGAATCGCTGATGGGTTCCAAACAATTCGGAATCGACAATAAAGTGATTATGCAGTATTCAAATGAAATAAAAGCAATTGTAGACAAAGGCGTTGAGGTTGCCATTGTAATCGGCGGCGGAAATATTTTCAGAGGACTACAGGCTTCTGAAGGTGGTATGGATCGGGTGCAGGGCGACTACATGGGAATGCTTGCCACGGTGATTAATTCGATGGCTCTACAAGCTTCTTTGGAAGGTCTCGGCGTGTACACCCGTTTGCAAAGTGCCATTAAAATGGAAGCTATCTGCGAACCATTTATCCGACGCAGAGCTGTTCGTCATCTCGAAAAAAACAGAGTGGTGATTTTTGGAGCAGGAACCGGTAACCCATACTTTACTACAGATACCGCTGCTTCCTTAAGGGCAATTGAGATTGAAGCTGATGTGATTCTTAAAGGTACTCGTGTTGATGGTATCTATACCGCTGATCCTGAAAAAGATAAGAAAGCAAAGAAATTCGATAAAATTACCTTCAAAGAAGTCTATGACCGCGACCTGAAAGTAATGGACATGACCGCATTTACACTTTGTGAGGAAAATAAATTGCCGATCATCGTTTTTGATATGAATAAAAAAGGCAACCTCATGAAAATTATTTCAGGCGAAAAAGTAGGTACCCTGGTAGTTGTTAAATAGATCCAATTCAACCAATTTACGTATTTTTGTATAGTAATCGTTAACTTATTCCGTAAGGATATGACAGAAGAAATAAAGAAACTGATTAGTGACATGGAATCTCATATGGAGAAAGCTATTAGTCACCTGGAAGCTGAACTTGCTAAAATAAGAGCCGGAAAGGCAAATCCTTCTATGTTGGATGGGTTGCATGTTGATTATTATGGCAACAGTACTCCAATGAGTCAGGTAGCTAATATCAACACTCCGGATGCACGGACTATTATTATTCAGCCTTGGGAAAAAGGTATGCTGATCCCGATTGAAAAAGCTATTCAAGCAGCTAATCTTGGCTTTAATCCTCAGAATGATGGTGTTATCATTCGTATAACAGTGCCGCCACTTACTGAAGAACGCCGCAAAGATCTGGTCAAAAAGACCAAAGCGGAAGGAGAAGCTGCTAAAGTTAGTGTCAGGAATTTACGTCGTGATGCAAACGAAACTGTCAAAAAGGAAGTGAAAAAAGGTGGTTTACCTGAAGATATCACTAAAGATGCAGAGTCGAAAATCCAGAATCTGACCGACTCTTATATCGCAAAAATCGACAAGCACCTTGATTACAAGGAAAAAGAAATTATGACTGTTTAGTTTTCAGTTTTTATAATTTTCTGAATTACAAATTGTTAACCTAAAAATTCGCTATTTACCATTCGGGTGCATCCCTATACCATAAAATCACAACCACGCTTTACGGGTTGTGATTTTTAAATTTGTGCTTTCGAACAAACAATGTATGTATAATTTAATCCTGAGGGAATCGTCAATTATACTGCAGTTAACAATTTAATTAAATTCTCCTGATGCAATAATCCCCCTCATTATGTAGTATTATTGCTATAAAATTCCCTAAATTTGCTTATCACAAGATGCTATAAGAGCATTTATAAATAATATCTGAAAATAGTGATTGTTATCACCTCCTGATTTTAATTTAATCAGTTAATTTCCGTTTAAAACACAAATACATTTTACACCCTAGCGTCCTAAATTTATCATGACCGAAGAAAACAAAGCGATTGATCCTTCTGAAGAAGCATCATCTGCTGAAGCGACCCCCACTCCTGCTAATGAGCTCTCCCCAAAAGAGATTGCTCCTGCTAACAATGAAACTCCTGACATTCCTGAGATGGAAACTGTACCGGGCACAGAAGAACAATTTTTAGAAGCAACACCACAAGTGCTTGCCGATGAAACTCACGATGATGAGGAAGCTGATGTGCAGGAAGATTATAGTACTTACTCGCGTGAGGACTTAATTGTAATGTTGGAGAAGTTTGTAAATGAAACGGAAGTACCACGTTTCAAAGCTCGCATTGCAGGTATCCGCGAATTTCTGAATCATGCATTTACTGCAGAAAATGATCTGGCCTTCACCAAATTTATTGAAGAAGGTGGGAATAAAGATGATTTCAAACCTGCTACCGATCCTTTAGAAGAGCGTTTCCATCAGGCGCTGAAAAAGTTCTTTAAGAAACGTACAGAGTATCAGGAAAAGCAGGAAAAACAAAAGACAGAAAATCTTCATGGTAAGAATGATTTGCTTCAGCAATTGAAGGATCTCATCCAAAATGAGGATAACATGAATAAGGCATTCGATCGCTTTCATGAGCTTCAGGCAAAATGGCGTGCCATTGGTCCCGTTCCTGCTGCAAATGTGCGCGATCTGCAAATGACCTATAAGTTTCTGATTGATAAATTTTACGATTACATTAAAATCAACAGAGAACTTCAGGATCTTGATCAGCGTCGCAACTTCGAAACTAAATTATCGATTTGCGAACAAGCTGATGAGTTACTGATGGAGCCATCATTAAATGTTGCTCTCCGAAAACTGCACATGTTGCAGGATAAATGGCGCGAAACAGGACCAGTTCCCCGCGATAAAAAGAATGAAATCTGGGATCGCTTCAAAGCAACTTGCGATAAGCTGTTCGATAAAAGAAAAGAACAAATTGCACAGTCCGATGAAAAAAGGGTTGCTAATTTGGCTGAGAAAACCAAATTGTGTGAAGCTGTAGAGGCTATTAAAACAGACGATAACTGGAAACACAAAGAATGGCAGGAAGCAACTCTGGCAATTGGAGAACTGCAGGCAGCATGGAAGAAAATTGGACCCGCTGATAAAAAGTTTAATGATGAAATCTGGAATCGCTTCAAGGGTACTTGTGATGCATTCTATAAAGCTAAGAACGATTTCTATCACAAAAGAAAACAAGAGTTTGCTGCAAATCTGCAACAGAAAACGGAATTGTGTATTCAGGCTGAAGCATTACAAAACAGCACCGACTGGAAAGCCACCACTGCTGAATTAATTCGCCTGCAACAAGAATGGAAAAAAGGTGGATCAGTAGGAGATAAGCACTCAGAAAAAATCTGGAAAAGATTCCGTACTGCTTGCGATGCATTCTTTAAGAATAAATCGGATCACTTCTCTGTCCTCGATAAAGAACATGATGAGAATCTTGTAAAGAAGATTGCCCTCATAGAAGAAATAGAGAATTATCAGCTTAATGAAGATTATGCTACAAGCTTCGAAGAATTAAAAGCATTCCAGCGCCGTTGGTCGGAAATGGGAATGGTGCCATTGAATAAAAAAGAAGAGATCATGAATCGCTTCAAAAAAGCAATCGATGGTCATTTCGATAAGCTCAAAGTTTCTTCCAACGATCGTCAGAAAGTCAGATATCAGCAAAAACTGGATCACATTCGTCATGCTGATTCCGGAGGGAAAATGGATTCTGAACGCAAATCCCTGCTTCATAAAATTACCGAACTTAAAAATGAAGTTCAGGTGTGGGAAAACAATATCGGTTTCTTTGCCAAATCTAAAAATGCTGAAAAGCTGAAATCAGAATTCGAAGAAAAGATTAAACATGCCAAAGAGGAAATTTCCAAACTAAAAGGAAAACTCGATATGGTTAAAGATGCGGAATAATCTTCGCTAAACTCTTTTAAGCCGGTTCATGTTTATCATGAACCGGCTTTTGCTTTTAAAGTTAACAATCGGACTATTAACGATTTGTTAACATTGGAATTGATTACAAATAACAAATACTTAATTTATTTGCGCAATAAAATTAAGATAACATGATAAATAAAATAACATTGATTGGATTGCTAGCACTGCTAATCGGCGGGACAGCAACAGCTCAGGTTTCAAACGATTCTCTGGCTGCTTCTATTAACAGCCTGAAGAAGGAAGTGTCGGGGCTCAAAAAATTGAAAGTCTCGGGTTATGTCCAGGCTCAGTTTCAATATGCCGATTCTTCTGGCCAGCAATCATTCAATGGCGGTAATTTTGCAGCCGGTGTCGACAAGCGATTTATGGTTCGCAGGGGACGTGCTAAATTTCAATACACCGGATCAGCCAATTCGAAGGGAATAACTACTTCCATGGCTGTTTTGCAAATTGACGGGACTGAAAAAGGACTCTCTCTTAAAGATGCTTATGTAAAACTTACAGATCCATGGTCAGGATGGGTTTCGGTTACAGGAGGTTTATTTGTAAAGCCTTTCGGACATGAAATATTTTATTCATCAAGCTTAAGAGAGTCTCCTGAGCGCTCCAGAATGATCCAATTATTATTTCCGGGTGAACGTGACCTTGGCGGGATGATAACCATTCAGGGGCCTTCTAAATCGGGTTTTGAATGGCTAAAACTTGAAGCAGGCTGGTTTAACGGAAATGGTGCTCCGGGTGCGGGTGGTGATGTCTCTGATTTCGATAAAAAGAAAGATTTTTCAGGAAGATTATCATTGGAAAAGAATTTTTCTGATAACAAACTTAAAGTTGGTCTTGGACTTTCATATTATGCCGGCGGATACAGAATCGACTCTGTGAACGTTTACAAATCAGGTACCGGAGCAAATGGTGTAAAAGGATTTATTGTTGAATCGGCAGCTACCGAAAATGGCTCATTAGGGATCGGATCACGTAATTATACAGAAAGAAATTATATGGGTGTAGATGCGCAGATTTCATACGATTGGAAAGCGGGACAAACTTCGTTACGTGCTGAAGTGATTTCCGGTGAACAGCCAGGGAGTTCTTCTGATACCAAAAGTCCGAACGATAAAAATCCGGTTACCAAAGATATTTACATGAGAAATTTTGGTGGTGCGATATTTTACCTGACACAGCAAATTGCTAAAACACCTTTTCAGGTAGTTCTGAAATACGACTGGTATGATCCTAATACTGATGTTGAAGGAAATGATATTGGTAAAAGCAGTAGTGTGAAAAGTACCGGCGTTGCCGATTTGCGCTACGATACTTTTGGAGTTGGTGCTGCATGGATGGTTGATTCTAATTTAAAAATTTCGACCTATTATGACATGGTAACCAATGAAACATCTGAGAATTTGTCGGGATACACCAAAGACCGCACAGATAATGTTGTGACTGTAAGAATGCAAATGAAATTCTAGTTAACAGTGATTAGTGATCAGTGATTAGTGATCAGTTATCAGTGACAATGTAGAGACGCATTGCCATGCGTCTATGAACCGGGATCAGTAATCAGTGATCAGTGACAATATAGAGACGCATTGCCATGCGTCTATGAACCGGGATCAGTAATCAGTGACAATGTAGAGACGCATTGCCATGCGTCTACGAACCGGGATCAGTGATCAGTGACAATGTAGAGACGCATTGCCATGCGTCTACGAACCGGGATCAGTAAGCAGTAAGCAGTTATCAGTGACAATGTAGAGACGCATTGCCATGCGTCTACGAACCGGGATCAGTAATCAGTGAGCAGTAACCAGTAAGCAGTTATCAGTGACAATGTAGAGACGCATTGCCATGCGTCTACGATCCGAGATCAATAATTGGTGAGGAGCGTCGCCCTGAGCAGAGCCGAAGGGTGATCAGTGACAATGTAGAGACGCATTGCCATGCGTCTACGAACCGGGATCAGTGATCAGTAACAATGTAGAGACGCATTACCATGCGTCTACGAACCAGGATCAGTAATCAGTAATCAGTGACAATGTAGAGACGCATTGCCATGCGTCTACGAACCGGGATCAGTGATCAGTGACAATGTAGAGACGCATTGCCATGCGTCTACGAACCGGGATCAGTAAACAGTGAGCAGTGATCAGTAATCAGTGAACGGTAATCAAGAAAAAATGATTAATATACCCTGGCTGTATTTCCGGGAATTGGTTCCATAAAAAAAGGCTGCTTCAGAAGAAGCAGCCTTTTTTTATACCTTAAGATTAAATCTTAATCAAGTTCAACAATTCGTTTGCTGTGAACTTCGCCATTCACAATAACACGAACAGTATACATTCCGGTCGCATAACCTTTTTCTTTAGCACTGAAATCATAGCGGTAATCGCCTTTTGCTTTCATGCCCTGATCAAGCAGTGCTACTCTTTGACCCATAGTATTCAAAACTTCAATACTAACATCTGCTTCACTTTCGAGCGAGAAGGTAATATTGGTTTTTCCTGAATATGGATTCGGAATCACATTCATAAAGAAGTTTGACCCGGTAATTTTAGCAGCAACAATTTCAGAGAATTCTGATTTGCCATCAAAATCGATTTGTTTCAATCGGTAGTAATAAGTATTGTTCGGAACAACATCACGATCATCGAAAGAATACTCGTGAATTTCACTTGTAGTTCCATGACCATCTACCCAACCTATGTTTTTGAATTCAGGTGGCGACAAACTACGTTGAATTTCGAATCCTCTGTTATTAACTTCAGAAGCAGTTATAAATTTCAAAGTAATTGATTTTGCTTTAGGGTATGCATCAAACGAAAGCAGATCAATTGGAAGTGGGGTAAGTGCCTGGGCAATTCCAAGTTGCAATCCGGTGTTCAATGTAGTCATGCCATTTCGCTGTATAGCAGTAATTGGAGAAGCCGGAACACAAACACCTTCCAGTGTCCATGGATTCGCCAGATACTTACTCATGATGGTAAATCCTGATTGTGGATTGGAGTAATTTCGGTTAAATGCAGTTGCATTGAAGGTTGGTGAAGCTCCTGAAGGTGGTGTGGTAATAACATTCCATACACCATGGTTCAAAGCCGTTTGATCGAACAACGCAGTCACGCACTCAGGACCCAGAACAGGATATGCAGCAGGCGCGGTGTTATTAAACGATACCTGCATATTAGTTTTGGTATTTGGGTTGTTGATGTTGAAATTAATTCGTTGATATCCTCTCAATGCTGTTCCTACCGGGAAGTCATATAAACCTCCTGTTGCAAGTAAGTTGCGTTTCAGATTTCCTTCTACATAACTATTGATGTTACCAGTTGAAACTGCCGCAGCAGCGCTGTTAATGACATTTACTCTGTTTGCACCTGTGAGAATTCTTCCATTAGTAAGGGTTAATGTACCTCCGATAAGCATCCAGTCAGTGGCACCGCTGTTTCCTAAAGTTACAAGCCCTCCAACACCATTATTCATGAGAACACTATTTAAAGATCCTCTGTTGAAATAATTTTGATTTGCTGTGCCGTTAAATTCAAGAGTTGAAGCAGCGGAGTAAACACCATAAGGCAATGAAGAATACCAAACAGTAAAATTACCTGCTACTTTATGGTATCTGCCGCTGGCATTAAAGCTACCACCGCTATTGGTTGTGTTTACAATAAAGTTACCACGGTTATCGAGGTCGTTGTTTAGCGTTACAGTATTTCCTCCAACAGTTGTAGGTTTCGAAATAGTAAGATTCCACAACGCATTTGCCCCTGTCATAGCCCCTGTCATTGATTGGTTTTGAACTGCTGAATCACTTTGCATAAGAATAGTTGAATTAGCAGAAGTCAAAAGTGATCCATTATTTACAAAATTGTTGCAGACTTTTAACTGAGAATTCGCAGCCATTGAAAGGGTAGCGCCAATATTAATATCGACACTTCCGCAAACAGCAGTTAATCCGGTAATATTTGGCTGATTAACCGGCGCAGCAGGAATAACCACATTATATACACAGTTTGGAACAGCGCAGCCTCCCCAGTTTTCCGGATTGTACCAATCGGTACTCAAGCTACCTGTCCATAATAAATTACCACCTGCAGCAGGTGTATATGCGATAGGTGAGGTTGCGGAGAAGTTTAACGTAAATCCGGAAGTACTATTTGAGAAGTTACTGATGTTGAGATAATATTCATCACCAGCAGCTACTGTTATCCGTTGCATGTAAGCACCACCAAAACCCGGGAATGCAGGTGGTGCAACTCCATTCGCAGCACTATAAAGTCCTGTTACCCCAAGAGCGCTGTAATTACATGAAACCGGAGCTGTGGTTCCTAAGTTACCACAGTTGGCAGGTCCGGGAACTCCTGCGGTTTTAGTTTTCCAAATGGCAAAGTCATAATCGGTTGCAGCTGTTGACGGAGGACCAGGCCAGTCGTTAGGTACAATATTGAACTCTAAGAAGCCTGCACCTGAAATTGCAATTTTATACCAGTAAGAACCACGTTCTCCTGAAGCCAAACAATTTACGCCATTTGGGAAATCACAGAACGAACCAAATGCCTGTGGTCCCGGATTAGCAATATTAATTGATGTTTTACAAACAGGGAATGGTGAAAGACAGTCCTGACCCGGAGTGGGTGGAAACTGATTGACGCATCCTATTCCACCATCAATAATATAAATAGAGAAACTTCCGGTAGTGTTTCCAAAACCATCCACCATAATATAATAGGTGAATCCGGGAGAAAGTGCAGAAGCGGTAAATTCTGAGTTTGCATATTGATTTGTTCCGCAAGCTGCCTGATCCTGATTACAGTTTCTCGGAACGAGTGTATTTCCTGACCCTGCAGGAATGGTTCCAAGAACAGGACCAAATAATGCTATTTGCGTATTTCTTAAGGTTCCCAGAATGGTTTTTACTTTTACACATCCCGATGCAGGAGCGATGAAGCTGAACCAAACAGAATTCATAACATTGCCAACTGCAGGTAAGAAACATGCAGGTTGCGCCGGCTCATCAGATCCGCCGGAGCAAGTATTGTTTCCGGCAATTGGAATATTAAATGGTAAAGGTTGAGCCTGGAAAGGAGCGTCATTAAATGCACCTGCTCCAAATGAATTTATAAGCAGGTTATAACTTACACTGCTTGATGGATTTCTTGAATCAATAATTATATAATAAGTTCCTGCACCAGGAAGTGTTACACTACCCGATAAAATATTGGATGTAGCAGGTCCTCCACTACCAATACAAACACCACCGCCACCGGGACATCCCTGGTAAACGGCAAAGCCAATATCATCTGTGCTTGTTCCGGTTAAAGTAATACTGATACATTCTGTTGCTGTGGCTGTATAAGAATATACTTTATCTTCTCCAAAAGCAAAAGTTCCGTTGCAAATTCCCGGAGTAGCAGCAGTATAATCATTACCCATACATGCTGTACTTTCTCCGGCAACGTTGTATGGTAAAGCAGGAATATTAACAGCATTAGCGCATGTCAAACCAGTGACTGGAAGAGGGTTGGTAATCAAGGTTACATTATCAATACATCCGGGAGGATCAGTTCCTAAAGATCCATCATTCACCCAGCTGAATACAATTGTTCTGGATTGTGCTGATGCAAAGCAACCCAGATTCACATTCACCAATTGCCAAGCCGATTGTCCCTGATATGGACCACCAACACGATTGATTATTCCCATCCGGATACCGGCAGTAACCGGAGTTCCGTTTGGAACCAGAAAAACTTCAAGGAAATCATAGTTATTTTCTCCGAAACCTTTCCAGTTAAACTGCAAAATGTTTTGTCCGGCAGGAATATTTACTGCTGCCTGATAAAAGTGCGAAACTTGAGCATTCCCCTTGTTATATGTGAGAGATGCACCGGCTGTGCTAGAAATAAATGCTCCTCGAACACCCGCCTGTGCACCCAATGCTCCACAATACCAGGCATTGGTTCCGCTATTAACAGTTGTCCAGTTTGTAAATCCTAATCCGGCACCGATTTCAAAATTACCATTGGTAATTTGTGCTTTTAAAGAACCCGGAATTATCATGATTCCCATTACAAAGGAAACCAGAAACATTCTTAAAAGTGAGTGTATGTTTGTTCTCATGTTTTCTTAGTTTTTAGGGTTATTCAGTTTTTGTTTTTGCAGGTGTTGCAGTGTCATTTTTAGGAAGTGTGGCTTCATCAACCAGCGCTTTAACAGCATCTCTATCCTCTACCAAAGTAAATGTTAAATCCGGGAAGAGCGTATATACTACACTGTTATCTGCGTGCAATTGACGATCAATGCGGAAATGAAGCATATCCGATTTTTTGTAAGCAGCAACTAATGTTAAACCATGCACACTGTTTAGCTGTGTTTTGATATTCTCCAGTGATTTGGAAATATCTAGTCCTGGAGCCTTAACAATCAGGTCGGCAAACCGTTCTGTTTGCTGTGCCCTGGTAAGTGTAATTCCTGCAAAGAAGATCAGGAAAAACATCAATAAACGGAGGGAGAATTTATTCATGGGTTTGGTTTTGGTTTCGGGTTGTTGAGTTGTCTTTTTAGTGATTATCAGTAATGTTAATTCGCAATTGTACGCAAAACAGTAGCTGAAAGATGCCTTTTTTTACAATTTAAAAGTACGCAAAAAAATAGCTAATTGCCTCATTTTGAGGTCAAAAGTTGGTCAGCGGCAAAAAAAGTTGGGTGAAAACTGCTTTTAGGCGGGTGAATTAGTGGAAATTCCCAGTTCCTTAAGTTGATCCAGACTAATAACTGAGGGTGAATCGATCATCACATCCCTACCCGAATTGTTCTTTGGGAATGCAATGAAATCACGAATGGATTCAGATCCTCCAAATAGCGAACAGAGTCTGTCGAAACCAAATGCAATACCACCGTGTGGAGGTGCTCCAAATTCAAAAGCATTCATTAAAAATCCAAATTGCTTTTGTGCTTCTTCATCACTAAATCCAAGCAGTGAAAACATTTGCTTTTGTATCTGCTTATCATGAATACGAATAGAACCACCACCAACTTCAACACCATTGATAACCATATCGTATGCATTGGCTCGAACATTACCCGGATCGGATTTCAGTAAATGAAGATCTTCAGGAAGTGCTGAAGTGAACGGATGGTGCATTGCATGCCATCTGCCACTTTCTTCATCCTGTTCTAATAATGGGAAGTCTAATACCCATGCGCACTTGAAAGTATTCTTATCTCGTAGCCCCAAACGTTCGCCCATTTCCAGTCGCAGCTCCGACATAGCCTTGCGTGTTTTTGATGATTTCCCTGCTAAAACAAGAATAAGATCACCTGAATTACTTGAAGTTGCAGATGCCCATTTTTTTAATTCATCTTCTGAAAAGAATTTATCTACAGAAGATTTCAATGTTCCATCGCTATTATGTTTTACGTAGATTAATCCCGACATGCCCAATTGTGGACGTTTAACCCATTCGGTAAGTTCATCTAACTGCTTGCGTGTATACTCAGAAGCTCCCGTTACATTGATAGCAACAACCACTTCCGCATCATCAAAAACTTTAAATCCTTTGTTTTGAACCAATGATGTGAGTTCCGCAATTTGCATTCCGAAACGAAGATCGGGTTTGTCGTTACCATAATATTTCATGGCATCCGCATACGAAATTCTTTCAAGTTTTGGAATATCAACTTGTTTAACTTCTTTGAAAAGATATTTCACCAAACCTTCAAACATGTTGAGAATATCTTCACGTTCAATAAAACTCATCTCACAGTCTATCTGTGTAAATTCAGGCTGGCGGTCGGCACGGAGATCTTCGTCACGGAAACATTTTACAATCTGAAAATATTTATCGAATCCAGAAACCATCAAAAGTTGTTTGAAAGTTTGAGGGGACTGTGGCAAAGCATAAAATTCACCTTGATTCATTCTGGAAGGCACCACAAAATCACGGGCTCCTTCAGGTGTCGATTTAATCAATACCGGTGTTTCTATTTCGACAAAACCCTGCATGTCTAAATACTTCCGGGTTTCCTGAGCCATACGGTGACGTAATAAAATGCTGTTCATTACCGGTGCTCTGCGCAAATCAAGATATCTGTATTTCATGCGCAAATCATCACCACCATCTGTCTCTTCTTCAATGGTAAACGGAGGTGTGATTGAGGCATTTAAAATTTCAAATTGTGTGACATGAATTTCAATGTCTCCGGTATTCATTTTCGGATTTTTGCTACTTCTTTCGGCAACAGTTCCAATTGCTTTAATTACAAATTCACGCCCCAGTTGTCTTGCCTGTGTACACAACGAGGCATTTGTTTCCATGTTGAAAATCAACTGGGTGATTCCATAGCGATCGCGTAAATCAACAAAAGTTAATCCGCCCAGATCACGTGATTTTTGAACCCAGCCGCAAAGAGTAACAGTTTGTCCGGCAAATGATAAATTCAATTCACCGCATGTGTGTGTACGAAGCATAATACTAAATATTTGGAGTGCAAAGGTAGGAAAGATCCCGTATTAAGCTGCAGTCAGGGGCCAATTCCAATTTTACTGCCGGGTCGGAAGCGAAAATTTACGATTTATTCGTAAACCTTTAAAAACCAACCGTTAACATAAGTGAGGTGGTCATCTGGTCACCTTGAAACAATGGGTGCGTATAAACACCGGTCTCATCTTTAACATCAGCCATTTCAACTTTGGCTCTCAGGGTGAAATCATTTAAAATGTCATATTGAGCCTGGACAGCGTAAGCGGTTTTCTCCCAGATCAGTTTTTCCTGGAAAGGGTAGGTGAAAATTATATCTTGTCCGGTAACAGGATCAACCGCATTGCGATCATCGGGGTAATCGGGACCTTTGTTTGAATAATTATAAATGAGGTCTACCGACAACCTTGCAACGGGTTTGAATGATACCATCAGAAATATATCCTGAGCATTATCACGCAAATAATGACCCATGTTATATTTTGTAGTTTCAAATGTTGTTTCAGGATTAAAATGCTTGTAAGCCAAAACATTATTTCTTGTATACTCAGCAGTGAGTGATACATTTTTTATGATATTGGAAATTCTTGTTCCAGCTTTTATACTCCATGGATTGAGTGCATTTTCTTCGAAAAGTCTGCCAAATGAAATGTCATCAAAAAATCCGGTAACATAAAAATGGCAATGTTTCAGATTGCGTACACTCAAATCGACAAATAGCTGTGAATTACCAAGTGTTGAATAGGTATGATCAAGTGATTTGTAAAAAATAAAAGGGATTAAAAATCCTGCATTAAAATCCTGGGAATAAATAATAGAATTACCTATGCTGAAGTGAAGATTTTTAACCGGTTTCACCGTAATAAAATTTGCTGCCATGTATTTAGGAACATAAGCGGTAGTTGTACCTGTTCCATAAAATTGTGTTGCAGCAGTATCTACTACCTTTGATGACAGCCATCCATGAAAATAATTTAATTCAAGCCATTTGGATGGTTTCACCTGCAGTCTGATCTGAGCAAAAGATGGTGCACGTGATGAAAGAATATTAGCGCCATTATAGTTGTTGCCCCACACATTATGATCTTTAATAAGTCCGATGTATCCCCATTTGCCATTGAAAGTTATTCCTCCCCGCATTTCAGAATATTCAACAGCATCCCGGTTGCTGAATCCATACGTTGGGTTTTTGAATCCTCCTCCGGTTTGCTGTGTTAAAAAGCCGGGGCTGGTAATAGCTTTGCTCATATAATTATCACGCAGATTGGCATAAACTCCGAGATGCTTTCCTGCATAAAACATCATTTCGGCACCATTCCAGCGATGATAAACATTGCCGCTGTCGTTAGTCCAGAACTGAGCTCCCAGTATAGGATTTAGCGTAAACATAAACATCGAATCACGGAAATAAAACAGATCAACTCTTTTTTCCCGATCCCTGAATTTAGTCCGGTTAGAACCGAACATTTTTTTTGTCAGAAAATCAGTTTGTGCTGAAGCATCCAGTTCTTTTGAATATTCCCGCATGTAAAATTTCCATTCTTCCTGTTGTCTTTTGTTTAGTGTTTCTTTTTTACTGCCAATTTCGGAAAGTTTCTCGGCAATGAATATGCGTGTATAGGGTTTAACAGCACTGTTCAATTCAATAACTTTCATATTAGCCATTTCATCGAGATAGTCATAAATCTGACTATAATCAACATGTTGAAAAACTACCTGGGCATTTGAGATTGAAATATTGGAAGCAAGTAAAAGGAATAATACTATTCTTAGATGGTTTTTCATAAACAGCATGTTTGAATAAGATACACAATAATGTGATTTAGTATCTTATGGTTTTGCAATCTCAAATATAGAAAATAGAACTGAACGGAAACAGAAACCCCCTTGATTATTTTTTAACAGGAAGTGAATTTGGATAATTTGCAAGCAGATTTACCATCCAGGCGGCAAGATTTATTTTCTTTGTCAAAAGCACTTTACGCTTTTCAGCCCATTCTTGCTTAAGGTTTGGATTGTTGACCATTTCAGCCACTTTCGCAACTAGTCCTTCACTATTGGAGGTTTTAAAGCCATAAGTCAATCCGAAATTATGCTCCAGATCTTCCAGATAACTTAATTTGCCTACAAAATCGTTGTATCGGAGTGCCGGAGTTCCCAAAACGGCTGCTTCAGCAGTCATAGTTTGACTGTCTCCAATTAGCATATCGGCAAAATATAGTGCATGGTGAATATCAGTTGCCTTAATGGCAATGCGATAAGGTTCGAATTGCGGAGGAAGCTCTCTTTCGGAAGTGATGTATATTTTTCCATGAGGTTCCAGAATCTGGATCAAGCGGGTTGCCAACTCATCAGTCAATCCGGTTTTGCCAACATCATGATAAGCTCCAAGTTCTACAAAGCGCAGAATGAAATTTCGCTTTCCCTCTTCAAAGATTCCGGCAACTTTTTTCCGGTCGGGGGTAAAATGGTCGGGATGTAAATATGCAAGTTCATGGTAACTGTTGTAGGCAAGTTTTTTATGATTCCATTTCCAGGCACTTGTAACATCAGGGCAAACCAGATGCGTGGCAGTTGGGCCGACAATTTTTGCAAAAGGAGCTACCACTTCATAATCGTCTTCATTAAAGATGCAGGAAGGAATACCAAGGACCTTCCCAAGTACTGCTAGTTCTGCAGCACTTCCTGTTAAAATATCAGGCTTATTTTTTCTAATGATTCCATAAATTTTCAGCATTCGCTTGCCAAACTTACGAGCAATTTTGAAAGTCTTACCTGCCTGATTTCTTGAACTGGATTCATCAACATTAATGTAAGGAATTTTATCTTCAATCAATAATCGCTCAAGAACATCTTTAGTCTTAATTAGCACTACACTTTTTTCCGGGCCGAAAGCACGAATAGCATTTTTGAAGAGGTGGTAGTGAGCCGGATGACCAAGGTAGAAGAGTACTTTCATTTTGATTCAAATAGTAACAATACAATATTATTTTTTTATTACTGAAAGTACAGCGTTCAGGAATCCTTTTGCTGCCAGTTCCAGTGTAACATTTTTGCTCATAAACGCACGAGCACGTTCGCCCATTAATTTTGCTTCTTCCCTGTTTTCAATAAGCCATTTTATTTTGGATGCAACTAATTCGCGATCTGTGAAATCAACACGGAAACCGGTTTCGCCTTCCTGAATGAGATCAAAGGTAGCTCCGGCATTCGGTGATGATAAGCAGGGTACTCCTGCAGCCATTGCTTCGTTCAAAACAAGTCCCCAGATATCAAAATCGGTTTGAAATAGCAATCCGCTGCTTTGTGCGAAGAATTCCGGAATTTCTGCCTTTTGCTTGAAGCCATGAAAAATAACTACATCCTCAAGTTTGTTATCACTAACATATTTTTTCAATGAATCAGAACTTATGCCATCTCCTAAAACGTCTAGTACAAAGTCTCTTCTTTGTTCAGCTACGATTTTAACAGATTCCAGTAGTAGTTGCACATTTTTTCGGGGTACCAAATATCCCAGATAGGTAAAGCGGACTTTATTGTTGTCCGATTTATTTTCTTTTCGGAAAGCATCTGTCCGTTCTGAGAAAAAAGTGGTATCAACGGTATTTCTCCCAATATAAACTTTCGATTCCGGTGCACCGATACTGATAAGGTATTTTTTTGCAAGGTTGCCATAAGCAACGAAGGCTGATGCACCTTTGCAAAGAATGGTTCTTTGAATCCTTCTCAACAGACTTCCGGAGCGGTTACCTTGCTCTATAGTTCCGCTATAAATGATGTATGGCGTTCCTTTTAATAGTTTGCGGAAAAATACTTTCATGGTAGCTGGAGAAAATCCGGCAACAATAACCGCATCAGGGTTTTCCTTATTCATTACTTCCTTCAGCCCCTTGTAAAGAAAATAGCTTTTTTCAGCATCTTCACTGAATGTGTGGGCTTCATCTTTTAATATTTCAAAATCGTATGAAATTTCGGAAGGGTCAATGGTGAAAAATCTGCGTTTATATCCGGCAGCTCCAAAAACTATTTTGAGATGAATTTCTGCAGCGGCAAATTGCTTACTGATCTCGTTGAACAGCGGGATTCGGTAAGGATTAGGAATATTGGTAATCAGAAGTACTTTTTTCATTAAGGTTGTTCAATGCCGATTGAAATTCAGTCAGCATGAAAGGCCTGCAAATTTACACCATATAGGGTTGCAATTCTAATATTTCAATAATTTACCCCAAATAGAAATTCTCCTTTGTATCAGATAATAAAATTACTTAGAAGTTTATAAGATATTATAAAACAATTACTTACGATTTTTTAGTTTTAAAGTAAATCCAGGCAATGAGCATTGCAATTAATGAATAAGTTGCCCAAAGGCAAAAAAACATAGGTACAGGATACCAATACAATTTCTGGCCGGTAATCAGTAAATAAGTACGATCAATAATTCCCAGAGGTGCTAACCCTAAAAATCCAAATTGCTTGCTGGGGGCAGGTACGATCTCGGATTGGCCGAAAAAATGAAAAGTTAGACCAAAAGCCGCCACTGCAGAGCCAAGCACCAGTAAGGTGATCAAGCCAGTCTTCATAAAGCGATTGGAACGTTCTTGCATTATAGGTCAATAAGAGGAGGTTTCGATAAAAGTTCAGCTAAAATTCGGAAATTTTATTGAAAAAATGAAAAATTGGTTGATTTTGGTCGGAATCGCCTGATTCCGATAATGTGTTTTCTGTGATATGTTTAGAATAGTTTTTTATGAACGCATCACTCATCATATATTTCAATAATTTTGCATCCACATTCATATTCCATGAGAAAGTTCTATTCAGGTTTGCAACTTTTGGTATTAATTCTGGCAGGCATATTTTCCTCCTGCTCTCATAGGGAGAAAAAAGTGAAAAAAGTTGTGGCGCCTCTTGTTGCTGAGTTTCGCGACTATTGGTATCCACAAGGTTCTGAAATAAGTTCATTTGCATTACATCAATCGAAATACGGTCAGTTGCACCATGGTGAAGCAACTCTGGAATATTCTCTTGCAACTTACTCAAGAAGTCGTCAGTTGCCGGTAATGAAATTCGATACAGCAAATGCGGATCATATCCGTGTGATGGTATTGAATTCCAGAAAGCATTTTGCAACCGGTTTGTTTGAAAATTCTGTAGCTTCTACCACTGTAATTCCGGAAATTATGAGGGAAGGACCTTTTGCATTGAAATTAGTCGGTACCGTTCATGAAAGAGAAGGATTATCCTGGTTGCAGCTAAATCTGGATGCTAACAAGTACAATGTTCAATTACGTTCATTCAACGCAAATGAAGGAGATATTAACCGTGTTGCCATGTTGTGCGTTACCGAGGATCAGTTGTGGTGCATGATCAGAACGAATCCTTCAGCTCTTCCGGTTGGGAAAATCCAGGTTATTCCCGGACTTACTTCAATGCGGTTGAGGCAATCAGTTATTAAACCAGTTTTAGCTGAACTTACTCTTACAGATGCTCTACAGAGTGATATTCCTACTGCTATTAAAACTGGTGCAGTTTTACAGCATTATAAAATTGAGTACCCAGTTGATGGTCGCAGGTTAGATATCTTTTTTCAGAAAGATTTTCCTTTTTTGATAGAAGGCTGGAAAGAAACTTATGTCGACGGACAGGGTTCCAACTCCCGAAAAATTACTACTTCGGCACATCGTACTCAAACAATCCGGTCGACTAATACCGGAATGATTCAGATGTCGAACAACGATGATTCAGAAGAGATGATTTCTGATTCAACCGAAACGATACAGCCTTAATATTTTCCGGTTGGCTTTATTATGCCAAACATGGCTTCCAGTTTTTTAAAGCGGTAATCAAATATCGCTTTAATTTTTTTTCGGATGATTAATGCATTCAGAAACTGTCCTATGATTCCCATGGGAATGGCGTAGTGCACTACATCCCTCATGATCACGCCGTTTTCAGATTTCTCAATAAAATGTTTATGATGCCACATTGCATAAGGTCCAAAGCGTTGCTCATCTACAAAATACCTGGGCTCATCTACATGGGTAATTTCTGTAACCCATCTCATAGGTACTCCTGCTAAAGGTTTTACAATATAAGAAATAATTTGACCGGCATACATTTTTTCACCTTTGTAATCTGATGTAATCTCAAAACCCATTTCAGGTGGAGTAATTTTTTTCAGATTTGCAGGTGAGCTCAGAAAATCCCAGGCTTCTGAGACCGATAATGGAATTTCCTGTGTAGTTTCAAAAGAATATATTTTCATAATTATTTTAGTGCGGAGATGCCTCCGTCTACTTTTATTATTTGACCTGTCATCCAGCTACCCCTGTCATCGAGCAGTAAAGTTGCCATGGATGCAATTTCATCAGGAGAACCAATTCGCTTTAATGGATGCCGGTCTTTTGCTCCTTGCAATTTGGTTTCATGATTAATCAATCGTGATGCAAGTGGAGTATCTGTTAAAGATGGAGCAATCACATTCACCCGGATTGTTGGTGCAAGCTCGGCGGCCATGGCCCGGGCAAATCCTTCAATTGCACCTTTGGCTGCGGCAACAGATGCATGAAAAGGCATTCCGGTTTGTACTGCAACCGTTGAGAAAAACAAAACAGAAGCATTTCCGGACAATTGAAGTGCCGGCAAGTAATTTCGCAACATTTTTACGGCACCCAAAAAGTTCACATTCCAATCCATATAAAAGTCATCATCTCTGAGATTTTTAAATGGTTTGAGATTAATGGAACCCGGGCAATAAACCATTCCATGTAAAGGCTCACTTATTTCAGGAAAAACAACTGCTGAATCTGTACAGTCAGCCTTAAAATAGGTAGCTCCCTCAAGCTGAAGAGCTGCTTCCGGAATATTTCTGGCAATAACAAATACCCGATGTTTTGAAGCTAATAATTGTTTTACAATTTCTTTACCGATTCCTGAAGTGCCACCTGCAACCAGGTAATTTTTGGTTTCCATGAGCAGTTAAACAGATGGAAAGGCAACTAAGTTTTGCAAGTGTATTATTTTACCAGATCTCCGTTGAGTTTCATGAGTTCTGTTTCAGCCAATTTGGTGCGGTAATGAGCATCAGCTACCCGACTCATAGCCTCCTCAAATGCATTTTGAGCATCTTTTAGCTGCAACCCCGAAATAGTACCCAACCGGTATGCTTCCAGAGCAACGGTGACATTCTCACGAACCACTTCAGTATTGGAGATTTCCATTTGCAGTAATTCCTTCTCGGTTTCAAAATTCCGAAATGCAAGCCATAAATCATTTTCAATGCGAAGTTTAACGGCTTCTAAAGTTGCATTTTCGGAAGATGCAAAAAGTTTAGCATTGTTGATTTGTCGACGGGTGTTCATGCCATTGAAAAGATTCCATGAAAGCGTAAGGCCGGCATTATAGCCTTGATTCTGATTAAGCAAAAGAAAACCAACTTCATTTTCTGTTCTGGTTAGATTGTAGTTTACATTCAAATTAAGAACAGGTAATTGCAAAGCTTTTACTTCGCGTATGACATCATTGCTAATAGCATATTTCAGTTCCTGAATTTTGATTTCTTTGTTTGTTTGAGGAATCGATTTTAGCAATTCAGCATATTGAGGCTGATAATCTATTTTAACCGTATCGGATAAAGAAATTTGGGGATTATTTTTTATTCCCATCTGATAAAAAAGTGCAGTAATAGCTTTGTCTTTTTCAATCTCAAGTAACATCAAGCGGGATTTAGCAGCATTTAAATCTACTTTGGTTTGAAGTGCTTCCAGTTTGGAAGCAGAACCAATTTTGAATTTTGCTTCAGCAATTTTCAAACGGTCTTCATAAATTGAAATACTTTCTGCTGTTACTTTTATCTGTTGATTTAAGCGTACAATATTGAAATAATTTTCAATCACAGTAGCTGCAAGGTTTTCGATTTGGATTTTCAAATCAACATCAGCCAGAATACTCTCGGAATTCAACCGGCTTTTTGTTGCAAACATTTGCAACCCGTCGAAAAGGGTCCAGGTTAATGCCGCACCTGCCTGCAGGTTGTCTGAGCCTGCATTATCACTGTTTACTTTTCTTCCATCTGCATATTCCTGCTCTGTATTGGCGCTACTGGTGTTGACTGAAGCGCCAATATCAACTGAAGGCAACCATCCAGCATTTCCAATGGTGTTATTATTTTCTGCAATACTTTTATTATTTCTTACAGTTTTAATGTAGAAGTTTTGTTGAATTGCAGTTTCAATCGCTTTGGAAAGAGATAAGGTTTCCTGTGCTTGTCCTTGATATGAAGCAAACACTATCAAAAATAAAAATATGCTACATCGGATATTCATGTTTT
This sequence comes from Bacteroidia bacterium, assembly GCA_016788065.1. Taxonomy (GTDB): domain Bacteria; phylum Bacteroidota; class Bacteroidia; order AKYH767-A; family OLB10; genus JADKJB01. The sequence goes on along the minus strand of JAEUTI010000020.1, from coordinate 8,972 downwards.
TGTTCTTCAGAGTTTGAAATGTTTTCAGGCTGTGCATCTTTTTTGATTGATAAAAGCTGATACATGGCAGGTATCACAAATAAAGTAAGTATTAAACTAAATAATAGCCCACCGATGATTACAATTCCCATAGATTTCCTGCTCTCAGCTCCTGCACCTAATGCCAGTGCAATAGGAAGTGCACCTAATACGGTTGCCATGGTAGTCATTAAAATAGGACGAAGTCGTGCTTCAGCGGCCTGTAAAATTGCCTGTGATTTCGGAAGGCCCTGTTCTCTTAATTGGTTGGCAAACTCCACAATCAAAATTCCATTTTTTGTAACCAAACCGATTAACATGATGAGGCCAATCTGGCTGAAGATATTCATGGTTTGATTGAAATACCAAAGTGAGAAAAGAGCGCCTGCCAGTGCAAGTGGCACCGTAATCATAATGATTAAAGGATCAATAAAGCTTTCAAACTGCGCTGCAAGAATCAGGTAGATAAGAATGAGCGCAAGAACAAATGCAAATAAAATATTTGATGAGCTCTCTGCAAAATCGCGGGATGCTCCGGTGAGTGATGTTGAGAAGGAATCATCGAGAACAGATGCTGCAATTTCTTCCATCGCTTGTATGCCATCGCCAACTGTTTTACCTGGAGCAAGACCAGCGGAAACGGTTGCAGACATGTATCGGTTGTAATGGTACAATTGAGGCGGATTACTTTGTTCTTCCACATTCACTAAGTTATCAATTTGAATCAATTCACCACGATTATTTTTAACATAAACTGATGTCAGATCAAGAGGCTCATCGCGGTTACTGCGGTCGACTTGACCAATTACCTGATATTGTTTGCCCTTCATAGTGAAATAACTGAATCGCTGACCACTGAAAGCAAGCTGCAGCGTTTGTGCAATATCTGCCACAGCAACTCCGAGGTTTTGAGCTTTCTCGCGATTTATCGTAATATTGATTTCGGGTTTATTGAATTTTAGATTTGCATCGACTCCCTGAAAAACAGGATTTTTATTCGCTTCATCCAGGAATCTGGGCAATACTTCTTTCAAACGTTCAAAGTCGGGTGCCTGTAAAACAAACTGTACTGGTAATCCACCCCTTGCTGCCTGTCCGCCGGCTGAAATAGTTTGTTCCTGAATTACAAATGTTCTGGCTTCAGGGAATGCTTTTGTTTTGGCAGTAAGTAATTCAGCAATTTCACTTTGCGACCTGGTACGTTGATCGGGATCTACCAGTACAAACCGGGAAAATCCAGTGTTAACAGCTCCCGATCCGGTGAAGCCAGGCGCCGTTACAGTGAGCAGAACCTTTTTTTCCGGAAATGAATCATTCACTAAATCTACTATTTTGTACATGAAGCGATCGGTGTATTCAAATGATGATCCTTCAGGTGCAGTAATGGACATGCGAATGTAAGAACGGTCTTCGAGTGGCGATAATTCCGATTGAAGTAAGGAGTTCATCCAGAAAATGAGGAAAAATGCTACAAGAACTAATCCCACACCATACCATTTGTGCTTCATGAATTGAGCTAATGCTGAAGCATAGCTGTCATTCATTTTTTGAAAAAATGGTTCTGTCATAATGTAGAAACGGGAATGCTTTTGTTCTTTACGAATCAGTTTAGCATTCAGCATAGGAGTGAGAGTAAGTGAGACAAAGGCTGAAATAAGCACTGCGCCAGCCAGCACGACACCAAATTCACGGAATAGCCGTCCGACAAATCCTTCCAGGAAAATTACAGGAAGGAAAACAGCTGCTAGTGTAACAGATGTTGAAACAACAGCAAAAAAGATTTCATTGGCGCCTTTATGAGCGGCGGCAACCGGATTCATCCCTTTTTCAACTTTCTTATAAATATTTTCCGTTACTACAATTCCATCATCTACCACCAATCCGGTAGCAAGTACAATTGCAAGAAGAGTGAGTACATTGATCGAATATCCCATCAGATACATGATAAAAAATGCTCCGATAAGAGAAACAGGAATATCAATTAAAGGACGAAATGCAATCAGCCAGTCGCGGAAGAAAAGATAAATGATTAGAATAACGAGAATAATCGCAATTAATAATGTTTCCTGAACCTCTAAAATCGATTGTTTAATGAAACGGGTGTTATCAAGTGCAATATCGAGTTTGTAATCGTCAGGGATTTCTTTTTTAATTTGTTCAACCCTCTTATAAAACTCATCAGCAATTTCAATATAATTGGCTCCGGGTTGTGGGATTAAAGCTATGGCAATCATCGGAACTCCCGATTGTCTCAAAATAGTTTCTTCATTTTCAGGTCCCAGAGTAGCATAACCTATATCCTGAAGTGTTACTACCTGATTGCCATCCGATTTAATGATCATCGAATTAAAATCTTCTTCAGTAGAAAATTTACCGGCAGTTTTAACTGTTAATTCGGTATTATCTCCTGCTATTTTCCCTGAGGGAAGTTCTATATTTTCTCTGTCGAGAGCATTTCTTACATCCAGTGGCGTAAGTTGGTATGCAGCAAGTTTAGCCGGGTCCATCCAGATTCGCATTGCATATCGCTTCTGACCCCAAATCTGAACAGTACTAACTCCTGGAATTGTTTGCAAGCGTTCAGCAATTACATTTTCACCATATTCGGTAACTTCCAGATGGTTTTTGGTGTTGCTCTGTACTGTTAAAGAAATAATCGCATCTGAATTTGCATCCGATTTGGTGACAGTTGGCAATCCATCAATATCTTGTGGCAATTGCCTTATAGCTTGTGATACTTTATCCCTGACATCATTGGCTGCTGCTTCCAGATTTTCATCGAGATTAAATTCAACTGTTATAACGCTTGATCCCTGATTACTCGATGATGAAATAGATCGAATACCTGCTATTCCATTAATTGCTTTTTCAAGTGGCTCTGTAATTTGCGATTCAATAACGTCGGCATTAGCTCCTGTATACGCAGTACGAACAGTAATGACAGGTGGGTCAATAGAAGGGTATTCACGGACACCGAGACTGTTATATCCGATTAAACCAAAAAGCACAATGATAACCGACATTACAATTGCCAGTACGGGTCGGTTTATGCTGGTGGAAGATATTGACATAGTTTCTTCCTGTTTAGTTTTTGGTTACCTGATGAATTCTCACCTGAACGGGTACACTGTCACGTAATTGCATGATGCCGGTGACAATAACTGTATCGCCGGGTAGCAAGCCATCCGTAACTTCTACATGACTTTCTGTTCTAACCCCGGTATCAATCATTCTGGATAAAGCAATTCCATTTTGACTTACAAAGACTTTTTTTCCTTTTAAAACCGGAATCACGGCCTGTGTAGGAACCATTAGTGCCTGATCTGTTTTGTCGAGTACTAATTGAATTTTTGCAAAAGAACCTGGTAAAAGAGATGCGTCAGAATTATCGCAACGTGCACGGATATTTACAGTGCGTGTTGCTGCTTCTATCTTAGGCTCAATAGCGTAAATTGTCCCTTTGAATGTCTCCTTATTTCCTTCAACAGTAAATGAAACTGAGCCTCCTGATTTTATGCGACTACTGTACTTTTCAGGAAGTGAAAAGTCAATTTTAACCGGATTGATTTGTTGTATGGTTGCAATAACTTTATCGGAACTCACATAGCTACCTTCACTGACTGTGCGTAACCCAATGATACCATCAAATGGTGCCCTGATTTCAGTTTTTTCGATTTGTGCTTTCAAAAATTTGACATCTGCCTTATTGGCATCAATCATGTTTTGCAGTTCCTCAAATTCTTCTTTGCTGATACCATTCAATGTCAATAATTGGTTTAGGCGATCTGCTTTTGTTTCATTTAGTTTTAACTGACTTTCAATCTTTGAAAGAGATGCCTGCAGGTCTGCATCATTAATTTTAACCAGTAATGTTCCTTTCGAAACTTTGCTTCCTTCAACAATATTTAGTTTGATGATTTTACCGGAAACTTCTGAACGCAATTCGGCAGCTTCATTTGCCTGAATAGTACCTGTTGAAGTTAGTTGTTCTTCCAATCCTTCACCGGCAACGATGATGCCGGTGACAGCTATTGCAGATTTGCTTTTGCCACCTCCGGAACCCGCTCCGGATGAAGTATCTTTTTTAGAAAAAAAAATCAGTTTTATACCTGTTAGCACTGCTGCAAGAATTAGCAGGTAGATAATTCCTCTTTTCATGAACTGAAAATTTTGTTAAGTTGCAAAGATAAGTTAAACTATAAAAAGATAGGGAGTGAAAGTATAGATATTCAATAAGTCACTTTTTCTTCATCAAATGTTCATAAATAGTGATGTTCATTAATAACATGAGCATCGAATAGAAAAAGTCTTCGAATGGAATGGTTCCAATTCTGATGCCGGAATTTTCAAGATCATTGTAAATCAGTACCGGCATAGATGTGAGCAAGCCGTTAACCACAGCAAATGGAATGAGAGAGATGAGGTATGTGAGGAAAAACCGCCCCAGAAACCATGATTTTAAGGTAACAAGATTTAACGTCAGGAACATGCCCAACAATGTAAAAGTAACTGTGGTATACAAACGATCATGAAATGTGAGAGCCATGAATACGCAAAAGGCAATGACGACAATAGCTATGGGTTTGCCGGCTTTTTCAAACGGGTCGACAGGTAAAAAATAACGCATCGATTCATGAATGAACACGCAGGAATAGGGAATAAAAACAAAGAACATCCATTCTTCAAAAGGTAAATTTCCCCAATTGATACCTAAAACATACAGTGGATTAAAATGCCAGATATTTATTTCAGTGAACCAAAAATCCCAGATTATAAAAAAAGTTGCTGTTATAATTAATGCCGGAAAAAGCGCTGGCCATTTTTTATAAAATTCAGCTCTTTTTTCAAAACTAAAAGCAAAAGGTATTGCCAGAGAGGCTAAATTTAAAACCAGATAAAACCAGTTCACTTATCGTTCCTCCTTAAAATATTTCAATGGCACCATTAGCATACCAAAGCATTCACCATGCTCTTTGTTGAGATGTTTGTGATGCATTTTATGTGCTCTTCTGATAGCTCTCAAATACCAGTTATTGCTGTTGCGGAAAATTTTAAAACGTTGATGAATAAAAATATCATGTACCAGAAAGTAACACAGTCCGTATACGGCAATTCCTATCCCAATAAAAAGACGGATGTCGTTTCCATTTAAAACTCCGAAAAGTATCAGAAAGAAACTGGGAATAGCGAATATCAGAAAGAAAGCATCATTTCTTTCGAAAAATCCGGTGTGACCCTGATGATGGTCGCGATGCAAAATCCATAATAGACCATGCATAACATATTTATGGGTGAACCAGGCAACAAACTCCATAAAGAAGAAAGTACCGACAATGGCAAAAATTTTAATCAACGGATCCATGAGGCAAAATTACTAAATTGGTTTCAATAAGGTAAGTTATTGACAATCAGGTAAAATGATAGGTATTTTAGTATTTGTACGTTAATAACAAACTAAAGGCAACCATTGTTTTAAGGGTTTTTAATCTTGGTTGTTGCAGGTTTGGGAATTGTAAATTTAAAGGTGCTGCCAAAGCCGGGTGCAGAAACAACGGAGATAGTACCGTTGTGTTGTTCAATTATTTTTTTGCATATGGCCAGTCCGATCCCTGTTCCTGAAAATTCAGACCGATGATGTAATCGGGTAAACATTTCAAAAATTTTATCATGGTATGCGGGATCAATGCCAATGCCATTATCAGATATTTCAAACACCCATGCATATTCGTTTTCTGCACATGCGATTTTTATTTCCGGTAACGGAGTACTTCTGTACTTGACAGCATTGCTGATGAGATTCAGCAATAACTGATGGAATCTGTTCTTGCCTGCGAAAATATGTAATTTGCCTTTACAGATGAAGCATGAGGCAGGGTCCGGAATTTCATTTCTGAAAATTAACAGGACATTTTCAATTTCCTGACAGGCATCAAAATATTCGTAATCGGGAAGAGCAGTGGTGAGACGGCTGTATTCTAATAAGTCGTTTATCAATTCTTTCATCCGGTCTGCACCATCTCTGGCAAAGGCAATGTATTCCAAAGCTCTTTCATCAAGTTCAACGTTGTATTTTTTATCCAGTAAATGTAAAAATCCGGATATCATACGAAGTGGTTCTTTTAGATCGTGAGATGCTATGTAAGCGAATTTTTCCAGTTCCGCATTTGATTGCTGAAGTTCCAATGCACGTTTTTCAAGCGTTTCATTCAACTTACGCAGTTCAAGTTCTGTTTGTTTTCTTTCGGTGATATCCTGCATGGCTCCAATCATTCGGATAACTTTCCCATGCTCATCTCTGATCACGTGACCTCTGTCGAAGATGTATGCATATTGCCCATCCTTTCGCATGAAACGATATTCGGCTTCCCATTTGTTTTGGTTATCTGAATGAATAGTATTCCAAAAGCTAGCAGCTACTCTGTCGCGGTCTTCTTCATGTACATGATGTTTCCATTCTCCTAATTCCGCAAGATGGGATTCAGGTTTAATACCTACCAGGTTGCTGAATGATGCCCCCCAGAAAACGGTGTTGGATGCAACATCGTAATTCCAAATCACATCATTGGTCGCCTTAGTTACATATCCGAATAACTCATTGTTTAATTTAAGTTGTGCTGCCAGTCTCTTGTGCTCTAAAAGTATTCCGATGGCCCGACAAAATTTATTCAAATGTAATTGATGAAAACTATCCGGCATTCTTTTCGATTTGGAATAAATTCCCAAACTGCCCAAAACATTGCCTGAAGAATCAAATGCCGGAAACGACCAGCATGAAATGTAACCCATAGAAGCTGCACTTTCATAGCAATCTTTCCACAGAATACTCGTAGTTATATCATCTACAAATACGGGATGTTTTAAATAAGCAGCAGTACCACAAGATGCTTTATTAATTCCGGTTTCTATGCCATTTAGTTGGGTTATATAAAATTCCGGGAAAAACGGTGAGCAAAGGTTATACAGTTTAGTCCCTGATTTATCAAGTTCCAACACCGATGGAGTAAATTCAGGGAAAATGGCATTGATTCCAGTTAACAGATGATCAAGTACATCCTGCATTCCATGGCCGGATGCATTCATTGCATATACTTCCCTTTCCAATTCATCACACAACGCGGCTTGACGGGTTGGAGTGATATCTTTTATCAACAGATTGCAGGAATTTTCTACCGGGTAAATTTTTATTTGTAACCATTTCCCTGTTTCGGGAAAAAAACGATCCATTTCTGTGACCAGATTTCGGGAAATTGATTGCTGAATGACTTCTGCTATTTGATCATGACCCGATGATAATAAATACGGAAAAGATTTCCCTAATAATATTTCATGAGGAAGATTAAATAAATCAACAGCTGCCTGATTGAAACTGTCGATTTTTCCCTCATAGTCGAGTGAAAAAAAAGCACTTTCAAATGACGCCAGAAATGAAATCAGTGTTTGTTCAATGGGCTGCTTCGGTTCTTTGGGGATGTCCATGGCACTTATTCGGTTCGGAAAGGTACAAATTATTTTGAAGAAATATACCGCCTTACGACTTGCCGATAAAAATTAATATACTGATAATCAATCTACTATATTTAAATTAGCGATTTTGGCTTGATTTACTTAACACCGTTAAGTATTTTTGTGCCGTCATGGGAATAAGTGAAAGAAAAGAAAAGCAAAAGGCGGAATTAAAGCAATTAATTCTGGATGCATCTGTCAAACTTTTTGCAGCAGAAGGGTACGAAGGATTTTCAATGCGAAAGATTGCCGATATGATTGAGTATAGCCCTACAACGGTTTATCTCCATTATAAGGACAAAAATGAAATTCTTTTCGAATTGCATGAGCTTGGATTTCAAAAAATGCAATCCTATAATATGGATTTGTTTGATATTGCCAATCCATTGTTACGACTTCATAAGTTAGGAGAGAATTATATTCGGTTCGGCCTCGATTATCCGGAGTTTTATAACCTGATGTTCATTCTGCCCGCTCCTATGGAAACATTGAAAACTAAGCTCGATTGTAACTGGAAAGGTGGTGATGATGCCTTGCAGGTTCTGAAAGGAATTATTTCTGAATGTATGGAAAGAAAACTGATTCAACCCGGTGATGTGAATGTAATGGCAATGGCAATCTGGGGTATGGTGCATGGCCTGGTTTCACTGGCAATCCGCGATCGGTTTGCGAAACTGGTCGACGTGTGCGATGTTGTTCCTACCATGTACAAAGCTCTCCACTGGATGGTGAATGTAGTGGAAGAAAAATAGTATTAACCGAATGTTTTAATGATCTGATATTTTTTTGAGATTTAACTTAACACTGTAAAGAATGATAACGGTATTAACAAAGAAAGGCATTTTAGCTGTAATTATAAGCGTGATTGCATCCGACATTCCTGCAATTGCACAAACTGCCATTGAAAGGTATGTAAAGACGGGTTTGGAAAATAACCTGGTTTTACAACAAAGAACTCAGGATTATGAAAGTGCCGTGTTAGCATTGCGTGAATCAGGAAGTTTGTTTTTCCCCAAAGTAGATTTAATGGGTGATTATACTACGGGTGATGGCGGCCGGAATATCGGACTTCCAGTTGGGGATTTGCTCAACCCGGTATATAGTACCTTGAATCAACTTACAGCATCGAATAATTTTCCCCAAATTCAAAATGAGGAGATTAATTTTTTTCCTGCTAATTTTTACGATCTTAAGTTAAGAACAACTGTTGCATTTTATAATTCCGATTTAATTCAAAATCGTAAAATTAAATCAGCAATAGCTGAAATGAAGGCATCTGAAATAACATCTTATAAGAATGAGCTTGTATATCAGATAAAGTCAGCATATTTCCGATATCTCAGTTCCCTCAAGGTGGTGGAAATTTATAAGAGCTCCATTGAAATTGCTGAAGAAAATAAAAGAGTCAACGAACGACTTTTTGCGAATGGAAAATCACTTCCGGCATATGT